>JAVBPO010000054.1:0-88163 GCA_031549565.1 Thermoguttaceae bacterium
CCGCAGGCATCTTGCCTGCACCTGGGTCTATGGGCTTCCAGCCCGTAGCGAACCCTCGGCAGGCTGGAAGCCTACCGACCCAGATGCAGGCTGGAAGCCTGCGGTCCCAGGAAAGGCCCCGGAAAATTTGCTCGCACCCCGTGCAAACTGCTGAGACGGTCGCCCTTCTCACAAAAATTCATAATTCACAATTCATAATTAAACAGCTCCATGGCCAAAAAGAAAAAAGCACCCGCCAAAAAGAAAGCCGCTCCCGTCAAGAGTAAGATCGCGACCATTGAAACGGAAAAGGGGAATATCGTGTTGGAACTTTTCGCCGGGAAAACGCCGAAAACTTGCGCCAATTTCGAGAAGCTCGCCGCCGAAGGCTTTTACGACGGTTTGACGTTTCACCGCGTAATCGAAGATTTTATGATCCAAGGGGGCTGTCCGAAGGGAACCGGAACCGGCGGGCCGGGCTATACGTTCGAGGACGAATTCGACAAAGACCTCACGCACAGCGGTCCCGGAATTCTTTCCATGGCGAACGCCGGTCCGAATACGAACGGCTCCCAATTTTTCATCACACACGTTCCCTGCCCTTGGTTGGACGGAAAACACACCGTTTTCGGTCGCGTGGTCGAAGGACAAAACGTCGTCGACTCCATCGAACAAGGGGACGTGATGAAAAAGATCACGGTAAAGTGAGTGGACGCCCAAAGAAAATCTGTCATGAAATCAATTACTCCGGCACTGTTTTTTGTACTGTTCGCGCCGTTCGTTTTCGGCGCGGATTTGTCCTATCCGGGCGAACCGCTTCGAAACGATCCGATCGAAGACGAGCAATCGCTGTATCCCGCCGGCGCGAGCGAAAACACGATCACGGTCGATTACGTTCCCGGTGAAAAAATCGCCGATCCTGATTCGGTGTTCGGCGGATTTACGAAAAGCGGAACGAGCGAAAAGAATAAATTGACGTTCAAAAACGGACGCGTTCCCCGCAATGTGTTCGGCGGTTTTTCGCTCCAAGGGGACGTGAAAGAGAATTCGGTCGTCTTCTCGGACGGGCTCGCCGCTGATGCCTCGATCGCGAAACTCTGCGGCGGGCAAACGCAAAACGGCAACGTCGAAGAGAATTCCGTGACGATTTCCGGCGGTCGGATCGTGGGAGACGTTTACGGCGGCGACGCCGACGGCGACGGAAACGCGAGCGAAAATTCCGTCAAAATCAGCGGCGGCAAGCTCTCCGGCTTCGTCAACGGCGGTGGTGTCAGCGGGGTCGGAATCGCTCGGAAAAACCATGTCGCGATCTCCGGCGGAACCGTCACGATGGGTGTCGCCGGCGGATTCGCTCATGTCGCCAATGCTTTACCTGCCGATAAGGACAATAAGGACGAGGAGAAAACGAATTCCGTTCTCGAAAACGTCGTCAAGATTTCCGGCGAGGTCGAAATCGACGGTAATGTGTCCGGCGGTTTCGTTCTCGACTCCGGCGGTTCGGTGAAAAAGAACGCCGTGGACATTTCCGGCGGCACGATCCGGGGAACCGTGTACGGAGGCCGTGCGTATAACGGCGAAGCGAGCGGCAATATGGTCAAGATTTCCGGCGGAACAATCAAGGACCGCGATGCGGCCGTGTACGCTGGATTCGTCTACGAACCGGAAAACGGTCGGGCAACCGGCAATGCCGTCATGATTTCCGCTTCTCCTTCCTTGGAAACGATTACGCTTTACGGCAACAATCTCGCGACTTGGAAAACGGACGGAAATACGTTGGTTTTCAAAGGATTCCGGGGAACCATTCGCGGTCTGTCCCATTTTCAACAGATCGAAGTGGACAAAGAGAGCATCGTAACCGTCGTCGGCGACGGGCCGTACGAAATATTCAACCTGAACAACCAGGGGCGAATCGTTTTCAAAAACGGCAAACCGACGGTTCACGGAAAAGTGAACGGCAACCCGATCGAGTAAAAATTGGGAGCCGCGGGCAACCCTTCGAATCAATAAACGCAAAACTAAACCAAATCTCCCACTACTGCCCACCGGGGCTCACGGGTTATGATAAAAACCGAAGACCTTACCAAGCAATACGGCAAGCTGTTCGCCGTGAAGAATCTGAAACTCGACCTCGTCGAAGGGGATCTTTTCGGTTTCATCGGTCCGAACGGCTCCGGAAAAACGACGACGATGAAAATCCTCGCGACGCTTTTGCAGCCGACTTGGGGAGAAGCGTACGTCTGCAATCTGTCGATTTACACGCATCCGAAGGAAATTCGGCGCCTGATCGGGTATATGCCGGACTTTTTCGGCGTGTACGACGATATGAAAGTGATCGAATACCTCGAATTCTTCGCCGCCGCGTACCGGATTCGCGGGGAAAAACGGCGTAAAGTCTGCGAGGAAATGCTCGAAGTCGTCGATCTCGGCTACAAACGGGACGCGCTGGCGACAAGCTTGTCCCGCGGTATGACGCAGCGGCTCGGCTTGGCAAGGGTGCTGCTTCACGATCCGCAAGTGCTGCTGCTGGACGAACCGGCGAGCGGTCTGGATCCCCGGGCGCGGATCGAAATGCGGGAACTGCTCAAACGGCTCGGCGGTCGCGGCAAGACGATCATGGTGTCGAGCCATATTCTCCCGGAGCTGGCCGACGTGTGCAATAAAGTCGGAATCATTGAACGCGGAGAACTTCTTGTCAACGCCGACGTTGCCGAAGTGATGCGAAAGGTCCGTGATTACATCGTGCTGCAAATTGACGTGGTCGGCGACATCGAAAAAGCGGCGAACATTCTGGAACAGCATCGTTCGGTACATTCGGTCGACATTCAAACGGTGCGGAATCATCCGATTTTGAGCGTTTCGGTCAACAAGGAGCAGGGAATCGACGATTACTGCGATCTGCCGACGCTTTTGGTCGAAAACGGAATTCGGATCCGTTCGTTCAAAGAGGACGAAATCAACCTCGAAACCGCGTTCATGACCCTCACCAAGGGAATCACGGCGTAAAATCGTTTGGGTCGGCACCGCAGGTGCCGGCTCGTTGTGTTGCATGAAATTCCGCAAAGAGGACCGTCTGCGTAAAACCGCCGAATTTCAAAGGGTCTACGCCGATCGCAAGTCCGTCGCCGACAACGTGTTGATCGTGTACGGCTCTCCGAACGGCTTGGGCCGGATGCGGCTCGGCTTGTCCGTGTCCCGCAAAGTGGGAAACGCCGTGATTCGCAACCGTTGGAAGCGTCTGATTCGGGAAGCGTTTCGGCTCTTTATTCTTCCGGCGGAAATCATTGTAGGGCTCGATCTGGTCGTGATCCCGCAAAAAGGGATCGCGCCGGTTCCGTTCAAGGATCTGCACAAATCGCTTCAAAAGAACGTCGAACGATTACGTCGAAAGTTCGCGTCCACAAAAAAATCCGCCGTGGAACCTTCCGCAGCGGACCTTCCTCAAGGAGAAACAGAGGGGGTGTGAAACTATTTCTTACGGAACCGACGCACAATCGGCAGCCCGGCAAGTCCCAAGCCCAGCACCAGCACCGTCGCCGGTTCGGGGGTTACGCCTTTTGTTTCATAATCACCCTTTTCGATTTTTCCTTCCCAAATCAGCGTTGCACCTTGAATGCTAGGCTGGTTCAGTGATTGAAGGTGCCCGACGATTTTGAAATTATCGTTTTCGAGGAAACCAGCAAACGTCTCCCAGGTATTTGTATTGTTCGCAAATAGCAAGGTCGAAGTAACCGGGGACGTTTTAGTCGCTCCACCACCAAAATTCAGTTGGCTTTTGGCATTGAAAAAATCATCCGGGTCAACATATAAGCCAATGGCTCCGGTCGGTGTATATTTTGCGAGTCCACCACTGAAAATAGAGGCATCAAGTACATTCAACGTAAAATCCACGCCGCCATACGCGCCTGCACTGGCGTTATAGGTCAACACAATCGAAAATGCATTTTGAAGAGTACCAATTTGATTATCAGTCAAACTGATCTTATCACCCGTGACACCGGTCATCAAGAACGTGTACTCATCCGCTGGTTTCCAGCCTTGCTCCAAATCCGCTTTGGCGTTGATCGCGAATCCACAAACAATCGCGGCGGCCACAAACAGCATCGTAATTTTTCTCATAGTCATTCTCCTTTAAGGTCAAATTTGAATCGCGATTTTTCTCACCGTGAGGAAGACCGCGATTGGCTTTGTTTTGTTTCAAGCAGGCTAACGAGTCCTGCTGCTTTGATGACCGAAGAGATACGCAATCGCCGTGCCAAAGAAATGGCGATTGCAGGAAAACGATGTTTTTTGTTCTCGAAACTCGAAGAAAACGCTTAAATCACGGGATTTCCCGTCTCTGAAAGCCAAAATATTTTTGACGCCGTGTTCAAAAGTCAAGAAAGACAGGAGAATTTTCGTCGTGATATTTTTAATCGCGGGACGCAATTAAATGGACTGTATGATTTCGCATGTGCAAAATTGCAAAATGTGTATCATTTTGCAGCAGTGTGTGGTTTTGGAACGTTCTCTTGATATTCGGCGTCCTGAAGGGACGCGATGTCTATAACCCCCGGTGCCAACCGGGGGAAAGCGCACCCACAACATGAGAAAACCCCGAAGGGGTGTAATTTTCCCGGAGGAGAAACTCCGATTCTATTACGCCCCTTCGGGGCTATGTGTCGTTTGGCCACTGCGACCGCCGGTTGACACCGGCGGTTATAGACATTGCGCCCCGTTGGGGCTGAGCGTCTTCTATTCGTCTTTGTCCGTGTCCGCTTCCTGTTTTTTGAGGATGTCGTCGACGACGCCGTATTCTTTGGCTTCTTCAGCCGTCAGGTAGAAGTCGCGGTCCGTGTCCTTGGCAATCAGGTCGACCGGTTTGTTGGTGTGATTCGACAAGATATGGTTGAGCGTCTCGCGGTCCTTGAGAATCTGCTGCGCCTGGATCTCAATGTCGGAAACCTGCCCGCCGACATTGCCCCACGGCTGGTGGATCATAACTTTCGAGTGTGGCAAAGCGAATCGCTTCTCTTTCGTACCTCCTGCCAGAAGAATTGCGCCGCCGCTGGCCGCCAAGCCGACACAGTAGGTACTGACCGGACAGCTCAGGATTTGCATCGTGTCGTAAATCGCCAAGGTCGCCGAAACGCTTCCTCCGGGAGAATTGATATAAAAGTGAATATCCTTCCGACGGTTCTCGCTCTGTAGGTAGAGCAATTTCATAACCAGTTCGTTTGCCGTTTCGTTCGAGATCACTCCCTGGAGAAATATAATTCGGTTCTCCAACAGCAGATCGCCGAGCGTCATGCTTCTTTGACGCTGGTAATCCCGGTAGTTGTTCATCGGATCCATCAGAGGGGGGCGGAATTGATTGGTCATATCAGTTATGCTCATAAAATCGTTGGTAATGACTTTGGAAACCGTCGGTCGGGAATTCCCCCTATTGTCGGACGAAATCCGGTTTTGATCAAGGGCAATCGAGGAAAATTGACGAAAATGTGGTAAAGTCCCGGGCACAAACCGGAGTTGAAAGGAAAA
Source organism: Thermoguttaceae bacterium (assembly GCA_031549565.1). Lineage (GTDB taxonomy): Bacteria > Planctomycetota > Planctomycetia > Pirellulales > Thermoguttaceae > JAVBSX01. The sequence continues at coordinate 5,497 of JAVBPO010000054.1, forward strand.
CCTTGGGAAAACCGAAGGAAAGATTCTGGATTTACGGCAACTTTGGTGTATTATAGAGGGTTGGGGTAGACTTTGTTTTTCCCCCGGTTTCGACGCGCCATTATATGATATAATGGAGAGATGTGTTTATTAATTTTCGTTTCACCCAGATGCAATTCCTTTCCCGGTTCGGCGGATGACAGAAGAAAAAAGCAACCAGAATCCAGACTCGCAAATTGAGAGCCGGTCGCCCTCCGCATCCGGACGAGACGAGAAAACCGGTAAAGTCGGCAGAACCTTCGCCGGCATGGACGCGATCGCAACTAAAAAGCCCGGCGATCGAGGGACGTTTACCGGTATGACACTGCCGGCAGGGAGCGGTGAAGCGACCGGCACACATCGCATCGAACGCCCTCGGCAAGAGGCGGAAGAATGGCGAAAGATCGGCGAGGCGGCTTACATTGATCCGGCTTACGAGAGAGTCCGCTTGGTTTTGCTGGCAATTCTCATGGTTCCCGTCTTGGGTTTCGCTTATTTACCTTCGATCGAAGAGATCGTGAGGACTTGGTATCGGGTCCAGGATTACTCTCATGGATTCCTGATTATTCCGCTGGTCCTTTACTTCCTTTGGATTCGTTTCGATACCTATCCGGGCACGCAAAAGACGCTCGGCTGGCTCGGGTTGATCCCGATTCTCCTGTCGTGTGGTGCCCGATATTTCGCGTCTTTGCAGTACATGGACGCCGTCGAACAATGGTCGATTTTCCTTTGGATCATCGGCGTCGTGTGGCTTTTGTATGGAAACCGTGTTTTTCTCTGGGCGCTGCCTTCGATGTCGTTCCTGATCTTCATGTTCCCGCTTCCCTACCGGTTCGAGACGGAAATGCGTCAGGAGCTTCAAGGGATCGCAGCCCGATTCGCGGCGTTTCTGCTCCAAACGATCGGCCAACCGGCCGTTAATATCGGAACGACGATCCGACTCGGACTGCTGGAAATCGGCGTCGAGGCGGCATGCTCCGGAATTCGATTCCTCATTAGCTTTTTCGCGCTGGCGATCGGAACGGTTTTGCTGCTTCGCCGTCCCTGGTGGCAGAACATCGTCGTCATTCTCGGTGTCATACCGATCGCGTTGTTCGTCAATGCCGCCCGTATCGTGATGACGTCCCTTTTAATCAAGTACTGCGCTCCCACTTTGCAACGGTTTTCCAAAGAAGGTCAAGCGGTCGGCGTTGCCGCGGACAAATTCGCCGGTTATCTGGCGATCGGTTTGGCTTTCGTCCTTTTCGCCCTTTTCGTCTTGTACCTGACCCGGCTTTTCCGAAAAGTCAATTTGCTTGAAGCCAAGTAAGAGAGTTTCCCAACCGGAGTCATTACTATCGTCCGAGGTATTCCCATGTCAATGGATCAGAACAATATGATGGTCAACTCTCCCGGGGGAGAGGTCGGATTCCAGAGCCAGCCGTACCGCGAAAATTATGTCGGTGCGACGCAGCCGATCATGGACGCTTCCCGATCAAGCGGGGTGACGCCGCAGATTCTGGTGCTCCTGCTCACGTCCGCGATCAAACGCTGTTGGAAGTGGGCGCTTTTTCTCGGGCTGATCCTTTCGCCGTTGGGAGCGGGGTTGATTTGGCAATTTTATCCGACGAAATACGAGGCGACCTCGTGGCTTTTCGCTTTTTCGCAGGTCCCCTTTATCGTCTTTCAAACGGAAGAAGGTCGCAGCAGCTACGACAGCTTTTTGGCGACGCAGTTCGCCATGATTACCAACCCGTTGGTTCTCAACGAGGTGCTCAACGACAAACGCGTCTTGCAAGTCAAACAACTGATTAAGCAAAAAGATCGGGCCCAGTGGCTCCGTAAAAACATCATCGTTTCGCGCCAGGGAAAATCTGAATACTTTACGATTTCCTATTCGGATTCGGATCCCGACGATGCCGTCGCGGTCGTCGCCGCCGTGACCGACGCTTACCTGAATCGGGTCAAAAACGAAACGATCCGGCGTGATACCGAACTGGTGGAAAATTTGAAGTCGGAAAAATCGCTGTACGAAAACACGGTCAAAATGCAACAGAGGGTCATTCAGGATCGCATGAAGGACGCCGCGAGAAAAGGTGCGGAAATCACCACGAATCTGACCGGCGGATTCATGCAGCAGGAATCGATCACCAAGGATTACATCCTCGCCGAAGCGAACCTCGAGGCGGCAACGGCAAGATATGAAGCGGCGAAGGCTTTTGATCCGACGACCCGAGACTTGCCCGAGATTCTTCTGGAGGATGCGATTCAAAATGATCCGTCGAATTTGTCTCTTTCTTCGCAGATCAACGAGTTGACCGCCATGATCGAAGCCCGAAGCAAATCGGTCACGGCCGAAGACGACAAGCTGCGGGATCTGAAAGCCCGCTTGGAGGAAACCAAAGCCAATCAGGACGAATTGCAGAAACGACTCGCTTCGGAAAAGCAACAGGAACTCCAGAACCGCCTGAAGTTGACCGTACAGCAGGATCTTTGGGCCAAAGAAGCGGAAATCGAGAGCCAGAAGATCCTCGTCGCCAAACTCAAGGAAAAAGTCGATCAGCAGAAAGCGGACGTCGAAGACCGAACCGAAGATACGGCGAACATCACGTTCCTGTCGGCGAAGCTGGACCGGGATAACCAGGTTCTGGATAAGCTTTCCGAACGGATCGTGACGCTCCAGACTGAAACCCATTCGCCGGCTCGAATTTCGCTCGCCTCGGAAGCGGTCCGACCGACGGAACCGAAAAGCGCCACGAAAATCCCTTTGACGATCATGGCGGGAATCGGTTTGATTTTTGCGCCGTTCATTCTCGGCATCGCTTTGGAAATGATGAGGCCGCGTCTTTATCACGTTTCGCAGGTTCGTAAAGCCGTGCCGGACATCCTGATCGGAGAAATCATGGAGCCGCCGGTCGCATGGCTTCACGGAAACGCGTTTCGAAAACGACTGGCCCGATATCGCGAGAGCGTTCACAACTGGTGTACGCATTTGCTCCTGGCCGATCCGTTTCGCCGCTGCCAGACCTTGGCCGTCGCGAGCGTTGCCGGGGACGACGGCAAAACGTTTTTAGCGATCCAGATCGCTTCGGCCATGGCGCAGATGAAAAGCGGGCCGGTCCTGCTGATCGACGGCGATATGCGGGTCGGACGTTTGCATTTGCTCTTCGGGAACGAAGAGTCCGGTCCGGGCCTTGCCGACGTTCTCTCGTTTCGCAAGGGGATCGGTGAAGCGGTCGTTCTGAACGAGCGAGAACCGAACCTACACTTGCTCTCGGCGGGAAATCTGGACGTGTCTCCGTACGAACTGTTGGGAGACGGTCGTTTTCGCGAACTGCTCGACACCCTTTCGACGCATTACTCGTTGATCCTGGTCGTTGTCCCGCCCGTCGCCCATGCGGCGGAATCGTTGATGATGGCCGCGAGCGTCGATTCGGTCATTCTCTGCGTTCGGCAGGGAGAAACCGTACTGGCCGCGATGGAAGACGCGTTTCGCAAGCTCGTCAATACCGGCAGTCATGTCGACGGCGTCGTCGTCAAGGACATTCCCTACTCGCACATGGCCGCCAAAGACGGTGGTTTCGCCGACAAAATCGAACAAATTCGTCTGGCTCACCTGCTGAAGCATTCCGACGCTTATTGATCGCCCCGTTCCTCCCTTTGATTTTCGCATTCTCGGCTTCAATTTCGCATTAGACCCATGCCAACAACACGGACAAAGACGGAAACCGTACAAAGCACTCCGACGAAAAAAGATTTGTCGCAACGGATCGTCAAACAGGCCGGACAGTCGTACGTTTTTTCCTGGCCCTGGTTTTTCGGTGGTATCATCGTGCTGGCTTTGGTAGTCGCTTCCGCGTTCGGCATGCGCACGATCAACGTGTTCAATATGTCGAAGCAGATCGTCGACATCGCCAAAGGGCTTGAGGACGAGGGAAACACGCGCGGTGCGATCGATGTGTTGGCCGCTTTCCTGGCGTCACGTCCCAACAGCCCCGAGGCATGGTCATATCAATGCGATCTTTGGAACAATCTCTACAAGTCGCGAAGCATGGTTTCCCTGGATATGATGAACAAGGCGATCCAGCGGCACAAACAAGCTTTGGCTTATTTGCCGGACGAATCCTCGAAGGAAGTGCGGGATCGAATTTTGGAGATGGAGCTGGAAGTCGCCAAGAACAATCCCGCCGTTTGGCCGGAAGCGATCGAAAACGCCAGGGAAACGCTTCAAAAATGGAACGGCGATCCTTTGGCGATGAAAGTGTTGGCCATGGGCGTTTTCAACCAATTCCTCAGCGCCGGACGCCGGCCGGCGTCGGAAGATCTGCCATTGGATCATCTCTTGTTCACCGCTTGGCAAGCCAACAAGAGTGACATTGATTTATCCGTCGATTACGCCACATTCCTCCGGAACGTCAAACCGGACTGGCAAAGTGTCGTCAGCTCGAAAGTCTTGGGAAAAGAAGCCGCGGAAAGGAATTTGGAAGCGAACGACGTCGTCGATGTCATGGTGCGTAACAATGCGGACAACGCCGCCGCCTACCTCGCTCGCTACGAATACCAGCTCGCCGCCAAAGCGATCGAACTTTCCCGGACCGATCTGGAACCGGATTTGGCGAAAGCATTGGAGCTGTCCCCCAATTCGCCGCAAGCGCTCCGGTTTGCCGGGCAGCAGATGTTCATTAGTTCACATTACGCGAAAGCCCAGGGGAAAACCCAAGAGGCGGAAGAAAATCGCGATAAGGCACGCGAATATTTTTCCAAAATGATCCAAGTCGATCCGACCGGACCGGAAGGATACATGGCTTTGGGAAATTGGTACATGGCGACCCAGCAGACCGATAAAGCCTTGGAAATATGGAACGAAGGGCGCAAAAAGATCGGATTTGTGTCGCCGTATGTGGACGGGGAAATCGCCTATGTCTCGATCGACCAGAAATTGTACGATCAGGCCAAGGCGATGATCGACGAAATCGAGCAGTTTGCCCTGCATTTCTCTTCCCGAAAACTGGGGGCGGCGAACTTGAATCTGGTCCGCACTTATACTTTCCTCCGGGGAAAACTTTACATCGCCCAGCGTGACGACGCCTTGGCGAAGCGGGGAGAGGCGTTGCGTAAAATCGCCGAAGCGAAAGCGAAGGGGCAATCGGTCGACCCGGCGCTGGAAAGGCTCGTGACCGAAAGCGGTGAAACGGCGGAACGGTTGCGAAACATGGCGAGCCAAACGATCCATTCCCAGTTGGTTGTTTTGCAGGAAATGGACTACGATCTGAGCGGCGGCACTCTACTGTCCCGATTGGAAGGGGAAGCGTTCCTGACCGCCGGTCGTCTTGAAGCCGAAATACAGGCGTGGGACAAGGCGGCGGAGTATTACGACAAAGCGCGGGTTTTTCCCACCGTGGCCGTCCTTGCGACCGTTCAAACCGCCAACGCGATGGAACGCTCGAATCATCGGGAGACCGCTCTTGCCGTTTTGCAGAATGGTGCCAAGCGTTTTCCCGAAAATTCCACGCTCCGTTTTTTGTACTTGAACGCGCTCTTTTCCCAGGAGATTGCCAAGCCGGAGCCTTCGACTCGTAACTATACGCTCTTGGAAAACGAATTGAACGAAGTGGATAAATTCAAGGATAAACTGGCCCAACCTTGGAAACTCGATACGATGCGTGTCCAGTTGCAGTACGTTCGAGGGGGCGGAACCCTGTCGGTTCAGCGGGAATGTCTGGCCCGGCTCCGCGAGCTGGAAGGGGAGGAAAAATACAAGGATGATCCGCTTTTCTTCGCGGAAATCGCGTCCCAATACAGCTCTATGGGCTCGTTCGACGATTTCAGTCGTGTCGTGAACCGGGTTCGTGAGCTTCCCAAGGGCGAATCGGTTTATTATCTCCTGCGAGTCGAAGACGCGAACCGGCGAGGTGATTCCGCCTCGGCTCTGCTTCTGGTCGATGAGGCTTTGTCCAGTGTTCCCGACGCGGACAAGGAGCGATTCGCGAGAATGAAGATTGCCCTCGAAAATCCCGATTCCGGCGGCATCCCGGATCCCGATGAAGAGTTCGGACGCCTGAAAAACCTTTACGACGGACACAACATTCACGACGCGCACACGTTCTTCGAGTTGGGTAACTTGGCTTTTTCCCGAGGGGAAGTGGAGTTGGCAAAAAATATCGAAGACCGCCTTAAGCAAATCGAAGGGGAGAAGTCGGGAACGCTCTGGCGTTATTTAGCCGTTCGACGATTGGTCAAGCAATCCGAAGGATATCCGAACAGTGAACTGCTCAACAGTGCCCGAACGCTCCAACGGGAAATCGCGGCGATACGTCCGAACTGGGACATGACTTTCGTTCTGAAAGCGGAAATCGAAAAAGAAACGGGCAATATCAATGAGGCGATCGTCGCCTATCAGGAAGCGATCAATCGTGGAAACCGTCAGCCGATGGTCTATCGTGATTTGATTTCCCTCCTTTACCAGGTCGGTCGGGCTGAGGACGGCGAAAAGGTTCGCCGGCTTGCCGGAAGCGTTTTCGGCCCTGGTTTCTTTGATAGCGGCGAAATGTTCCCGCCGCCTTATCAGGGGTATTACGAACAAATTTTCAAGGCGATCCAAGAGGGGAACATCGGATCGGCGGACGATCTTGCCAACGCCTGCATTAAAAAGGCGCTCGAAAATAAGGAGCCGACGGACCGTATTTTGGACTTGAACACTCGAATCGGAAAGCTGTTCATGGATTCGTCCAATGCGGCCAGCGCCGAGCGATTCCTTGCGAAAGTCGCCGAACAAGGCGGAAAGTACATCTTCCCGCTTGCCGTTTGCTATATCAAGATGGAAAAAGTGGACGAGGCGTTCGAGTTGTTCGTTCGTGAACTGGAAAAACCGACAGTCGATCCGTCCGTGCTGACTTCCGTATTGATCCTTTCGACGCAGGCAACCCCTTCGGATGCGGTGCAACAGAAAATCGATCGCCAGTTGGAACGTCTGGAACCGGTCTTCACCGAGAAACTCGAGACGCTCTTGCAACTGGCCGATTACTGGATCAACCGTAATATGTTGGAGCACGCGATTCCCATTTACCGCAAAGGTTTGGAAATGGAGCCGAATAACTTGCTGATCCTGAACAACCTCGCGATGTTGCTTGCCGAAAGCGCACAAGGCGGTCCGGCTACGGTTGCCCGGGGAACATTCAACGCCAACGAAGCCAAGCGGATTCCGTTAACGAATTCTCCGCCGAATAAGACGTACATTCTCCGTTTCCCCAAGCCGGGAGCAGGACAAGCCGCACCGAAGCCGGAAGATTTCCGCTTCCTCTCGGCTCCGCAATAATGTAAGCGGCGGGACTTTGCATGTTTTTTTCCTTTACATCAAAGCCTCTTTGGTTTACAATAGAGAAGAGTATTTATATCGCGTGAACGTAAGGGCCCGCACGCGATGGATCCATTGATTCCGTTATTTTTTGATTCGAACCATGAAAAACAATAATTCCAACAAAAACCGAACCGTTCGTTTCGGTTTCTCGGGTGGAGCCCTTTCGATTCTTGTGCTGATTTTTGGTTGGGCCGCTTATGCCAAGCAGTCGGGCGCCCCGGTCGATCTGACAAGTACGGCGAAAATCACGCCCACAGCGGACGGTTTTCAAGTCGATTTTCCCAGTCCGGTCAACTTGGGAGAGATCGTCTATGACGGCGACTATCAAGGACCGTTTGAGGTTCAGACTCCCGCAACGGACGGCGCGACACAGGAAGCGTACGCTTTGATCGACAAAGCGCTGGAATCCAAACCGGACGATCCGACGCTTCTGGATACGAAAGGACTCATCCACATGAAAAACGGTCGTCCGCAAGATGCGATTCCGCTGATGGAGCGAGCCGTCGAATTGACCTGCGAAGGGCCGATTTACGTCCTCCACCTGGCTTTCGCCCAAATGAAAAACGGAGACAACGACAAGGCCGTGACGACCTTTGAAAAAGTTCGCCCCGTCCTCATGACCCGAACGAATTTACTCTTGCGGGACAACAAGTCGATGTTCGACGAAATGGAAATGAAACTCGGTGGACCGAGCTTGTAGTACGAATCTTATTTTTTTCACGAACAAACACGGGGCAGACCCCGCGGCTAACAGGATACCACGATGTCCGATCAACACCCAATGAATCAGGAACCCGGCTTGGAGGAAAGCATTGTCAACGCCCATATTGTCGAACAATCCGGCAAAGTCGAGATGGGATCGATGCTTTTCGGGGTCGGCATTGTCCTCGTGTTGACCTTGTTGACGACGGTCGTCGTCGGCAGCAATTGGGGACGCTGGGGAAACTATACCCAAGCGATGAAAGAAGCCGGGCTCGTGATCGAGAAGATTCCACGCAGCTTTGACGACTGGGAGGCGGCGTCGGACGATGAAAAACTGGACCAGGCGTCCGTCGAGCAGTTGGAGTTGAGCGACTATGTGGTCAGAAGATACACGAACAAAACGACGAGCGAAACCGTTTCCTTGATTTTCATGGTCGGAAAGTCGGGACGACTGACGGTCCACACTCCGGTCATTTGCTTCGGGGGACGGAATTTCAAGATGGATTCGCTGCCGACTCCCGTTTCTTTCCCCGTCGAAGGAACCGATGAGAAGGACACGTTCAGTAAAATCGTCTTCAGAAATCAATCGGTCCAGGGCGGGGCGAAGCTCTTTTATTACGGTCTTTCGACCGGTCAGGAATGGGTCCCCATCACCGGATCGTCCCGCTCGGACTTTCAGCATTATCGGTTCCTCTACAAAATGCAAATCGAAGCTTATTCGAACGAAAGCGGTACCGGCGAAAACGACGTGATCGCCCGGTTCTTGCGAGGTTTTTTACCGAAAATTCATGGTCTGCTGACCGAGTGCCGCTGATAGTGGATTGTTTCTGGGACCGTAGGTTTCCAGCCTGCCGAAGGTTCGCTACGGGCTGGAACCCCATAGACCCAGGTGCAGGCAAGATGCCTGCGGTCCCAGGTTGCCTATTCTCACATGGAAATTTGCGCGCACCCGGCGAGATTTGCTCGATTGACGACGTCGCCCGGAGAAATGACCACCGGACAATGCTCAATAAACCTTCCACTCTATTTGCACGCAACCGCGGAGTGAGAGATTTCGACAACCGGACTTGCAAAAACTTTCACTCGGCGGAATAATGAGGTTCTGCCGGGGGAGTGATGTTTTCATTTTCCTCTCACGGAGGCACTGGGGCGCGGAGATGTTGAAAAAAACGAAACGTGCGACGACCTGAAACCTACGGCTTACACTCTTTCGCCCTGCAACAAATTTGGTCCGATGAAAAAAGCACTGATCATTGACGATGATCCGGCGATTGCCGAAACGGTAGGGGCCGCGCTCGGTACGATCGGATTCGAAATCCTTGTCGGACGCGACGGAACCGAAGGACTCGCTTTGGCGGAACGGGAAAATCCCGACCTGGTCGTCGTCGATATGATGATGCCCCGTCGTAGCGGATTCCTCGTCCTCGAAACGCTCCGTCAGGAGCAGAAACGCCCCTGCCGGATCATCATGATTACCGCCAACGAAGGGGGCAGACACCAGAAATACGCCCAGGAACTCGGCGTCGACGCCTACCTTCATAAACCGTTTACCATGGAATCGTTCCTCCAAACCGTCGACCGAATCATGAAATAGAGGATAGGTGACAGGTGACAGGTGATACGCCGATCAGCGACGTCTCTCATCCGTATCACGTATCATCTATCACTTATTTTCCTGTCCTCTGTCCTCTATCACCTATCCTCTACTCCCATGCTCCCGCACAACCACTACGAAGCGGCGTTTGAGGCGTATTTGCGTCGGAATCGGGTTGCGTATATCGGGGTCAACGAACAAAAACGGAGCCTGCTCGACGAGGGGGAAACGCTCAAAAATCTCGATTTCATCGTTTCCGTGCCGGGCGGCTTGTCCTGGCTGATCGATGTGAAAGGGCGCAAATTTCCCGGCGGAACGGACCATCCGACCTACTGGAAACACTGGACGACCCGGGACGATCTGGTCGCGATGAAGCGTTGGCAAGCTCTTTTCGGCCACCACTACGGCGGACTGTTCGTGTTCGCCTACTGGATTTGCGGAGAACGCTCCCCGCTCCCGCCGGACCGGTTGTTCGAGTTTCGCGGGGAACTGTATGCGTTCGTCGCCGTTCCCTGGTTCGAATATCTGAGCGAAGTTCGCCTCATTTCCCCCCGCTGGAACACGTACGGAATGTCGACGCGGAAGTTCCGTTCCCTGGCCAAGCCGTTCGACGAACTGGTCGGAATCGAACGACGGAACGATCGGTGATCTTTGCCTTTTCGAACAACAATAATTCGCGGCATGGCCATCAGTGATACGGAATAGTCTTACGCGGTTGTCGCAACACCAAAGGGATATCCCTATCACGAGCATTGTCATCTTCACGAATTACGCCCATGAAGTCAATCCGATAGGACATTCCCGCGGTCTCCCGGAGTACTCAAAAAATATTCGGCGTCACGTCGGCCCGAATATCGATCATGAGGTAGCGGGGAAATCGCGGATAATCACCGTCTTTCGCGAAAGCGACGGCGACATTGCCTTTTGTGATGCCGTTTCGACCCAAAGTGTCAAAGGCGAGCTTCAAATCAATTGTTTCGCCGGGTTTGATTTCGGTACGTGGAAGATTGGCTTCAGTACAAGAACAACTGGAAACCACATGAAAAGTGTAGAGCGGCCATTTCGAGACGTTACGTAGTTTCACAACGGCATGATGAACGGATTCGCTCACTTCGCCGAAGTCGCAAACGGCCGGTTCGGCCGCTAACAGTATTTCAGTGGAATCCTCCGGCTTTTGGTTCCACCATAAATAAAAGGCTCCGCTCAGTGAGAAAACAAAAACGGCGATACATAAATAGGGACCGAAGGCGTAAAAACCTTGAAATTCCGGCTGAAATTTTTTGTGCATATTGACAAATGAAACTTCAAGTGCTCTTCATGAAACGCCTTCGGTAGAGATGAGTGCCGATCAAAGCGGAAATTAACGCGATGTTCACCAACGCAATCATCAGAAATCGTCTTGCGGATTGCCCATTTTTTGAAGCGCTTTGAATGAGTCGGTAATCCCCTTCTCCGACGATGTCCTTTCCGGACCAGAAAAGTCTGCCGGAAGCCGGAGGTTCCGCCTTGAGGCTCCAACGAACATCCGTTCCCGGTTCGAGTTCGTCGATATCACCCAACGTAAAATAATCTTTCGCAAAAGGCTTGTTGATCGAAATCGCTTCCAAAATTCCTTCTTCGCGCACGTACGATTGCCCCTTGCGGGTTCTTTCGAAAATCCAATGAGAAGGATACCACACCCCGCTTTCCGAATCCTGTTTGATCGTGTTCGTCAATGTTTCCCGCCAACCGATATTGTTTTCCTGAACGGCTTTGCGAACGGTCCAATTTCGTTGGGGATCGAACCAAAAATGACAAGTCGTGTCGATTGTCGCCTCAATACTTTTTCCCGTACCGACGACAACCCCTTTCATGGGGGCGCTTTCATCCACCCACGAGACTTTCGTCAACATATCACCTTCATGGGGATCGGTTTGAACGGTAAAACTCTTGTGATGTTCGAAATTTTTGGAAAAAAAATCCAATGTAACATCGTGGATTTTCGGACCGAATCCGATCGGCACCAAACCCACGTCGCGCAGCCCTGGAATCGAGTAATCTTTGGTCGTGTAAGAATGTCGAGGGTTGCCGTCGAGGAGATCCAGATTCAGCTCGTGTAAATGTAAGTAAGCCAAGGGAAAACGTTTCTCCTTGAGGTCGTAGGGAACGATCGGCTTCGTTTTTTGAGTGGGGTCTTCATAAAGACGGGGATGAAGGATCAAAGCCGCGAATGATTCATTTTCGCAATTGAGGCAGAGTATCACCTGCCTTTGATCGGAATGATCCAGCTTTTCAATGCGAGACTTATTCCCCTCGAAGGAAATATTCATGCGGCAATCGACATTCGAATCGGGATCGGAGGGACACTTGAGTGAATAATCGATTTGCCACTGAGCGGATTTGACATCGCGACGGTGTTTCAAGGCTTTCCGGAAAACCGTTCCGGCTTCTTCCGCATCATGGGCGGCGTTGATCGCACTCCCCCAAAGAAAGAAAAGCGGTAATGCCAAAAGTTTATGATAACCGACCATAAAATAATTCGCCTTCGGGAATCGTGTTGATTCGCGAAACGGCTTCAGGGACATTGTTGAAAAACAGGTAGGATGGCCAAACGCGGCAATTGTGACTAAGCACCACAATTTTCTGTTCCATAGGTGGAACTTTCAAAAGACGTTACCTTTTCGGGGCAAACGTAAGTTATTGTTCCCTCTGAAAAATCGTACCATATTTCCAGTCGACAAGTAATACTATTGACACAAGCGGCCAACGGACCGGAATTCAATTGAGTTCCCTTATTCGCCGTCGACCCAAAGTCGCCGCTTGCGACTTTTTGGCCGCCTCCCTGGCAAAAAGCTTCTTCCATCACGTGAGTGACTTCGTTGTAAATGTAAAAAAGTGTACAAGGAGTGAAAATCAAACATGTGTCACTACTGCATGGAGCATTCGCCGCTTTTAAGTCGTCACAACTTGCCGATTGTACATAAGCGTTGAATCCCATGAGAACAACACACCAAAAGCAGAACATACATAATAACAGAATGGAAATTGTTTTTTTCATGGATGAATTCCTCCTATTGAAGTCACGGTTCCAAACAAACGCGAGCGAGATGATTACTCGCGGTGGAAAAACATAAAACTGAAAATCCCAAGTTTTCACTCTTTTCCAGAGTGTAGCCTGCATTCTACCCCCCCCCCCCGTAAAATACAATACATTTTGAATCAAAAAAAGCAATTTTTGAATAAAATTTTTCGGAGGATTATTTACACGCGTTTGAGGTTTCCGGAAACCCGCATGTAAATGTCGAGGGTCGTATGCTATACTCTGCGAACATGGAAAATCAAGCGACAGATCGGACCAAGGAAGCGATTTTACTCAACGCGTGTTTCTGGGGCGTCGGAAACGGTTTGATCAGCACGTCGCTGGTCGTTTTCCTGATCCGGGATATTTGCGCCGAAAATAAAGCCGTGCCCGTCGGGACGGTGATCGCGTGGATCGTCGCCGCGCCCCGGATCGCGGGACTTTTGCGACTCGCGGTGCCCGGGATGATCGACCGGTTCGGCTCGCGGAAATGGTTCTCCATCCTCGGGTTCGCGATTTCACCACTGATCCTGCTCGGCCTGCCGTTGGGAATGCCGCGATTGGTCCACCACGCACCGCTGGAAACCGTTCTCGGCTTTCTGGTCGTAATCTGGTGCGTTTATCATCTGATCGAATATTTCGGCACGATTTCCCTGTGGGCGATGATCGGCGACCTGATCCCGTACGAAAAACGCGGGCGTTTCCTCGGCGTCCGGGAAAGTGTGATGATTCTCGGCCAAACGCTCGGATTTCTCGCGACCGGATTGTACGCTTATTTCGTGATCGATACGCTTCCGAAAACCGTTCCGAAATGGGAAGGATATCTTTTGCCGACGAATTTCGGGATCGCCTGTCTGCTCCTGGCCGTGATTCCACTGCTGCGGGTTCCGGAAATCCCGTGGAAGAAAGCGGCCGGCGGACTGCTCGAGCCGCTGCGCAACCGACGGTTCGTGATTTTCGTTCTTTTCGGAATGTACCTTCAAATGTCCGGCGGATTGTCGCAGGCGGTCCAGAACACCTACCAGATTTATGTTCTCCAGATTTCCCTGCTGGTCTCACTGGCGGCGCAAACCTTGACCCGGATCGGACAATCGGCGATCGCGCCGGTGAACGGTCGCGGAATCGACCGGTACGGTTTCTTCCCGATCATGTGCGGGTCGCTCGTGATCGTTTCCTGCGGTTCGCTTTGCTATTTTTTCGCCGCACCGTCGACTTGGTGGTTGATTTATGTCGCGGCGGCAACCTGGATCTTCTGGGTCGGTGTGAACGTCGGGATTTCCACACTCGTGCTGAATCTTTCGCCGCCGGAAAACAAAGCGAGCGGGATCGCGATTTTTTACACCGCCTCGACGTTCAGTTTCGCGATCTCGACGCTTTTCGGCGGATACCTCTCGGATCGGCTCAGGGACGCGGTTTTCAAGGTCCCGGCGTGTGGTATCGCTTGGGATTACGCCCATTGCAGTTTCCTCGCAAGCTTCGTCCTCCGCCTTTCCGCGATGATACTGCTGCTGCTGCTCATAGGCTTGCGCCAAGAATCAGAGCCGCGCACCAAGTGAGTGGCATTCGAGTTGACGACACCACAACGTTTTCCACGGTGTAAACCACAATACCGCTGGGAGCGTTTGCGAAAAAGGGGCGTTGATTTGGCGCAAATCCGGAATGAACACCTTCCTGAAGGGACGCAATGTCTATAACCCCTGGTGCAACCGGAGATAATCGCCCACATAATGGAGCAGAGTACCTGAACTTCTGAAATGCCCTGCCAGGCAAAGTCTTTCAAAAAATTGCCCTTGCGTCGTGTCGGTCGTTTTGTTACAGTCCGCGACACACGAAAAGGCGAACCATCCTGCCGTTGCCGCTGAATCGGACCTATGAACCGTTTATTCCTTTCACGAACCATTCCCGTTTTTCTGCTTTTCGCGCTCCTTTTGCCGGGTTTGTGCGGCTGCGCGACGGATAATGAGTTCATCCAGAAGCACAGTTGCCTCTTTCCGCGAAGAAGCGATAAGATTCCCGGCCTGGTCCCGCCGCGGGAACGAGCCGAACTTATCCGTAAAAAAGCCGAAAACGCCCGGGAAGCGTCCCTCCAGGAACGCAACATCGCCGTCGCCCAGTTGGTTCATGAATACAACACGTCCACCGACCCGAACCTTCGCTTGGAAGCCGTCAAAGCCCTTGCGATGATTCCGCATCCGGACCGCATCGACAACTTGAAGCTCGCGATTACGGATGGAAACGTCGATGTTCGAATCGCCGCCTGTCGCGGGTTGGTCAAAAATACGCAGACCAACCAGGGTTTGCCGAAGGACATGGAGCATACGTTTCGCTACGTCATTCAGAACGACGCCGACAAAGACGTCCGAATCGCCGCGATTCAGTGCCTGACCAAAGCGGGCCGCAAATGCGAGCCCGAAACATTGACGATTCTGGAGCAATGCTTAAATGATCGCGTTTCGGCCGTACGGTATGCCGCGACCGGAACTTTGACAACCTGCACGGGCAAAGATTTCGGGCCGGACGTCGAACGCTGGTTAAGGTATTTCCAGAGCCAACGCGGCGAAGCCGTTCCCGCTCCGAAAGAGCGATCCCTCGCCGAAAAACTTCCCAAACCGGAATGGACGATGTTCCGTTGAAACGGAAGGCGACCGTCTCACCCACAAATCAGGGAGCGGTTTTCTTTCGAACGAACAGGATGAAGATTACCCTGTAAAGCAAAAGGAATACGAACGCGCAAACGGTGGAAGCGCAGAATCCGATCGGACTGATCGGATTGAAATTTTCGATCTTCCACACGAGCGAAACCGTGAGCGGCCCGGCGCAACATCCGAGAATGCCGATCAAAAGCGTTCCGATCAAACCGCTCGGCTCTTTCCCCGGCAACACACTTCGAACCGCAAGGCCGACAATCGCCGCAAAGCCGATCCAGATCAGAATCACGTTGACCCACTGCTGAGCCGAAACCGAAAGATTGTAGTCGGGCATGGAGCGAGATAATAGGTGATAAGTGATAGGTGATACTAAACAAGTAATCACTTATCACCTATCATCTATCACTTAATTATTGTTGGTTCGTCTTTTCCGCTTTCATTTCGTTCATATAGCTTTCTTCCTTCGACAGAGGATATTGCGGGCCGGTCGGGAAGTACTGAACCCGTTGCTTCGTCCACTGCGGGCTGGGGAGCGTCATACCGTTGGTGTGAACGGTGCAACCGATCGAGGAAAGTGTTCCGAAAAGAATCGTTCCCCCCACCACCGTAAGAACCCAGCGTCCGACAATTTTTTTCACGCGATCCATCGCTCAATCTCCTTAGAAAATACGCTTAAACATTGGAAAAAAAGGTGATCTTTCATCGTAAGCCGTAAAATCGCCGTCGATTGCGGAACAGACCACTCATCTTCAAAATCTCTATCGTCGAATCCCTACAAACGTCTTGAGTCGCATATTCGGAATATTTTATTTTTTTAGAATTGCGGGCATAACCGGGCTGTAAGAGGGGACCGGCGTATTGGCGGTTTTAATCTGCTTATTCCTGCGTACTTAACCAGGATTAGCGTGCACAACAATGGTCGTGTCGGATCATCCGGATTCCATCGGATCCGTAAATCTCGCTGATCATCCGGCCGTCCAAGGCCGAAGTCGGGTGGACCGCGACCGTACGATTGACGCAGATTACGCTCTTAACCAACCGGGACACGAACCCGATGTCGTGAGAAACGAGAATGATCGTGAGCTTCTTGTTCAATTCGCCGAGAATGTCGAACAGAATTTCTTCCGACGACGGATCGATGTTGCTGGTCGGCTCGTCGAGCAAAAGAAGTTCCGGATCCGAACAAAGCGCCCGGGCGATGAGCACCCGTTGACGCTGTCCGCCGGACAGTTTACGGAACGATGCGTTTTTCATCTCGGCCAACCGCATCGTTTCCAACGCTCTTTCCGCCGCCGCTTTGTCCGCTTGGTCGTATCGGATTTTATACGAATCCCCCCGGAGTCGTCCCATCAGGACGACATCGAACACCGAAACCGGAAAACAGTAATCGACCTGGAGAAATTGAGGCGTGTATCCGACTCTTTCCCGGGTCCGTTTGGGAGCGTCCCCGAAAAGCAGGACCGATCCCTTTTGCGGCGTCAAGAGCCCGAGCATGAGCTTGAGCATCGTCGTCTTTCCGCCGCCGTTGGGCCCAACGATCGACGCAAAGTCTCCCCGCGGAATCGAAAGAGAAACCTCTTCCAAAACCGGCTGTTGCTCGTAAGCGAAGGAAACCGATTGAAATTCTACGACGGTCGGCATGGGATCAAATGAGCATCTCGATTTATTCCAGGGAGTGTGGACGCCTCGCCCGCACATCGCATGTTTTCAAGTATCAAAAAAAGTTTTGATATTGGGATGCTAATCATAAAGGCTGTACACTGTAGGCTTTAGGCTGTAGTTTCCAAAGAGATTTTT
Source organism: Thermoguttaceae bacterium (assembly GCA_031549565.1). Taxonomy (GTDB): domain Bacteria; phylum Planctomycetota; class Planctomycetia; order Pirellulales; family Thermoguttaceae; genus JAVBSX01. Next base: position 22,650 of record JAVBPO010000054.1, read on the forward strand.
TTCTGAAATGAAATGTAACCTGTTCTATCAATCGCTCTGAATTACCATTGAATTCCTATAGCCTATAGCCTTTACTCAAACTGTAAACGATAGGCCGTAATCTTAATCCCAAGAAGCTCGAAGCGGAAGGCATCCCTATCTTCGTCTTTACAAAAGTCGGGCGGTGAGGCTATAATAGGCATGGCGGCCTTGCTGAAGCTGGCTGCTTGGTGGGAATTGCGTGTTTCCCGCGCCCGTTCACCTCTTGAAGGAGAAGAATCATGTCCGAACAAGGAAGTCGGCCTGTCCCCCCCCCGCCTTGCGGAAAGAAGTGTCGTTCCGCTCAATCAACTTTGGAGCCGGCTGAGACCGGAAAGACGGCAGCAGACGTTGCATCTGCCGGCAAACATCGTGGCTCGGCACGTCGAGCACGAAGTTCCGAAGTGCGATTTTTGCGACAAGGAATTCCAACGGGTCGGTGAAGAACGTTCCGAACAGCTTCATTTCAAGCCGATGGAACTGTTCGTCGTCGTGACGATCTTGTGCAAATACATCGCGACGTGCGATTGTTCCGAAAAACGAAGCGAGACGGTCGAATCTCCGATTCGGGCTGTCGATCGCGGTGTCGCCGGGAATTCGTTGGTCGCGACGTTCGAGGACATCGTGTTCGAACAAGCGTCGACGAAACTTGAAAGAGGGGATTTTCTTTTCACGTTCACCGACGGTGTCACCGAAGCGCATCGGGAAACGGAAAACGACCTGTTCGGGGGAAAACGCCTGATCGCGCTGCTGGAGCGTTGTCGGGCGGATAATTCCCGAGCGATCTGCGAAGAGGTCCGCCGTGAAATCCTCGACTTTTCCGGCGGCCAACGACACGATGATATCACGTTGCTGGTTCTGGAAAGAAGATGACACCGATCTCGATTATTGCTCGCTCTGCTTGACCAAGACCATTTCGACGAGATTGAGCCGGGCCGCGTTGTCCAAACCGTCCGGCAAATCGACGGTGATCGTCAGGTTTTTGACGCCGTTAAGATCGACGCGGAGCGGCCTTGCGGCGTGGTCTCCCCGGATCGTCGTTTCATAAAGAAGGACGCCGTCGCCGGAAAACACGAGCTTGACTCGGCCGCTGGGACGGATTCGATCGTCGATTCCGGCAAGGCCCAGGAGCGTCGTATACTCGCCGGACAGTTGATAAACGATTTCCGTTTTCGCCAGGATCGTATACCCGGTGTCGTGGAGTTTTCCGTCCAGCATGACACCCTCGAGCGTCGTAAGTGGAAGCTGCTTCGTTTTTTTCAACCGGGACGGCGGCCCGACGCCGGGAATCGTGGGGGACGTTCCGTCAGACGGCGTCGATTCGGTTTTACCCGCAATCGCAATCGCCATCCGATCCAGGAGAGCGAGCGGATTCTGTTCGTTTTTCTCCATCCATTGTACGGGCGGAGTCGAGCGAACGGATATTGGTGTCAAACGGACCAACGGGACCGTATTGACTTTCCCGAAATCGGCGGAAACCCAGTCGGAAAACGGGGTCGTCCCTTGTAGGCCCCAAACGGTTTTCCAACGAAACAGGTCTTGCGGCGCGTCGTAAATCAATTCGGTCAAACTCCACGACGAACCGTCCCGTTCGACGAACTGGCAAAACGGGACCGCCGGTTTCGACGTTTCGATCCCATGAAAAATCAGCCCGACGATTTTTTTGCGGGACACGGAGAGAACGGATCCGTCCAACTCGAACCCGACGGTTTCCGGTTCGATTTTCCGGATGATACCGTCGTGGTAATCCAAGGCCCCTTCGACCTCGACGAGCAGGCGGTCTTCCGCCGATTTTGTGCGTAAAATCTTTTGAATATCGGCGGGAACGTCTTTCGCGGCTTCTTCCGGCGTCACGGAAAAACGTACCAATTCGACCGCGTCGATCGCAACGGAAAGTTTCGTCCCGTCCACGCGAACGATTTCGATCGTTTGATTCACGGTCGTTAAATCCTTCCCGACGATCCGGGTTCCGCCGAGCAGATGGACGACGACTCGCGGTTCGCTCGTGATGAATTCCGGCGTTGCAGTCGGTCGGATTTCCAGAATTCGTTCCACGGGATACTCGACCGTTTGCGTTCCCGTCGCAATCACGGCTTTGCCGGATTCAAGTCGGACCAACTCCCCGCGGGACGCCTTCTGATCGACGTCGACGAGATTGACGCTCCTTTCGGCAGCAACCGACAAAAGGAGCAAAAGCACAGGAGCCGCGAAATTCATCATCGTTAGCGGCGGGGCTTGCCCCGCGTTGGGGCTGTTTTATTCTCGACCTTCCGGCAAAAGGGCACGGGCGCCTTCGGCGCTCCGGCTAAACGGTGGAATTTACGAAAGTAAATCGACTAAAACCTTGTCAGTCAAGCGGAGCGAGTCGAGCGGCGATACGGTTGCTTCGAAAAATTCCTCGGTCGTCAACTCACCATCGGCGTCGTCGAAAAGTTGGCTCAGCGCTTGATCGAACGCCTCGACTCGTTTTCCGGTCGCGTCGAAGACCGATTCGGTCCGGGCAACGTACCCAAGCGTGTCGAGTTCGGAAACGGTCAGCAGTGCGGTCGGCGCGAATTCAAAGCGGGAAGCCGTCGCGAAATCGAGATTCGAGGAATTGACGAAAACGTCCGCATTTTCCTCCGCGACTTCGGCGATTGCGACGAATTCGCTTACTTCTTCGGTAACAACGTTTTCCGGGGTCTCGTCCTCAATTGACGCGAGGAAATCGTCGATCAAGGCCGCGGTTTCTTCATTTTGAACGATGTCGTCGATGTTTTCGATCGCGACCACGGGCTTGGAAACCTCCATCAGATCGGCGGAAGGTTCCGGGACGTCTGCAGAAGCGAGTTGCGGCCAGTAGGCCGGGAAACGACCCGGAAAACGAAAATGCAGAAAAATATCTCCGCGTTTCACCTGACTGGCGGCAAGGGCACTGAACGTTCCGGCCCGGGTAAAATTGGTAAAATCGCCGATTCCAACCTGTCCGTAGTAATCGTCTTCAAACTCTTTTCTGGAATCCAAGTGGTCGAAGTCCCATTTCGCATAGACGGAATCCTCTCCCTCGACTTTCTGCCCCCAGTTGCTGGGGTTGGTCAGTGCCGTGAAGTCGGTGACGTTGATGATGCCGTCGTCGTTAAAGTCGTAGATCACCGGATAGACCGGCATCATTTTGCCGTCGGCGAGGTTGACGAGGTTTTTTGAGTTCATCTGCGACGTCCCTGAATCGTAGAGGAATCCGCTGGAAACCGGTTTGGCATAACCGAATTCGGGAATCGGGACACCGACGTTTTCCTTCGAACCGGTCGAGGTGTTGTCCGCCGGACTGACGAAGACGCGGAAAAGGAGGACGTATTTATCCTTGCCGATTCCCGTCGATTTCGACGTTCCCGAAACGATAATCTTACCCGAATTGACGTCCACTTTCGTCGTCGTGGTGTCGAGCGTGAAGTTGGAACTCGTTTGGATGTCCGAGGTCGTCGCTTTGAACAGCGTCTTGTCGTAATTGACGGTCGTGGTAAAGGAAGTGATGCCGTTCGTGTCGGTCGTCGAACCGATCGACCCCCAGACTTCGAGGTAGTAGTGTCCCCATTCGTGGAGCCAAGTCAGCCGGGGATCGTGATCCGTATCGCTTCCGGCGGGAATCGTATCGTATTGAGCGTTATAAAGCGGGACCGTATAGTCTGGATCATACTCCCGGAAGACGATCTCCATCGAGCCGGACGAAACTTCGGAAACCGTCGTGTTCTCGAAGCGGAAGATTTTATTGCCGCTGACGATCACCACGCCGGGCGTTTTGGCACCGTAACCGGCGGCGGATTTGCTTCCGGTTTTGAAACCGGTCGCCATGCCGAACACCGTCTTGCTGTTGAGCGAACCTTCGAGCGTCAAGGTTCCGGCTCCGACCCAGTTGACCGTGGTGTCATACTTTCCGGCCTGACTTCCTTTGTTTTGGAAGACCATCGCCTGGTTCGTCGCGGAGGAAACGCCGACGATGATGTCGATTCGTCCGTCCGAGTCGAAATCCTCGAACATCATCTGGTAGTTTCGAACCCCGGCTTTCAGGGCCAAATTGCTGATCCGGTCCGTTTTCTCGTCGTGGTTGAATTCGCCGTTTGCGTTTTGCGTGTAAAACCGGATTTGATTGTCGCCGGCGTTGAGGACGGCGAAATCGAGACGCCCGTCGCCGTTGATATCGGCCGTGGCGACGACGCTCGGCTTGGATCCGATTTGGGTGTTGACGTCCAGCACGGTCCCGACCGTGACCGTGGTGGCATTCAGATCGAATGAGCCGTCGCCTTTATTCTTAAAGATCGAGACGGTCGCCTTGGTTTCGTTGACCGTGATGATATCGTCGTACAGGTCGTTATTGAAATCCCCTTTGGCCATGTGCGTAACCGGCGTAACGGCGGCGGGCAATCTGGTCGTCTTGGGCGTCACCGTGGCTCCATCGAACGAAAACGTGAGAATTTCCTTGCCGTCGTCATGGAGCACAGCGAGGTCGTCCTTCGGATGCAAAGCGCCGGGAACGCGTTTGTTGATGAAGTTTCCTGCAACCAGAACCGAAGGATTGATCGCTTCGGTAATGGTCGTAAATTTCGAGAAAAGATTGCTTTTCCCCGGGGCGAGGCCGGTGTAAAGCGTCAACGTCGTCCCGGATTTTCCTTGGGCGACGACGAAATCCATGTACCCGTCGCCGTCGAAGTCCCCGAAGACGGCATTGGTGACATCGGCGGAGAAATCCAAAAGCACCTTTCCTGTATTGTAGTTCGGGTCCGAAGGATTTCCGGGCAGGAACATCAACTGTTTTTCGCCGATGGCGATCACGTCCTGGTAGCCGTCGCCGTCGAAGTCCCCGACCTGGGTCGCGAGATAATTGGCGAAGGAATCGATTTTCGATTGGAGGGTGAACTGTCCGGTACTGGAGCCGACGAGAAATTGGTACGAAGTTCCGTCGCTGACGAGGATGTCGATGTACCCGTCGTTATTCATGTCGCCGATCGTACAATAACGCGGCTCGATGTCGGTATCGATCGTGCTGGGGGTTATCTGGACGTCGGACGTTCCCGAGGGGAGCGAACTGGACGAGACGTGCGAGATACGGACGGCGTATTTGTTTTGGGAATTGGCGTTGATGTAGTTGATTCCCGTAATGATTTCTTCGGGGGCGTCCCGGTTGACGTTGGCGATTTTCGTCCAGATCGGATTCGCGGCGGTGTACTCCTTCTTGCCGGCCGCGGTCGCGGTGAGCGTGGTCGTCGTTGCCGTGGCGTTGTAGAAATTCAACGTCTGGATAACCTTCTTGTCGTCCGTCGGAGTGGTGGTTGTCTGGCTGATCAACTGCAGCGCACTGGTATCGGAAGTGACTTTCCCGAAACCGATCGCATTCCCCGTAACCGTGGACGGGACGGCGATCGCGGTCGTCTGGAATCCCTTGTCCTGGCCGACGAAGAAGAACGACTTGGTCGTTTTCGTTTTACTCGAACCTTCATAGGCGGTTCCCGTCATGGTAATCAGGAGGTCGGGATGGACTTTCCCGGAAGAATCGGCGACCACCTCGCGCACCTGGAGACTCTCCAACTCTAAATCGTTGTCGTTCGCTGATAACGAGAAAGGATAAGTAATGGTCGATCGCGTGTAAGACGTGGCAAAAGTTCCGTTGCTTGATCCCTGGTATACGTCGATATTCAGGTCGCCCCGTGTTTTGTGGACCGTTTTGCCGTCCACGACCTCGGAATAAATGACCGTAGTGGTCGAGAAGACCAGCAGATCGGCGACGCCGTCGGCGTTCATGTCGGCAACCGCGTACTGCCTCGATTTGACGTTGCTGTTGCTCCCGCCGATGTCGGAGATGACGGTCTTCACCGCCGCTCCGTACTGGTTGCTCGAACTGCCGTTGTTCAGGAAGACGGACACCGTTTGCAGTTCCCGGTCGATGGAAACGATGTCGTTGCCGACATTGCCGATTTTTGCGACTTCGAGAAAGTGGGAGCGTTCCAAAGCGAACGTAATTGCCGAAGCCGAGTCCGATTTGTACGTAAAGTCGGCAAGCTGGTCGAACGTGATCGCCGAAGCGGTGAGCATGCAACGCTCTTCGAGGCTTTCGACCGCGAGTTTTTTACTGCGCGGCGCGGAGGATTTTCTCCCCTTGGGTGTTTTCTTTTTCTCGGCGGAAGATTCCGAATTGGTCGCGGTGGTCAACAGTTGGATCCATCGGGAGAATGACTTTTTCATTGCCGTCTCAGTCGTATGTGAAGTAAAAGGAAAGCGGGTCGGCCACGACCAACGTGCCCCGGATTATAACGAAAAAAAACGTCGTTGGGGAAGTGCGGGGAAAAATAACACTCTAAAATTATCGAAAAATTTATTTTTTCGAGTAGACGACCGGTCCATTATACACAAATCCTTTTTTTACGCAAGAAAAGAACAGGTGATAAATCGGGAACAACCGCCCACTTGGAGTCTTGGTTGCCGTGTCAGGGATTAAAGTTCACGAAATTTTGAAAAAATTGGAAAAAATAAGGGAGGGGAAGGAAAAGGGGAAAAGGGTTGAAGGGTGGAAAGGAAGAAGGGAGAAAGAGGGGAACGTTCATTACGCTCGCTTACGCTTCCCGCTCATTTCTCATTTCTTATTTGTTATTTGTTATTTGTTATTTGTTATTTGTTATTTGTTATTTGTTATTTGTCATTTGTTATTTGTCATTCCCCGTACAACGACATATACCGATACGGCGCTTCCAGGATCATGATCGCGAATGATGTGTTCAACAGGCGTCCGCCGGTGTCGCAGTACGGGTCCGGAAAAAACCAGCTTCCGCTTTCGTGTCCTCCCTGGTCCTGCGTTTGAACCAAAAAATCCCGCAGGTCCGGATACCATCTCGTCCAACCGGAGCCGCCGTAATGCTTCATCGCGAGCGTTCCGTAATAGGCGTAGTATAAATTACAGTGCCCCCGGCCCGACCGGGACTTTGTCTCCGATTTCAATCCGCCCCAGCCGTCCAACATCCGGATTCCTCCATCCAACGGTTCGAAGCCGGGTTTCGCTCCCAAGTACATCCTCAATAATAATCCGATTGCGGTACATGTATAGGGCGAATCGTCGTACCTTCCCACGGATTCCTTGGAATCGAGCTCTTTCTTGTACGGAAAGCGAACCGGCAAATAGTTATACTGTTGACCTCCGTCATATTGGGTGGAATCGAGAAACAATTCCGCTCGGGACAACGTTGTCGATTTGACCTCCAAACCGGAGAGCATCGCGCTTTTGAGCGAGAGCATCTGCCAACCGCTGACCGACAGGTCGCCCGGCGCTTCTCCCTGTCGATACCGCCAACCGCCGACGAACCGCCCTTGCTGTACCTGCGCCGCTTCAATGTATCGCACCGCGTTCTGGGCGGCGTCCCGAAGCTTGGTTTCAAACTCTTTGTTTCCTTTGCCCCGGGTCATTCCATACGCTTCGCACAACGCAAGGGTTGCGATTCCCTGGGTATACATTCCCTGTGAGGTTTGCTGTGTCAAATCGTTTCCGAGCGACATTTCAACGCTGTTTCGCGAATCGAGCAGGAACCGCAGTCCCTTCTCGACGACCCGTTTGTATTGTCCGTCCAAATGCGTGTACCCCGCCCCGAGGAACGGCAACAGCGCGATCGCGGTCGCCGCGTTGCGGCTCGGATGCTTTCCCGGATGGGAGCAAAGGTTTCTTTTTCCACAGTTTCCTAAATGAAAACTCCACCCGCCGTCGGAATCCTGATGAATCGCGAGCCAACGGAGTCCGGCTTCGACCGTTTTCTCGCTCATTTCGGTCGGATCTCCCGCTCCGCCCCGCCTTCCGCGATTCGCTTCGGACCGGCTTTCGGCGAATCCTCCGCCGCCCCTCATCGCCTGGGTCGGATCCCCGCCGCCCGTCGCCGCTTCTCCGCCCAAAGTTGCCGTTGTCGTCGTTTGTTCGGTCGGTTCGCTGCTGTTCGATTCCTGGATTTCGTCCGAATGGTGCAACTCCGTGATGCTCGTCGAATCATCCGGAACGATCAACAGCTCGTTCGGGTTGACCGAAGGCGTGCTTTCCTCAAGGCTCGCGATCAAACCGTCGCCGTCGTCGATTCCGTCCTCCAGGGTGGAAAACCCGCCGACCAAAAGTCCTTGCGGCAGTTGTGCCGGTCGGTACACCAACAGGGCTAGCGACATCAGCAGGAAAAAGTGAAACGCGAAGCTGCTCCACGTCCCGACCATTTCTTCCCGAGCCAACCACACCAACCACGCGTACAGGAGTTGGGCGAATGTTTTTTTTTCGTTCTTTCGAGGGGGATTTTTCTGCGCTTCGGTCAGGATCGGCGGAACGACCGGCGTTTCCTCGCCGAGCGACGGTGGTTTTCCTCGACTTTCATGCGATATTTTCACAGTGTACTCCGGCACCTATGGTGCTCGGGCTAAACGGGGGGCGTCGGGTATTATCGTTATTCTATGGGCTCAACCTTGGTTGAATCTCCCGATGTGCCAAATATACCGATCCTCCCTTTTAGCCGGTACTCCGCTTCAGCAAAAGAAAATATTTGCTCCATTTGACCGAAGGAAGAGAGCGAATATAATTGGAGTTGGACTTTTTCGTTTTCGCACAATCCGCTGAATTTTCTCATTTTTCCGCCGTTCCATGAAGACGCCCCCCCACGACTTGGATGAAGGAACGATTCGTCGTATCGATTGGCAGGAGCTTTGCCCGGCCGTGCTGTTGCCGCAAGCGGTTTCCATTGCGACCGGTTTTCGCGTTCTCTGGGTCGCCTCGCTCGGCGTTTTACTGACCCTGTTTCTCGGATTCCTCCTCAACGGAATCACGTCCAAGCTTGCTCAAAAGGAATTGGAACGACTGGACGCCGCCGTGGAAAGCGACGACGCCGAGTACGGGAAACTGGCCGTACAATCCCAAGCCGATCAAATCCCGCTCGATTCGCTGACCCGAACGCTCCAGTTCCGTCATCCCGAAAGAACTCTGGAAAAAGATCGTCCTTTTCTCTTGGAAACATTTCGCCTCCCGACGTTTTCCGAAGCCGCCGGTTCGGTTCTGCTCCCGTGGAAACTGCTCGGCGATTCGCTTTGCCGCGTTTTTCCTTTGCGTCAAACGTGCTTCGGAAACGGCGTTTCGTTGATCTGGTTCGTCGGCGTTTTCGTGATCTGGGCGCTTGCTGGAGCGGTTGTTTCGCGGTCGGCCGCCTTGCAGATTACGATCGGCCAATACGCCCGTTGGAGTCAACTGCGAGCTTTCCTGAACTGGCGGTTGCGGTCGTATTTCGCGGCGGTATTGATCCCGGTCGTCGGGCTCGCTTTTTGCGGCTTTGCGGTGAGTATAGCCGGTTGGTTGACGTTCATTCCGGTCGTCGGTTTTCTCACGGCTTTGCTTTTTCCGATCGCGCTCTTTTTCGGTTTCTGTTTCGCAATCCTGGGAGTCGGGCTCCTTTTCGGTTGGCCGCTCGCTTTTGCGGCGGTGAGCGTCGACGGTTCCGACGGGTTTGACGCCGTGAGCCGTTCGTATTCCTACGTGTATCAACGGCCGTTGCAATATCTCGTTTACGCGCTTTTGGCAATCGTAATCGGGGCGGTCGGGTTCTTTTTCATTTCGTGGTTCGTCGACTTGGCGCTTGTGCTCGTTGCAAATTGGGGCCGGGTTCCGCTCGTCGATTTCGCGTCTCTCCCGCAAGCGGAAGGGGAAGTCGTCGCGCCGTCGCTCACGCTTCGAATCCTCTTTTTCTGGTGTTGGTGTTTTCAAATCGTCAAAGTCGGATTCCTGTTCGGATACTTTTGGGTCAGCACGGCGATCATTTACGTGATTCTCCGCCGCAGCGTCGACGGAACGCCGATCGACGACATTCGATTTCCTCCCCAGGAATCGCCCACGGTTCAAAAAATCGTACCGGTCAAAACCGACGAGAAGGGGGCTCCGGAAGTCGGGTAAACGTTTTGTTTCGAATCGCGGAGTACCGGCTTAAAGGGTTTAATATTTATGAGACGGCTATCCACTATCCTCTATTCTCTATCCTCCATTCTACTGCTGTTCCCGACCGTTGCATCTGCCGCGGTTTCGGAAACGGAGCTGCGGCAGTCGATCACGCAGGGGCTCGATTGGCTCGCGGCGAAGCAGTCGAGCCGTGGTTCCTGGGAAGCGTCGGACTCCGCGTACCCCTGCGCCATGACCGGCATGGCCGGGATCGCGCTGCTTTGCGAGGGATCGACGCCAACGCAGGGTAAGTATTCCGAAAATGTGCGAAAAGCGGTCGAATTTCTCCTGTCCCGCAGCCGGACGAACGGTTTGATCGGCGACCCGAAGTCGGATGATCGGTACACCTACGGACATGGATTCGGGATGTTGTTCCTCTCACAGGTCGTCGGAGAAGAAGAGTTCGCGGACCATCGTCAGGAAATTATCGACGTGCTCACGCGGGCGGTCGAGTTCACCGGCAAAGCCCAGACTCGGGAAGGGGGATGGGGCTACGTCAGCGCGGCGGACGGGAGTAATTTCGACGAAGGTTCGACGACGATCACGCAAGTTCAAGCGCTCAGAGGGTGTCGCAACGCCGGGATTCCGGTTCCGAAAGAGATCGTGGACAAGGCGATTCGATACATTCATCGCTGTTCCATTCAAGGTGGGGCCGGCGGTGTACAGTATAATATCGGCGGCGGGGGGGGGAGACCGCCGATCAGCGCGGCCGCGATTGCCTGTCTGTACAACGCCGGCGAATACGATGATTCCTACGTCCCGAAACTGTTGACCTACTGCGACAAAACGTTACAGATCGGCGAACGGGACGACGGGCATTGGCACTACGCCCACTACTATTTCGCCCAGGTCAAATACCGGCAAGGGGGCAAAGAGTGGGAAAACTACCGGGACAAAATCTACCGGAAGCTCATCAACGAAGCCGCATCCGACGGAAGTTGGTCGCAAGGATACATCGGAACGGTCTACACGACCGCGATCAACCTGACCATCCTCCAACTCGAAAAAGCGGCGCTGCCCATTTATCAGAGGTAAATGGGTAAATTACGAATTACATTCATTGTTGAAAACGGAATCAATCCTGAATAGTAATTCGTAATTTGGAATTAGTAATTAGACCTAAAAGTTCCCCGCGTCGGGGGTGGTCGTGTAGGTCGCTCCGCCCATACCGGAGCAGGGGTCCATAGTCGCGCACGGATCGCAGCAGTTGGGCATCGGGGAACCGGACGTCATCATGTAGGTCGGCATGGGTTGAGCTTCCTGGGCTGCCGGTCGATTGAACGGCCAAAGTGAACCGCGACGACACCACTCCGAAGGGGGCGAAATCGTACAGCCCAGGGAAAACGACGACACGAACAGGACCAGACACGTGAACAGGACGATTTTTTTCATCGGAATGCTCTCTCCATCAGGGGGTGATATCATCGGTTTCTCCGGAAACCGTAAGAACTTCGGGGGTACGGACCGGAAACAGATCGTACAAATCGGAACCGGTCCCAAGTCTCGGGAACTCTACACCACGTTTGGTGAAAAGCAAACGAAACCGGATTTTTTTTGCCCTCAATCCTTTGATTGAAACTTCAGTATTCCACAAGACCCGATTTACCGGGAAAGTTTAACAGGAACGAGTAGCCGGTAGTCGGTAGTCAGTAGTCAGAATGTTCGACATGCGGTTAACTCCCGGTTTCTTGCTACTGACTACCGGCTACTGACTACTACACCCCCCAATGAGTACTCCCGAACAACGAGACCAGCTTAAGCTTCAGTTGAAATGGGACCCGGAGCCGATTCGGGCGACCGTGGGTGCGTGCAATGGGTGTGGTTTATGTCGTTCCCGGAGCGATGAGCTGCGCATGTGTCCGATCTTCCGATTCGTCGCGGACGAAACCGCTTCGCCCCGCGCCAAGGCCAACCTGATGCAAGGGGTTCTCGAAAACAAGCTGGAGCTGGACGCCTTGACCGACTCCGTGATGAAGTCGGTTGCCGACTATTGCCTGAACTGCCAAACCTGCCGGGTCGAGTGTCCCGCCGGAGTCGATATTCCTTTCCTCGCATTTCGCGGACGGGCCGCTTATGCGGCGGCGCACGGGATGCCGTTTACCGACCTGTTTTTCGCGAAAATCGATTCGATTCTCAAGAGTTTATCCTTTGTCGGATTTCCGCTGAATTTTCTCCTCGCCAACCGTTTGTTTCGTTGGTTCCTTGAGAAAGCGGTCGGAATTCCACAAGGGCGAAAACTTCCGCGGTTGGCTCATCTTCCGTACTTGTCGCGGATTTCCTGGACACGGCGACTCACGCGGCCTCAGCGTCGCGGTGATACGAAAATCGCGCTGCTGGTCGATACTTACGGAAATTATTGCGATACGCGACTGCCCGAGATCGCGGTTAAAGTGTTGGAGCACCAGGGAATAAACGTCCATGTGCCGCTTCGACAGCAGTGCAGCGGGCTGGCGGCGATTGCCGGCGGACATGCCGACCATGCGCAGCGAATATCGCAAAAAAACGTCGCGGTCTTCGCCGACCTCGTCCGGCAAGGGTACAAAATCGTAACACTCGAACCGGCCGCGGCCGTTTGCCTGCAACATGAATACCGATTGATTTATCCGGATCCCGATACGGATCTTGTCGCGGAAAATACGACCGATCTGTGCACGCTTCTGGACCGTACGCATCTGGAGGGACGTTTGCGTTTGAATTTTCAACCGATCCATGCGACCGTCGGGTATCACGCCCCCTGTCGCAGCCTCGTTTTAAGCGGGGAGGACGTTTCTTCGCCGACGCCGGCCGAACGACTGCTCCAATTGGTTCCCGGGCTGGACGTTCGCCGTTTGGAACGCGGTTGTTGCGGATTGGCCGGGACGTTCGGATTGAAAAAAACGAACTATCCGATGAGCTTGCGGATGGGGGTCCGTTTGTTTTCGGCGATGCGGGACGCGAACATCCAAGCGGGAACGACCGACTGCAGCGCCTGCAAAATCCAGATGGAACAGGGAACCGCCAAGCCGGTCTTTCATCCGGTCAAAATCCTCGCCGATTCCTACGGACTGGCCGAGGATTTTCGTCTCGGTTTGGAAACAAGCGAAAAGTGACGCCTTACCCGGAAACGATTTGCAACAGGTGTAATTTTTCCGCGGAGATTTGGCGATGTCCCTTGACGCACTCTTCGAATGGCGTCAAGGTCGGTTTGCCCGCGAGCATTCCGGCCATTTTGCCCGTTTCGCCCTGATGAAGCATTTCGACGGCGAAGCAGCCGAGCTCCGACGCGAGAATCCGGTCCGCCGGGACCGGGCTTCCGCCGCGTTGCGTATGTCCGAGAACGACGACCCGGGATTCGAACGGGTTCCCCGCTTCCTTGAGTTTTTCCTGGATGTGCATCGCGTCCCCCAGGTCGTCTCCTTCGGCGACGATCATGATCACCGAGGTCTTGCCGAGCCGCTTGATCCGTTTGAGATTGGCGACCAGGTGATTCACGTCGGTCGGAATTTCCGGTACGCAAACCAATTCCGCCCCCGAAGCGATCGCGGTATGCAGCGCGATGTCGCCGCAATGACGCCCCATCACTTCGACGAGAAACATCATGTCGTGCGACCCGGCGGTATCACGGAGCTTGTCGACCGCGCCGACCGCCGTATCGACCGCCGTCGCGAATCCGATCGTCGCGTCGGTTCCGAGCAGGTCGTTGTCGATCGTTCCCGGCAGGCCGAGGATTTGTCCGTCCCAGACTTTGCCCAGCTCGATCGCCCCGCTGAGCGTCCCGTTGCCGCCGATGGGAAGCAGCGCTTCGATGCCGTACTTGCGAAGGATGTCCGCCGCGTCTTTGACACCCTCGGGCGTCGTGAACCGCATACAGCGGCTGCTGTGCAGAACCGTTCCGCCGATTTTGGAGAGGCCGGAAACCGAACGCATACCGAGTCCGTCGCCGGGGCCGAGCCGTTTTTCAACGTCGGCACGGCCGTAGAATTCCTCGTCGAAGATTCCTTGGTATCCATGCATGATTCCGACGACTTCATCTTGAGCCCGAACCGCCGAACGTACGATCGCCCTGAGGCACGCATTCATCCCGGGAGCATCCCCGCCGCTGCAAAGCACACCGATTTTCATGGGAAAAAACTTGAAAAGTGGAGAGAGAGATTGGATAAACGTTTTGATTATTATACCATCTCTTCCGTAAAACAACAGAGGCGAAAGCGTCCCCGGTCGTCGCGGCGTCTCGTCGTCGATTCCCCGAGGTCTAAGGTTCGGTTCTCGCGCCGGGGAAAGCGTCCATGTCGGCTTCGGGAGTTTGGAGCATGATTTCACGGCCTTTACGGATCGCCTGGAGCATCGTTTGATAGTCGGAATCCTCTTGCGATTCTAACGTGAATTTCGGCAATGCGCGACCGCCGAGCGATTTCGGCAAATGAGCCGTGAGCGCCGCGCTTTGCTCCGGACGGCTCAGATTGATCCAAGCGTACCGCCCCTCCCAATCGGTCGTCGTGTCCATCGGTCCGTGACACTCCGCGCATTTCGCCTTGTAGACGGGGAGAAAACCGCTTCGGAACCAGTCGGCATATTGCCCGGTTTTCGGGTCCGACCAGCGGTCCCGCAGGCCCGGCGAAAACGGGCGGCTGTTCGCGTAAGTGCCGTAATACGGTACGTTGGCGTCAATCCAGAGGTAGATCCGTTGCCGATCTTCCAACGGAATCGTTTGCCCGCAATGGTCCGATTCGACGTAATCGGCAAGCCGGCTCGCGAACGAACCGCTCTGGAACGGGCGGTGTACGGCGGTCGGAGTCCAGAGAAGCCAGTAGAAATGCACGAGCGGCTTTTCTTGCGCCGCGGCCTGTGGCGTCAAGTCGCCGGTCTCCATGTCGTGCTGCCGGTACGAACGGCTCTTGCCGAGCAGATTGTCGTACGACATGCTGAAAAACCGCGTCTTGTCGCCGGTCAAATCGTAACCGCCGTCCGCCTTTTCGCCGGTGTGGCATGAAACGCAATACTTGTCGAGCACCGGTTGTACGACGGACGGATAATCGACGATTCCCGGATCGAGATACGGATTGGTCCGCGCAAGCGTTTTCGTCCACGGGGGAAGTTGCGGCGTTTGCGCGGAGCGGGCCGCGGCGAGCGGCTGTTTTTGCGTTTGATCGTTTTCTTTCATGATCGGCGGGGCGGTGTCACGCGATTCGTGACACCCGACGCAGCCGAGCGTTTCGCCCGGCATGAGCTGAACCGCCGACGTCATCCGGTGCAATTCCCGCCCCTGGTCGTCGAGGATCTGGAAATAGATTTCCCGCAGCGCCGGAACCTTGAAATACGCCGAACCGTCCGCTTCGACCGGGACGGTGCCCCAATCCCGCTTCGCGTAGTACGTTCCGTAACTCATGACCGGCGACTGGTCGAACGCACGGTTGGTCAAATCTTCCGTTTTACGAATCTGCTCCATGATCCGGAGCGACTTGACCGAGCCGCGTGGTATCACCAACTCGATCCCCTTGTAAACGTCGACCAGAAGTACGGCGCCCTGCTCCCCTGCGGTCGGGCCGACGCCACTTTCCAGATCGTTCGCTTTCGGAGCGACTTGCATCGGTTTCGGTTGCGCAAGGAGTGGGATCGGAAAAAAACAACTCATTGCGGCGTCTTCGTACAGGAGTCGCTTTTCCCCGTCGCGATTGAGCAGGAAAACGCGGAATCGCGGATCGTGATTCGAATCGAACACGGTCGGCTCCGTCGAGCCGTAGGAACATAAAAACGTTTCCTCCGAAAGCGGAAACGGATCGCGGTAGGACCATTCCCGGGCGTGGTCGGCGATCACGGAGAAATCTTTCGTGAGGTACGTGAAACCACGATTCTTTTCCGCTTCGACGCCGAACGAGCGGTCGATCAGCCCGATCGCGCCGTGAGGAAACCCGTGGTGCGGAGCAAACGTCGCGACGACCTCGTCGGTGCGACCGGGTAGCGGTCGAGCCTGCCAAAACGTCCCGACGTCCCGGATCGTGTTACCGAAAAAGAGCTGGTAACTCGTACCGTCGGGATTTTGTGTCCATAAACTCTGCCGGTACGTTAAATCACGGTCGATGTATTCCCAACGGGTGAACAAAACGCGACCGTCGGGAAGCATCTGCGGCGAGAAGTCGGACAGCGTGTTCATACTCACGCAGGTGATATCACTGCCGTCCGGCTTCATCCGAAACAGGTTCGACGACGGACCCGGTTGGCAAACGGTATGTCCGAATCGCCGGGTCGAAACGAACACGAGGTCTCCGTCGGGAAGTTCGCAGGGGCTTACGTCGTAAAAAGGAGCGTCGGTCAAGCGGGTCAAACCGGTTCCATCGACGCCGATTTTCCAGAGGTTCCAATGTTTATCGCTCATTTTTCGATAGGAAAAAAAGAGCGTTTTGGCGTCAAAGGACAGGTTCATGTCGTAAATGCAACCGTCCGGATCGGCGAAAATCGTGCGCGGCGGCGTTTCCGGATTCGCGGGCTCGACGATTCGGATTTCGCAACCGCTTTTTCTCGGTTGCGACTGCCAAAGATCGAGCGCAACGGCATACGGCGAACCGAGCGGATACCGCAACAGTACGGCGATCGGCGGCAGTTGCTCCACGGTGAGCGTTTCCGGATAGGCTCTCGCGGTGTCAACGGATTCGCGGTCTTTCAAATCGAACGGAATCGGCTTGCCGTCGACCCGGAGATTGCGAAACGCGACGCTCATCGTCCACGGACGGATCCCGATGCTTCCCCGACGAAGCGGGTCGCCCGGGCTCATGTTCGGGTCGGCGAATCCGGCGACTTTCTTCCCGTCGATCGAAACTTCGAAACCCGTTTCGGTAAACCGCGTTTCGAGTTTGATCCATTGCCCGACCGGAATCTCGTACGGAACGTCGCGAAGATGTTGGAAGTTCTGCCGATGCGCCCCGAGAAGCAGAATATTTCGCTCGGGATTCAATGCGATTTCAAGGCCGTTGAAATTGTCGGCCCCGATCCCGCAGTCGGAAACCTTGATGATCAGCCCGGCAACCCCGGACGACCGTTCGGGAAAATTCAATTCGACGGACGCCGTTCCTTCGCGCAGGTTACGATATTCCGGGTCGGCGAGTACGAGTTTCGGCCCTTGTCCCGGCTTGGCGAGCAGGGAGCCGTCCTTTTGCGGTAACCAGATTCCGTCGTATTTTTCAAATCGCGCAAACGGCGAATCGCCGACGACCGGTTCGAACGGCAAACGGAGGATTTTTTGCAGTACGGTTTCTTCGGCAACGACCGCGCCGGTCAAGCCGAGAACAACGAAAACGATTCCCCAAAAGCGAGGGTTCATAATTGATGCGGTGTTTTGAGGTGTCGAGCTGAGTTTCCTGGGACCGCAGGCATCTTGCCTGCACCTGGTTCAGCGGGCTTCCAGCCCGCGGCACGAAACAGAAAGACACCCTGCAAACGGTGCCCGACCGCCCAGAGGCAGGCTGGAAGCCTGCGGTCCCAGGAAAATGAAAAATTTAATTCTCCTCAAAAAACGTTACCAAATCGCGACGCGGAAACTTTTTCGCTTTCTCCACGGCCTTGTCGACCGTTTCGAGCAGCGTTTTGTAGTCGGCGTCGTTTTCGTTTTGGTAAACCGCTTTCCCGCATTTGCCGGACGCAAGCGGGGCGGCGAGGAATAGGCTGTTACGCGGTTGTTTCAAGTCGATCCAGTCGAGCCGTGAGACCTCCGCAGGATTGTGACACTCCGCGCAGCGTTTCTCGTGGACCGCGGTGATTTGGCCGAGCAATTCCTTGTCGGTCGTAAAATCGTACGGCGGATGCTCCGGTCGGGAATTGACGAATCGGTCGTGATACTGCGCGTTCGCATCGATCCAAGTCGTTAAGCGATACCAGTCTTCCGTTCCGGGTTGGATTCCGGTTCCGCATCGGCCGCTGAGAATCACGTCGATCAGCTTGCTTTTCGTCGAACCGAATTCCCGGGTCTTCGCGATCGAACTGGCCGGATCGTGCTTGTAGGAAAATGAAACGAGATTCTTTTCAACCATCGTCCGATACGCCCGATTCAGGCCGTCGAAGTGGAACACCTGGTACGGCGTCTGCATCGGGGCCGGTGGTGTCAAACCGGGCGAGAAGTCGATCCCGCCCGCCGGTTTCAGACCGGTATGACACGAAACGCAATGCTTGTCCAACACCGGCTGCACATCGACGAGGAAATTGATCGGTCGCTCGCTTCCCCACGGCGGCGGGGTCGGCGTCGACGGATCCCGTTTCATCGCCAAAGCCGGCGGATCGGCGGTCGGTGCGACGGAACGCGTTTCGTGACACCCGACACAACTGCGACGTTCGCCCGGCTGGAAACTGATAAACGAACGCATCCGCTTGATTTCCCGCTTCTCTTGGTCGAGCAGTTGGAAATAGACGGACACGTCGCTCGGAACGTAAAACGACGCACTGCCGTCCTCTTCGACCGGAACTTCGCCGAAAATCAAAGCGGGCGCCCAGCTCAGGCCCCAGGAACTGCCGTCGACTTCGTACCGTTGGCCGCCGGTTTCCTCCGTGTACGGCCAACCGATCCGCCGGGCGACGCGGAGATACTTCACTTCGCTCCGATCGACGTCGTCGACGCCGAACGTGATATCACTGACCGTGCAGACCGCCTTGTCGCCCAGTTCCGGCTCGCGGTTGTCCGGCAGAATCGGCGGACGCTTGCGGGCCTTGAGCGGAATCGGGTAAACGGACGAAATCTCCGGATCTTTGTAGATCAACTCCTTGTTGCCGAACACGTCGATCAAGTACAACGCGTACCCGGTTTCGTCGTTGCCGCGAAACGAGTCGGGCATTCCCTGTGGAAACTCGTTGCTGTACGTATAAGCGACGAGGAAAAACTTGTCCGACAGCGGCCAGGGATTCATGTAATAACCGCCGTTGTCCGGAACGCCCCCTTCGTCGACCGGGGTTCCGCTCATCCCCCCTTCCGGCGGGAGCGTGCCCGGCGTCACGATCTTGATCCCCTGCGACGAATTGAGCCCGATGCTCGGCGTCAGAATCACGACCGGTCCGGCGGCGAGCGTGTGATGCCCCGCTGCGATCGAAACGAATTTGCGAGCCGCTTGTTCCAGAGTCCCCAACGAGCCGGGAGCTATCGCTCCCGACCCGGCGTTGAATTGACTCGCGTACTTTGGGTCGGGGGCAATAGCCCCCGGCTCGTTCTGCGGGAGGAGATTCGGGATTTCCCGAGTTTCTTCCAGAGCCCAAGGGTTGTCCAAGTGTTGCTTAAAGAGCGCGTCGGCGCCGGTTCCGTCGGGACGAACATACCAGACCGACTGGAGCGTCGCCCAACCGCGTTCCTGATATTCCCAGCGGCAGTATCCGATCGTTCCGTCTTCGAGCACATGCGGCATATAATCGCCGTCTTTGTTATAACTGAGCCATCTCAGACCGCTTCCATCAGGTTTAACCGTGTAGAGATTGCACGACGTTTCGTCGTGGAACGGGCCGTTGTTGCACTGGAGTGAAAACCCGCAACGGTCCGATACGAAAACGATTTCGTCGTTCGGCAGATAGTTCGGATCCAGATCGCTCCAGAACGGATCGTTGGTAATTTGCCGCACTCCGGAACCGTCCGCTCCGATTTCATAAATGTGGATCGGCTCTTGCGAACAGCGAAGCTGGTGTCCGATCAAACGTTCTCCGCAGCCGGGCGGCGGCCAGTTTCCTTTTTCCGGAGTGAACGGAAAATCTTTCTGCGACGCGAATCCGAAGACGACTTTGTCCCCGTTCCAATGCAGATCGATTCCGCGAACGTGTCCGGGACCAAGCTGGTCGGAAATCAGGGAGCGGACTTGTTGCTTTTCGCCTTGGAACGGATCGTCCAGGACGCAAATGTCGCCGCCGGGACGCGAGACCCACGGCATATGGTTCAAACAGATGTCCGGATACGTTTGCTGCGTGAAACGCTTGACGAAAAGGAGTTGGTCGAAATCGAGCAGCGGGTTGGAGAAGGAAAGATCACGAAGCAGACCGCGAACCTGAAAATAAACGGCCTGATCGTGATTGTCGGCTTGCTTTTCCAGTTCCGCGAATTTTTGTAGCGATTCGTCGTCGTGGAGGAATGCGGCCAGTTTTTTACCCCGCTGGATGTATTCCAACGTGGGAAATTGATCCTTGAGTTTCTCCGAAATCGGTCCCTGTTTACGAACCGACCACATACTCAAGCTGCTTTGGTCGGCGGGGCGGTGAAGCGCGATGTTTTCGTCCGACGCTTCGGCGGCATAGATTTCGACTTCGTCCAAGTGGAGGAAAATCGGATCGTCGCTCGGAATCGTCAATTTGACATACCGGGCATCGATCGGGGGATCGAATTTCACTTCGAGCGGTTTCTCCTTGGCGACGCCGCCGAAAAACTTGTTCGGATTCGCATACACTTTCGTCCAATTATTGCCGTCGCCGGAGAGAAGAATCACAAGATTATCGGCGTTGTGCAATCCCGGTTCGTAATCAAGCCGGTTGTAGACGACGATCCGGGCAACCGGAACGTTGTTTTCCAAGTCGACGGACCACCACGGGTTCGGCTCTTGGGCGGTGTGGAAGGCATACAAGCCGTTTTTGACGCCGTCGACCGCACCGGCGGCATCATCGGAGGTTTTGACGCCCAGTGAGGCGGAATTCGCCAGTCCCGAAGGGTTTTGACGCCAACTTTCCGCCTGTCGGAGCCAGTCGGCTTCGATTTGTTCCCTTTCGGCTCCGAAAGCGACGCTCGCCGTCAGAGCTAATAGTAACAGAATTGTCGTTCGCATGGGTGAAAGATGGGCAAGAGGTTTCAACTAAACTTTCAAGAATACGACCCATTCTATATTTTCGCTCCGGTGATTACAACAAGTCGCAAGACATTCCTCGGGTACACCCACGGCTCCCCACTGGACCTAAGGTGGAAAATTCGATAAACTTTTCGGGAGGAAGCGGTTCCCGTGAGAAACGGGACTTTTTCACCCCCGCCAGGAAGTGACGAACGAACATGAAACATGAGCAGAAAACCGAAGTCCCGGATCGGGCCATCCAAGAGATTCTTGGGTACCTCAACTTTTCCTCCGGGGCGCGGGATGTTCGTTTTTTCGCTTCTCTAAGCCGGGCTTTCCAGTTCGCCGCTCCTGAGCCGAACGAACCACGCTGGAAATGCGTCGTCGACGGCCTGCTCCAACGGCTTGATTCGTTTGCGGCTTCCGACGAGACTTTCAAGCAGTCCGAGCAGGCAAAACAAATTTTGGAATTTGTTCGGGATCGTTTTATCCGCGATTTCCGGGCGTTCCATGCCGATCTTCTGTTCCACCATACCGACGATACGCTGGTCAACGCGTTTTTTCTGGCCCGGGTTTTCGAAGTGCTGCTTTCGTTGGACGCTTCCTGGGAGGAGCCGGACCAACTGTCGCAAACGGCGATCGCACGGCTCAACGATCTGCTCGGATATCGGCCGATTCCGATTCTCGAAGGGGAAGAAAAACATCAGCCGAACCCTCATGAATGGGTTCCCCCGATTCCGCTCTATATTAAGGGCGCCGGAGTGGCTTTCGGTCGTTATCAAAAAATGGTGGAAAAAGCGATCCAGATTCTCAGCGAAGCCGACCCGAGTATCCTGCACGATGCTTGGTTCGATCCGGAAAAGCTGGAAGAGCTCGTCCTTGATCCCCGGGCGTATGATTTCGATCATCCGGTCAACCGCCGTCCAAACTACCATTTCGGGACATGGGACATGAACACGATCGACAAAAACGGTTATTACACCCGCTTTGTCGTTCACCAGGTTACAATCGACGGAATTCTTCAGCGTTTTGAAACGGCGTACACCGGCGAATCGGAGGTTTCGACCGTTCCGCAGGAGGAAATTCTCTATGAAGCGGGCGCGGTTCTTGCCGGGACGATGCTGATGGGGTCCGGTGTAAGCGGGGACGGTCCGCAAGCCCACGATTCGTCGGTCACGCTCGCCGATCTTATGCCGCAAATCGCCGGATACCGCGACCGGTTCTACGAATCGCTGATTCAATGGGTTCCTGAATCCATGAAACCCCGCCTCAATCAGGAGCAATCGCGGCTTCACCAGCCGTTCGGCGGAGCACGGCAGGACCTGAACAAACGGCTCGCCAAACGCCGAGCGGACCAGTTGCAGCGGCTCCACCTCGCCCGGACGTTTGCCCGGATGGGGTATTTCGACGCCGCGAAACGGCAAACGGACATCATTTCGGTTGCGTCGGCCCGGATTTTGTGTCAAATCGATTGCTGGATCACGCAATCGCATTTCCTCGCCGACCGCGGCAAAGTTGCGGAAGCGGCGGCGTTGATTCCGCAAATGGAGGACCTGCTCAAACGGGGAATCGCGTGCGGGGCGTTGGTCGATCCTTGGACGATTCTCGGTTTCGGTGCCCAATACAGCCTTTTTCCGGCAATCGACAACAGCGTCCACGATCATCGGGTCGACGACATGATTCATCTGCTCGACGACATTTTCGACCTGTACAGTCGTCTTCAAAAAGAAGCGGCCGCGAGCGGAAACGGTGAAATTCAGGCGGAGCTTTCCGACAAGATGAGCGATCTGGCCGGATGGTGGGACCAGTTCGGCAGCACCGACGTTTCCAGCGTCGAAGGGTTTTCCGGTATGGCCGCGTGGGAGTCCGCCGCGATTGTCGCAACGGCTCTGGCCGCTTGGCACAAGGCGGGAACCGCCGCCGGAGACGTCGCGTTCTGGAGTCGGCACGTCGACCGCTTTAAGTCGCCCAAGGCGTACGTCCTCCTCGGAGAAGCGCTGCTGGACCAGCGGGATCCGGTCGCGTCCATGGCCTTGATGATGCACTGGCTCAGTCAAACCTCGGAGATTCCGCTCGCCGAAGGGGATTACTCGTTCCACTCCATTGCCCTGCGCTGGATGGAGTCGCTCTGGAAAGATGAGAACACCGAAGACGAAAAAGGAACCCCCAAATCCGAAAATGGCAACGGAAAAACGCCGGATCACAAAGCGTTTTCGCCGATTGAGCCGGCCAAACGTTGGGAACTGACGAAAAAATTCTTCGATTTCATCGAAGTCAACGCCGACCTGTACTGGAACGTGCCGCAACTGGACTTGGATGCGAGCCTGTTCGAATCCGACGGCTCCGGGGAAGCGTATCCCCAACCCTCGTCGCGACGGGACGGAAAAGGTCGCAACAAGAAAAAAGGGAAGGACAAATCGAACGACGATGAACAGACGGCGTTTCCCGATTCGCCGGAGAGCCATTTCGATTCGCTCTACAAAGACGTTCCTCCCGACGAGGACGACGAGCGGAAAGTCGGGATCGATCCGCTGTACAGCGCCGCGTACGAAAACGTCGTCTACAAGGATACCGCCGACGACGGATACGACGACGACACCATCGAAGGGGGCCCGGTATCGTTCAACGATTCGGACGATTTCGAGTTGGCCGACGAAACGGAGCGGATCAGCGACCGGCTCGCATTCCTTGTCACGATTTTCAAACTCTGGAAATTCGCGTCCGCCAAATCCCCGATGCTCCACGGCGAATCGTCGGAAGTCGACGACACCAAATCGCGGCTGGAAATGTGGTTGGAACAAGCCCGGTCGATGCACCGCAAACTCCTGCAACTGCTCAACCGCGCTTCGCAGTACAAGGTTCCCCCACCGCGCGGGACGCAGGAATCGCTCATGGAGTACGACCACCATCGGGGAACGAAGGAAATCCTGCTCGACCGGATCGTCTGGACCGGCGTCGAAGCGGCCGACACCATCCTGTTCATGCAGTCGATCCTCGGCGATGCGCAGCCGATGGTCGACGCGACCCCCTGGCAGGAAGCGGTCAAATCCGTTTTCTCCGTCGTCTTCCGTAGCGACGTGAAGGAAGTCAAAAAACGCTGGTCGAAAATGCTCCGGCTCCTCTCGCGGGAAACGCTCCTTTACATTCCGACCTCCCGGGGCGGCAGCGCGGCGGAAATCGTCAAATGCCGCTGTTTGCAGCAAGTGATACTACGACTCCTGGAATACGGGCCGCGGCTCGGTTTGATTACGGAAACGTACCAACTGCTTGAAACGATCCAGACGATGGAGCAGACGCAGACGATGCGCCCCGGCGCGATCACCGAATTCGACCGGCTCGTCGAAACCGCGACCCGGGCGATCGCCAACTGTGTCGCCGAGTCCTCGAAATCCTGGCGCATCGCCAAAGACGACGAGCAGTTCGCGTCCGCCAATCACGCCCTGGTCGATTACCTCGAACGGCTGATCGAGCTGCTCCTGGCCAGTTGGCTTTCGCACAGCCGCCAGATTCGTATCTCGCCGGTGGAATCCTTGACCGACCGAACCGTGTGGGACGAAATCAAAGCGTTCATCCAGCGGTACGGTCACGATATTTTCACACAGCAATTTATGGGTTTCGGCAATTTAAGGGCCGTACTGCACCAAGGGGTGGAGAACTATCTTCATTCGCTCATGAAGATGAAAAACGAGGACGAAGACCTTGACACCGCCGTCCGTTTGATCGAGGATATGGAAGGCGGACGCATCACGCTCCAGGACGCGACGTTCGCCTTGGAAGTGATTTTTGAATCGGTCGCCGAACATTATTCCGAATACATCGACTACAATAGCACCACGACTCATTCCGACAAAGGTGAAAAACTGTACATGCTGTTGGACATGCTGCGGGTTCTCACCGGGTACGAACGGATTTCATGGAACCTCAAGCCGGTCTACTGGGTCCACGACAGCATGATTCGTGCCAAATGCGTCGAAGCGGCCAACCTTTGGGAACGAGCCGTCGCCAAGCGAAGTTATAACGCCGCGGAAGAACATCTCAGGCACTACACGCGACTGAGCGAAAAGTACGGAATGTGGTTGCCGAGCGTTCACGAACGGCTGCAAGAGCGGTTCGTCCGTCCGCTCCAGATCGACCGGATGTGCGGGCTCGTCGCCGCCGCCGTGCGGGAAGCACGGGAAGACGGCCCGAAACCGACGTTCGCGGAACTGGAACGGCAGATCGAAATCTTCGCCCGGGAACCGCTCGGCGTCGGGTACGAAATTCCCGAATGGTTGTCCTCGCTCCAGGAAGAAGTCATGTCGACACGGGTTGACGCCAAAGACGGCGAAACGGACAACGACGCGTTCAACCCCACTCCGCACTTCCCGCAAATCCGCCTCTCCCGCAAGGACCTCGACAAACAAATCGACTCCTGGGGCAAACGAATAAGGTTTGTGTGATAGGAGGAGACAGGAGTCAGTAGTCAGTAGTCAGTAGTCAGTAGTCAGAAACCTCATTTCTTATTTGTCATTTCTCATTTGTTATTTGTTATTTTCCAGCAACCAATCCCTGGCTCCTGAATCCTGACTCCTCCCATGAAAACATCATTCACCTCACTCGCGTTGCTCTTGTGTTCGTTCACATTTTGTTTCGGAGCGGAAGCCGTGAAGACGGATCCGCCGAAACCGTTTCCCGGCGGTTCGGGCCGGTTTACGAAACTGGTCTGGTTCGACGAGTTCGACAAGGACGGCTTGCCCGATTCGGAGAAATGGGGTTATGAAAAAGGTTACATTCGCAACAACGAGCTCCAGTATTACACGGTCGCCCGCAAGGAAAACGCCGAAGTGAAAAACGGCTGCCTGGTGATCACGGCTCGCAAGGACAATGCGGTCGTCGACGGCGAGAAACGGGAAATTACTTCCGCAAGCGTCATTTCCAAGGGAAAAGGGGACTGGAAGTACGGTCGGATCGAAGTCCGCGCGAAGGTGCCACAGTGCTTGGGAACCTGGCCGGCGATCTGGATGCTTCCGACGAAAAGCAAGTACGGCGGTTGGCCCGACGGCGGCGAAATCGACATCATGGAATACGTCGGCTACGATCCGGATCGGATCCACTTCAACCTGCACACCGGCAAATACAACCACACGAAGCAAACCGGTCGCGGAGATTCCGTCGTGTGCGAAAAACCGTACGAGGATTTTCACGTTTACGCCGTCGAATGGTCCCAGGAGCGGATCGATTGGTTTCTGGACGACAAAAAAACATTCAGCATCAAGAACGACGAACCCGGCCCGGAAGCGTGGCCGCTGGACCAGGAGTTTTACCTGATCCTGAACTTCGCTTTCGGCGGAGCCTGGGGCGCCCAAAAAGGCGTCGACCCTGACGCCCTCCCCCGCGAATTCCAAATCGATTACGTCCGCGTTTATCAGTGAGTTGAGGAGTCAGGAGACAGGAGTCAGGAACCTCATTTCTCATTTGTTATTTGTTATTTGTTATTTAAAAACGCTCGCTTACGCTTCTCGCTCTGTTTATGCCCCTTTTTTTACGTAACGGTCGCCTCGTTGATCCCGGTCAGAAGATCGACCAAGTCATGAACCTACGCATCGCCGAGTCCCGGATTGTCGGGTACGACGAATGCCCTTCTGAAGAGGATCAGGTGCTCGATCTGGACGGGAAAATCGTTGCGCCCGGACTGATCGATCTGCACGTCCACCTCCGCGAGCCCGGCCAGGAAGGGGACGAAACCATTGAAACCGGTACGGCAGCGGCGATCCACGGCGGATTCACTTCGATTTGCTGCTGCCCGAACACCACCCCGCCGCTCGATTCGCAGGCGACGATCGAATACGTTCGTCAAAAAGCGGTCCGGGCCGCGAAAGCGAACGTCTTCGTCCTCTGCTGCGTCAGTAAGGGCCGGGAAGGGAAGGAGTTGGCCGAACTCGGGCGTCTTTTCGAGGCCGGAGCGGTCGCCTGCACCGACGACGGTTCGCCGGTCGAGGACGCCGAACTGATGCGACGCGCGATGGAATACGCGATGATGTTCGACAAGCCGGTTTTCAACCATGCCGAAACGACTTCGCTGACCAAAGGCGGCGTCATGCACGAAGGAAGCACGTCGCTCCAGCTCGGCCTGCGGGGGATGCCCGCCGCCGCGGAAGACGTCATGGTGTCCCGTGACATCACACTCGCCGAAGCGACCGGCGGACGGCTGCACATCATGCACGTTTCGACGCTCGGCGCGGTCCAGGCGATCCGCCGGGCCAAGCAGCGCGGCGTCCGGGTCACGGCGGAAGTGACGCCGCATCACCTGACGCTCACCGACGAATCGCTCCGCTCGTTCGAGTCGAAATACAAAATGAACCCGCCCTTAAGAAGTGCCGAAGACGTCGCGGCCTGCCTGGAAGGGCTGCTCGACGGAACGATTGACGCCATCGCGACCGATCACGCCCCGCACGCCCCGGAAAAAAAAATCCGCGAACTCGACCAGGCTCCGTTTGGCATCATCGGCTTGGAAACGGCGCTCCCGCTGATGATCACGCGGTTCGTCAAGACGGGAATCCTCGACTGGCCGCTGCTGATCGAACGGATGGCGACCGCCCCCGCGAGGATTCTCGGAATGCCGAACAAAGGAACGCTCCGCATCGGCGCCGACGCCGACGTGACGGTAATCGATCCCGAGCAACAGTGGACCGTGACCGAGGATTCGCTCCACTCGAAGAGCAAAAACTCTCCCTATCTCGGTTGGGAACTCGTCGGTCGTCCATCGACGGTCATCGTCGGTGGTGCCATCAAGAAATGAAATTCGCGCCCCACTTCACCGCGTCTTCCCGACTGGTGAGCAGTCCGTCGAGCTGCGCTTCGTAAGCGGCTTTGAGCAGCGTTCCCATCTCCGGCCCCGGATTCATGCCGAGTGGTATCAAATCCCGTCCCAAAAGCAGCGGTGCGGGCGGGTTCTCCAGGATCGCCAGCTTTTCCGCGACGTCCAGCCAGTGGATCACCCGCCCGTCGCGGTCTTTCAGCCCGCCGCAACCGCGACGATCGGCCAGGCAAAGATGCCCCCACATCCGGATGTTCGTCGGCGCGAGCCGCACCGCCAACCGACGGACTAGCGGCTCCCCGGGCGTTTCGTCCGGTTTGACCTGTTGCGGTGCCATGTGTTCGAGAACGAGCGGCACCGTCCGGTCGATCACGTGGTGCGGTGCCTTCATTCGATGGAAAAACGTTTCCGTCAACGGTCCGGAAACCGCGGAGTGTTTCGGCGAAATCCAGCCGTACTCGTCGCTGAAGATCAACGTCGACGGCTTCCCGAAATCGTGACACAACGCCGCGAACATCAGCTCGACCCGTTCGTTTTCCGGCAGCGGCGTTTCCCTCGCGATCCGTTCCGCCTGGTCGCAGACCAGGAGCGTGTGATTCCACACGTCCCCTTCGGAATGCCAGGTTGAATTCTGTTTGCAGCCGATCGTCGCGGCGAGTTCCGGGAACTTTTCGACCCAACCGGTGTCACGGAGGAATTGCAGCCCCTTCGACGGAAACCGCCCTTTGGTCGCCCACTTGAACCATTCGGTCCAAACCCGTTCGGCGGCAAGCGTCTCGAATTCCGGGAGCAACGAGCGGCACAACTCAAGCGTGCGAGGCTCCGCCTTGAAACCGAAACGGGCGGCGAACTGCATTCCCCGGAGTACCCGAAGCGGATCTTCGGCAAACGCGTCGGTCGTTGCCCGGAGTACGTTTTGGGCGAGATCGCTCTGTCCGTCGTAGGGATCGCACAGGGATCCGTCGAGCCGCATACCGATCGCGTTGACCGTGAAATCCCGGCGTCCGAACGCTTCCCGGGGCGTCAAGCTCGAATCGGTCTCCACGTGAAACGCCGTGTGGCCGATCCCGGTTTTCGATTCCCGGCGCGGAATACTCACGTCGGTGTCATGCCCGACCTTCACGACGCCGAAACTCCGCCCGACGACGTCGATCCGAAAATGCTCCCCGAGCGTCCGAGCAATTTCGTCGTAGTTCAGGCCGTAGACTTCGATATCGACGTCTTTCGAATCGATCCCGAGCAGCAAATCCCGGACATACCCGCCGACGAACAAACACTCCTTCGCCCCGGCCTGGAGCAAAAGATCGATGATACGGCGGGATTTTTTGGGAAACATAAGAAATAAGAAATAAGAAATAAGAAATGTGAAATAAGAAATGTGAAATAAGAAATGTGAAATGTGAAATGTGAAATGTGAAATGTGAAATGTGAAATGTGAAATGTGAAATGTGAAATGTGAAATGTGAAATGTGAAATGAGTGAAACTCGCACAACTTCCGTGTGAACTATAACGATACGGTATTTCCTATTTCTTATTTCATTACTCTCGCTTACGCTTCCTGCTCTGAATTTTTACGTTGCCGACGGGGTGAAATCGCATTTGTCGGTGACCAGCCATTTATTGTTCTTTTTTTTCAGTTCGACGTTGAAATGTACGCGAACCAGGTCGTTGCCGTCCCCGAAGCCGGGCAGCAGTGCCGCCCCGCCGGATTTGAACCTGAAATACACAACCGCCGTGAATTTGACCTGCGCGGTCGGGGGGGATGTCATGTGGTTCGACTCGACTTTCAAATTGAAGAACCTCGCACTGGTCACGCGGACGAGATTCATTTGTTGTTCCGCTTTCACGAGCGTGCTGGTCGCCGAGGGATGGATAAAAGTCTTCACTTGGGCAAGGTCGTCTCTTTCAATCGCGTCGGCCAGTTGTGTCAGCATCTTCGAGATCGATTTGTAATCCGTTTCGACGCAGTAAACGCAAAACACGCCGACCCCGAGGACGACGACCGCCCCGATCAGACAGCCGAGCAGCGTCTTGCGGTTTTGCGTCCCCATGTACGCCGCCCCGCCGAACGCCGCGATCAAAAGGGACAGCCCGAGCCAGATCCAAAGACTTTCCAGGAATATCGACATGGTTTTCAAAAGTGAGCGTGGACGAAATTCAGGAGTACAACTTGCGAATTATACCGGAATCCGGCCCGAATTCCATCGTATCCCCCGTCCGGACAATTTCAAAATTTTCTCAAAAAATTCTCTTGACATTTCACGACAAGTGTCGTAATATACATTTAACGACACGTGTCGTAATTATCCTTGCGATGAAAAACTTGAAATTCCGATGAAAAAAACACCGAAACGATTATCTCCCGGTGAACTGGAAATCATGCAGATTCTTTGGACCAACGGACCGGTTTCGTTGGGAGAAGCACAGGTCGCGATCGGTCGCCGGATCGGGTACACGACGATCCAAACGCGGCTCAATCGGCTCGTCGAGAAAGGTTTGGTCGCCCGATCGCCGGAACGACCGATGAAGTTCAGCGCGTTGCTCGAACCGGAAGAAGCGTCCAAGCCGCACTTGGATATGCTCCTGGACCGGATTGCCGGGGGGAGCGTCGTACCACTCGTCGCCGGGTTGGTCCGCAATCGCAAACTCAACCGGGACGAAATCGCGTCCCTGAAAGCTCTCGTCCGGGAACTGGAAAGTCGAGGTGAAAAGTGAGCGTTTTTCTCTGTGAACACCTGGTTTCCTCGACGGTTCTTTTGACCGTCTTTGCAACCGTTGCGGGAATCACACTTTACGTCGGAAAAGTCCGCTCGCCGAAAATTCAACGGCTGGTCTGGTCGGCCGTGCTGCTTTCCGGAGTGTTGTGGTTCCACGTCCCGATTTCCTTGCCGGTGTTACCCAAAATCCCCGCACCGGTTTTGGTCGAGGAGCCGCCTTTGGATATCGTTCACACTCCCTCAGGCGTAACGCCGATTCCGGAACCCATGTTTACCGAAGACGTTACACCGACGTTTACCGCACCGGAAACGGTAAAAGCCGAACCGCCGCAATGGACCGTCGTTCCAGAACCAGCGCCGATTACGGAAGTGAAAACGCCGGTTTCCTGGAGTACGATTTTCGTCGCGGTTTGGCTGCTCGGGATCGTCGTGCTGATCTTGCGCAGCGTCGCCGGATATATCGTGATTTTGCGGCTCGTGAACAACGCGATTCCGGCGTCCGGGGAAGATGAAGCGTTGTGGCGTCAAGTTTTGCGTTACGAAAATCTTCCCTCAGACAAGATTCCGCTTTTGCTCACGGAGAATCTCGGTCCGGCCTTGATCCGGTTGCCTCGCAAGTGTGCCGTGGTGCTGCCGGAGGAATCGTGGGAACTCCTCACGCTTGACGCCAAACGTTGCGTTTTAAAACACGAGCTTGCCCATTACCGGCGCAACGATATCTTCAAGTCGGGAGTGATGCGGTTGCTCGCTTTGGTCCATTGGTTTAATCCGTTCGCGTGGTTTGCACGCTACAAATTCGAGGACGCCGCGGAACGGGCCTGCGATTTTTACGCGCACGGTGCTTCGGAATCCGACGTTCGGATTTACGCCGAAGCGCTCCTTGCGATTCACGATCAGGCCGCGACGCAAACGGCGGCGTATCGTCTCGTACTCGGCCGTGGCGTCGGGGAGCGTAATATTTCCGAACGAGTTCGCTCTCTTCTTCACTTTCAAACTTTGGAGGATTCCATGTTTAAGAAAACACTTATCATTTCACTCGTGTGCGTTGCCGTCGTTTTGGGAGCCGTTCGATTCCGGCTCGTCGCGCAACAGGAGCCTGCCGACCCGCAACAGGCGGCGTCACAGCCGGAAGAAAAACCGAATCCGAACCTGCGGTACGACGGTAAAACGTTCGCGCAGTGGAAAGATTATCTCGCCAACGAGCTGAAACCGGAACGTCGCGTCGACGGGCTGTGCGCCGTGGCCGCATTCGCCAACAAAGGGTACGGAAAAGAAGCCGCCGAGTACGCCGTCGAACTGATGAACGAACGGAACGTCGAATTTCCGCCGGTTATTTTTTACGATGCGAAGCGTTTCGATTCGATGCTGTTCGTCGCCATGACGACATTTTCAGCGACGGATGAAATGAGAATCATGCTCCCCCATGAAATTCCGTTTCAATGGACCATACCGATTCTGATGAAAAAATACGAAAACGGTACGGAGCACGAAAAGCGAAACGCCCGGAATATGATTCTCGCGATCCTCTATTTCATGAATGAGAAACCGACCCCGCCGATCGAAGTCCTCAAACCGTGCGCGCAGGTTCTCAGGGATATTTACCGTGATCCGGCGCTGAGAAAAGAGTACGCCATGCCGAACGCCTGCGTGATGCCGTTGATCGATGAACTCCCGGAATTGATCGAACCGCTGAAGAAAATGGCGCTCGGCGAAGAAACGGACCAAGACCCGAGTGTCAATCGAAACGTTTACAATAACGCGTTTTCCACCCCGATGATCGCATTTCACATCTTATGCAAAGCGGGAAAAAATCAGCAGTACGCTCTGGAAGTGCTGCCCAAACTCGCGGAAGGTCTGTTGTCGGATGATGATGCCAAACGGGTGAATTCCATGAAAATGATCCATTATCTTTACCTGATCCGCAGAGATCCGAAAGGTTTCCCTTGGGATGGAGTATACTGGGACGGTATGTGGGGCGAACGCAGTACTTCTTTTTACGAGGTCGCGAGTTTTGCCGCACTCTATTACGACGACGAAACAGGTGAGATTTTTCAATCGATTCTTGAAGAAGCGGCGAAAAAACAGCGAGTAGACGAATTTGCCCAAATGAAAGTTGCCTTTCAACAAACGGTCCGGCACTCGCACCAAGGGGCAAAAGACGCATTACCGACGAGCCCCAAAGAACGGCGCATCGACGAAGCTTTCGCGAAAGCGCTCGCGTCGATGTCGGAGGAAAACAGGAATGCCGTGCAAAAAAAATGCGCCGAAATCCCCGGACAACTGATCCATCATCTTAAAGGGGACGGAGCGAGTTACATCGTGCCAGGCACCGGGAGGGGCATGGGCGGGGGAATGCGGTAAAGCGG
Organism: Thermoguttaceae bacterium; assembly: GCA_031549565.1. Classification (GTDB taxonomy): domain Bacteria; phylum Planctomycetota; class Planctomycetia; order Pirellulales; family Thermoguttaceae; genus JAVBSX01. The sequence continues at coordinate 55,263 of JAVBPO010000054.1, forward strand.
CGTAGCGGTTTCGCAGTACCACATGTCTCACACGGAGGGTGTTAAGAATGTAATCCTTTCCGTGCATCTGTGCACCCAACAAAAAACCGCGTAAGCATTGGCATTTCAATGACTTACGCGGTTTAATTTTTGAAAAACTGACCCCGACGGGAATCGAACCCGTGCCGCGGCCTTGAAAGGGCCGTGTCCTAACCGCTAGACGACGGGGCCATCAACTGTCTGTCGCGAACGACAGGACAATCAAGAGTGTGCATTATCTCCAAAACGGCCTCAACGTCAAGGGGCAAGAGAACTGCAAAGTTGAAACATCAGGAAAATATTACAACATCAACTTTTGAGTTTTTGCGCTCGATTTTTGCGGTTGTTTGATATGGCTCTTGAATTCGATTTCGAGACTTCTTAGAATGATGCTTTCACTTTTCCCGTTCCTCGATTTCACGAACTTGCCATGTTTCTGCTCGAAAACTATTCGCTTGCCGTTCTGTTCTGTTTCATTACGATGCTCTGCTGGGGCTCCTGGGGTAATACGCAGAAATTGGCGGGAAAAACCTGGCGGTTCGAGTTGTTCTATTGGGATTATGTGATCGGCGTGTTTTTGCTGTCGCTCGTTTGCGCTTTGACGGCGGGCAATTCCGGAGACATGGGGCGAGGATTCTTCGCCGACCTGTCCCAGGCGAGTACTTCCGCGCTCGGTTGGGCGTTTCTGGGCGGGGTCGTGTTCAACATCGCGAATATCCTACTCGTTGCCGCGATCGCGATTGCCGGAATGTCGGTCGCGTTTCCCGTCGGAATCGGGCTCGCCTTGGTTTTGGGCGTTATCCTGAACTACGTCGACAAGCCGGAAGGGAATCCCACGGTGATCTTTACCGGCGTCGCCCTGATCGCGGTTGCGATCGTGATCAATGCGATCGCTTACCGGAAACTGCCGGGCCAGAATTCGTCCGTCGGAACGCGGGGACTCGTTCTCTCGATCATCTGCGGCGTGCTCATGTCGACGTTTTATTACTTCGTCGCAAAATCGCTGGCCGGGGTCGAAATGGCCGACGGAGCGGGAATCAACAACACGGTTACGGCGGCAACGCTCGAAGGGGGAACGCTGCAAGCCGGGAAACTGACCGCATACACGGCAAACTTCATTTTCGCACTCGGGATTCTGCTGAGCAACTTCATCGTCAACACGGTCGTGATGCTCAAGCCGTTCATCGGAACTCCGGTCAATCCGATGGAGTATTTCAAAGGAACGCCGAAAGATCACCTCTGGGGGATCATCGGCGGCTGTATTTGGGGCATCGGGATGTCGTGCAACATCGTCGCCTCGAACGTCGCTTCGCCGGCGATTGCTTACGGGCTCGGGCAAGGGGCGACGCTCGTTTCCGCGATTTGGGGCGTTTTCATCTGGCGGGAATTCCGAACCGCCCCGAAAGGGACCGAAAAGTTGCTCGGCGTGATGTTCCTGCTCTTCTTCGTCGGGCTGGGGATGATTATTTACGCGAAGATGTAGAAAATTGTGCAGCCCGGGGCAGGCCCCGGGGCTAACTTAGACGATTGCGGCGAACTGTTCGTTGAATCGCAGGTCGCCGCAGTTGAGCAGGCGGATGTCGCGGATGCCGTATTTCATCATCGCAAGCCTTGTCAGCCCCATTCCGAACGCAAAACCGCTGTACTCGTTCGGGTCGATGTTGCCCGCTTTGAGCACGTTCGGATGAACCAAACCGCATGGAATCAGTTCGATCCAGCCGTCGCCGCACGTCGGGCACCCCTTGCCGCCGCAGAGCAGGCAGTTCAGGTCAAGCTCGAACCCCGGCTCGACGAACGGGAAAAAACCGGGCCGGAGTCGGACTTTCACGTCCTGTTTGAACACTTCGCTGAGGATCGTTTTCATCACGGCAATCAGGTTCGCGACGGAAATGTCCTTGTCGACGACGAGCCCTTCGCATTGGTAGAACGTGTTTTCGTGGGACGGATCGACCGCTTCGTACCGGAAACAACGGCCCGGAAAGACGGCGCGAACCGGGGCGCCGAACCGCAAAAGCGTCCGAACCTGACTTGCCGAGGTGTGCGTTCGCAAAACGCGGTCGTTCGTCAGCCAAAACGTGTCCTGCATATCCCGGGCCGGGTGATCCGACGGAATGTTCAGCGATTCGAAACAGGCGTATTCCGTTTCGACTTCCGGGCCGCCGAGCACGGTGAAGCCCATTCCTTGGAAAATGTCTTCGATTTCCATTTGCACCAGCGTAATCGGATGGAGCGAGCCGAGATTCCGATTCGAACCGGGTTGGGTTAAATCGATTCCACCGGTTTTTTTGACCGGTACCGCTTTCGCCTGATCGACCGCCTGCTGAATCGTTTCGGTCGCGAAGTTTTTCAGGTCGTTCAGCTTTTGCCCGAACCCTTTTTTCTCCTCCGCGGAAAGCTTGCTGAAATCGGTTTCTTTGGCAAGGTTCGTGATGATTCCCTTGCGACCGAGATATTTGACCCGAACGGCTTCGACCGACTCGGAATCCGTCGCTTGCTGAAGATCGGAAAGAAGAACTGTGCGGAGGGTTTCCATGGAGACTCCCGAAAAAAGATGCAAAATTGGAAAACGATCATTGTATTCTCAGGACACAATTTCGCAATCCACGGGTGAGCAAACCTTCGAGTTTGCCAATCAATCCCATAATTCCCGTTAGGGAAAATATTTCTTGAAATATCGGAATAAATGTGGAAAATGTGTCCTATACTCTTTATAAGAGTATCATTTTCACTGGCGAAATACGAATGGACTTGGTTTTGAAGTCCGAGCGTATCTCGAAGAAAGAATCCCAATATTTCCCCCAAAAGTGCTCCCATGTTCAATCGACTCTCCATTGGCGCGAAGCTGATCCTCGGTTTCGCTTGTTTAATCGTTTTTCTCCTTATTATCGGTGTAGTCGGCCTGTTTAGTATGAGGTCGATGGACAAATCCGCCGTCGACGCCATCGCTCAAAAACAGTTGGTCGCCGATGCGATGGATATGGACGGCTTTATGTATGAAGCCCAATTTTACGCCATGTGCGGATTGTACTTCAAAGAAGAAACCTGGATGGGAAAAAACGCGGACAATACGCAAGGAACCGGCGTGGTCGCCGATAAGGTCGCGAATTTGACGAAAAGCATGGCCGATCGAATTCCCGATCAAGATCCTTTGGACCAAGCCGCGAAGGACATCGCCAAGGAATTCGATCATTACGACGGATTGACCGACGAGTGGGTTCTGCTCAATCGAAATATCAAAAAATCGGCGGAAGATCGGGTGGGACTAGCCGACTCTGTCCAAAATGCCTTTAAGGAGGTCGTCAAATCTGTTGAGGGAACGACTAAGGGCGAAACGATCTATTTCGACCGCGAAAAGAACGCTGCTCTCGCTGAAAAACCGGAAGGAGATTCCAAGGAGATCGCGAAACTGGCGTTCACATCCTCTCGTTTTGCCGATCAACAAAGACAACTCGGCCTCATTCTTGAAGACACCGAATGGGTTCGCCGCCTCACTCGCGAGCAGGCGATGATCACCAACATGGAAGATCTCACTAAGAAAAACAAACAAATCACCGACGCTTTTCAGAAATCTTACAGTGACATCGACACCCTTATCGCCGGACTAACAAACCCTGATAATATCGCGAAAGCAAAAGAAGGACGCGTCCAATTGAAAAAATGGGAAGACGCGGTCATTGTCTATGAAAAACTGGCCGTCGATCAAAACGAAGTGATCGCGAAATTTCTCGCGTCCGCTGCCAGCATTTCCAAGTTGAACGACCAGATCAGCAAAGGCTCCGAAACGAACGCTCAAGCCGCGATGGATACCTCGAAACAGGCTTACGCGACGGGCTGGTACACTGCGATCGGCGTTTCTGCAGTCGCCCTTCTGGTCGGTATCCTTCTCGGTTGGGGTTTGACCAACAGCATCGCCGGCGGAACCGCGAAGATTACCGACGCGTTGCGTAAACTCGTGACCGAAGGGGACATTACCGTGCAGATTGATCCGGCCCTGAAAAGCCGGGGGGACGAAATCGGTCGACTCGCCGGCATCGCCGACGGGGTTCTCGCCGATTACAACGGGGTCTCCAATTTGGCGGCGTCGCTGGCCAACGGCGACTGGACCGTTCCCGTCAAGTCGAAAAGCGAAAAGGACTCGATGAACATCGGCCTGAAAAGCATGATCGTCGCCGTCAACGAAGCGCTGCATCAAGTCGACCAAACGGTCTCGCAAGTCGCGACCGGAGCGGGCGAAGTTTCCACCGCTGCCCAGAACCTCTCCAGCGGAGCCCAGGAATCCGCCGCGAGTCTGGAACAGATTACCGCCTCGATGAGCGAAATCAGCAGTCAGACGAAGCAAAACGCCGAAAATGCCGGAACCGCCCGGGATTTGGCGAAAAAAGCGAGCGAAGCCGCCGCCGAAGGACAGCAGGCGATGACGAACATGAACACGTCGATGGAACGGATCACTCGCAACTCGGAGGAGGTGCAGCGGGTCATTAAAGTGATCGACGACATCGCGTTCCAGACGAACCTTCTCGCTTTGAATGCCGCCGTCGAAGCCGCCCGGGCCGGACAGCACGGGAAGGGATTCGCGGTCGTCGCCGAGGAAGTGCGAAACCTCGCCGCCCGAAGCGCCAAGGCCGCCCGGGAAACCGCCGACCTGATCGCGACCAGCGGAAAGGAAATCGAAAAAGGGGGCGAAGTCGCGAATCAGACCTCGGAGGTCCTGAACACGATCGTCGAGCAGATCAAGGAGACGACCGACCTGATCGCCGGAATCGCGATCGCCAGCAACGAGCAGGCGCAAGGAGTCGGCCAGGTGACGATCGGCTTGCAACAGATCGATGCCGTGACCCAGCAGAACACGGCCAGCGCCGAAGAATCGGCCAGCGCCGCCGGTGAAATGACCGGTCAAGCCGTCCAATTGCAGAAATTGATCGGTCAATTCAAATTGACCCGGTAGAAATCTCACTAAAAGAGCCGGGGATGAAGCAAAGCGCAATCCCCGGGTTCAACCGACCCTTCACGCGTCTATAATAGAAAAAGCGGTCGGCGGTCTCCCGACCGCCGGCCGCTTATTGTTTGTACTTTTTTCTCGGAGCTTTGTCATGTCAACCTTGTTGCAAACGGAATTAGCCGAATCGTTGGACGATTTTATTCGAAACGAAATCGAAGAACTCGGTTTACGCGACGAGCGGGAATACCTCGAACGACTTGCCAAAGCCGAACAAAAGAAAAAAATCCAGGCGTATTTCGACGCCAAAATTCTCGAAGCGCTTGAAGACGATGTCTGGTATACCATGGAAGACGATTGGTTGGAAAAAAAGATCGCCGAAATGGATCGTCGGATCGAAGCCAGAAAAACAAAGAAAGTGCAATGATCCGTAAAATTAAATTTACTTCGCTGGCGGATACCGACGTGGACGATATTGGCGATTATTTTACGGCACGAAATCGTGACGTGGGCACGAAGTTCTATCAGTCGGTCGTTAAAACCACTCAATTCCTTGCCCGTGTTTCGGAAACGTCGGAAATCGGAACTCTTTACGAATCAGATTCGCCGACGTGTCAAAACATTCGTTTGTGGCGCGTCGACGGTTTTTCGAACTATTTGGTTTTCTATCGTGTTGAAGGTTCGACGTTGAAAATCCTCCGGGTCCTTCATGGCTCCCGGGATTATCGAAACATCATGGAAATGGTTCCACCGCAAGAATCAGAGCGGGAAGCGTAAGCGAGCGTCAAAAAGACGTCAACAGCCGGGAATTCTAAGTTCTCATTGGGTATGGGTTATTTTTGATTTGTTGTGTTTTATTTGTTTTTTGTTATTTTTTATTTGCTACTTCTCATTTAAAAACGCTCGCTTCCGCTTCCCGCTCTGATTTTGCTTCCCGCTCTGTTTTACATGTCCCAACTTTCTTTTTTTGACGCCGAACCGATGGAGTCGGACGCGCCTTTTCAGGCGTGGAAAAACGACGAGCCGCTGCTTCTTGCGCAGATCGTTTTTCCAACCGGGCTCGACGGAACGTTCGATTACCAACTTCCGGAATCGCTCGAAGGGCAGCTTCATCCCGGAATGCGTGTCATGGTGCCACTCGGTCGCAGCAACCGTCCGACGCTCGGTTATTTCGTCGGCGAAACCGTCAAACCTGTTGACGCCAAACTGCGGGCGAAACTCAAAACGATCCAAAGTGCCGTTGACACCGAACGGCTCTTGTCGGCGAAAATGCTCGACCTGGCCCGATGGATCGCCGGGTATTATTTCTGCCCGCTGGGAACCGTACTCGAAGCGATGCTCCCCGCCGGGGTGCGCGGACAAGCGGCAACGCGATTGACGAGCGTGCTGTACGTCGACGACGAATTTCAAAAGAAAATCGAGCATCTCCAAAAATTGCAAAAGCACAAAAAGAACGAGTCGCTGTTGACGAAAAAGCAGATTTACGTTCTCGAAACGCTCCGCAAAAACGCCGAACCGCTTTCAATGTCGGAATTGTGCCGGGCCGCGAAATGCTCGCAGGTTCCGATCCAGGCTTTGAAACGGCTCGGGCTCGTTCGCGTCAAAACGATCCGCCGGGAAACGGCTCCGAAACCGCTTGACGCCGCCCCGGCGAATCCCGCCGATTCGCTCGCTCATACGCTCAATCCGGAGCAACAACGGGCGCTGGACGTGATCGTCGATTCGGTCCGGAAAATGGAGCACAAGACGTTTCTCCTCCACGGCGTCACAGGAAGCGGAAAGACCGAAGTGTACATCCGCGCGATCGAACAGGTCGTCCGGTACGACAAGCAGGCGATCGTTCTCGTTCCTGAAATCAGTTTGACGCCGCAAACGGTCGGCCGGTTCAAAGGGCGTTTTCCCAACGTCGCGGTGTTGCACAGCCATTTGACCGACGCGGAGCGGAGTCGGCAATGGAACAAGATCGCACGCGGCGAAATCCAAGTCGTCGTCGGAGCCCGCAGCGCGATCTTCGCCCCGGTGCCGCGGCTGGGCTTGGTCATCATCGACGAGGAACATGAAAATTCGTTCAAGCAGGACACGGCACCACGGTATCACACTCGCGACGTCGCCGGGAAACGGGCCGCGCTCGAATCGGTGCCGTTGGTACTCGGCTCGGCGACGCCGTCGTTGGAAAGCTGGCACGCCGCGAAAACCGGGCGTTTCACGCTCCTGTCCATGCTTCACCGGGTCAAAGGGCGGGCGTTGCCGTCGGTGAAAATCGTCGATCTTCGCGAAGCGGTGCGGGCCGGTAACACCAAAGGAGCGATTCACCGGCAACTCCACGCGGCGATCCATGATTCGCTTCAGCGGAGCGAGCAGGTGATCCTGCTGCTCAACCGTCGCGGTTTTTCGACACAAATTCTCTGCCCGGCTTGCGGAAACGCGGTCCGCTGTCCCGAGTGCGATGTTGCGCTGACGCATCACCGGACCGAAGAGATCGCGTTGTGCCATTATTGCGATTACCAGATTCCCGCCCCGACGAAATGTCCGAAGTGCGAATTTTTCGGGATTCGTTACGCCGGGTTCGGAACGCAGAAACTGGAAATGGAAATCAAAAGCCGCTTCCCGGACGCGTCGGTGCTGCGAATGGACACCGACACCATGCAGGGGCACGGGTCGCATGAGCGGGCGCTGGCGCGGTTTCGCAGCGGCGAGATCCAGATTCTGCTCGGTACGCAAATGATCGCCAAAGGGCTCGATTTCCCGAACGTCACGCTTGTCGGTGTCATCAACGCGGATACGGCGTTGCATTTACCCGATTTTCGTGCGCCGGAACGAACGTTCCACCTGATCACGCAGGTCGCCGGACGGACCGGTCGTGGGGAAAAAGAGGGCCGTGTGATCGTGCAGACGTTCAATCCGGACCACCCGGCGATTATCGCGGCGTCACAGCATGATTATCTGCAATTCGTCGAAAAAGAGCTACCGGTTCGGGAGGTGCTCGGTTATCCGCCGTTCACGAAAATGCTCCGGTTCGTTTTTCGCGGACCGGATGAAAACGCGACCAAACAATTCGCGGACACGTTCGCGGACAAACTTCGCGGCGTTTTGGAGCAAATGAAGCAATGCAAATTCCGGCTGCTCGGTCCGGCCCCGGCTCCGTTGGCGAAACTACGCTCGTTCTACCGATTCCATCTTCACCTTCATTTGGACTCGGACGAACTGATGCGTACCGTCCTAACCCAAACCATCACCGGCTTGAAAACGCCTGACACCATTCAATGGATCGTCGATATCGAACCGCTGGACATGCTGTGAACGCCCGTGGAGCAATAGCGGACGGAAATCAAGATTGATCTTTTCAGAACGAATTTTTCATCAAAGATGAGCAGCTATCCTAAAATTATCACGGCGGTTGTTTGTTTTTTGATGTACACCTCGACTTGGGTGTTTGGAACCGATACGCCGATTCTCAAGCCGCGATTCGACGAACGTGTCGAACTGCTCGGGATCGTGTATCGCTTGGCCGGAGCGCCGGAGTATCAATCCGTCGCCTTGAAATCGTATGATGACGATATCAATCGACACTTCGCGAAATTCAAGATTCATCCCGCCGTTCTTGCTGCCAAGGTGTCGCGAAATGCGGCGGGAATTGCGTACAACGCCGTCGTCGATTATGCGGTACATATTTTTTTCAAAGACGGACACGTCGTGTTTCCCGACGAGGATTCCGAGATCACCCTGGAACTGCTGGAACCGCGTTGGAAAAAGAAAACGGCGGAATCTTTTGCGAAACTTCTTGACGATGTTTCCGTCGAGCCGGTCCTTCTCAACTTTACGACGGGTAACTGAGCATTCCAACGGGCTTTGTCGTACAATGAAATTGTGCGAATTATTCCCTGGAAACGCCTTGGGGGCATTCCGGAGGTCATTATTTTGTTCAATAATTTACATCTCAATCGAATTTCAGTTTTCTGGTTTTCCAACTTTCGATTTTACGGTTTGAAACGAGCGGATTGGAAACTGCGGCGATTATTGAAGACATTGAAATTTCGCCTGCCGAAAAAGAGGACAAGCGACTGAAACTCCAAAAACACAACATGTGCGACATTCTAATAATGAAAGCATTCGCGGGACGGGCGATGACACTTTTCACCCTCGCTGCAGTTCCACGAATCCTTTCACTTGACCACTACTGACTATTAATTTGCGGGATTGATTCGAAATTGTCGAAATGCTATACTCCAAGCGATCGAGGTTCATTCATTATTTCAATCATTCCACAAAACGACGATTTTTATGGACACAAAAGATTCTCAGTATCCCTGCTGCCCCGAGCGGCGCAAGATGCTCGGGCAAATGTTTCTCGGCAGCGTTGCGCTGGCCGCGACGGGTACGCTCGGCGGCCCCGAAGAAAAAGCGCTCGCCGCCCATCAAGCCGATGAAGCGAAATCCGATTCCGCCGACGGATACGCCAGTGCGACCCGAAAAAATACGAACTGGGCCAAGCTGGAAGATCTCAAGGAAAAACCGCCCAAGGGTAAAATCGGCAAACTGAAAATGAGCCGTATCACGCTCGGCGGGAACCTGATCGGCGGTTGGGCGCATTCGCGCGATTTGATTTACGTGTCCGATCTGGTCAAAGCGTATCATACGAAGGAAAAAATCTTCGCGACGTTCAAACTGGCCGAAGCGTGCGGGATCACGACGTTCCTGACGAACCCGATCCTGTGTGATATCATGGACGAATACTGGGAAAAAGCGGACGGAACGATCGATTTCATCTCCGACTGCGGCGGCGATTTGAGCCGGCTCAAAGAAGATACGCAGCGTTCGATCGACGTCGGCGCGGCGGCGTGCTATGTCCACGGCGGTTTGGCGGACCATTTGGCCGAGATCGGCAATTTCGATCCGATCGCCGCGACGCTGGAACAGATTCGCGACAATGGTCTTCCCGCCGGAATCGGGGCGCATCACCTGTCAACCGTACAGAAATGTGTCGACGCCGGTCTATGTCCTGATTACTGGATGAAGACGCTTCACCACAACAACTACTGGTCCGCCAGAAAAGACGTCGAGTGCGACAATATCTTCTGCCGTGAACCGGACGAAACGATCGCCTATATGCAAAGCCGTCCGGAACCGTGGATCGCGTTCAAAACGCTCGCCGCCGGATCAATTCATCCGAACGATGGTTTTCGTTATGCTTTTGAAGCAGGCGCCGATTTCATCTGCGTCGGAATGTACGATTTTCAGGTCGTCGACGATGTGAATATCGCCGTCAACATTCTCAAAGGGGAGTTGAATCGTAAAAGGGAGTGGAGAGCTTAATTACTCCGCCAGAAAGTAATACGCACGCCATTGTCATTCTGAGGTACTCCGAAGAATCTGGTTTCAAGCCGTGAACGTAGCGAGTTGCGTGTTGACGGGAGGCACCAGATTCTTCGCTCCGTGAGTACACTGCGCTCAGAATGACACCGCGCACCTCCGCCGTATTTCTACAGCATTACTGTCGAAGAAACCCTTACGCGACGAAATCGTCCCAGAGGCCGTTCAAATCGGCTTCCCGCGGGGTTCCGGCGTAGGCGACGACCCGGTATTGGAATCGAAGCGTTTCGTCTTTGGCGAGCTTGAGCGGCTCCTTGAACCACAGGTGCGGCATCGGCGAGATGTTTCCGTAATCCCGGGTGAACCAAGGGCAATCCTTGAACGCCGGATGCGGGACGTCCTTGTGGAGGAGCATCGCGATTCCTTCAACCGTTTCCGGAGTGATTCCTTCCCGTTTTCCATAAAACGTACACCAACGAGCCGGTTTGCCGAGCGTGTTCGCTTCCGTGGTCTGTCCTTCGCTGTTGAGGAGCGTTCCACCGTTGTTGACGCAAATATCCTGGGAGCAGCGGATCGCGAATAGTGCGTGGTTCGTGTTCTCGAAACTCACGTCGGTCAGCATTTTCAGGTCGAACTTGCAGTCGATGTAATAATTGCCGTTGGGAAGCAGTTGCAGCTTGAAAGCCCGGGTATCCTCGATGATCGGATCCTGCCCCGGCTTACTCCACAAACAGCGGTCGTTCAATTCGCCGCTGGTTTCGTCGACGTTTCCGAGCTTGATCCCTTGCGAAACGATTTGACCGTTGGCGATCGGCGTCTGCCAATAGTTCCCCCCGTTGACCCGGTCGCAACCGAAGAACAGCGAGCGATGATGCGGCCAGGGAAGTCCGGTTTCCGAAGTCAAGGACAGTCCGGTTTTCGGGCCCGCGATCGGGAAAAAGTACGGATATTTCTGCGTCGTATGGGCACGATAGCTCGTCAAAGCCGTATTACTCCGACGGAACCACGCCTGGTGGTCGTCGATGATATAGCCGGTCAAATGCTCGACCGGCGGTTCGCCCCCCGTCGGAGTAAACTCCGCGGCTCGGGATCGGGCGGCCTCTTGCGCCGGAGCGAACAAAGCGGTGTTTCCGAGCAGACCGATTCCGGCGAGCAGGGATGTTTTTTTGAGAAAATTACGGCGATCAATCTGTTGCATGGCGGTAGTGAAAGGCTGTAGGCTGTAGGCTGTAGGCTGTAGGCTGTAGGCTGTAGGGAGAAAGGTTTCACCAGAAACTACAGCCTATAGCCTACAGTCTACAGCCTTCTTTTTCAACGGCACATAAATCTCGAACGCGTCGTTGATGCGCCAATTCGGCGGATACGATTCGAAGCAAGGGGCTTTTTCGTCCAGCGTGTATTCCGCCTGTTCGCGAATCCACGTTCCATAAACATACATGTACGCTTCGCCGAGCTGTTCCAGGTTCGCAACGGCGCATTTGGCGTACAATCCGGCGGGGATGTCCACGGTTTCCATTCCGTCGGGAACGGCAATTTGCGGGGATGCTTCGACGGCGGCCCAGTAATCGAAATCGTTTTCATTGAGCATCAGTGAAACGCCGTAAGCGCCCTGTCCTCCGCCGGAACAAGCCGGGATTTCGACAATACGCGGGCCGAATGTTCGCCAATTCGACGGGCAGTCGAACTGGGCCTTCTGCATGGTGGTTCGCACTTTCATGCCGACAAGGCGTTTGGCGGAATATTCGGCAATGGATACGGAAAAACTCATGGTTTTCTATTCAGTCGGGGTTAATGGGATCTCAACGGTCGATTCCCATTATACCGCTTTTTACGACAGAGTGCGAGATGGTTCTTCCGCGGAGCCGGGTTCACTGGCGGACAAACGGATAATTCGTTGTAATCATCCCATGTTTCTCAAGTTGACACGAGTTGATTGCCGAAACAAAACTTGAACGCCCCTGAAATCGCAATTCAAGGGTATAATTTCCGAGAGAACTTTTTCCCCATAAATCCTCATGATCACTTCTTCGACAGGTAATATGCCGCTGAACAACTTACAAAAAGCGTTTGGGGTCAATCCGGCGAAGACTTCGTTGTTTGAATCGCGGGATACGGTTGCCGCCCCGGCTCGCAAGCAGGAATCGGACGAATACGCTCCCGCCGCGGTTCCGGAGGAGTCGCAATCGAAATCGACGACCATCGATCTTTCCTCGGTGCTCTCGAAACGGACGGCGGCGTCCCCGTCGGACGAAATTTCCGGGAGGATGAACGAGCAGGTTCAAAAGCTGAAGCAGCGACTCCTGGAAGATAAAATCACGGGCGAGCTGGAGAAAATCGGTATCACGCTCGGGCCCGGCGATTATCTCAGTTTCAAAATCGACGCAAGCGGCACGATCAACGTCTGGACGGACTATTCGCATCTTGAGAATCACGAACTTACCGCCGCTGCTCCGTATATCGAAAACGCGCTGAACGAAACGAAATTCGACGACAAACCGCTCGGCGAGGCGCTTTTGGAGTATTTCGCGGAAACAAGCGACGTCGACTTGGAAGAAGCACGACAGGAAGAAGGGTTCTACGCCTCTTTCACACTTCGACACGACGCGAAAACCGGGCTAACCGAAATCGAAAGCATCCATTTCGGACACGAGCTCTTGAAAGAACTCGTTTCTTTCAAATCAGAGCCGCTTACAAAGTAAGCGGTGTTCGAGTCGATAGTATCGCGACATTTTCGTCGGATAAACCACAATACCGCTTACTACGTGCGCGGCTCTGATTGTCGCAACACCATCAAATCCAACAGATGTCCATTCGCATCATTTACGGAACGAACGCGGCGGAGATGACATACGCGCTGCTCAAGGACGCCGGTGTCGAAAAAGCGCTTCCGGTCGACGGGAATATCGTGCTCAAACCGAACTTGGTCGTTGCCAAACCCGCCGCCGAAGGGGCGACAACACACCCGGAAATCGTCGAAGGACTCCTCGGGTTTCTCAAGGATCACGGTTGCGCAAAAATCGCGATCGCGGAAGGTTCCTGGCTCGGCGAAACGACCGATCGGACGTTTGAGCGATGCGGATACAAAGCTCTGGCGAAAAAGTTCGGCGTGAATCTTTTCGACACGAAAAAGGACGAAGTCGTTCGTAAGAATACGCCGGAAGGAACATTCGCCGTTTGTCGGACGATTGCCGAGTCGGATTACCTGGTTAATCTCCCCGTTCTCAAAGGGCATTGCCAAACGACGTTGACTTGCTGTTTGAAAAACATGAAAGGATGTATTCCCGACGGCGAGAAACGGCGGTATCACACGATCGGCTTGCATCGTCCGATCGCGGTACTGAACACGATTCTCAAGCCGAATCTGCATCTGGTCGACGCGATCTGCGGCGATCCGACGTTCGAGGAAGGGGGCAATCCGGTCGTCTCGAACCGTATCCTGCTCGGGACCGATCCGGTGCTGCTTGATTCCTACGGCGCGGCGCTGCTCGGATATGAACCGAACGAAATCGATTACCTGCGGTTTGCCGCCGAATACGGCCTCGGACGGCTGTTCGACGAGACAGCGACCGTTCGGGAATTGAACGTCGAAAACCGTCCGAAAACGAACCTGACAGGACAGGGAAATCTGGTCAAACGCTTGGCCGGATACGTCGAGGAGCGAAACGCCTGTTCGGCATGTTATGCCGCGTTGATTTTCGCCCTGAACAAAACAGGCGTCCGGCCCAAAAACGGCAAAATCAAGATAGGCCAAGCGTTTCGCGGAAAAACGTGTGAAGGTTTCGGCGTCGGAAACTGCACTTCCGGTTGCACTGAATTCGTCCCCGGCTGTCCTCCTACCGCTGCGGAAATCGCCGCCCGACTCACAAATTTTAAACTTTAAGGGATTTGGGTAAAAAAACCAAACTTTGCCGAAAAACTATGTTATACTTTCCGGGTGCGGTTTCAGATTGGGATTGATTCGCTCCGGACATTACGGTAATATCCGGAATCGGGGTGGTGTGTTTTCGGTCGACGGCAGCGGTTAAGCCGGGATGCTGGTTTTTGTTGGGCCGAATGATCGCCTTTCCCCCAGTTCCTTTGTTTTTACCGCACTGGCGTTTCGCTTTGGTCGAAAGAAAAGATGACCTTACGTCGCGTCGGAGCATCATTGCCGGGAAAGGCAAGCATTTTATCAGGGAAGGTCGACCGATGAAGTTAAAACAATTTTGGTCCGTTTTGCTGATGTCCGTCCTGATCGTATCGGTTAGTGCGGTTTTAACGTATGTGCGAGACGAAGTTTTTGCACAAGGACAATATAATTCGCAAGGCGGCTTGCCGACCATTAATGTTCCCATCCAAACCCAGACGCCGAAATGGTTGGTCAGTTTTGAAAAACTGGAAGACCAAAACGTCGAACAAGTGATCATCGTCGATCCGGAAACCCAGCGAATCGGGGTTTACCGGGTCGGTTTGGACAACGGAGAAATCCGTTTGGCAAATATACGGCATATTAACGCCGATTTGCAGTTGCGGGCTTACGATTGCGTTGATGTTTACCCGCAGCAAATCGAAAAGCATTTTCAAACCAAGAGCAGTCCGTAATCGGTCGAAACCCGTGTGGTCTTTCGGAACCGGCTTCGGGCGGATGGTTTCAACAGAGATTTAGCGAGGTTTTTTCCATGGCTCAAGAATACTACACCCTTGAACGGGCCGCCGAAGTTCTCAAAATTTCGACCGGTGAAGTCAACCGGATGCGGGAACAAAGTCAACTTCGAGCTTTCCGGGACGGTTCCAACTGGAAATTCCGCAAGGAAGATGTGGAAGAAGCTCTTGCGGCCATGATCCGAAAGAAGAATCAGGTCGAAGAGGAGGAAGAAGATGTTCTGACCTTCGGTTTGGTCGACGAAAACGAAAGCGACGAACTCCCGACGCTCATGGCCGACACAAATATGGGCAGAGTGGCCGAGGCCGACGACCTTTCGCTCGACGATGGGCTCTCGCTTGCTGACGAAGATTCGGATATGGGAATCGGGCTGGAGCTCGACGAAACCATTGATCACGATTCGAAACCGACCGATCGGGTCGATCTTGCCCAACCGGGCCCGAAACTTGAGGAGGACGATGAACTCGTTCTCGGCGGAAGCAGCGATTTGAATCTTTCCGGCGACAGCGGCCTTTCGCTGGCCGATGAAGAAGGGAACGATTTCGCGTTTAATCCTTCGGACGACGACGCGGCTTTGGAATTGGACGAAGACAGCGACATTCTCGCTTTAGCCGATTCCGAGGAGCACTCGGAAGTCCCCACATTGCTCGCCGACGGCGGCGATGGGAACGAATTTGACCTGATCGCCGACGCTGACGATTCCGATGATTCGGAAAGCTCTTCGCAGGTGATCGCGTTGGAAGATGAATCTCCCTTCGGGATGGAAGAGATTCCCGACTTGGGAGGAAGCGGGTTTTCGGAAATGCCCGCCGCGAGTTCCGATTTTGGCGAAGCCGCTCCGCTGTCGTCCTCAACCGCGGCGGCGTACTCCTCAAAACCGCAAGCCGCTCCGGGACCTTCGCCGTTTGAAGCGAATTACTCCGGCGGCTGGGTGACGGCGATGGGCCTGCTTTGCATCGTTCCGGTCGGCATGGCCGGAATTATGGTGTACGACCTCGTCCGAAACATCTGGAGCTGGAACCAACCGGCTCTGTTGTCCAGTCCGCTGATGAACATGATCGCGGGAATGCTCGGTTGGAAATAAAAAAGCCGACGGAATCGGAGCGCGGCCCAGAACGGCCGCACTCCGATTGCCTTCTCGCGATTATTTTCTCTTGGCGTAAGAGTGGTTGTATTTCGATCCGCCGCTGCCGTTGTTGACGTATTTTTGCGTCAACTCTTCCTCGGGCTCCGATTTCGTATCCCGCTCTTCGCCGCGGTCGGATTTCTTCTCGTCGGACGCGGTTGCGTTGCCGTCGTCCGAGGAACCGCCGAGTTTCTTCGTCGTGTATTCGTACCGCCCGAAAATCATTCGTCCGGCGCTGGTCTGAAGAACGCTGGTCACGGTCACGATCGCCCGCTCGGCCAAGTGAGCCCGACCGTTGTCGACCACGACCATCGTTCCATCGTCGAGGTAGCCGATTCCCTGGTTGATTTCTTCGCCGTTTTTGACGATTTCCACGTCCAGCTTTTCGCCCGGCAAAAAGACCGGCTTGAGTGCTCCGGCCAGATCGTTCAGGTTGATCACGTCAACCCCTTGCAGTTTGGCGACTTTGTTGAGGTTGTAATCGTTGGTCACCAATTTCCCTTCGATATGTTTCGCGAGAGCGACCAGTTTCAAATCGACCGGCTGACCTTTGAACTCCGGCAAATCGGTGTCGTCGATCTGCAAATCGACCCCTTTCATCTTTTGCAATCGGTTCAGAATGTCCAGCCCGCGACGTCCCCGGGTCCGGCGGCCCCGGTCGGAACTGTCGGCAATCCGCTGCAATTCGATGATCGCGAAGCGCGGCATGATCAAACGGCTGTCGATGATCATCGTTTCCATCACGTCGGCGATTCGCCCGTCGATCACGACGCTCGTGTCGAGGATCAGCGGACGGTTTCCACGCAGATTCTTCTGGAACTCGACGTAGGGAATGATAAAACGGAAGTCGTTTCGTGTTTGAAACAACATACTCACGCAGAGGTAACAAACCGGCAACCCGATCACGAGCATGATCGCCCGGCGTATCACGATTTGTTGGTCGTCGTTCTGGGATTCAAACAACGGAAAAAACGCGAGACTCAACGCGTAAGTCAATACCAAGCCGACAAGCAGTCCGAAATAGACCGAGGAAACCCAATCGACTTTCTTGTTCGGAATCAGGGCGTCCGTTCCGATAATAATCAGTGCAAGGACCAAAAGTCCGAAAAACCCGAGAATTCCCGCCGGCGTATTCCCGGCGATATAGACTCCCACCCCGCTGGCCGCGAGGATGAAAAAACAACGTAAAATTAATAAACTCATGATAATAAATAATCGTTAACCACGGAAACTGCTCCGTGTATGTTTGCGGCGGGGCTTGCCCCACGTTATGAAATGGCAATAATCCAGAATAAGAAAAGGCAAACGCGCCCACACTTTATCAAATTGTAGCAGACAAACGCTGTTTCAACACCCCCGAAACGGAGTAAAAAATCCAACGACAACACTTCGTAACAAAACCATCTGCCGTGTTCGGGGTTGAAATCATCGTTGGGTTCGAGTGAAAAACACATTCACTTGGACGGAATCCCTGATTGAATACGTTGTTCTTGTCAAGTTGAGAGGTTTTTCATGAAAAAACGAGCAAATTTACTGATTTTGGCCTTCTTTTTTATCGCTTGTGCGAGTTTTGCACTTGCGCAACCCGGCGGTGGGCAAGGTCGAGGACCAGGGGGCCCCGGCGGACCGGGACGCGGTCCCGGTGGCGGACCGATGATGGGCGGCGGCCCCGGCATGGCCGCTTTGTTCAGTGAAGAAGGACGAAAAGACATCGGTTTGTCCGACAAACAGGTCCAGGACATTCAAAACGCTTTCCGCAGCATGCGCCCGGAACCGGGCGAGAGATTCCCCGGACCGGATGCGACGGAGGCGGAACGCAAAGAATTCATGGAGAGAATGGGAAAACGGTTCGGCGAAACGATCAAAAAGGTCGAGGGTGTGATGACCAAAGAGCAACTCGAAAAATCGCGTGTCCGCTCTTTTCAAGCCGGTGGTGGGTTCGCGGGTGTCGCGATGAATCCTTTCGCCCAGTCGGCGCTGAACTTGACCGATGATCAAAGGGCGAAAATCGGCGATTTCCAGAAAGAGATGGGCGAAAAAATGAGGAAATTCTTTGAAGAGAATCGTCCTTCCGGTCCGCCCGAGCAAATGTCGCAAGAGGAGCGTCAAGCATTTTTTGGGAAAATGCAGAAATTCAACGAAGAAAACCGTCAGGAAATGGAAGGGAAAATCAAGGGAATCCTGACCGACGACCAAAAGAAGCAGGGGGACAAGATGCTCAGCGAGACGCCGGAATATATCAAGGAAGCGATCGAACGCGGCCCCGGTGGCCCCGGTGGACCGGGACGTGGTCCTGGCCGCGGTGAATACCGTCCCGGCGCGGATTCCTGGCGTCCCGGCCAGGGCGCCCCTCCGGGAGGAGACTCCGGTGAAGCGCAGCCGAAAAGTCGATTTCCCGGCAGAAGAAACTAACGATTGATGCAACGACGTGATTTTTTCCGGTCGTTCCGTAAAGAGGAGCCCCAGGGGTGGGAGCAGGCCCCGCCCCCGGTTCCGCTCCTCGCGATCAGTCGCGACGCAATGGCGGGAGAGTTCGAAATTTCGTTCGATAAAGCGCTCTCTCCGTGGGGCGCCGGGGTCGCTTTGGACGCGTTGGACGAAATCCAGCGATTGGAGCGAAAGCTATCCGTTTTTCTTCCCGACTCGCAAATTTCTTACATCAATAAAGTCGCCCCGTTTTCCCCGGTTCCGCTCGACGACGAATTGTTTGAGCTGATTCGGCTCTGTCTGGAATTAAGCGAACAGACCGGCGGAGCGATCGATATCACCAGTACGCCGCTTTGGCAGCTCTGGGGATTCGCCGATAAAAACGTACGGATTCCCACCGAAAAGGAAATCGCGGATGCTCTCGAATGTGTCGGTTTCAAAATGGTGGAGTTGGACGAGTCGGCCCGCACGATCCGCTTGGCCAAGCCCGGCGTTACGCTGAATTTCGGTTGCGCTGGAAAAGGATTCGCCCTGGATTCCGCGGCCCGGATTCTCGAAGCCGCCGAAATGCACCATTTTCAATTCCACGGCGGACTGAGCAGCGTCCTGGCCCGGGGCGATTTTCAGGCTCCCGACAAAGGCTGGTCGATCGGGGTTGCGCATCCGGCGTATCCCGGCAAACGGCTCGCGGAAATCCGACTGCTCGACGAATCGCTCGGAACCTCCGGTTCGCAGAAGCAGTTTTTCATGCACAATAATCGCCGCTTCGGACACATTCTCGACCCGCGAACCGGTTATCCTTCGGAGCAAACGCTCATGGTCACGGTCGTCGCGAAATCGGCGATTCTTGCCGACGTCCTGTCCACAGCGTTTTTCGTCATGACGCCGGGGGAGGTCGAAGCGTTCTGCGCCGACCGAGCCGACGTGTGTGCCCTGCTGGTCGTTGCAACGGAAAAGCACCCCGGCTTCGAGGTCCTCGCTTTTGGGTTTTCCGAGGAGAAGATAGAATGGTGTTGATGTTCACGCTCGAAAAAACGTTAAACGGTGTTCGCCTTTCTCCGGAAGAAGCGGTCGAACTTTTGTGGTCGGACGATTTGGCGTCGATCGCCGAAGCGGCGCATCGGGTTTGTTTGCGGCTCCATCCGGGTCGGGAGCGGACGTACAACGTCGAGCGGAATATCAACTACACCAACGGCTGCGTCAGCGGCTGCAAATTCTGTGCGTTTTGCCGAACCGAAGACAGCTCCGACCACTATATCCTCGACCGGGAAACGATGCACGCGAAAGTCGCGGAAACCGTTGCGCTGGGGGGCAACCAGATTCTGCTCCAGGGCGGTTTGCATCCGACGCTTCCCTTTTCGTGGTACCTCGAAATGATCCGTGAGATCAAACGGGATTTTCCGTCGGTCAACGTCCATGGGTTTTCGCCGACGGAGATCGTCTTTTTCGCTCGAAAATTCTCGCTCTCCTACGAAGAAGTGCTCGGTCGGTTGCGGGAAGCGGGGCTCGGTTCGCTTCCCGGCGGCGGGGCGGAAATTCTCGTCGACCGCGTCCGCGGCGAAGTGAGCCCGAACAAAGCGTCCGCCGACGATTGGCTGGACGTTTGCCGTACTTGGCACAAAATGGGAGGCCGTGGTTCCGCGACGATGATGTTCGGACACGTCGAAACCGTGGAAGACCGGGTCGAACATCTCCGCAAACTCCGTGATTTGCAGGACGAAACCGGCGGATTCACCGCGTTTATCTGCTGGACTTTCCAGCCGGGCCAAACGCAACTGTCGCATCTGCACAAAATCGGAAGCTGGGAATACTTGAAAATGCTCGCGGTCAGCCGTCTGTTTCTCGATAATTTTCGCAATATTCAAGCGAGTTGGGTGACGCAGGGAATGACGATCGGACCGCTTTCGCTCCATTACGGGGCCAACGACATGGGAAGTGTCATGATCGAAGAAAACGTCGTCGCCGCGGCGGGAACCGTCTACAAAACGAACGAACGGGAGTTGCGTCAATCGATTTCCGGCGCCGGGTTCGTTCCGCGGCGCCGTGATGACACCTATCTCGACGGATTCGTTCCAAAAAACAAACGGTCCGCGTTCACGCTCGTCGAAGTGATGCTCGTGTTGACGATCATGGTCGTCCTGGCCGGGATCTCCCTTCCGATTCTCAGCAACTCGCTGGTTAATTACCGCTTGAAAAAATCGGCGGATATCGTTCGTGCCCAGTGGATCCACCTCCGGATTCAGGCGATGGAAGAGGGGCAGATTCTCTGTTTTCGTACGCTCATCGGGGGAAACCGGATTCTGATCGATCGGGTTTTGGACGTGCATTTCGCGGCATCAATGCGGATCGACGACAATTCGCTTTCCGGTCGGGAGGATAGGGAAGGGACCCCGGGCTATTTCGAGCAGGATCATTTTTATTCCAGCGGCTTTTCCGGTTCGGAAGAGGATTTCATTCTCCGGGATCCGTCGCAGGCGAGTACGGAAACCGGCGCGCGATTCATTGAACTACCGGAAGGGGTCTTTTTTGCCGACACGCTTGCCGTCCCGGACGAACGTGCGGCGTATTACCTCGGGTTCACGGTCGGCGAAGACGAAAACGGTTCCACGCAGGACCCGGTCGCCAACCGGGACACGCGCTACGGAGAAACGAAGGCCCGGGACGGAACGCTTTGGTCGGCACCCGTTTTTTTCTTTCCCGACGGAACGACTTCGACAGCTGCAACGCTGCTGAAAAACCGATCCAATCGCTGTCTGGAAGTCCGGCTGCGAGGTTTGACGGGAACGACTTCGACCGGTTCGGTCACATTTCCGGACCGCTATTCCGGCGAACTGAACCCGGAAACCGACGGCATGTCCCCAGCCGAACTCGACGCGCTTCCCAAGGTGAACCTTGAAGCTCATTAACAGGCGTGGTTCGTTAATCCGTAGCACGAAGCGTTTCGCCATAACGTACAACGGTAGAGCTTTGACGCTCCCCTACCGATTCATGAAATTCCGTTCGATGAAACCTGTGTCGATATTCCCCTGTTGGAAATCTCTGTGCTGCAAAATGCGGAGTTGAAGCGGAGTCGATGTTTTGATCCCCTCGACCCGCATTTCGTTGAGGCAGCGACACATGCAGGCGATCGCTTCGGCGCGGGTCGGCTGGTGGACGAGCAGCTTACCGATCATGGAGTCATAACTCGGCGAAACGGTGTAGCCTGCGTGCGTGTGGGAATCGAACCGGACCCCGAATCCGCCCGGGACGATCATCTTTTCGATCTTGCCCGGCGAAGGTCGGAAATTGTGCTCCGGATCCTCCGCGTTGATCCGACATTCGATCGAGCAGCCGCGATGCACGACGTCCTTCTGCTTGAACGGCAGCTTTTCCCCCGCCGCGACGAGAATCTGCGTCTTGATCAAATCGATTCCCGTTACGAGTTCCGTGACCGGGTGCTCAACCTGGATTCGGGCGTTCATTTCGATGAAGTAGAAATTTTCATCTTTGTCGACGAGAAATTCGACGGTTCCGGCGTTGGTGTAACCGGCGCTTTTCGCCAATTTGACCGCCGCTTCGCAGATCGCGTTTCGCGTCGTCTGTTTCAAATTCGGGGCAGGACTCTCTTCGATCAACTTTTGGTGCCGCCGCTGCATGGAGCAGTCGCGTTCCCAGAGGTGGACGACGTTGCCATGATTATCGCCGATCAACTGGACTTCGACGTGTCGCGGGGATTCGATGAATTTTTCCAGGTAAATGTCGCCGTTCCCGAAGTTCGCTTTCGCTTCCTGGGCGGCCTGTTCGATCGCGTTTTTGAGTTGTTCGGCGTCTTTGGCGATTCGCATTCCGCGACCTCCGCCGCCGGCGGACGCTTTGATCAGGACGGGAAAGCCGACCTGGTTGGCGAATTTGATCGCGTCCGCTTCGTTGGTAATCAACCCTTCGCTCCCCGGAACGCGAGGAACGCCGGCGTTGTGAGCGATGACCCGGGCGGAGTTTTTATCGCCGAGCATCGCCATTGCGTCGGATGTCGGCCCGATGAATTCGTATCCGCAACTGCGGCACACGTCGGCGAAGTGCGAGTTTTCCGCGAGAAAACCGTAACCGGGATGAATCGCGTTGACGTCCCCGATTTCCGCGGCGCTGATAATGCGATCGATTTTCAGGTAACTGTCGGTCGATTTGGCCGGTCCGACGCAATACGCTTCGTCGGCAAGATCAAGATAAGCGGCTCCGCGATCGGCTTCGCTGAACACGGCAACGGTTTCGATCCCCATTTCACGGCAAGCGCGAATGATACGAAGGGCGATTTCGCCGCGGTTGGCGATGAGAATGCGTTTGAACATAAGACGGATCGCAAAAGGAAAACAAGGAATTTACCGCATTTTATACCGTAGCACGGTATGGCGGTAGCCTTCGGCCGAAGTATCCCGCAGCCGCGCTGGGCTGCTGCCGACCTGCAATTCAAGCGTATTCTTGAAAGTCAATCTAATCAGTGTGGAATTGGAAAAGGTCAGCTTAGGAACGTTTGGGAGTATAACAATTTTTCCTTGAACAAAAAGGGGCCGAAACGGCGTGCGTTAACGCGTCGATTGACACTCTTTCTCATACAACTCGCCGACCCGGTTCGCGGCGTCGCGGACGTCCCGGAAGATTTGCGTCTGAACGACCTGTTCCCCCTGCTCTAGGCGGGTCAAAAGCGTTCCCCAGAGTTCCCGCTGGAACCAGTGGAAAAAATGTCGGGCACGATTTTTCGCGTATTCTTCCTGAACCGATTGGAACAGTTTTGCAACGCTCTGCTTGATTCCTTCCCCTGCTTGGTTGACCAGGACTTCGCCGGTTCCCGTGATCCCGCCCGTGATCGCCGTTTCAAGTACGGCATGACTCGCCAAAGAGCCGACGAACGCAAAACCGGTCGCCGCGAGCGTGATCGTAATCGCCGGTCGTGCGATTGCCGCGGCGAAGTCGAGCGAACGAACGACTTTGACCGCCCCGGGATTCTCCTCGGACCACTGTTGCAAGCTGTCGCGCAAAAAGTTCCGAAAGTCGTCGTCGATCGGGACCAGCGACTTATGCGCCGCTTTGGCATGGTTGAGCAGATTTTTGCGATTTTCGCCGGTCAAGAGTTCCTGAAGCGACTCCCGCAGCACCGGGTTTTCCGTTTTCGCAAGCCGTTCGAGCTGTTCGATCGTTTTTTCGACGACAAGCGTTACGGTTTGCGCTTCCTGCTTTTGCAGTTCGAGCATCGGATCTTCAACCGGCTTGTTCGAGAACGAACTCCACGCTTTTTGAATCGGCCAAAGGATCGCGTTTCCGACGGTTCGGTAGGTGTTATGGATCCGCCGAGTCCACAAAGGACGACCGGTTTCCCACCAGCCGCGAATTTCGTCGATCAGCAGCGAACTGGGAAGGCCGGGCCAGGTGATTTCGATTCCTTCCGCCTTTTCGAGCGTTTTTCGAGCGTCCCCCCAGCTTTTCGACTCGGCTTCCATCCGACGAAGATACCCGGTCGCCCCGGTCTCGCGGTCGCAAATCACCTTCAAGGCGCCGTGCAAAGTCTGCGTTTTGATTTTCTCAAAATGCAACTCGGAGAGCAAATCCGAAAGCTTCGGAACAGGAATCCTTTCACGAGCCGGGACCTGCGGTCCCGACAACTTCCAAAAACTCAAGCTCATCCCATTCGCCGCCTCCCGATCGTGAGGGGCGATCAGCACATCGACCGGTTCGGTTCCGGTTTCTTCGCGAAACTGTTTGACCCAGCGGGGAACCTCTTCCAGATCGTGCTCCACGTCGACCATATTGAACAGGAGGATCACCGGTTTGCCGGCGGCGCTCGCTTCCCGGAAGAACCGTTTGACGGCGGCGTCGGCGTATTTTTGTTCCGTAAGGACCGCGATGATCAGGTCCGACGTTTCCCGCACTTCCCGGGCACGCTCCCAGTTGACGGGCGTATCGGAGTCGATGTCCGGGGTGTCAAGCAACAGCAGTTTCGGAGGGACGTTTTTCCCGACACGCCATAAGAGATGATGCTCTTGGCTTTCCTGGAGCGGATCTTCCGGCTTGGTCCACGGCAAGATCCGGAAGGCGTCGAAATGCCGATGCAGAAGCTCTTCCGGCGTCTCTTGATCGTACGTCGACGGGTTGAAAAAATCGTTCTTTTCGCCGTCGTTGACCGTAGTGTCCTGTGGTATCAAGCAAATCGGATTTTTTGTCCCGGCCGCCCGATGGTCCGCGGCACTGGCGTTTTCCCCGGCGAGATGGTTGAACACGACCGATTTGCCGGTGTTCGTCCCGCCCATAACCGCGACGACCAAAAACGGACGCTTGGAAAGCTGTCGAACGACTTTATGCTTGAGAAGCTCGTACCACGGCTCCTGATTCGGCGGACGGAAGCCGAACGCCTGAACGCTCTCTCCGAGTCGATCCACCGATCGGGAAAGCGCGAGAACCGATTGACTGAGTTCGGCAAGAGACATGGGAGTAATTATGAATTATGGATTATGAATTTTGGCTTGAATCGCATTGTTTGTTCAGCATATTGTATGGTGAGTGGATCGGCAATACCCTGCTTTCGTCGCTTCGTCTGTTTTCAGGGCGCGGCCGGCCCGCAGATGATTTTTTCGGCGAAAATGGAAGTTGCCTCCCCAAAACCGTGGGACGTGTTAGAATGGAGGGACGGTTTGTGCTTGTACTGTCGGTTTCAGGAGTCAGGCTTCAGGAGTCAGGACCTCCGAAGTCTTTCTCTGATACCTGAAGCCTATAGCCTATAGCCAACATTCATCCTCTCTCTCCTCGACACCAATGAAAGTTCTCGCGATTAACGGAAGTCCGAAACACGACGGCAATACGGCCCAAGCGATCCAGCTTCTCCTCAAAGAAGTGCAAAGCGCCGGGATCGACACGGAAATGCATACCATCGGCAACAAGGCGATTCGCGGTTGCATCGGTTGCGGAAAATGTATCGAAAAACAAAACGGACGCTGCAACGCTTTCGACGACACGGTCAACGAACTCGTTCCGAAAATCATTGAAGCGGACGGGCTGGTCCTCGGTTCGCCGACCTATTTTTCCGGAATGAACGGGACGATGAAGTCGTTCCTGGACCGAGCGTTTTACGTGGCCCGGGTCAACGGCAATGCGACGCGTTTGAAATTCGGAGCCGCGGTCGTCGCCGTCCGGCGCGGGGGCGGGACGATTACATTCGACCAGTTGAACAAATATTTCCAAATCTCCGAAATGACGACGGTCGGCTCCTGTTATTGGAACGTCATTCATGGAATGATGCCGGGGGAAATCCACCAGGACCTCGAAGGAATCCGGATCATGAGAACCTTGGGCCGCAACCTCGCCTGGCTCATGAAATTGGCCGAACACGGCAAAGGACACGTCGCGATGCCGGAATCGCTGGAGCCGATCATGACGAATTTCGTTCGATGAAACACCTGTTCACCGCCGCAATATGAAACGAATCACGCAGTAATCGTAAAGCGTGTGAACGAGAATCGGGACGAGAATGTTGCCCGAAAGGAGGAATATCGCCGCGAAATACAGACTGATCAGAAACGCGATCAGTCCGTAGGTGAGCGTGATCAGGTGAGCGAAACCGAAAAACACCGAGGAAACGGCGATTCCACAAATCAATCCGGTTGTTCCGCCGATTCCTTGCGAAATGCCGTCCTGCATCAAACCGCGAAAGAACAGCTCTTCTCCGATTCCGGCGAGAACGCAAATCAGGAAAATCTGGACCGTGGAGCAGCGTCCGAAAAACGAGAGAATGAAAATCCGCACCAACTGTTGAATACGCAGAAACGGCAGGGTTTTCATTCGGTTCATGACGACGAACATCACCAACATCGGCAAGGTCGCCGCGAAACCGAGCACGACATCGTGAAACGACCACGAAAGTGTCCGGGCCGGTGAGAAAGCACAAAAATAACCGATCGTAAGCGCGAGAACCGCGAGGCCCCCTTCGACAAAAATCGCCGAAAACACCGTATGATGCTGCTGCGGTTGTGGTAATTCCCAGCCTTGATTTTGCGGACCGTTCTCGCTCATTTCAATTGACCATGTGTCTGTCTTCTCGTTCAACCCACCACCATATACTAGTCACGGGACGGGAAAAGAAAAGCACGGAGCATTCGTAAAACCGTTATTTGTTCGTCTTTTGATGTGATTCCCCTTATAATGAGGTAAGTTTTTTGGTTTCACAACTCCACTCCACCATCCAAAGAGGGAACATCATGTCTGAATGTCAAGAAAAATGTCCGACCGTTTTAGTGACTCGAAAAGCCCCCTGCTTCAAAGCGCAAGCCGTGATGCCCGACGGAACGTTCAAGGAAGTCTCGCTTTGCGATTATAAGGGAAAGTACGTGCTGCTTTTCTTTTATCCGATGGACTTTACGTTCGTTTGCCCGACGGAAATCATCGCGTTTTCCGAAGCGGCGGCGGAATTTGAAAAGCTCGGCGTCCAGCTCCTCGGCTGCTCCGTCGACTCCCATTACACCCACTTGGCATGGATCAACACGCCCCGCACCGAAGGGGGGCTCGGCTCCTTGAAATACCCGTTGGTTTCCGATATTACCAAATCGATATCCGAATCGTACCAAATTCTTCTGCCCGGCGGCGTCGCGTTGCGGGGACTGTTTTTGATCGATAAGGAAGGGATCGTGCAACATCAGCTCGTCAACAACCTCCCCTTGGGGCGAAGCGTCGACGAAGCACTCCGGATGGTCAAGGCTCTCCAGTTCGTCGAAAAGAACGGCGAAGTCTGCCCCGCCAACTGGCACGAAGGAGACAAAACGATGAAAGCCGACCCGAAAGGGAGCAAAGAGTTTTTCAAAGCGGCCTACAAATAGAAGAATCTGCTCCTCTTCGAATCAGAGCCGCGCACGAAGTAAGCGGTAATGTGGTTTACGGAGTATCAAACCTCGTGGTGCTTTGCACTCGAATACCGCTTACTACGTGCGCGGCTCTGATTCGAAGGGAGGCCTTTCGACCATTCATAATTAGTAATTAATTCCTATGTTTCCCGTTTCCCGATTACGTCGTCTTCGCTATTCGCCCGCTGTTCGTCGGCTTGTCCAGGAAACGATTCTCGTTCCCGAACGGCTGATTTTGCCGCTTT
Source organism: Thermoguttaceae bacterium (assembly GCA_031549565.1). Classification (GTDB taxonomy): domain Bacteria; phylum Planctomycetota; class Planctomycetia; order Pirellulales; family Thermoguttaceae; genus JAVBSX01. The sequence continues at coordinate 82,825 of JAVBPO010000054.1, forward strand.
TCGTACGAAGCGGGAAAAGCGTCCGCACTCCGATCGCGTCGATGCCTGGCGTGTTCCAGCTTTCGATCGACGAGTTCGTCAAAGACGTGAAAGAAGCCGCGTCGCTCGGAATCGGGGGCGTTCTCCTGTTCGGCATTCCCGACGCCAAAGACGCCGTCGGTTCCGACGCGATGAGCGACGACGGTATCATTGCCCGAGCGATCCGGGTCGCCAAGGAAGCCGTCGGGGACACGTTGCCGATCATTACCGACGTCTGCTTCTGCGAATACACCGACCACGGGCACTGCGGCGTGCTCGAAGGCCATGATGTCCACAACGACCGGACGCTGGAAAACCTTGCCCGGCAGGTGCAGGTTCAAGCCCGGGCCGGCGTCGATATCGTTGCGCCGAGCGGAATGATGGACGGCATGATCCGCGCGATCCGAACCGGTTTGGACGCCGAAGGATTCGAAAAGATTCCGATCCTCAGCTACGCCGCGAAATACGCCGGAGCGTTTTACGGGCCGTTCCGTGACGCCGCGGAAAGCGCCCCCCGATTCGGCGATCGACGAACGTACCAGATGGACCCCGCCGCATCCCCCGGCCAGGCGATTCGGGAAGTCGCCCTCGATCTGGAAGAAGGAGCCGATATGATCATGATCAAACCGGCACTTGCGTATTTGGACATTATTCGAATGGTTCGCGACCGGTTCGAGGGGGTGCCGCTGGCCGCATACAACGTCTCCGGCGAATACAGCATGGTCAAAGCGGCGGCGCAAAACGGTTGGATCGACGAACAACGGGTCGTGCTCGAATCCCTGACCGCGATCACCCGGGCCGGCGCGAATATCATTTTAACGTACTGGGCCAAGGACGTCGCACGTTGGTTGGATATTTGAACACCCGACATTCCGTTTAACCCGAGCACCGCAGGTGCCGGCGTCATCATCATGTCCGAAAAAACCGTCGCCATTAACTGGATCAACCAATGGAAAACCACCGGCCCTGCGCTGCGCGAGATTTTCATCAAGGAACTTCAACGTCCCGATTACGCACGAAAAATCGACCAATTGGCTTCTCTGCTCAACTGGGCTTGCGCTCATGCCCCGCCGAAACGCTTTCCGGTTTAGTCGAACAGCAAAAGTATTTTCGAACGCTTTACGAACTGCAAAAAAATCCTTGGAAAAGGAGTAAGCGTTTCCGGTGTTATGGAGTGTGGGCGCCTCGCCAGCACAGGAAAAGCTCGGGGCTTGGTTTGCATAGGTAGTCTCCACTTGTGAAAATGGAGTAATGTGTCCAAATGTTCGCCTGCCTCACGTGCGGGCGAGGCGCCCACGCTCTATACTGTGAACGGGTCGAAAATGGTCGTTTTGATGAACCGGTCCGCCTTGGTCGGAAAACCTTATTTTCACCTTATTTTGTTTGACAAAACAACCTCAGTAGCCGAAAGTATGAATGATAAACAACCTTATTACCTTATTAAAAATCCGGAATAAGGTAATAAGGTCTTTGTTTTCGCCGGTTTTCGGCTACTAAGGTTATTTTGTTCAAAAAAATAAGGTTTCCTCTCGTAATCCCAACGCCGGCGAAGCCAAAATTGTTCCACGCATGGGGCAACCTCTTTGAAAAAGGAGAATTTGTGGCCGTTTGGAGTATATTTTGCGTGAAACGGATACAAGAAGGAAATCAAAATCGACGACGCAGAATTCAAAATAGGGATCGATTCGCTCAACGAGAAAAAGTAGACGCCTCGCTTGTGGTTTTGGGATGCTCCATTACAGTAGAGTTTTTTGCCTCCATGAAAATCGCGTTGACGGTCGGCTTGTTGGTCCTATCGAATCTCTTCATGACGTTCGCGTGGTACGGACACCTGAAATTCAAGGAAATGCCGTGGTTCGCCGCGCTCGGGTTGCCCGCGGTCATCCTGATCAGTTGGGGGATCGCTCTGTTCGAATACTGTTTCCAAGTCCCTGCCAACCGGATCGGTTACGGTGAAAACGGCAGTCCGTTCAACCTTTGGCAACTCAAAGTACTCCAAGAGACGATCACGCTGGTCGTTTTCACCGGCTTCACGATTTTTCTGTTCCGAAATGAAACGTTCCGATGGAATCACTTGGTCGGTTTTATCCTGCTGGTCGGAGCGGTTTACTTCATTTTCAAAAAATAACTGCAGCGGCGTGGAACCATCCCCGTAAATGCTTTTTCTTCCTTCCCAGCCGGAGGAGAATTTCACGCTCAAAAAGCCGATTCGAGAAGTTCGGCGACGTCTTGGGCGGTCAACGGAACCGGGTTGTTGACCATGCTCGAGCCGAGCGAATTGGCCGCGATTTCCGGAATCATCGCCCGAGTGACGCCAAAATCCGAAAGACGTCGCGTAGCGCCGATCTTGTCGCAAAGCTTTTCCACCTGTTCGATCAGCCTGGAAACAATCGATTCGTCCGTCTCGTTATCGATTTTCGTTCCCAGAAGGAGACGGGCGAGGCGAGCGTATTCGGTTTGACAAGTTTCCGCATTCGTCCGCAGCGTCAACGGCAACAAAAAGGCGCAAGCGGCACCATGAGAAACGCGGCCGATCGTTCCGAGCGCCGGGGCGATACCATGAGCCATGCCGAGCCCCGCGTTGGCCAGACAGATCCCGGATAAAAACGCCGCGTGCGCCATGTTTTCCCTGGCCGTGATCGAATTCGGAGTTTCAATCGCTTCGACGATCGAATTCCAGGCAAGGACAAGCCCCTGTTCGCACAACGCGCGCGTGAACGGCTGCGTGTGAGTGGAAACGTAACTTTCGAACAGCTGCGTGATCGCGTCCATGCCGGATGCGGCGGTGATTTTCGCAGGACACGAAAGCGTCAATTCCGGATCGATCAGTACGGTTTTCGGCACCAATCCCGGATCGCGCAGACTTTTTTTGTACGGCGGATCGTAAGACGCGATCACGGCGTTTTTCGTCGCTTCCGAACCGGTCCCGGACGTCGTCGGAACGGCCAGGATCGGCAGGGGATCGGCTTCCATCGTCCAACCACGACCGACGCCTTCGAGGTAATCCCGGACCGTTTCGAATCGCTGTTGCGGTATCATCCCGGCGACGGCTTTGGCCAGGTCGAGCGCGGCACCACCGCCGAAAGCGAGCAGAAACGACGCCGTCTTTCCCATTCCGGTTCGGCATCGTCCCACCGCTTCGTCGACGTCCTGGACGGTCGGTTCCCGGGAAATCATGAGGGTGTCAACGATCCGAACGCCGTCGGCATGCAACGATTCGCGAATCTTTTGCACGACGCCGCTTTTTTCCAACGTCCTCGACCCGCATACAAAAATCGCGTCGCGTCCGAGCTTCGCGGAAAGCGATCCGATTTCTCCGAGACGTCCCGGTCCGAAAACAACCGTTTGAGGTAAAGTCAGTTCGTATTTCATAGTCAAACGGAGGAAGAACCCCGGAGTACCGGCTAAAAACACGCCGGCCGGAGTCGGCTCATTCGAGGATTTTCACGTTCTTTTTAAAGGCTTCGGACGCAACTTCTTTGACGGTGAACCTCGGGCCGGGACCGCGTTTGTCCGGCGTATCTTCGCGGAGCAGGAACATCACGGCGATCCCATTGTCGTTGGCCAGCTTCAGTCCCTCTTCGACACCGAGTACGTAGAATCCTTTGGTCAAAGCATCGGCCCGGACACAGGTCGAATCGACGACCGAAAGCGAACCGAGTCGTAATTGGACGTCCGCAAGTCCCATTTGCGACTTTTCCACCGGCCAACCGGTGCGAGGATCGATAATGTGCGAAAAACGAATTCCCTTGTAGTCGATAAAATTATTGTAATCCCCGCTGGTCGCCATACTTTGGGCGCCGAGCTGGACTTTACGGTGAATTTTCGGTTCTCCCAGCCATTGTGGTGTCGGAATTTCAATGCCGATCGTCCACGGTTTGCCCGGCGACTTTTCCCCCGCCGTTCGGGTCTCTCCACCGACTTCGATCATGTAGTTCGCGATTCCTTGCTTTCGTAAAGCCGCGGCAACTTGATCGACGGCATAGCCTTTCGCGATACCCGAGAGGTCGATTTCCAAGCGAGGAACGTCTTTCTTGAGCGAAGGAGGATTCACCTGAACCGCTAAATGCCGGTATCCGACCGATTGGAGAAGTTCGTCGATTTCCTCTTGTGTGGGGGGCGTACTGAACTCTTCCGGCCCGAATCCCCAGCGATTGACGAGCGGTCCGACGGTAATGTCGAATGTGCCCCGTGTCAGCTCCGAGACGTCTTGTGCGATTTGTACGACTTTCACGGTTTCCAACGAAACGGGAATCCAATCGGTCGAATCGGACCTGTTGAAGCGAGAAACATCCGACTCACTTCGGTAAGTCGACATGAGGGAATCGATCAGATCCAATTCCGCGCGTACGGTTTGGGCGAGAAGTTTTTCCGTTTCGGCGGGCGTTTGCGACGATTTCCAACCGCTCACCTTGACGCAGTAGGGAACTGCTCCCATGGTGGTTCCATCGCAGCGGACCGGAACCGAATCACTGCGGAGTTGTTCGGTGGCATTCGAATCGTCGGACGGTTCGCCGCTTCCGTAATCCTTATTTCCGGGCGGTTGAAGGGCCCACCAAATGACCACAACCGCCAGACAGGCGATTGCGGCATATCTGATCCAATCGAAAAGCGAGTTTTGCTGTGGGGGGTCCGGCTCAGTCGACATTGATTTCGAGCATAACAAGAGCTACAGTCTAGGGGGATAGGCACTCGCATGTATTAGAGCAGTCTCCATAGGAATTGCAAGCGGAGTGAAACAATCGTCACTCTTTGAATTGCGATTAGAACCCCTTGACGAACGCGAAAAATGCCTTATTATTTACGCTCCTAAATTTCGTTGGGGAATATCGGTGGGCTTGGGAACTGGGCCAAAATGCACAAAGCCATTGTGCTCCAGAATCAAGTTCGCTTTACGGCAAGTACAAGCATTTCCCTTCGAAAGTCATATTGGGATTGTAGCTCAGTTGGTAGAGCAACGGACTTTTAATCCGTAGGTCATGGGTCCGAGCCCCATCAATCTCACTGGGGGAAATTGCTTCTGCGTTAGAGGTAGGTTTGATGAACCCCCAAGGGGAGTGAATTCCGGATTCGCTCCCCTTCTTTTTTGGAAAAATTTCCAGTCCGGTCTTGTTTCAAAAAGTATTTTCTGATACGGTTTGGTCTTCATCAAACCTTCACCCCCCCTAACTGCATCAGAAATCATGATCAATTTTTCCGACTTTCTGCGCACATGCTATGCGCCGACGTATTTGTATGGTCAACGCTCTTTGAACACACCATCAGCGAGTACATGACCTCGGCCTGCTACTACCTCGAGCTCGTCGGCGACTGTCGACTCG
>JAVBPO010000168.1:0-14484 GCA_031549565.1 Thermoguttaceae bacterium
GACGAAATTTCCCGAGGCTCAATTGAGCATTCTGTTTATTTACGTTCTCTTTTTCTTCTTCTCGGTCGCCGGTTTCGTGGGATATGTGGCGTTGTTTGAAAAAGAAATCAGTAAAAAATGGGGGCTGGAGAAAAAAACGAAGTAGTTTTGTCGCTCAACGCCGTTAAGTATTTCCTGGGACCGCAGGCATCTTGCCTGCATCTGGGTCAACGGGCTTCCGGCCCGTTCGCGAAGCGAAAAAACAGCCCGCAACGGTGCCCGACCGCCCACTGGCAGGCTGGAAGCCTGCGGTCCCAGGGAAAAACGGCGTAGGCTGTCATTCCCGGTTTTCCTCTTTCTTTTTGCGTTCGGCGAGTGCGGCTTCGACCCGGGCTCGGATCGCTGCGGCGACGCGGTCGCCGACGGTGCCGCTCGGGGTCGTGAATCGACCGGTTCCCGTTCCCGACGGATCCGATTCGGTGGAATCGGGCGGCGGATCCGTCGTTTCCGTAAAGTCGGCAAGCACCTTCTGGGCCGCATCGGCCGCATTGCGGGCCGACTCTTTCGCGGACGCCCGCTCCTGACGGTTACCGGGCTTCCCGGGTGATTGAATCACACAGTTGTTTTTGATATAACTACTGTGTTGGTTTTTGAGGGGCAAACTTTAACGGATGCACTCCTTCCGTTTGGAGAAGGGGTGGTGGTCGAAATGTAGCCCAATTCGAGTCAAAACCGAGCTTTTTTGTTCCTTCGGAGTTTTCATAGTGTCAAAAGATAAACCGTCTTCTTCGCATCGTTGGCATCCTTCCCGGGAAGCGGACGATCTGATTTTTGCCGTTTGCGATCGTTTTTTTTCCCAGTTGGGCGTTTCTTACTCCGCGGCGGTTTCCGAGCCGGAACTGGCGGAAGGGGAAAAACGGGGCGCCGCGACGGCTGTCTCGAATTGGCTCAAGGAGGAATGGGGGCGTCCGGATCTGACCCGGGAAAAAATCTATCCGCTCTTTTGGGAAGCGTCCCGTCGCGGGTTTTTGCTCCTTCAACCACCGTTCGAGCAGCAGTTGTCGGACCGTTTGAAGAAGCATTTTCACCTGCAAAACCATCAGGGAGAAATCACGGTCGTCAATGTCGCCGGTTCGAATTCGGCGGAGCATATCACGTCTCGCGCCGCGGATAAAATCATTTCCCTGATCGATCAGGTTTACGCGGAAAAACTGGCCAAGACCCCGCCCGGCGCTCCCCCGCCGGAAGTCCATCTCGGAATGGGCGCCGGATACGCCGCGATGCTCGTCGCCAAAAGAATGGCCCAGCGTGTCAATTCCGGCGGCGAATGCCCCCCGTTGGTTCTTCACGCGATTTCCGCCGGCGGATTCCTCATCAACGAGCCGCACAAAGCGCCGACGACCTACTTCACTTATTTCGATCAGTCGCTCACGACGATCAAATACGTTGCGCTTTTTTCCGAAACCGTCGTCAGCAACGAAGATTACGAAAAACTCAAGAGGAACCCCGGCATTCGAATTCCGTTCGAGCAGCGGGACGACATCGACATTATCGTTACATCTCTCGCCGAAGCGCACCACGAGCACGGGCTTTTGGTCCGATACCTGACGTCGTTGGTCGAGCAGGGACTTTTGGAGAAAACGCATCTTGAAAAAATGTTCGACGCCGGTTGGATCGGCGATGTTCAGTTCCGCCCCTACTCGGAAAACGGTCCGCTCAAGGAAGTCTGTCCGGTTCGTGCGGTCACCCTGTTCGAACTCGACGAGCTTGTCGAGTTGACCAAACAGGACGGCAAGCATGTCGTCTTGGTCGCCGGACCGTGCGGCGAATGCGGTCATTCGAAAATGAACGCGCTCAAACCGCTCCTGGCCAACGAATCGCTCCGACTCTGGACGCACTTGGTCACCGATGCGAAAACGGCACGGGAGTTATTGGGCGAACGATAAAGATCTGTCTCGGAATGACACCCTCAACACAAAAAGTACCATGTACCAATATCGATTGATCCTGCTTGTGTGTAGTCTTTTTCTTCTTCGTTTCGATGCGGTGTCGGCGGAATCGCCGGAACCGAAAATCGTTCGATCCTGGGATTTTCATGACGAACAGGCCGCGAAAGATTGGGGAACGGTTTGCGATCTGGAAAACATCACTCACGCGAACGGAATCTACCGTGCGACGGTCTCGGGCAACGATCCGTTTTTCATCAGCCCGCTCCTCGATTTTCCGGCCAACGGTTTCCAATATGTTGAAATTCGTTTGAAAACGAACAGCGGTGGTCAGGGAGAACTCTTTTTCACGGGCAATCTCGAAGGGCAGCACGGCGGTTTTTCGCAGCAAAAAAGCCTCACCTGGACCGCTCTGGGCGACGACTGTTGGCACGTTTACCGCATTTATCCCGACTGGCTCGGCGAAGGAACGATTCGAAAAATTCGGATCGACTTTCCAATTCCTGTTTACCGGGACGGCGGAAAACCGACGTTGGAAATTTCGTCGATTCGCATTGCCGAGCCGGTTCAGGAAAGTCCCGCACCCGTCCAACCGAATTGGACTTTTTCAGGTGATACCGCCGGTTGGCACGCCGGCGACCAAACCACCGTCGAAAAAACCGGCAATGGATGGAAACTGACGTCCCAAGACGGAACGCTCCCGACCGTGGAAACCGGGTTGATCGCTTTCGAAGACGGAAAACGCGACGTCTGGCTCTCGCTGGAACTTCAAAACAACGGAGCGAAGACCGCGAAGATCGAATGGGTCTGCGATCTCGGAAAAGTCGGGACGTTTGAGCTTCCGCTCCGCAAGGATAAACAGTCGCATTGGTACAATTTCGACATTTCGAAACGAAAAATCGCGAACGGGAAAACGCATTGGATGAAAATCACGCTCGCCCCGGAAGGTGGTGTCGTCAAAGCGCTGCTCCTGTCCGACAAGCCGCAAGGGCCCGCCGATTTGGAAGTCGAGAAAATCTGGTTCTCCGAACCGATCAACCGCATGGGTAAAACCGTGCCGGTTTCCATCCGGTTGAAAAATTTCGGCGGCCAACCCACGACCGATTCCGGGATCCGGGATATCGTTCTTTCCCGAAATCTCGGAGTATCATCGGAGCGAAAGTGGAACGATTTTCCCGTTGCGGAACCGATGCAAACCGTAACGCACACGATCGACCTTGAGGCGATAGCTCCCGGCGAAGCGAAAGTTTCCCTGCGTTTGACGGGCGAAACGGCTTCGAAAGAAAACGAAACGGCAACGACGACGATCTACCCGAACCTGAATCTGCCGAAAGCGGATTACGTGCCCGAACCGAAACCGGTACGCTCCGAGTATGAAATCGGCGCGTTTTATTTTCCCGGCTGGGCGAAGGCGTCGCAATGGGAACGGATCCGCTCGACCTATCCGGAACGCAAGCCGGTTCTCGGTTGGTACGACGAAGGGAATCCCGAAGTAATCGATTGGCAAATCAAATGGGCCGTCGAAAACGGAATGCAATTTTTCCTGGTCGATTGGTATTGGTCCGCGGGACATCAGCAGCTCGACCATTGGGTCAATGGGTTTCAAAAAGCGCGGTATAAATCGTACTTGAAATGGGCCGTGATGTGGGCCAACCACAACGGGCCGGGAAGTCATTCGGAAGAAGATCAGGAAAAAGTGACGCGTTTCTGGATCGACAACTATTTCAAAACGCCGGAATACTACCAAATCGACGGCAAACCGGTCGTGATGATCTGGAGCCCGGAAGGAATGGACAATGATATCATCGCCTTGGAGCGGGCCAAAGGCAACGAACTGAAAAAAGGCGAAGGCGTCAAAAAGCTGCTTAACCTTTCCCGGAAAGCGGCTCGTGACGCCGGTTTGAAAGGGATCTATTTTATCGCGATGAAATGGCCGGAAGCGTCGAACGACGCGAAGGACATTCAATGGCTCGCCGACGCCGGATTTGATATGACGTCGATTTATCATTACATGGATCACGGCGCTGAAGCGGTCGATCCGCGGCGTTTTCCGTTCGAGTTGGTCGTCAAGTCGAGTTTGAAAAACTGGCAGGGATCGGAAAAGACGGGCATCCTTCCGTTCTTGCCGAACCTTTCGACCGGCTGGGATTCTCGCCCTTGGCACGGTTACGATAATATCATCATCGACGACCGCACCGTGGACCAATTCCGCCGCATTTGTCGGGATTACGTCCATTTCGCCTCGGAAAGCGGCGTCAAACGGTTCGCGTTCGGCCCGCTGAACGAATGGGGAGAAGGTTCGTACATCGAGCCGAACCTGGAATACGGGTTCGGAATGTACGAAACGATCCGCGAGGTGTTCTGCGAAAAACCGTCCGACGGCTGGCCGCTGAACTTCACCCCGTCCGACGTCGGATTGGGGCCGTATGATTTGGAGTAACAACGGAAACATTTGAGAATCCTCATGAAAAAATGCTTGGCTTTATCGTTGTGTCTTGTATTATGTTTGACCGGTTTCGCGGTCGCCCAGGAAACCGCACGGGTGGAAAATCCGCTCGGGTTTCTCACGAAACTTCAAACGGGCCGTTCGATGCGGGTCGGCTCCGCGCATCCGGATCGGGAAAGTAATTCGGACAACCGCTGGATCGGGCCGGGCGCGAAGCTCGTTCTCGCCGATGTTGAAGGGCCGGGCGAGATTCGTCATATCTGGCTCACCTTTCCGGAAGCGGGACCGAGTTGGCTCGGGGACAATGCCGATCCGAGCGAACTGGTGATCCGCATGTATTGGGACGGTGCGGAGCAACCCGCCGTCGAAGCGCCGATCGGCGATTTCTTCGCCGCCGGATTCGGACAACGTGCCGAAGTCAACTCCATGCCGATCATGGTCGAAGGGGGAGATGCGTACAACTGCTTCTGGATCATGCCGTTTTACAAGCGGGCGAAAATCGAAATCGAAAATCAAAGCCAAAAGCAATGCGGCTCGTTTTACTACCAGGTCGATTACGTCCAGGAAGAGAAACTCGCTGAGAAAACCCCGTATTTCTGCGCTCAATACCGACAGGAGTTTCCCGTCAAGTCGGGCCGCGATTACCTGATTCTCGACGCCGAAGGGGAAGGACATTACGTCGGAACCGTTCTCAGCGGTCGGGCGCGGAGTCCCGAGTGGTTCGGCGAAGGGGATGAAAAATTCTACATCGACGGCGATGAAAAACCGACTATCCAGGGAACCGGAACCGAAGATTACGCCCTGAATGCCTGGGGAATGGGGACCGGGACGTTTCCGTATTTCGGCGTTTCGATTCTCGAAGGGGAATGGGGAATGGTCGGTTGGCATACGACGATCTACCGTTGGCACATCGTCGAGCCGATCCGGTTTACCAAGTCGCTCCGGTTCGAAATCGAAGATACCGGCTGGATCACCGAAGATGAACTCAAGGAAGGAGCTCACCGCGGACACGTCGAACGGAACGACGATTTCGCGACCGTCGCGTTCTGGTACCAGGTCGGCCAGCCGAAACGATTCGCGTCCGTCGGAACCGCCGAGCAGCGGAAGCTGCCGAATCTCGACGTGATTATCGAAGGAAAGACCTTGGAAAAAACCGCGAAAATTTCCAACGGGAACTATTCGGTCCAAAAAGGCTTCCAATGGACCGGGGACGGTCAGTTGTTTTTCCGCAATGAAAAAACGACGGATTACGGAGCCGGCGGATTCCTGGAAGTGCAATTTCCGGTCGAAAAAGAGGAATATCGGCAGTTGACGCTCCGAATGACGACGGCGCCGGATTACGGAATTTACCAGATTTTACTGGACGGCGAAAAAATCCGCGAGCATGTCGATTTTTATTCCGAGGATATAGGGATCAAAGAATTGAATCTCGGCAGCCGCACGCTCCCCGTTGGAAATCATACATTGCGTTTCGAGTGCGTCGGCAAGCGTTCCGAATCGCAAGGGGCGTTCCTGGGGCTCGATTCCGTCCGACTGCGACAACGTTGGGACGTGAAACGGGAAGCTCCGGCGAACATCCAAAAACGGGATTAAAGATGATGCCTGAAAATACGCCGCAAGTTTAGGAATAACGTACAACCCTGTCATTCTGAGGTACTCCGAAGAATCTGGTTTCGGGCTGGGCTCGTTTTCTATGACGTGTTGACAGGATACACCAGATTCTTCGTTCAGCGAGTACGCTGCACTCAGAATGACAAACTTGCCATGTATTTCCAGCAGGCACCCAGATGTATCCGATGAAATCGTTTTTCCAAAACCTTTTCCAACCACGCGAGGAGAAACCGGCGCCTCGCGTTTCTTCGTTGCGGTCTCGTCGTTTGGCTTTCGAGCCGCTGGAAAGTCGCGAAATGCTCAACGTCGCGCCGCTGGAAACGGAATTGCAACCGATCCTGTTCGACGGGATTCTCCGAATCGAAGGAACGGATCATGCCGATTGGGTCGAAATTGAGGAATCGACGGAAAATCTCGTCGTCCACGCGCTGGACGAAACCGGAACCAATGAAATCGCCCAATGGTCGTTCCTGAAAAACGAGGTCAAGCGAATCGACTTTTACGGAAACGCCGGAAACGATACGTTTAAAAACCGATTCGGGGACACCGTTTGTTCCATTCCGTGTCTTGCGGATGGCGGCAGCGGAAACGACACGCTCATCGGCGGCTGTGGGAACGATTATCTTTACGGCGGGGACGGCAACGACATTCTCGACGGCGGCGGCGGGGACGACATGATCATCGGCGGGATCGGGACGAATCGTTTCTACAACCACGGGACCGGGAGTTCGGCTTTCGTCTGGATGGGAAACGATCACTGGGCTGCCGGGAACGTGAATTACTCAACCGATGCCCTGATGGTTTTTTCCGCGACGGGACACGACGGCAAATCGTCCTATCTTTACAGCGGCGTCAATTTCGAATACCGCCCCTGGACGGAAACGGAAGTGTTCGCCGTCGTGGATGTCGTCGCCCACGCTTACGAAGTGATCGGAAATTACACCTTTTTCCAACATTCGACGTACGACGACCGGTCGATCCGGTTCTGTTTGACGGACAATCGCGAGGTCTCGTTCGCCGGGATCACGGTGTACGAATCGGCGATCATCTTCGCGGTCAACAAGGGCGGGCTCAATTCGTCGACGATCATCCACGAAGTCGCGCACCTTTGGAATTTCGGGATGACCAATTCCTACTGGGGCAATTCCAATCCGTATTGGAATGAATTCTGGTCGATTTCCTGGCAGAACGAAAACGGGACCATTAAATCGAATTCCGTTCTCGGCGACTTCGCCCGGGACTACGGCCGGACCAATCCCCGGGAAGACTGGGCGACGGCGGTCGCGTTGGTCGTTTACGGAACGAATCCGTCCGGCTATACCGAAAAATGGCTCGAAAAAGTCAACGTCGTGAACAAACTTTTCGACCGGATCGGAAACCGGGAAACGCCGTCGACAGTCGTCACGACGGACCGGGACGTCGTCGATCCGCACGACGGCGTCGTTTCGCTCCGGGAGGCGATCCGGTACGCCGGTGGTGTCAACGGTTCGAAAATCACGTTTTCGGAAAAGCTCAAAGGAAAAACCCTGACGCTTTCCGGCGAAGCACTCTGGATCGACAAGGTGCTCACGATCGACGGAACCGGGCTCGGGCTGACGATCGACGCCGCGGCACAAAGTGAAATCGTTCTCGCCGACAGCGAATCGGTCCAATTCGTCGGCCTGAATTTCACGGGCGGAAAAGGAAATTACGCGCTCCGCAACTCCACGGGCAAATTGTCGCTGGTCGATGCGACGGTCGCCTGGAACGATAATTTGCTGTACACGATTTATTCCCGCGGCGAACTGACGTTGACCCGATGCGTGCTGGAAGAAAACGAAAGCGACACGTCGATTATTCTCACGCTCGCCGGAGCGGTGATCGTCGATTCGCGGATCGTCGGCAATCGCGACTCCCGATCGACCGTGGAGTCGTACGGAAATTTGCGGCTCGAAAGAACGACCGTCGCCGGAAACCAAGCCGGTGCGTTCGGGGCGGTTTACGTTCGTGACGCCGCGTTGATCGTGTCGAACTCCCTGATCGTGGGAAACTCGAACCGTCCGCTCGACCTTGTCGATTGTTTTGCGGAGGTCGTCAATTCCACGATCGTGGGAAATCGCGGACATCTTTCCCTCCGGGGGAGCGGACGTTTGACGCTCACGAATTCCCTCGTCGCGGCGAATCCCCGATCGTACGATAATTTTTCGATCGAGCCGGAGGTGGAGCTTTACGTCCGATATTCCTGGGTCGAAGCACACTCCTGGCAAATCACGGAAATCGACGAATATTCCGTGGTCGTGACCGCGGACGAGCCGATCGATCCGGTGTTCGTTTATTTTCCGAAGTATGACACCTGGACGGCCGATCTGTGGAAAGAGTGGAATCTTCGGCTCCGGGACGATTCGCCGTGCATCAACGCCGGGAACAACGCGCTGATCCAGGGAGCAACCCAGGATCTCGCGGGCCGGGCCCGGGTCCAGGACGGAACCGTCGATTTGGGGGCGTACGAACACGATCCGATGACGCCGCTCGCCCCGACCGAATTGACGTGTACGACCAAAAATTGGAACTCGGTCTCGTTGGGCTGGACGGTGGCCCGACCTTCGTCCGCGTTTGAATTGCAATACCGGAGGAAAAGCGAAACGACCTGGATCGACGCCCCGAACCCGCAAGGGACGTCCGCAACCGTCGGCGAGTTGCTTTGGAAAACCGAGTACGTTTTTCGTGTCCGCACGATCAACGAAATCGGCTCTTCCGAATGGACGACGCTCGAAGTCGAAACGACCGGATTGATTCCCGTTTTACCGACTCCGCCGACGAATTTCCGCAGCACCGCACAGACGTTCGAGGCGATCGCGCTTTCCTGGACGGCGTCGGAGAATGCGACCGGGTACGAACTCCAATTCAAACAACCGTCGGACACGGCATGGGAAATCGCTCCGTTTCCCGGTGCGACGGCGGCGACCGTGACCGGACTGACGCAGGCGACCGTTTACGAATTCCGGTTGCGCTCGATCAATTCCGACGGATCTTCCGAATGGGTGTATTTGGAAACGAAAACGAAACAAGCCCCGCCGACGGCCGTGATCGCCTGCGAAACGCCGATGATCCAACGGGGATGCGGCGTCACGTTCTCCGGTTTGCAATCGAACGATCCCTCCGGGGAACCGCTGGAATATTTTTGGGACCTGGACGGCGACGAAGTGTTCGAAACCGAAGGGGCGACGCCGTGGTTTTCGTCCGAAAATGTATTGCGATACGAGAATCCGTTCCGCGTTTCGTTGATCGTCGCCAATCAAACGGGGCTGGTCAGCGATCGGGCGTACTTTGATCTCGAATTGAACGATATTCCGCCGAGTTTTTCAATCCGGGGGCCGTCGCAAGAGAATCTGACGACAAGAATGCCGACCTACTGGGACTTCGAGGCGATCGGCAACGTGTTCGACCCGATCGTGAACTGGTCGATCGATTGGGGGGACGGAACCGACGCGACCGTCGTCGTCGGCGGACCGAGGAACCGTGTTTCGCTGTCGCATCGGTTCTTCGACGCCGGAAATTACCCGATCACGATCACGACGACCGGCTTGGCCGGAACGGTGTCCATCGCGGTTTACGGAGCCGTCGAAGTCGCGGAAAAAGAAATCGTCCCGGAAATCCCAGAGCAGGTCGAACTTCCGCCCGCAACGGAATCGCAACCGGCTCCCGTTTACGCGAACGCCCCGGAGATGCGGTTCTCATCCGTATTCGACGATCTCGCCCTGCGGGAAGAGGAAATGCGGCTGCGGTTGATGATCGATTTGGATCAGCCGGAAGAAGAACCGGTCGAGTCGCCGCGATGGACGATCCACGACCGGGTTCTGTGCGACGCGCTTGTGTTCGATTCGCTGGATTCGTGGAATTCTTAGAGGGAAATCAAAAAAGATGGTCCCCTCTCCCCCGGTATTCCGGGGGAGAGGGTTAGGATGAGGGGGTGGAGCTGTTTGACGCTTCATTTCCCCTCACCCTAGCCCTCCCCCCGGATTACCGGGGAGAGGAGACCGACGTTTTGGCTGTTTTAACTTGCCTATTCTTGCATATTTGATCTGAATTATTGGGGTCTCTTTTAGAATTCCGTAACCGAGCAGTTGCGGAATTTGACCGGGCCGCCTTCGGATTGCAGACCGATTTTGCCCGGCGTCGTTTCCGCTTGCATGGTCCAGTTCACGATTTTGCCGTTGAGCGAAATCACGACCAATCCGTCCACGGCCAGGATGTCCATCTGGTTCCATTGACCGGGCTTCTTCTCGGCGCCTTCGATTTTCTTGACACCGCTCATCGCTCCGGCCAACGCGGAGTTCGGATCGTCGACATGCCGATCTTTCGGGCCGTCGATTCTCATACCATGAAACGCCCACAGATCGCCGGCGTTGCCGTGTTGGAGCTGCACTTCCATTCCACGCGGCAAAAAGCTTTCCTTCGGCTGTGCGTTAATCCGTAGGAAAACGCCGCTGTTGGTCGGCTCCACCCCTTCCGGCCAAGCGTATTCCAGCGAAACCTTGAAATTTTTGTAGATCGATTTCGTCGCGAGATATCCGAACGGTTTTCCGACGCAAGTCAAAACGCCGTCGTCGTTGAACGAAAAAACGTCCGCGACTTTCACGTCCTTATCCGCTTGCGCGACGTGAAAATCCCAAGCACTCAAGTCGCGCTCGGCGAAGAGGTCTTTCACTTTGGGGGAGGATTTCTCCTGGCCGAAACAGGTTAATGACGCCAACGTCAAAACGCAGAAAATCGCCATAACGGAAACGAGTGGTGTCTTCATCATCAAAAATCTCCTGGGAGTGGTGGGGGACTACCCGGGGATTACGCTTCGCTTCATCCCCGGCTCATTTGTGCAAAATATTGTTTTTCTATTCGGTTTTGCTCGAATCGCCTTCTGTTGGGCGGATCGCTTCGAAATATTTCCGGATCACCTGCCGTTGTCCCAAGGGAATCGGTTCGGATTCCAACGCGGTTTCGGCGGCTTTTTTGAATTCTTTGTACGCTTCATCGTAGGATCGGCGGACGGTTTCTTCGCCCCCTTCACGGGATTGCAGCGTCTCGAATTCCGACGGTCCGGCGCCTTGCATACCGGACACCTGCTGCATCTGCCGCGTGGAATCGAGTTGCGTTGCTTCGCCGGTTCGCGGATCGCCCGCTTCGCCGGTTCCCCAAGCTTTGCTCGGGTTTTTGCTCTTATCCGTTCCTTTACCGCCGTTTTTCGGATTCGCACACGCCCCGGCACAGTTCGATTTGCATTGACTCAGCAGCGCGAGTTTGCAGCCGAGCGATTGGCAGATTCCTTTGCGAAGTTCCTGACTTTTACAGACGCCGGCCAGTTCGCACAAGGAATCCTTGCATTCTTTACCGTTCCCTTCCTGCATTTCGTCGGCGATTTTTTCCGCGAGTTTCGCCAGTTTCGATTGGTTGCGGCGATTCATTCCATCGGTCGCTTTTTTCAGGGCGTTGCTCACGGCGTTGCGTTCCTGCTTGGAAAGTTCGTCCGCGTCTAATTTTTCCAGCTCCTGCGCCGCTTTTCCATGTTCGCCGTTTTTCATCGCTTGCCCGGCGGAGCGGGTCGCTTCGGCGCTGGAAAGAGCGTCGCCGACTTCGGCAAGCGAAGCGTCCATCGCTTCGAGATTGAACGACTCCATTGCCTGATTGAGCGACTGCTCCATCTGGGCAAGGGTCGCGAGCGATTCTTTCGGATCGGCGTTGACCTGTTCGAGTTGGTTCATCAACTCCCGCATTTTTTCCTGGAGTTCTTCGAGCGGCTTTTCCTCCGGATTGTCTTGGACCAATTCTTCCAGCGGTTTGATCAGTTCTTCTTCAAGCTGTTCGGAAATCGCGACGACCGTTTCGTTCGGGATCGCCGCTTCGGTCGTTTGGAGGGGATTGATCAACGGCGAAATCGCGCAGAGCGTGAGAACGAAAAACGACATGCCCAGCGCCCGATAAAAATTATGCGGCATTTGATACGGCTGGACAGCTTTGGGATCGATTTGACGCGCATGAACCACGGCGTCGGCCAATTGCAGACGCTCCATCGGCGCCGGATTGGACCGACTCAAAAGATGAATCGCCGTCAAAATCCGGTCTTTCAAACCGTAATGCCGATCGATTCGCTCCGCACTGCGACGAGGATCGTTCGGCAGAAAAAGGCCGACGATTCCACCGACCAGGAGCCCGACGAGAATCGCGAGTCCGACGAATCCCCAGAGAGATTCGAGGGAAAGCGTTCCGAACCATTGCATGAGCACCAGCGGAATCACGACGACTTCGGCGAGAAGCACGCCGGTCGCCGCGGATTCCAGTAAATTCTGAAAACGGTTTCGCTGCTGTTGACGACGAACCACGGAAGAAATGAAATGGTCGTTCTGTTTCATAATAACGCTCCTTCGGTATGCGCTTGAACGGAAGAAATCCCGACAACAATAGTCAGGATAAACGAATTGGGAGAAAAATACAAGCGTCTCGGAATTATATCGCTTGACAGATTACTTGTATTGCCTGACTTACAAAATCCGTTTTCGTGGTCAAGCCTGAGGCCTTGCAGCGGATAGAACTTGGGCGTATAACACGTTCTTTCACTAAGAATATCGAAAGTCCAAGCCCGGTCTTCCCTTCGACCTGATGAATACCACACATAATATCAACACAATGGAATATTGGGACGGCGTCTATGACCGTCCCGATAAGGAATTCCGTGTACGGCGTTCGCGCGGTCGTAATTACATGGCTTCCATTATTCCCTTGATGCGACTTCCCGGCGACTACCAGGGCAGCATCATGGATTTCGGCTGCGGAATGGGTTTCGGGATCGAAGAGCTTCGTGACGCGTTTCCTCAGGCGCGATTGATCGGGGTCGATCACTCCTCCAAAGCGATCGAATTTTGTCGCAAGACACACGGAACGATCGCGGACTTCGTTTACGTGACTTCCGACGAACCGCTTCGGGCCGATGTGATCGTTTCCTCCCATGTCATGGAGCACCTGACGAACGATCGTGAAGTCGCAGGGCGTTTGCTGGCCGGATGTTCGCGATTGTTCATTGCCGTGCCGTATCGTGAAAAGCTTTCCGCGCCCGGCGCGATCGCGGAGCACGTCAATTCTTACGACGAACACTATTACGACGGAATCGCGAACTTCGTCAAAACCGACGTCGTGTGGAACTGCCGAAATTCCTTCTTCCGCAAGTGCCAAGTGAATTTACAGAAATTTCGAAGGTTTTTGACGCAATCCCGCTACGACAAATATCAGGGCAAACACATCGTCTTCTCGCTCGCCGAAAAGCCGTTTTAAAGACGCCCCCCCAAAGAGCCGGGGATGAAGCCGTACTCGGCGCAATCCCCGGGCCCGCGCATCGGCATTAGCCTACCCGAACGTCTTCTTCATAAAAGCCGCGTTCGATTTTTGCGACTCTTTCCAGTCCCCTTCGACGGCGGTTTCGACGACAAGCCAGCCTTGATAGTCGAACTTTTCAAGCAGATCACGGAACTTGAGGAAGTCGACTTTTCCCTTGCCGAGCCGGCTATCGTATTCCTTGCAGTGGAGTTGGTTGATCGCTTTTTCCTTGAGCAACAGTTCCATGTCGTCGTAAATCGCGTACTCCTTGGTCAGCATGTTCTGGATGTCGAAATAAACCTTGACCGCGTCGCTGCCGATCTTTTGGAGCAGGTTGAGGTTTTCTTTGGCGTTCAAATAACTTTCGACGCCGAGAACGACCTTTTTCTTTTCCGCTTTCACGGCGAGTCGTTTCAGTTTTTCGATCACCTTGTCACGTTTTTCGACGTCGTCCTTGATGTCGCCGTTGCCGAAACAGGCGAGCAGCACGTTTTTCAGTTTCATCTCGGCCAGCGCGTCGATGCAATCGGAAACCCAACCTTCGGTCTGTTCGGCGGTGGACAGCGGGATTTCGTTCAGAATGCCCATGGCAAGCGAACAGATCGCGACGTTTTCTTTTTTCGCGGCTTCGAGGAATAACGTCCGGTTTTTCGGCTGGGAGAGCGAAAATTCCCCCTGGGGCGAATAGGACACTTCAACGCCGTCGAAGCCGAGTTCTTTCGCCAGAGCGAAACTGCCGGGCGCCCCGGAAGATTGCAGATCCCAATCGCAAATACCAATTTTGTACGCACGTCGGTTTTCCGCGCCGAAAGCATTGACGATCCCGCCAAGCAGCGGCGAGCAGGAAATCAACGCGGAGGTTTTGAGAAAATTTCGTCTCGGTAATGGAGTGAGCATGGTGAATATCTTGTAGTGATTCGAGGGGAGGAAATGGAAACCGAATCCGGGAGTGCATCATAAAGGACCGAAATCGCCGAGTCAAGAGTTTCAAAAAACCAGGCCACAGCTGCGACACAACCGCGGGGTGCGAGCAAATTTTCCGGGGCCTTTCCTGGGACCGCAGGCTTCCAGCCTGCATCTGGGTCGGTAGGCTTCCAGCCTGCCGAGGGTTCGCTACGGGCTGGAAGCCCATAGACCCAGGTGCAGGCAAGATGCCTGCGG
>JAVBPO010000032.1:0-5735 GCA_031549565.1 Thermoguttaceae bacterium
ACGAAGTGTACTCACGGAGTGAAGAATCTGGTGCATCCGGCAACACGCATTATGTTGCGAACACGGCTTGAAACCAGATGCTTCGGAATACCTCGGCATGACATGACACCCTATTTTGCCCAAACAGACAAGGAAATTTGCACGCACCCGGCGCTGAATAAAAAAATTTCGCGCTCTTGTTTTTCCCCCGACCGTTCCTGTATACTGGCCGGAACGGTTTCCTTTTTTCTCTCAACACAGACAAGGATTTTTACACAATGACAAAACCAGTCAACACGCAAAGACGGCAATTTCTGAAAAACGCCGCTCTTTTCGGAGCCGCGATTTCCGTTCCGTATTATGTTCCCGCTCCGCTGCTCGGTCGGGACGGAGCGGTCGCTCCCAGCAATCGTATCACCCTCGGCGGCATCGGAATCGGTGGTCGCGGACAACATGATTTAAGCGTTTTCATGCGGGAAAAAGTCGTCCAGTTCATGGCGATCGCCGATACCCGGGAATCCCGACGCCGTGAAATCAAAAAAATGGCGGACGATTTCTACGGCAACGACGATTGCGTCATGTACCGCGATATGTTCGAGTTGCTCGATCGGCCCGACATCGACGCGGTCCTGATCGCGACCGGCGACCGCTGGCATACCATGGCGTCCATCTGCGCGGCGAAAGCGGGCAAAGATATTTATTGCGAAAAACCGCTCTCTTTAACCATCGCCGAAAGCCGGGCCGTGGAACAGGCCGTGAATCGGTACGGTCGTATCTTCCAGGCGGGAACGCAACGCCGCAACATCGGCAACTTCCAACTCGCCGCGAAACTGGCGCACGAAGGCAAACTCGGTAAACTGACCGAAGTTCACGCCAACACGCTCGCCCCGGCGACGACCAAGGACTGGCTCCCCGCTGAACCGGAACCGCCGAAAGAAGAAGTCGATTGGGATCGTTGGCTCGGCCCGTGCCCTTGGCGTCCGTATAACGCCCGTTACATTCGGGGCGAATGGCGGGGTTTCTTCGATTTCCACGGCGGCGGCATCCTCGAATGGGGTTCGCATACCGTCGATCTTTGCCAATGGGGCAACCAGTCGGACGACACCGTCCCGATCGAATACTGGCCGGTGCTCGACGAAAACGGGAACAAGAACGACCGCGTCGATTGCATGTACGCCAACGGGGTCAAGCTGGTCATGCGCGAACACGGCTGGCTCGGTTTGGGAACCTGCTCGTGCCGTTATGTCGGCGAAGAGGGCTGGGTCGAAACCGGCGACTCCGGACGTATGGCCGTTTCGTCCGACGCGTTGCGGAGCGAACTGAAATTCTTCGGCATTCCGGGAACCGATCCGGACAATCATATTCGCGAATTCCTCGAATGCTGCAAAACGCGGCGCAATCCGGCGTCCAACGCGAACGTCGCGGCATGGGCTCACATCGCGTCCCACTGTGCGTACATCGCCTGGCAGCTCGGCCGAAAAGTGACGTTCGATCCGAAAACAGAGTCGTTCGTCAACGACGACGAAGCGAACCGGATGCGTTCCCGGGCCTTGCGCGAACCGTGGAGGTTTTAATTAGGAATTACGAATTACTAATTACGAATTACGAATTTCTGACTACTGATTACCGACTACTGACTACTATAACCATGAAATATCAAAGAACTTTTTTAGCCGCCGTGGTTTTTGCATCGGCGATGTTGTTGACGGCGTCCGTATCCGGACAGGATTGGCTGATGGCCAAAACGGAAGCCTTGAAAGGAGAATACGGCGAAATCGCGAAAAATCTCCAAAACACGACCGACGAAGCAATGCTCATCGAAATGCTTCAACAGCCGGGAACGGAAAATGAAATGCTGTTCCTGAAGATGCTTGCGTGCTATCGTCTGTCCACCCACGGAACGAAAGAAGCGGTCCCGACGCTCGCGAAATTGTTGGCCGACGAAAAAACGGCCCATTACGCCCGATACGCTCTGGAACAGATTCCCGGAAATGAAGTCGACGCCGCTTTGGCCGACGCGACGAAAACGCTCAACGGCAAATTGCTCATCGGCGTTGTCGACAGCATTGCCAACCGGGGCCAAACGAACGCGGAAGCGACGCTTTACGCGTTGGTCGCAACGGACGATGCCGCAGGCCGCAAGGATCCGGAAGTCGCCAAAGCCGTGATCGCCGCGTTCGGATCCCTTGCCGGAGACGGAGCCGTCGGATTCTTCAGCGGCGAGATGCTTGATTCCAAACATGAACCGGCTCGCAAACTCCTCGGTCAGGATTTCGCCGACGCCGCGTTCCATTGCGGTGAAAAACAGCTTGCCCGAGGCAAGGCTGATTCCGCCGTCAAAATCTTCCAGACGATCCAGAAGATGAACGAAGCGAAAGATTTCCAGAAGGAATCCGCCGTTTATCATGAAATTCTCGCCCAAGGAAACAACGGTGTCGAACTGCTCGTCAAGCAGATTCATTCGGGCAACCCGAAGCTGTTCGCCGTCGCGATGAAAGCCGCCCGGGAACTTCCGGCGGGTACGACCGTAACGCAAAAACTCCTGACGGAAATTCCGGAAGTGAAAGACGTTGCGCGACAAGTTCAACTGATCCTCGCCGTCGGCGACCGGGTCGACGCGGATTCGAAAAAGCTGTCGCTGACCCCGATTTCGATGCTGGTGAAGGCGGGTAACGAGGACGTCCGGATCGCCGCGATTACGGCCCTGAAAAACATCGGCGACGCTTCGGTTCTCCCGATGCTGATCGACGCGGCTTCCGATTCGAATACGGAAATCGCCGATGCCGCGAAAGCGACGTTGGAAGAAATTCCCGGCAAGGAGGTCGACGACGCGGTCGTCGGACTGCTCGAAAAAGGGAACGCGACCACGCAAGCGGCCGCGATCAAGCTAATTGACGCTCGACGGATCGTTTCGGCGTTTCCGCTGTTGAAAAAAGCGGCGGAATCGAAAGACGCCAATATTCGCGGCGCCGCCCTTTCCGCGCTGGCCGAAGTGGTGACGCTCGCCGATTTGGAAAACCTGTTCGACGTTCTTCCGGAAGCGAACACGGACGCCCAAGCGGAGGAAAACCAGAAACTCCTCAAGGCCGCCTGTTCCCGGATGCCGCGTGAAGAGGTTTCCGAAAAGATGGTCGAAATTCTCGAAAAAGCGGACGCGAAAGCGAAGCCGAACCTGCTCGACATTCTCATGCAGATCGGCGGCCCGCTGGCGGTCAATACCGCGTCGAAATACGCATTCGAAGGTTCGCCCGCGATGAAAGACAAAGCGACCGAACTTCTCGGCAAATGGCGGGAACCGGAAGACGCCGACGCCGTCGCGGCCGTTTGCTTGAAGCTGGCGAAGGAATCGACCGATAATCGTTACAAACAGCGTGGGCTCCGCGGTTACGTTCGTTATCCGCGCCAGTATCCGATGGAAGAAACGCAGCGGATCGAGATGGTCAAAACGTATTTGACTCTGGCGACCCGACCGGCGGATAAGGAACTTGTCTTCCAGGCGTTCACGAAGTATCCGTCGGCGAAAATGCTTGAAGAAGCAATGAAACTGGTCGACGACGCTACGATCAAGGAACCGGCTTGTGCCGCGGCCGTATCCGTCGCGGAAAAGATCCAAGGCGCATCCCAGGCAACCGCCGACGCGATGAAAAAGGTTCTCGAAACGTCGAAAGACGATAAGACGACCGAACGCGCCAAGCGGGTTTTGGATAAGCAGTAGTTTTGGTGCACGGGCATCTGCCCGTGACACACAACGCCGTTAAACGTTTTGAAACCTGGGACCGCAGGCTTCCAGCCTGCCAGTGGGCGATTGGACACCGTTTGCAGGGTGTCCTTTCGTTTCACGTAGCGGGCTGGAAGCCCGCAGACCCGGGTGCAGGCAAGATGCCTGCGGTCCCAGGAAATACGTAGGGTATCACCCGCGTTTACGTTCGGCATTAATACTTTCTGATGTCGATTTTCGCCCAGTAACCGCCTTCGAACGCCCAATCGGTCGGCTGGTTGAGTAATTCCAACTTAATCGTCTTGCCGGCGTAGGGTGTCAGATCGATGTCGACATCCGCCCAGCGGCTGCGGGGATTATCCTGTGACGCCCCGATCGTTTGACGATGAATCTCCTTGCCGTCGACTTTGACGATCAAATCCCAGTCGCCCGCGTCGTGGTGAGTAACGACCAGGTGCAATTCGCATTTGCCCTGTTTCGGAACCGTGTATTCCCTGGTCAACACGCACGGAACGCCGCGTTCCTTCGGGTGGGTCAGTAAAACGTTCGTCCGACCGAAAAAGTCGCGGATTCCCGGCTCCATGTCTGGTCCGCAGTCGGTGATCGTCCAGCCGGGGAAGTGGTGTGACACCGCTTCGCCGAGCGTCCGGAAATCCTTGAAACGAATCTCTTTCCGTTCGGCTTCGGTGAATTCCGAATCGGCAATCGGGCCCGGCGCCCACGATTTCATCGTCGGTTCCTGCTTGATCGGCAGGACCGGTATCACGAACACTTCCTTACCGTCGGCGTTCTTTTCAATGAAACCGCCTTCTTTTTCAATCGCCTGCCGCGCGAGCTTTTCGCAAACGTCGATCAGAGCGGGAAAATTGTACGCGGTGTGGGAAAAGACGCCCGTTTCGTCCAGTTTCCCGGTGAATCGCGCAGGGAGCTTCGAGAACCCGAGCGTCGTGAACAACACCCCGCCGGCGTTGGACGGATTGCAGTCGGAATCTTGTCCGCAGCGGGTCGAAATCACGATCGTTTCGTCCAGATCCCCTTTGCCGTAAAGCAGGCCGACTAAAATGTACGCGCCGTTGATTTTCGCGTCGATGTTGAAACGGCCCGGATCGCAGTTAAACTTGCGGTATTCCGGATTCTTTTGATATTTCGCTTCGATTTTCTCCCATGTCTTAACCCAGTCGTCGGGGTTTTCCTTGTACCAGGCGAGCATGTCGCGGACCATCTCGGCGTATTGGCAATCGGCGGGAATCGCTTTCAAGGCGGTTTCGATAATCTTGACCGGATCGGTTTCGAAAAACGCTTCGCAATACATCGCTCCGACGAAGATTCCGGCGTAAACGCCGTCGCCGTAGTTGACGAGCCGTCCGAATTTATCGCCCAGCGCGATCGCGACGTTCGGCATCCCGGGCGCGATCAAGCCGGAAAAATCGGCTTCGATCTGGTAATCGATGTCGTCGGCGTGTTCGTTGAACTTCGGGTGCGAAGAATCCGGCGGCGCGATTCCGGCCCTAAGATTCCGGCGGCCGGCCATGTTGGCGTGCCAGAGCGGATACTCGCTGTTCGCGAAATCGATCCCCGCTTGGCGGAGCGAACAATCGAGTCCGTATAGTTCCATCGTCCGCAGGAACGTCATTTCGACGTAAAGATCGTCTTGTCCGAACGCGTCGTTGATCATTTCAGGCCGCCATTTCGGCATTTTGTCTTCCGGAATGATCTGTTCCAGATACTGGAATTCGGTTGGAGCGCCCCAACTGACACCGGCGATCTGGCCGATCCAACCGCCTTTCATTTTGTCGCGGTATTCCTGGACACCCAGTCGCCGGTATTGGACGCCGGGCTTCTCCGCGGCGGGAAGAATCGTTGTGATCGATACCAAAAGGAAAAAACACACAGCAATCGTTTGTTTCATGGGAGCTCCTTGAAAGTGAATGGGATTGTTTAAGTAGTCAGGAGTCAGGAGTCAGGAGTCAGGAGTCAGGAGTCAGGAGTCAGGAGTCAGGAGTCAGGAGTCAGGAGTCAGGAGTCAGGAGTCAGGAGT
>JAVBPO010000150.1:0-17594 GCA_031549565.1 Thermoguttaceae bacterium
GTGGGAGCAACGAGAGCGGTACGAATTGTTCATCTCGAACTCCGTCGTCGAAGAAATCGCGATGGGCAACCCCGAAGCGGCGGAAGCGAGATTGCAGGTCGCCGAAGGAATTCCCATTCTGGAACTGACCGAAATGGTCGAGCGGTTGACCGAAGCCTTGTTGCAGTCGGGAGCCGTTCCGGAGAATTCGAAGCTGGACGCTTCCCACATCGCCCACGCCGCCGCTCATGCGATGGACTTTTTGATTACATGGAACCAAAAACATATCGCGACAGACAAAAAGCGAAAGCAAATCGAAGCGATTATCGAGGAGTTCGGTTTGCGATCGCCGCGATTACTGACGCCGGAGCGGCACATGATTTTTGAGGAGACTTGATATGATTGACATTGAAGAAATAGGGTTGCGAAATCTTCCCGATGAGGGTGATCCACTCGTTTGGCTGCGTCAGCACCGGCGTGAAATTTCCGACCGATTCGAAACGGTCGGCGAATTATCAGCCTACTTGAAGCAGTTCGGCTCGGTGGAAGACGCACTCGCCCGAGTTCGGGAAAAGATCGTTGATAAAAAACGAAAAGAGCGAGTCGCTTGACACCGATCCAATTCACGACTGGGCATTTCCGCAGATTGCCCGGATTAACAAAACTGATATTGTACGGCCTTCGGGCAGAAACCGATCCGTAACCCAAGAAGTCACTTATCGCTCGTCACGGCTCGTGTACGGAGCTTTACTGCTGAACTGGGCAATCCCGCCAGATTGCCCGGTTTGAAGGTAGGAAACCTCAGCCGAACTCACTTCGTTTTTCAAGACGACTGATTCAACAAGGGTATCTACTCCAGCAATCGCAACGTTGCAGTTGCTCGGCGAGGACGGGTAATATGCCCGCACCCTGTTCGGAGGAAGAACGGAGCGGCATGGGCTCTCCGACGAACAGGAAAAGGCCTGTGTG
Source organism: Thermoguttaceae bacterium (assembly GCA_031549565.1). GTDB lineage: Bacteria > Planctomycetota > Planctomycetia > Pirellulales > Thermoguttaceae > JAVBSX01. Next base: position 949 of record JAVBPO010000150.1, read on the forward strand.
CGACGAGTTTTCCGATCACCGGTGTAGCCCTTTGGGCTAATAAACTCAGGCTTCGACGCAGGCAGAGTACCGTGGCTATGAAAACGGGGCTACGATCAGCAGCATAAAGTGTGATCAATGTATGTCTCAAGGAATTAGGAGGCCAAATCGGTGGATGCAGAGTCATCGCCGAAGCAAATTTTCTTCTTTGAATTTTTGAAATAAAAAAAATTCATTCTTCTCTTGACAGTTGATTACATCTGGAATACAATGATTTCATCTGTAATTCATTGATGGCAATTTGATTTTTTTTCACCCTTCAATGCCGAAAAAAAGCCATAAAACCAGTGCCCCGAATTCCGGTGCGAAAATCACGCAAGCCGAATGGGAGGTGATGCGAATCCTCTGGGACGCCGATGCCCCGTTGTCGGCGGCCGAAGTCACGGCTAAGTTGGAAGGGAAATCGGATTGGAAACCGAAAACCGTTCGAACTTTTTTGAACCGGCTCGTCCAAAAGCAAGCCGTTGAAACGATCAAATTGGGGTTAAAAGGTTATGAACTTTTACATTACGCTCCGCTGGTCGACGAAATATCGACGCTTCGAGCGAAGCAGGAGACGTTTCTCGGACGTTTCTTCGGCGGAACGATTCGCTCCATACTGGCCGGGTGCATTCAATCGGGCGAAATTTCCAAGGACGAACTACTTCAACTCCGCGAAATGATCGACCGTCAGGTCGCCGAAAAAGAGGAGGTGCCATGACGACCGAATCTTTATCGTTTATGGAATTGATTCTCGTGCCCACCTGTCGTACATCGGTGCTTATCGCCGGAGTTTTCCTGCTGCGTTGCTTTCTTGGAAACCGTATTTCACCGGCATGGCGTCATATACTTTGGGGAATCGTGCCGCTCGCTTTACTGCCGATCACTTCGGTTCCTTCATCTCTGAGCGTTTACAATCTTTTGCCGCAAACGGAATCGGTTGTTGAGCTTGGTGCTGGCTCGGGCGATCCAATCGCCGTTCCGGCAGAGATTCGTCCGATAGAATTCATCGCAACCGAAGTACCCGTTTCTCGTGACACCCTTCTTTCCGGTCGACTTCCAAGTGAGGACGGTGTCGTTCAAGCCGATTGGAAAACGATATTTGCTGTAATTTGGTTGTGCGGTTGCGGTGTGATGACGGTGCTTTTTTTTCGACAAACGACACTCTGTCGGCATTGGATTACCCAAGGAAATCCCGTCCGTAATGAGCGTGTGCTGACGATCTTCGAATCGTGTCGTCACCGAATGAAAGTCGATACGTGGCTTGTCATTGCGGAAAGCAAGGCGGTTGCCGGACCGTTTTTGATCGGTGTCATTCGACCGACCTTGCTCTTGCCTCACGGCATGATCGAATCGGCGTCGGAAAAGCAGCTTCAAACGGTGTTTTTGCACGAATTGTCGCACCTGCGCCGCTGGGATGTTTGGACCGGCTGGGTGATGACGGCCCTTCTGGTCGTTCATTGGTTTAACCCGCTACTCTGGTTGGCGATTCGTCGCATGAATGCCGATCGGGAAGAAGCCTGTGATGCACTGGCGTTGGAAACGCTGAGTCAAAACGATCGTCACGATTACGCTCGGTCGTTACTTGATATTACTTCTACTGTATGTAAAATCCCTAACCTTCGGTAGAATAAAGGAATACGTCACTGATTATGCTTGTTTTTGCAATATTCGAGCGCCAATTTCGTGCGATTAAGCCATTGCGTGCAACGGAAGCAAATGTACTCGTCTTGCGTACAAAGACTCAATCTTTCGCGGACGAGCAGTTCGCCGATGCATTCCCGAACCCGCTGAACCGTCATCATCGGTACGCTTTTTTTTGATGTATCACCTCCTTGAGCAAAAACCACATGCCCAACATTGACAAGGTCGTATGATGATGCCATCCACGCCAGTTTCTCACTTGATAATCGCTCAATCCGCACTCCCCTTTGCCGCGATGAAAACATTCTTCGATCCGATAGGCGTCCTTAATGACGCGACCGTATTCCTCCAAATCCGAATCTTCGTTTCCGTGCGACAAATAATAATCCGTTCGCTTGCTTCCCGATTCGTCCCGCCAACGACTCACAATCAATGTTTCTTCTTCGCCGATCTCGCCCTCGATCATCGCACGAACACGACATCGAACCAACCGAACGGAAAGCCAGTCTTTGTGCCCTCGCCGTACTTTGATGATCTTCCAATTTCGTTTCCCAGCGGCGTCAGCCCAGTCACGTACACTTTCCATTTCACGTGGATGTTCTTCTCCGCAGTTTTCGCAAATCACCGCCTTGGCGTCCAAGTCGCAAATCAAAAAATTCGAGGGAATCGCCAGCATGTACGGTTCGTTCAAAAGTCGCAAGTCCCGGCGAAACCAAGGAATACGTCCCATTTCGTCGTCTCCGGCAATCCATTTGTGCGGAAATTTTTTGCATCGCCCGAGAATCATTTCCTTCGCTTGCTCATGTCGGGTTTTTTCGATGATTTGTTCCTCGGGAACGCCTGCGGCGAGGCAACGCTGCGGATCGTCGGTCCAACTTTTCGGCAGATACAAACACCGGTCGACCAAAATGAATTCACCGCCTCCCACATAGGCGACACCAATGGCGACTTGGCAATTTTCGATTTTTCCGTAACGCCCGCACCACTGTCGTTCGACGCCAACGCTCATTCGTCCTTTTTTGGGAAAGGAAGTCGGGTCGATCACGAGGATACCGTTTTCCGATCCGATTTCCCGAACGACCTGATCGGCGAGCTTATCCAGGATGGCATCATCATCCCATTCGACTTGTCCGATAAACATTTGAAGAGGCTGGCGATCCTGACCGTGATAGTATGCGATCGACTCGACATTTTTCTTTTCCGTGCAGGACAGCAAACCCTTCAAATAGGCGAGTGCTTTTTCCCGTTGCATCCGGGTCGCAAGGTGTTTGAAAAAAGGCGTCACAAATTGGTCGAGGCGTTCCAGAACACCCTCATAGGTTCCCGGCGTCACCAGACAATCTTCAAAAACCGATTCCTTGGCAATAGCATATCGTTTGTTCATTTTCGCTCTCCGTGCTAAAAATCGCCGCTTTCGAGCGACGGAAAGCATTTATACACAATATGTTAGGTTGAGTCAATGTGAAATCCATACAGTAGAACTATTCACAAAACATGCCAACCATTTTTGATTTTCAACCGCAATTGTACCAATGCCATTCCGAGGAAACGCTTTCGGAAGCGGCAAAAGACGAATATTTCCGGCTTGTCGGGCGTGTTGCCGAGGACGGGCTGGAGCAAATCTTCCCTCTGGATGCCATGAGCGAAGAGCGGGAAACGGCGCTGCGTGAACTCCGAAAAGCCGGGTTCATCGAAACGGCGGTGCAGTATCACGGCTCCGATGGACATTTTTACCACGTCACATTGAATACTCCGAAAACGGAACCGATGCACAACGGCGGCAAGCGGGAAAGGTTCGAAACCGGTGCCGTTCGTGATACCGATGAGGGAAAACCACATCCTGAATATATTTCGCCATTCGCGACGGAACGACTTGCAACCGTTTTGGCTGAAGGTGCGAAAAAATACGGACCATTCAACTACCAGAAAGGAATTCCGGCGTCACGTATCCTGGCATCGCTTCATCGGCATCTCATGAAGTACCAACAAGGTTCGACCGAAGAGGATCATTTGGGCCATCTGGCGGCAAACGTTGTGTTTCTGCTACACGTTGATGAATGTTGCAAACGCGGTATTTTACCCGATTCGCTGCTTGATCTGCCGGATTATTCGGTGATTCCGGGTGTACACGAGAATGGCGACATCGCTTACGAACACGAATGACTATTCAAGAGGAGAATAGGAATGTCCTGGAGCTTTTCGCGGGCGCTGGTGGAGGAATACTCGCTTCGCAAATCAACGGACACCGCACCGTTTGCGCCGTCGAAATTGAACCGTACTGTCGATGCGTTCTGCTGCGACGCCAAAACGAAGGAAAACTCCCGCCTTTCCCGATTTGGGATGATATTCGGACTTTTGACGGAAAGCTTTGGCAAGGAATTGTTGACATCGTTTCGGGAGGTTTTCCGTGTCAAAATATTTCAGCCGCTGGGAAAGGGGAAGGGATCACCGGCGAAAAATCGTCGCTCTGGTTCGAGATGCTCCGCATCATTCGGGAAGTTCGACCGAAATTCGCGTTCGTGGAGAACTCCGACCGACTTGTTCGGCGAGGACTCGACGTTGTCCTCCAAGGACTGGCCGAGAGCGGGTTCGATGCGGAATGGCTCGTGCTGGGAGCGAACGACGTCGGCGCTCCGCATATCCGGAAGCGATGCTGGATTCTTGGTCGGAACGTTGACGACAAGAGACACGAAACGATCCCGACGGTATGCCGCGGGGAGAACGCCGAATCCGAGCGAATTTGTACCAATGTATCCGATACCGACATTGACCACAAAAGGTTTGGACGGAGGAAGTCACAGCCGGGCAACGGCCATCAAACGAGGAATGTACCCGACGTTGACTTGTCAGGACGCGAAAAACAACGGTGGACCGTCGCAGATGGTACGCAATCCGAGGCCGCTCAATGCGTTGGCTGGTGGCAAGCTGAACCCGGAGTGGTGCGAGTGGTTCATGGGTTTCCCGGTCGGGTGGACCGAATTAAAGCCCTTGGAAACGCCCAAGTCCCGCTCTGTGCCGCCACGGCGTTCCAAATCCTCTTCGAAAGGTTCAACGAACACGAATGACACATTATTACCGAATTAAAAAATGGCTGCCTGAACGTTTTGGGCAGCGGTGTCGCATTTTGGCGACCGGGACAATGAATTCCGTCCTCTTGGAATTTGAGGACGGATTTCGTGTGGTGACCTGTCGCTATTACATCCGCAAACTTCCAACAACAAAACAATGATGTTACCGATTCTGTTTTTACTTTTATCGCTGCTCGATATCAAGCATCCCCCCATCGACGACGCGTTGATCAGGGATTTTACCGTCAACGAGATCATCGACGATACGACCACCGATTGTGCAGAAAAGGACCTGCCGTCCAGGCGTATCGAGATTCATCTCAAAAAAGACGCCATTGAACCGCTCAAGCCGGAGGATGTGCAAAATACGTCGCCTCCAGACAACCGTTTCATTCCCCAAGACACCACGGAAACTATAAGGTCGATGGTGGTTCCCGTCAAGCCGCCACAGCCTGATCCGTCGCCGCAACCTGAGCCTCCCATCGTGCTGACGCCGGAACCGGCAATGCTCGCAATTCTATCCATTACCGGCGCTATGCTTCTTTTTCTCCTGTTCGGACGCCGGACCGGTCGCAGATTTTCACGACGTATTTGATGCGTTATTCGAGGCTTTCATGAACCCATTTGCCGAAGAAGCCGACCGACTTGTTCGGCTCGGATACCACGTTTTTCAGTGCCAGCCACGGAGCAAGGAACCGTTCTGGGAGAAAACGGCACCACACGGTTGTAACTCAGCGTCGGGCGATCCGGAACTGGTCCGAAAATGGTGGGCGGACTTTCCCGACTGCAATATCGGGCTCAAATGCGACAATTTGCTCGTGATCGACGTCGACAATAAAAACGGCAAAGACGGCAGCGGCGATTTTATGCGGATCGAGGATCGGGTCGGTCAGGTTCCCAAATGCCCGATTTCGCGGTCCGGCAGCGGCGGGTATCACTTGCTTTTCCAGCGGCCCGAGGTCGAAATCAAAGGTTCCAAAGGAATCGTATGGGACGGTAAAAAAACAGGCATCGATATTCAAATCGGGAACCAATACATCGTGGTGCCGCCGTCGATTCATCCCGATACCGGACAAGTTTACTCTTGGCATACGCCGTTTTGTCAGGTCAACGAACTTCCAAAACTTCCCGATGCCTGGATCGAATATGTGCTTACGAAACGGGATGCGAAACTGCAGATTCTTATACCCGATCCACCGAAATTGATCGTTCCCCGCTGCAATACGAATCTTTCGTCGGTCGAACGTTGCAAACTTTACGTCGATAAAATCCCCCCCAGCATTGCCGGGCAAGGGGGCGACACCCAGCTTTTCAAAGCCGCCTGCACGATCTTTTGGGATTTCGCTCTTTCGGAATCGGAAGGGATGCCGCTGTTTCAAGAATACAACGCCCGGTGTCATCCGCCGTGGTCTCAATCGCGGCTCAGTTACAAGATGCGGCAATCGCTTGAAACATCACACGACAAATCGCGAGGATATTTGCTCGAAGAAAATAGCGTCATAACCTACTCCGACGTCGATCTGTCGGGAATCACGAATCCTTTCGTGATTCAGGAGGAAGAAGAAGACGACGACGATCAATATCTTGTCGACACCATTCAGGACGATCCCGGTGCCGTACCGGACTCCTTGCTGCGAATTCCCGGATTCGTGGGCGAGGTCATGGATTTTTCACTTGCCCATGCTCCATGTGCCGTCCCGACAACGGCGTTTTGCGGTGCGATGGCGTTACACTCGTTTCTTTGTGGCCGCAAGGTTCGCGAGCCGGGGGATTTACGGACGAATCTTTACATTCTCGCTCTGGTCGGTGCTTCTTCGGGTAAAGATTATCCGCGAAAAGTCAACACATATGTCATGGAGCAGATCGGCGAAATCGGGTCGCTCGGCGATAAATTCGTTTCGGGGGAAGGTTTGCAGGATGCTCTTTTTCTTCAGCCGAACATGCTTTATCAAAACGACGAAATCGACGAACTGCTATTCAAACTCAACGACCGGAATCGTGGCGCGTTCGTCGAAAGTATCATGGGAACGCTTCTGACGCTTTATACATCGGCGTCGACCATCTATCCGATGCGTCGGAAATCCGGCAAGGAGAATCCCGGCGTCATCGATCAACCGCACTTGACCGTTTTTGGGACGGCCACTCCACAGTACTATTACGGGGCGCTCAGCGAACGGATGATGAGCAATGGGTTTTTCGCACGAATGATTATTGTCGACGCCGACAAACGACCGTTCAGCCAGGACCCTGTCCCGGTCGATCAGGTCAGCGAGCGGGTGCTGGAAACCGCCCGATGGTGGCAAGCATTCCAACCGGGGGATTTGAAAGGGAATCTCGGCAAGTTTCACCCGAAACCGATTACGATTCCGTTCGACGAAAAATCGACCGGATTTATGCGTGATTATCGACGTTTTGCCGACGAGGAGTATTCCAAAGCGGAAGACAAAGGGGACGTAGTCGCCATGACCGTTTGGGGCCGGGCCAACGAAAACGCCCGAAAACTCGCGTTGCTTTACGCCTGCAGCGAGAATCATCGACAACCGGAAATCACGATCTCTGCGGCACACTGGGCTTCGGATTTTGTCACGCATCAAATACGACGCCAATTGTTCAAGGCGAAGGAATCTTCCGCCAAAACGCGATTCCAGGCATTGTGCAAGGAAGCAATCCGGGAACTTACGCTTTGGCATCATAATCATGGAAAAAAGGGGATGCCTTTTTGGGTACTTCGTCGCCAATTGGGAGTGATGCCGAGGGAATTTTCCGATCTGGTTCTCGAACTGGACGCCCAGCGGTATATCCAAATCGAGCGAATGGCGACCAAAGGACGTCCTCAAGAGCGAATTTCACTCCTTCAGCACAGAAAAAAATCATAAACAAGAGGAAGCAAAATCTTCCAAAATGAAGAAATATCCCTCCAAAATGAAACTTTTCAGACTTTTCCGCTCTTTTCCAAAAGTAAAAGTTCTGGGGTTTCAGCCTTGAAATTCCGGTATAAAAAACTTTTCCGTCCCAAACAGGGGGGGCTAGCGCGTTTGACAAATTTGGCGCGCACTATAGGAAAAAAAGTCGGTAAAGTTTTTGACGAGATGATTTGTATGTTTAGTTGATTTCTCACTTTTTATCCACGGAGACGAAAATGAATGTTGAGTGTTGCAGTGAAGATCGTGCCTTTTGCCGCTCTTGCCCGGAACGGTGTTTTGACGACGATCCCTATGAGGAAACGACGCCTCCCAAATGGTCGGCTCGAATGCTGGAAGCGATCCGCCAATGGTGTTCCCAAATCCTACGTCGTTCGTAAAAAATGAACTTTGGGAAAATTTCGTGAATTGGGGTCGTTTTCTTCCAAATTTGGCGATTTTTCATTTCCCGGAACGGCATAAAATATGACGTATCTCCTTCATTGACAAATGGTTAAGTGCGTTTTTCGGAAAATTTGCGCCGCGCGCAGGAAAGTGTGTCTAAACGCGTGACTAGTTCCCGCCGCCCAGAGCGGGTTTCTGTGCCACGAAGTACCTTTTTCGTACAACCCTGGTCCGCGATTGCGATACGGTAAATTCGACATTTCGCACAAATATACACATTTCGTATCGTTAAACGACAGACAAGCGAAAAGGCGTATGATAAGCGATGCGTTAATAGCGAGCCGAAAGCGGCTTAGCCCGGCTTCAATCCGGCTTGGTTTCGGCTTCGCTTCGGTCCCAAAGGGCGTATGAAAATCGTATCGTTATAGTGGTGTCAAGGTGTAGCAAAACACCGCAGGTGTAGTGTTTTGCTATAGCGAAACGCTACTCGACCCAAACAGTGTGGTATCACTTTCGGCGCGGGACCGGTTATGACGCCGTAAAACGTAGGACGAAAAATATTACGCAAAAAAGGTGTCTTTGGTACGGTTTTTGCTTCTTATATACCGTAGAAGCAAAGGGCAAAAGCCCTTGACCGAACCTTAAACCTTCCATCAAAAGGAACACGAACATGACTACGAAAAAAGCTACGAAAACCATCTCGAACGCCGTGAAGCAAGCCCCCGCTTTGGAAGCCCCGCAAGCGAACAACGAAAGCCGTGAAGCCCTTGTCAAAAAGGCGCAAGCCGCGAAGCAAGCCGCCGCTTTGGGCTTGATACCGCAAGAGCAAGCGGACGCCCTTTGGGCGGAAGCGCAAGCGGCTTGCAAGCCAAGCCCGGAAGCGGTCGCGAAGGCGGAAGCCGCTAAGCGGGAAGCAAGCGAAGCGGACAAGATTGCCAAGGCCGCGAAGGCCGCTTTGGTGTACGGGCTGATTACCGAAGAAAAGGTAAGCGAAGCGGTGTCAAAGGCGGAAGCCGCCGGGGCCACTTACAAGGAAGCCGCGCGGGAAGCGAAAGGCTTTTCTTTCGGCGGGGGCGGCGGGGTACGCTTCAAGGGCCAGATGTCCGGGCTTGACGCCGCTTACAAGGTACTTTCGGAAAGCGATCAGCCGCTTAACGCCGGCGCGATTACGAAAGCGGCTTTGGAATCCGGGCTTTGGGCGCCGGAAGGGCAAACCCCGGCGATGACGCTTAGCGCGGCTTTGCAAGCGGATGTTAAGAAAGGGGAAAAAGCCCGCTTTGAAAAAGTAGGCGCCGGGCTTTACAAGGTCCGCCGCGCGGAGTAGATTATGACGCCCCGCTTCGGGGGCTGCCTTTTTTACAAGCCGGGTCGCAAGCCCGGCTTACGGTCGTGACGGGCTTGACCTTGCCCCGAAAGACGGAAGAAAGCGAAGCCCAAGGAAGCGTACACGGGGCCGCAAGGCGAAGCGGAAGGGACAAGGGAAGCCCGAAGCAAGGAAGCCGCAAGGAAGCGTACACAAGTCGCGAAGCGAAGCGGAACGGGCAAGGGAAGCCGCAAGGAAGGGTACACAAGCCGCCAAGCGAAGCGAAAGGGGCAAGGGAAGCCGGAAGAACAAGCAAGCCCCACCAAGCTAACCAAGCCGTGGCCGTTTCATAACACCACATTCAGTCAGCATCTTGCGATGCCTTCTTTGCCGGACATCTCCCGGCTTTCGGCAGTGATGGAGCGTTTTTCAAACAGCGAGCGAGCCAGCGATCCTATTGGTGTCACAGCCAGCCAGCCAGCGAGCCAGCCAGCCATCCAAAATGGTTCACAGCCAGCCAGCGAGAGCAAACCATCGAAATAGTGTCACATCGATTCAGCCATCCAATACAAAACAGGAGCATCACATGGAAAGCCCGGAATACAAATCTTACCTTGAACGACTTGTCGCCGAAAGGAAATTCGACACCATAGAATCGTTGATGGAGTACGTTCTGCTCAAAGAATTGTGGTATGAATCGACGGAAGAACTCAAATGCGACCGCTGGGATTACAGGGAGATATCCATTGCTACGCTCAAGAATGTCCTTGACGCCGTCTATCTTGCCGGACAAATGTCAATGCAGCGATAGCGAGCCAGCCAGCGAGCCAAGAGCCGGGCATCTCCCGGCTTGCGGTCGTGACGGCGAGCACTGTGCGAGCCAGCCAGATTCCTTGAACAATAATGAGGTGTCAAATGAGTTTTATGGTTGACGAAGTGATTTACGAAACATTCCTGGTCGGGGAAACGAGCGAGGGAACGACATCGCTGCACCCGGATGTTTGGAGCGAGCGGCGTCATTACAAACTGATTACGGGCGAGCGATGGAAGAAGGCGCCCGGTTGGTACGCTCGCAAATCGGCGCCGGGATATTTGGACGCAACCGATTGGATGGGGCCGTTCGACAGCGAGCGGGAAGCGCTGGATGAATTGCGTGATCTCTACGACGGCGATCCGATCGAGGACGACTGGACGGAAATCAGAGACGAAATGGAAGCGATCCGTCATAAAATCGGCGAGTTGATGGATCGGATCGGCGATATCGGAGTCGACTGCGATTCCGAGGAAGAGAATCATAAACTCGGAGCGATCCAGTCGGCTTTGGGTGATGCACACGGCTTGATTCTTAGCGCGACGCCATAAACAGCGAGCCAGCCGCATTCTTTCGCCGGGCATCGCCCGGCTCGCGGCAGTGATGGCGGTATCACGTCGATCCGCCGAAACCCATATTTCTTACAGGAGATTATATATGACATCACCACCGAAAAAACAATTTGTTCTTAACGCCCCCTCCCCTTGGCGCGAGACATCGCGTATCACAATCGAGGGCTGGGAATGGCCCGACTTGACACAAGCGTGCCGGTCCGTTGGCGATCAGTACGGTTATCTGCTCCCGCTGGAAATTCACGGACGATTTTTCGTCCTCAGTGCATCGGAAGCTCTCAAATTCACGAAGGCGAAAATTCCTTTTTCTTTGGGAGTATATTCCAACGGCAACTTGACGACCTTGGAAATCCACGAGGAACACAAAAACGCCTGGCTTCAATGGATCAGGGAGGAAGAGCGGGATTTACAGCCGGCGGATGACGCTCCGCAGAGCGAGCCGGAAAATAGGGAACAACAAGAATCGCGAAAACTGGAGCCGACGCAATTCTACGTCCGACCGGACGGAAGCGTTCATTTCAAAGTGCGCTTCAAGCATGAAGTCCATGACGCCTTGCAAGCCGATGGGACGCCGCTGTTCATCACCGACGATCCTTTCGTTTACTGGACGGAAACGGATTTGTTCGTGTTCTCGAAATTTCCCGTCGACCATTTGCAGCAAAACGACGCCCTATTCGTGACACGGGACATCTCCGACGCGGCAATGGACGATCTTGACGGTTCGTGCGGTCGGATCGACATGTTGGATGAGGAGAACGTCGTGTTCCTGCATTTTATGCCCCCAAACAATCAACAATAAGGAGACAACAATGAAGCCAACAGCGATTGAAATCGGACAGAAATATGAAGTCGCCCTTTCGCGGGGGACATCCGTGGTCAAAGTCGTCAGGATCAATCCGAAAAACGGATCATGGATTTGCGAGACAGCCAGCGGCAAGGATTTAACGATTAGTGACGCCAAGAGATTTTTGCGACCGTTTGGTTCCGCAAAAGGAAAAGCGGCCCCGGAGCCGAAAGCCGCTTCGGTCAAGGGAAAGAAGGAAAGCAAGCCCGCCCCGCAAGTCGAAACCGATCCGGAAACGCTTGAAAAGCTAACACAAGCCGTCAAGGAAGCGAATAAGAAATGGCATGCGGCCATGCGAGCGCACGAAAACGAACTCATCACTTTGCAGATGCTGGACCACGTTCACGACGAATGGGAGCAAGCCAAATCCGCTCTCAAGGAAGCGGGCGGCAAGATGGGCAAGGGCGGACGGTGTCAAGGTCGCATGTCGGGGCTTGACGCCGCGTATCAGGTGCTCGTGGAATCGGGCGAATCGATGAACACGCGCCGGATCACGGAAATTGCGATGGAAAAAGGATACTGGTCGCCGGAAGGCGCGACGCCGGAGGCGACGATCACGTCGGCGATTCTTCGTGAGATTCAAAATAGGGGCGATCAATCGCGATTCATCCGGACCGGCAAAGGACTTTTTGCAGCACGATAGCCAGCGATTTTCCTAAATCTTGCGCGACACCTCGTCGCTTGACCGCATGGTTTCTCCCTGCGGTCTTTTCCGTTCAGCCGTTCCCTCGGGAACAATCTTTTGCTGAATCGCGTTTTTCTATTTTTTGCACCATCGGAGACACTTTATGATTTCAAAAACAGCCCCTTATACGGCTTCCGGCCCTTCCTTGGGCTCCGATACGCCCCTTGCCGTCGTCTTGCGGGAGACGGGCTCTGTGAAGCCCTACGAGCGAAACCCGCGTCTGAACGACAAAGCCGTTGACGCCGTTGCCGCTTCCCTTCAGGAGTTCGGATTCCGGCAGCCGATCGTCGTCGATTCGGACGGTGTCATTATCGCCGGACACACGAGATGGCGCGCGGCCCAAAAACTCGGCTTACAAAAAATTCCGGTCCACGTCGCAACCGATTTGACACCGGAGCAGGTTCGGGCCTATCGCATCGCGGACAACAAAAGCGCCGAGCTTTCCGAATGGGATTTTGACATTTTACCCATTGAGCTTGCGGAACTCAAGGAAACCGGATTTGACATGGAATTGCTGGCATTCAGCGATAGGGAACTCACGAAGCTGCTCAATCTCAACATTGAACAAGGGTTGACCGATCCGGACAAAATCCCAGAGCCGCCGGACGATCCCGTTACACAAACCGGCGACCTTTGGATTCTCGACAACCACCGGCTTTTATGCGGCGATTCAGCCAGCCAGCGAGACGTCGATTATCTCATCGACTGTAACACCATTCATCTATTTCATGGAGATCCGCCCTACAACGTCGCGGTCGAATCCCGGAGCAATAATTCCATCGCAATGGGTCAATGTTCGTTTGTAAGCGGTGATGGCCCGCTCAAGACGAGTCAATTGCGTGCGAAAGACCGACCGATCCAGAACGACAAAATGTCCGACGAAGAGTTCGGAAAATTGCTGGACGCCTGGTTCGGAAATATCGTGCGTGTCTTGGAGCCGGGGCGAGCGGCATATTTTTGGGGCGGGTATCACAACGTCGGCAATTATCCGGCGGCGTTCAAACGGAACGGGCTGCACTTCTCGCAGATTATCGTTTGGAACAAACTGCATCCGGTTATGAATCGCAAGGATTTTCTGTCGTGTTACGAATTCTGTCTTTACTGCTGGAAGGAAGGAGCGGCTCATCAGTTCTTCGGGCCTGACAATGAGCGTGATTTGTGGGAAGTAAAAAAACCGAGTCACAAGGATTCCGTGCATTTAACCGAAAAACCGGTCGAACTTTCGGTCAAGGCGATCACGCTGTCCTCCCGGCCCGGCGAGAACGTGCTGGAATTGTTCGGCGGGAGCGGTTCCACATTGATCGGTTGCGAACAAACTGGTCGAAACTGTTTCATCATGGAAATCGACAGGTATTATTGCGACGTCATTGTACGGCGCTGGGAAAACTTTACCGGAAAATCGGCGGTGCGGATTCCGGCCAACGGAGGTGAACATGAAAATTGAATACGAAAAGACAAAACTTCTCTATCTCGCGACACCATTTACTCACAGCGATAAATCGGCTCAAGACCACCGATTTCGAGTTTCGTGCCGAGCCACCGCCCAGTTGATGAAATGCGGCGTCAATGTCTTCAACCCGCTTTCGCACAGCGTTCCGTTGGTCGAACATCTCGGAGACGTTGGCGATCAACATGAATTCTGGATGTGGTGCGACCTCCCCATTTTATACCGTTGCGATGAGCTTTTGATCGTCGGAATGGAAAATTGGGAACAAAGTCGAGGTGTTTGTGAGGAGATGTTCAAAGCCCTTGCATGGCGGAAACCGATTACGCTCATTGAGGAAAACGATATCGAACTGCTTCCGACGATTCCGGCGACAGCCCGGCGGTTCTTGGAATCGTCGATTCTTCCCGATGCCCCGTCGGAAACGTAACGCTACTTTCCATCGAGGAAATCCTGCGTTGTCTTAATCTCGGCGTAGAAGAAACTCAATGCCGAGAGGAAAGCGGCGTGGACATCGGCGGCGGCCACGGTTTTTCCTTGAAATTCCAGATCGCGCGTCGCACAGGCATCGCCGATCACGATGAAATCGATTCCCAAGTCTTTTCCCGCTCGGACGGCTGCATCGACGCACATGTGCGTCATCATACCGCAAAGCACGACCGTTTTCGCTTCGGCTCGCCAGAGTTCGTCGATCAAACCGGTTCCCCGGAACGCGTTCGGATAATGTTTTTCGACGACCGTTTCGCCTTCCAGCGGTTTGACGTTCTCATGAATCTCCGCGCCGGGTGAATGTTGCCGGAAAAACGGCGCACAGGAGGTCGTGTTGATGTGCTGAATATGGAAGATCGGCCAACCTTTCTCGCGGAACCTCTGTAGTACACGCTTGGCATTTTCGCTCGCTTCAAGACTACCGACAAGCGGGAACGCGCCGCCATCAAAATAATCGTTCTGGATGTCAACGATCATCAAAGTCTGTTTCGTGTCCATGTTCAGAGGGGGTAATGATGCAAGTTTTTCAAACGTCCATTCATTCTATCATACATTGCCGGTAACGGCAATCGAATCTTCATTTTTATTCTCTCATGTCGGAAAAAATCGATCCCGGCGCATTGACGCCGGAAACGCTCGCTCTTTTATTGACGAACGCCGGGAAGCGGCTCATCACCGAAGAGCAAGTACGAATCGTCGCGGAAACGGGCGACCTGCTTTCTCCGAACGGTACGATCAATCTCATTCAATATGCCGCATTCTTGGCGAAAGAATCGGAGGGAAAAAACTTTAATGACTGAAAAAATCAACCCGCAATCCTTGAAGCCCGCCGCGTTGATGCGAATCTTGAACACGGCGGGATATGGAACGGTCCTCACCGAACACCGTTTGCGGCGCCACCGGAATCGGGCTGGGTACGCCATCGGGTCCGAGAAGACGATCAATCTGTTCCAGTATGCCGCATGGCTGACGTTGGAATACTTTCGTGAAAAGCCGCAAACGGTGGATTATCTCGAAAAGAAGCGGCTCGTCAATCTCAAAAGTCTCGAAGCGGTCCGGGCGGCGCAGGACATCGGAAATATTCCCGAAGTTGTCGATCCGGAACGTAAAGCGGCGTCATTAGCGTCGTTCAAAACGTTTTGCGAAACGTATTTTAACGAAGTCTTTTATCTCGACTGGTCGCCGGACCATCTGCGAGTCATCGAGAAAATCGAACGAGCAGTGTTACAGGGTGGCTTGTTCGCGCTGGCAATGCCTCGCGGGAGCGGGAAAACCGTTCTTTGCCAAACCGCCGTCGTTTGGGCGGCTCTGTCCGGAGCGGCACCATTCATTTGTTTGATTGCCGCCAGTGCGGACCGGGCGCAGAATCTTTTGGAGAACATCAAAACGTGGCTCGAAACGAATGTTTTGCTTCAGGGCGACTTTCCCGAAGTGTGTTTTCCGATCAAGTGTCTGGAACGGATCGCCAACCGTCAAAAGGGCCAAAAATATCTTGGCGAGCCGACCCGGATCGAATGGTCCGCCGATAAAATCGTACTTCCAACGATTACGGATTCGCGAGCCAGTGGTGTCGTGATCACTTGCAGTGGGATGCACGGCAGCGATATTCGCGGACAGCAGCATGCGAGGCCGGACGGGCGTGTCGAACGACCTTCTTTGGTTTTGATTGACGATCCGCAAACGACGGAGTCGGCATGGTCCCGTTCTCAATCGGAACGCCGGGAAGCGATTCTGGCCGGGGACGTGCTGGGTATGGCGGGACCGGGCAAGAAAATCGCGGGACTCATGGCGTGTACGATTATACGGCCGGACGATATGGCGGCGCGGATTTTGGATCGTGAAAAGCATCCGGACTGGCAGGGGGAGCGGACGCAACTGGTTTATTCGTTTCCAAAGAATGAAAAACTTTGGGCCGAGTATTCGGAGATGCGCAACGATTCTCTCCGTAACGACGGGGACGGTAGTGTCGCGACGGAATTCTACCGTGAGAATCGGGAAGCGATGGATGTCGGGGCGGTCGTCGCATGGCCGCAACGGTTCAACTCCGATGAAATCAGCGCACTTCAACACGCGATGAACCTGAAATTCCGGGACGAACTCGCATTTTATTCTGAATATCAGAACGAGCCGAAAGTGGAAGACCTCGGTGAAGAGATGCTCTCCGTCGAGGAGATCACCGCGAAAACCAACGGCACGCAGCGTGGCGTCATTCCGCAAGGAAGCCAGCATTTGACCATGTTCATCGATGTTCATCAGAATGCCTTGTTTTGGATGATTACCGCTTGGGAGCCGAATTTTACAGGCTTCATCGTTGATTACGGAACATGGCCGGACCAGCAGCGGGAATACTTTACGCTCCGCGACTGCCAGCGGACGATCCGGCAAGCGAGCGGTGGCATCGGGCTGGAAGCGTCGATCTATGCGGCACTCGAGCAACTGGCCGAGGAACGTCTGACAAAGACA
>JAVBPO010000050.1:0-10534 GCA_031549565.1 Thermoguttaceae bacterium
GTTGCGTGACGCCGCGAAAGTCGACCCGCGAACGGCGACGTTGCTGGACGTCGTGGTGTCGCCCAGCGGCTTGCTCGGGATCACGGGCGACGTGGCCGCACGGAGCTTCACGAACTCCGGCACGGTCTCGATCGCAAGCGGCGTCACGTTGGACACGTACGCCTATACGGGCAACGCCGGTTCGTCGGCAAGCAGCGGCACGATCCGCGTCTGCCGGGGGCAGTACAACAACGCGGGGCTGGCGACGTCGAACATCGTTTACTGGGACGAAACGCTGGAAGTCCCGGCGAAACCGAACGAGATCCTCTTCGGGGAACGCCGCCTGACGGAAATCGATTTGAGTTGGGTCGCGATCGAGGGTGCCACGAATTACGTTCTGGAACGCTCGCTCAACACGAACACGTGGACGCAGGCTTACAGCGGCTCGGCGACTGCGATCACGGTCTCCGGTTTATCGCCGGGCGTGTGGTACTACTTCCGGCTGAAGGCCCAAAACGCCGCCGGAGATTCCGAGTACTCGCCGATGATTCGGGTCCAGACGGTCATACCTGTTCCGGCAAGCCCTGACGTGATTCATGTCGATGCCATCCTTCAGACGGTTGTCGATTTGTCTTGGACGGCGATTGACAACGCGACGAATTACATCGTGGAGCGTTCACCGGATACCAACTCATGGACCCAGGTTTACAACGGCCCGGGCCTGTCTTGCACGATCGACGGTTTGACACCGAATACTTTGTATTATTTTCGGTTGAAAGCTCAAAACATCACCGGGGATTCCGCGTGGTCGCCGACGTTGCAACTTGAGACGTTACCAATGGTTCCGGCGAAACCCAACGAAATTCTTATCGATGCCGTACGGCGAACCGAAGTCGATTTGAGCTGGGCCGCGATCGACGGGGCTATGAATTACGTTCTGGAATATTCGTTCAACGCCAATACGTGGATGCACGTTTACAGAGGCTCGCGCACTTCGATTACGGTTGCGAGCATGACGCCGGGAATATGGTACTACTTCCGTTTAAAAGCCCAAAACGACGCCGGGGATTCCGACTATTCGCCGATGGTCCGGATCCAACCGGAACCGCTTTGGACGCCTTACGACCTTGTCGCTTCCGAAATCACCGAGACCTCGATCGATTTGCGATGGAGCAATTCCGATGTGCCGCTCGGACATGTCGTCGCCCGATCGCCGAACGGAACGAACGACTGGACGGAAATCGCGACCGGAGCTTCCACCTTTGCGCAATGGACGGATCTGTCTCCCGAAACGACCTACTTCTTCCGTGTGAAAGCCGTTTATGCCGAAGGAAGCTCGGGATGGTCGAACGTGATTCAAGCGACGACCGCGACGATTCCGAAGCCGGAAAAGACGCCGGAGACTCCCTACGTCGTGAAAAGGATTTCGCAAAAGTACGAAATCAAAACCGCTTTTCTACCGCATTCCCTTTGATTCGTTTCCTCAGCACCATTACAACCCGGGAGCCCCGGAGCTTCCGCTCCGATAAGTAAGCCGCGAGATGGTCGTTTCACTCCCGATCTCGCTAACACCGTAAAAAATTCACAATCTTTCTCCGTAATTGTACAACCATGCTGGAACACCATTACCAATTGACCGACCAGGGACACGCTTTCGCAAGCGGCAGTTCTTTGTTTCTTGCGCAAATTCGGGAAAAAGCGGACGGATCGCTGCTAGACCGGGATCGCGTCAAAACGATCAAGTACTCGGCTTATCGGCTGGACCATTCCGATCCGACCGTCAAGAGCGTCGTCGAGGGACACGAAACGGTTTCGCTCAACACGTACGACGTATTTTTCGCAACGCCGAAACTCGACGGTTTGTGGAATTGCGACGACGTCGGTTACAATTTCAAACACGAACCGATCGTCGCGAGCAAACCGCTTTTTCCGACGGCTGGGCGTCATTACCTGGTGGAATATCGTATCACGCTCGTCGACCATCCGAACGATGTGATTGTACGGTACAGGATTCAGGTTCTTTGATCTGTCCGATAATCGGAAAGGGATGGGAAAAAAGTTTTTTCTCCCTCCTTTTCAACCGATTCCGAAGCGATAGAATTCCGCGAATCGTTAAGGTTGGGTCGGGAGCCGGACATGTTTCCGGGGACCTTGCCAAGGGACATTGTTTCAAGGATGTGATACGATGGACGGCAATCGCAGACAGGAAGACGAAACCTCCGAATCACCGGAACCTCCCGGCGAACAAGGAGCGACGCGGTTCTGGTGGGAACGTTCCGATTTACGGTACCGTTTCCGCCCCGGTGGGAACACACTCTTTTTCGGCGAAAACCGGCTCGAGGATTTCGCCGCCCGATCGGAAGATCTTCCGATGTTCGTTTACTCTCCCGCTCGAATTCGGGTAAAAATCGGCCTTTTACGTACGGCTCTTCCCGAGGCGGCTCTTTTTTACGCGATCAAGGCGAATCGGCATCCGGAAATTCTCGACACCATGCTTTCCCACGTCGACGGGATCGATGTCTGTTCGCCCCGGGAAGCGACGCTTGCTTTGAATTCCGGTTTTTCGGAAGATCGGATCAGTTATACCGGCACTTCGCTTTCCGAGCGGGATCTGGATTTTCTGACGTCGCATCCGTCGATTCACGTCAACGCCGATTCGCTTTCGTTTTTACGCCGCTTGGTCGATCGCA
Source organism: Thermoguttaceae bacterium (assembly GCA_031549565.1). Classification (GTDB taxonomy): domain Bacteria; phylum Planctomycetota; class Planctomycetia; order Pirellulales; family Thermoguttaceae; genus JAVBSX01. Next base: position 2,670 of record JAVBPO010000050.1, read on the forward strand.
ATCCCGGTCGAACGATCGGCGTACGGATCAACCCGGAGATGGGAATCGGTTATCGTAACGAATCACGGCTGGTCTACGCGGACCCGGACCGGCCGAGCAAATTCGGATTGTTAAGCGAACAGATTCCTGAAGCCTTGGAAATCGCAAGTCGACAAAACTGCCGCATCGAAACGATTCATTGGCATATCGGCTGCGGTTGGCTGGGGAATCAACTTGAGGATTTACGAATGATTCTTCGCCGGGCAGCGCAAATGGTCGCACGATTTCCGGACGCGCAACGGATCAACCTCGGCGGCGGACTCGGTGTTCCTTTCCGGAACGACGACGGTCTTTTGCCGCTGGAACAGTGGGCTCGAATCGTTCGGGAATCCGTTGTCGATCGCTGGCAAATCCAGTTGGAACCCGGTTCGTTTCTCGTTCAGGACGCCGGCTTGTTGTTGGTTCGCGTGAACACGGTCGAGCGAAAGCGGGGTGAAGCTTTCGTCGGCGTCAACGCCGGTTTCAATTTGGTACCGGAGCCCGTTTTTTACGGGATGCGACTCGAACCGGTTTTCCTTACGCTGCCCGAGCCGGATCGTCCGGTCGAGCCCGTCGTTTTGGCGGGAAACATCAACGAAGCGCACGATCTGCTGGCCCGCGATTTCACGATGCCGATTCCCCGCGAAGGAGAATACCTCGCCCTCCTCAACGCCGGCGCCTACGCCGCCTCTATGGCGTCAAACCACTGCCTGCGGGGAGAGTATCGGGAAGCGGTCGTCAGGAGTCGGTAGTCAGTAGTCGGTAGTCTGTGAAAAGAATTCATCCGTTTACGCTTCATCTTTTATTTCTTATTTCTTATTTGCTATTTGTCATTTGTCATCCCACCCTTTTACCCTTCCACCCTTTTACCCTTCCATGAGTACAACCCTCCAAAATACATCGTTTTCCCTGGCTGAAACTCACGAGCTTGAAGAGTCGAACAAGGCGGCTTGGGACCGGCTTTACGCGTCGACGGACGATCTCGTCTGGGGCAACCGCCCGCTCCCGTTCGTGGAGCAGTCGATCCGGAAATTGCGGGCTCTGGACCAGCTTCCGGAGACGCCGCGGATCCTTGACGCCGCGACCGGGGAAGGGCGGAATCTGCCGACGCTGCTTCAAACGAGCCCGACTGTGACGGCTTGCGACGCGTCCCCGGCGGCGCTGGCGAAACTGGGCGCACGGTTCGGCGAAGCGGTTTCCCCCGTCGAATGCGATCTGGCCGCGATGCCGTTCGCAAGCTATTATTTCGATCTGGTCCTCGCTTGTGATATCATCGAAACACTGCCGAATCTCGAGCAGGTTCTGTCGGAAATCGCCCGAATTCTTCGGCCCGGCGGAGTGTTGATCGCGAATGTTCCCGATTTCGACGACGGCATTTCGAGCGAGAACATGGAACAACTGCCGAGCGGTGAATTTTTGTACCAAGGAAATTACTTTTTCCGATTTCAAAAGGAGTCCGAATTCGTCGCGATCATGAACCGGTGCGGATTCGACCTGATTTCCTCCGAATCCGAAACATGGTGGGAGGACGCCCATCCCGGCTATCGGCACGGAATCCATTCGCACACCAGCCGAATCATCCTCGCCGTCCACAAAATGGACTGACGCGGCATGAACGCTCATTTGCATTAAAACCGAACGTGGTATAATGGGGCGGTTCGCGGTCGAGCCGAATGTAATTCCTGAGTTGAACACCGGGCCCTGTTTTGAACCGACTTGCTTTTTCGCCGATCTGGGGGAGTTCGTTAATCGTTCTCCTCATCATCGTCTTACTGGGAGTGGTTGTTTTACTGCTTACGCCGGGCGGGGACCGGTTGACTTCTCGCGGCAAAAAGTGGATTCTCGGTTTGCGACTTTTTTCCCTGTTGCTCTTGGCGCTGCTGATGCTCCGCCCGACGGTCGTTTACACGGAAACGCTGAAACTCCCCGCTTCGCTTTATCTGCTGCTCGACTGCTCCGAAAGCATGTCCGTTCGGGACGAAGTCGGTGGGAAAAGTCGGTTCGAACAGGCCAAACAGACGCTTCAGGATTCCGAGAAAACGCTTCAGCAACTCCAAAAACGGTTCGATCTGCATCCGTTTCTTTTCGATCAGGCGCTTCATCCGCTCGAAATGAGTCGCGGCGTCGTTTCACTTCCGGATACGCCCGGCGGTAAAGAAACCGCGATCGGCTTTGCCCTGAACGAAGTTTTTCAGCGGGCCGCCGGAAAGCGGCTTCTCGCGACGATCCTGATGTCCGACGGAACTCAGCGGACCCGTCCGCCGCGTGATTTGACTCCGCGTGATTCGGCGGTCAAGTTCCGGGACGCGAATTTTCCGCTTTACGCGATCGCGTTCGGCAAGCCGGGCGCCGCGGAAAATCTCGACGTCGCCGTACGGGAACTCCTCGCGGCGGACCATATTTTCGTTAAAAACGAACTCGTTGTGAGCGGGCAGATTCGGGTCAACGGATTTTTGAATCGGGAAATTCCGGTTCGGCTTCTTTTCGAAACCTCGCCCGGCAAAATGGAGGAAGTCGGCTACAAAAAAATTACCGCGACCGAAGAAGGGCAACTGGTCAATTACCGTTTCACGTACGCTCCGCAAACGACCGGTTTGAAAAAAGTCTCCGTCGTCGCCGAGCCGCAGCCGAAGGAAGTCGTTAAAACGAACAACGAAATGAGCACGTTCGTTCGCGTTCTCGAAGGGGGCTTGAACGTTCTTTATCTGGAAGGCTCCAATCGGTACGAACAGTTAGTGCTGCGAAAATCGATCGATTCCTCGGCGGATATCCAGTTGAAATATCATCGGCTCCCGGTCGAACAACTGCTTGTTTACGCGAAAACGAGTCCGGACGCGGTCGGCCGGACGCCGCTGGAGATTCTTCGCAAATATACGCAGGAACGTCCTTCTTGGGTCAAGGAATTCTTTTCGCCCGGTTCGTTCACGGTTTATATGATCGGCGACCTGCCCGCCGCGGCGCTGAAAGACGAAGAACTTCAGGCTCTGGCCGAGTGCGTGAAAAACGGGTCCGGCCTGATCATGCTCGGCGGATACCATTCGTTCGGGGCGGGGGGATACGCCGGAACGCCGCTCGCCGCGGTTCTGCCGGTCGTGATTCGCGCCCAGGATCTTCAACCGCTCGACGAGGATTACCGCAAGGATATTCATTGGGAAATTCCGCTCCCGCTCAAGCCGACCGACCAAGGTATCCAACAGAATCCGTTTATCCTGGGAATCGGTTCCTCTTCGACGCCGAAGGAAATTAAAAACGCCTGGGCCGCCTTGCCGCCGCTCAAGGGAGCGAACCGGCTCGTCGCGAAACAGGCCGCATTGACACTCTTGGCAGGTCCGGAGGGACCGGAAAGACAGCCGCTCCTTGTCCAGCAACTCTTTGGAGCGGGACGGACGCTCGCCTTTGCCGGTGATACCACTTGGAGATGGTGGGCCGATCACGAAAAGGAACACAAACGGTTTTGGCGTCAAGTGATCCTTTGGCTCGCGAAAATGGACGAATCGATGCTCGGCGACTGTTGGATCGAGCTGGAAAAACCCCGTTTTTCCGTCGGCGAAACGGTCAAATTCAAGGTCCAGCTCCGCGACGACAAAGGGAAAGACGTGTACGGCCCGAAAGTCGAAGCGTTCATTCGCCTCCCGGACGGCAAAGAGGAGCAGGCGTTGATCGTCAACGACAATGGTATCGCGACCGGATCCGTACGGAATACGAGTCAACCGGGCGACTATTCGATTCGCGCAACGGCGTCCTCGCCGGAGGGGAATTCGCAAATGAAAACCGCGACGGCCCGGTTTCTCGTTTTCGACCAGAATCTTGAACTGGACAATCCGGTCGCCGATCCGACCCTTTTGGGAAGTATCGCGGGACTGACCGGTGGAACCAGCGTCCCGCCGGAAATGTTGCCGAATCTGCTTGAGGAACTCGCGGAAAAAGCGGAAATGCTCACGGAAAAACGGGAAACGAAACTCACGCTCTACGATTCCTGGCCGATGTTGATTTTGCTTTGTTTTGTGCTTGCGTCGGAGTGGTTTGTACGCAAGCGGGTGGGGTTGGTGTAATGCGCCGGCGTCCAGGACGCTCGGCTAAACGGAGGGGGAAATATGATTAATGATACGGGGGTTCGGCGCCGGGATCGCTCTTTGTCCCGGGAGGAAGCGACGGCTTTGCTGGATGCGGGGGAATATGGAATTCTCTCGACCGCCGGACCGTACGGCGTACCGCTCAACTACGTTCGGGACGGCGAGACGCTCATCCTGCATGGAGCGCTGGAAGGACGCAAAATCGAGCAATTGCGAGAAGACTCGCGTGTCTCGTTCTGCGTCGTCGGCTTGGCGGAAACGGTTCGGGAAAAATTCACGACCCGCTACGAAAGCGTGATCGTTTCCGGTCGGGCGGCATTGGTCGAGGACGCCGCGCGGAAAGCCGATTTGCTACGAAAATTCTGCGCACGCTTCACCCCGGAAAACAAGCCGAATCACACCGAAGCGACCGAGAAATTTCTCGCGAATTTCCTCGATCAAACGGCGGTGATTCTTGTTTCCCTCGAAACGATGACCGGAAAAGCTCATCGATAATTGAGCAATTACGATTTCAAACCGTCGAGCTTCATTTCGAGCTTGACGTTTGCTCGCATCATTTCGTCCCAGGTCAGGAGCTTTTTCTGGTGGGTCGCGTCCCGGCCGAGAATGCAGGTCAGGTTCGAACGGACCGAGGGGGCAACGGTCGCATTGCTGAAATCTTCCGCCTGAATCGCTTCGAAAAATTCTTTCACGTTCGTTACGGTTCCGTCCCAGTAATTGTTCGCGCAATTCCCCCCTTCGTACGGTTTATTACCACGGATGCAAACCTCACCAAAGTAATCCGTTTCCAAGGTTCCTTGGGTCCCCCAAGCCCGGCAAACGATTTCGTCCCGCACGCCCGGCACGAATTTGACCGAAGCGAATTGCAGAGCGACGTCGTTCGGGAACCCGTAAGTCACGTCGTAATGGTCGTAAATATCGCCGTTTTTCCGGGATTTACGTCCACCCAACCCTGCCGCGAACAGCGGGTTCTTTCCGATGATCCATGTCGCGACGTCCAACGTGTGGATGTCCTGCTCGACGATGCAGTCGCCGGAAAGTTCCATCGACTGATACCAGTTCATCAGGTACGATTCCGGACCGGTCAACACTGTATCGTGTGCCCCCGCGACCCACGGGTAGAACGAGTACAGACTGACCAATTCGCCCAGATCGCCGGCGTGGACCCGTTTGATCGCTTCCCGGAAATACTGGTTCGCCCGCGTTTGAAAATCGACGAGAAACGCCAATTTTTTCTCGCTCGCTTTTTTGCCCGATTTTTCAATGGAAACGCAACCGGGCACATCGACCGCGATCGGCTTGGAGAGGAAAACGTGTTTGCCCGCGTCGACTGCCGCCGCGGCCTGCTCCGGGTGGAAGCACGGCGGCGTTTCGATCACGACGGCGTCAAGTTTTCCTTCCAAAAGCCGTTTGTAGCCGGAAAGTGTACTGTATTGTCGGTCTGCACCGATTGCGAGCTTTTCGCCGGTTGATTTGACGCGATCTTCGAAATAATCGGAAACGGCGACCCATTTGTAATTCGGATTCTGATTGAAAACATCGGTAATCCAAACGCCGCGCCCGCCGCAGCCGATCAAGCCGATCTCCAATTTGGAGTTGGCCGTCGATCCAACGACCGATTGCGGTTGAACGATCGCCGCCGTCGCAGCGGCAACGACCGAAGAAGATAAAAACGTTCGTCGAGATACTGTCATGATTGTTTTCAGGGAAAAAGGTGGAAGGGAAGGTGAGTGCGGTCCCACTATAGAAAAACTTTGGACCAAAAGCAAGCATGAATTCCTTTTTCACCTCTTTTTTAGCCGGTACGCCGTGCTTACGGTCCTTGCGATACCCCTCATTCAACCGGCATTATCAGGTCAACCCAGTTTATCAATATCGCGTATTTGCACAAAAGATAATTCCAAATCGCTGCCGATACATCCCCTGTCGCGGAGGAACCTGCTGGTTCCGTATTTGACTATTAGTACGAATTGGACCAAAAATGGTAAAAAGCACAATAAACACGATTAGTTCGTTTCGCGATTTAAAACTGTTTGTGTACGACACGCTTTGCCGAGACCATGAACTGCTGATGAACGCGTTTCCGACCTCGGAAATGATTTTGAAGCGTGGAAAAGACGGCTCCTGCGGCGTGATGTTTTGCTTGCACGGGCCAAGGGCCGTCAAATTCAGTGCGATTTGGGAAAGGGAGAATAATCGGGTTTTGTTCTACGGTCCGACCGGCAAACGCTATTTGCAAGTGGAACTGCAAGACATGACCAACACCGAATTTGAAATTACGAGGGAGAACTGATGTATTCGGCAAAGGTCGGAGAATCAAAACCAGCCCCAAGCGTCAGCGTGGGGGAATGCGATCCGATCGTTGGACGGAAAAACGAATCCGGATCAGTTTGGTGAAATTTTACGATTTTTAAGAACACCGGGGTTCGGACGTCGTATTGAGGGTTGTAAGGGTGAGGAAAAGTTGCAGAGCTCGGGCGATTCGTCCATGAACTGCGGAAACCGCACCGGGTAAAAAATTTGGGCGAGAGGATCGCCGTTGTTTTCATTCACGTTTCACGTCTGACCTGAGGGAAAGACGTTGACTTTTGGGGGAGGTAAACTATGTTAGTATTGTCGCGACGGGAAGGCGAGCGGATTCGAATCGGCGACTCGATCACTGTGACGGTGGTCCGTTGTGCCGGGGACAAGGTCCGTATCGGAATTGAAGCGCCGCCGGATATGCTCATTCTCCGGGGGGAATTGGAGTTGTATGACAAGAGGGAAGGAAAGCCTCATAAAGAGACGCCTGCCCGTCAAACGACCGGAGCGCCGGTCGACTATCCCGTCGGGGGGTCCGTCCCGACGACGGTGTTTTAGGGAAAGAGAGTGTCGCGTCCCAAAGGGGAGCAGGAACGGTTGGGTCGTTCCTGATTTCTGGGACGCTCAATTTTCTCAAAAGTAATGGTTTTCCACGACGAAACCACGATTCCGAATACGGATCTTCCGGTCGTACAGTACCGGATATGGTCCCTTTGGGAAAGAAAATTGACAAGTCTCGTCCTGCTGTCTCTTACGTTTGGCTTGACTTTTGCCGTCTACGTCATTACGGGAAAGGCGTATTTGGCGTTCGCCGTCGGCATTCTCCTCTTGGGTAGCGCAGGGCGCATGTTTGTGCCGATGCAGTTCGAGTTGACCACGGAAGGGATTACGCGTTGGACGTTGGGCTATCGACGCACTTTTCCTTGGAACGAGATCCGCTCTTACGTATTCCAAGAGGAAGGGATATTGATTCTGCCGCATCGGATACGTTATCCGTTGGACGCTTTACGCGGCGTTTTCATCCCGATTCCACAAAAATACCGCATTGCCGTTCAACGGCGGTTTCTTTTTTTCCTCGAAAAATCCGCCCGGTAGACCTTAAACGGTTAGAAATTGCACATTTTCAAAAGACTGAAATTTGAGGGTCATCAAGGTTTTTAGTTCGGCTTTGTGTTCGTCGCTACAGTCCGCAATACAAACGTCAATCACGCGGCAAAAACTTTCAAAATCGCTGTGATACCGATTGTACAAGTCGATGCTTTATGTTTCCCGACCGGCGTAAAAACACAAATGACCTCGTGTACGCGGAGTGGAAAATTTCGGCATGACGGGAAAAATACCTTGTGACCGGTGATTATTGACAAGCCGGGAAGGCGAGCCACTCGCGGATCGTCCAAACGTGGTCGGTCAGTCCGGCGGACATCGACGGACTGCATGGGCCCGGACGACCGTCCGGACGACGTAACGTCCGAA
>JAVBPO010000159.1:0-4829 GCA_031549565.1 Thermoguttaceae bacterium
TCGATGCTTACGTTCCTTGAGAACCTGTAGTATTATGCTAAATCCTTGACGTGGCGGCAATCGTGAAAGACTTGTTTTCAATTGTTTTTTACGCTTGCCGCAATCCAATATAACATAACATGGGATTTAACATAATTTTAACGTGGTGTCACATGCCGAAAATATCATATTCATTTCGTCTCGACGCCTGCCCGACCGTTCGCGAAATCCTACCGGTTCGGCTCGATTCACTGCATACCGTTTTCAAAACGGCGAAAGTCTCGAATCTTTTCGATTTACGTTCCGTCAGACGGTTCTCTCTTTACAACCGGTTGGCAGCGGTTCGTTTCCACGGGAATACGGGATTCACTGCTCCGAATCGCTTCACGATCCACTCCGTGACGCCCAACGGCATTCCGTCGCGGTTCCATATTCTGGGTCGCAATGAAAATATCGCCAACTTCGCTTTGCACCACGACGCCAGCCAGTACGCTTACTGTTTCCACAAGGACTGGTTCGACGCGATTCGGTATCATCCGGACCCGAATACGGGGTTTGCGTTCCGCTTCGATTCCTCGTGGCAGTACAAAGGAAAGCAGAATAACCGATTCCAAATCATTTCGGACAACGTTTTTTCTGTCCGATTCGGGAAAATTGCCAACCGGTTCAATGTCTGGAAATCGCGGGAGAATTTGTTCCCCATCCGGTTCGGAGCGGGAATCGTCGAATACGAAGCGATCCTGCCGAACCGCTTTGATATCATAACCCCCATTTTAGCCGGTACTCCGCTCCACCGTCAAGCATTGATTCCCCCCGGTTGGCGCATTTTGGCGAAAAACATCGGTTCCGGAGAAAAATACGACCTCGGATTCCTCACCTCGGATCAAAATGCACTTGAAAACGTCTTTTTGCCCGACGGCGATTATGAAATCTCGGTGCTGACATCATCACTTTTCTGGAGAGACGCCACGGATTTCGACGTGAAATTGATTTCCATTCGTCCCGGCGAAGAGATTTCACCGTTGCCCTTGATTTACAATCTTCGCTCTTCAATCTCGCAAGGTGAAACGACAATCTACTGGTCGGCGAATCGGAGTGAAGTTCCCGATTGCGTTTTCGGCGTCTGGTACTCGTCTCATTCACCGGTCCCGATCGCTGGGCAACCCGTTGAAACCGTGCGGTATTCCTCTGAAATGACCGAGTATCAAACGTCGCTCCGGCAAAACGCTCCGTGTTACGTCGCGGTTGCCGCCATGAGGACCGGCGATACTGCCGAGCTTGGTCCGGTCAAGGAATTATTCCTCGATTGGAAATCGGCTCCGCCCCGCTGTCCGGACGATATTATGGTACTCGATTCACCCCTGCCCGACTACGATCCGGATGTGTTCACGCTCCACGCCGACGACCCAGGCCTTGAACTCTGGTAAAAAACCACAGGCCCCGGCTCTTTTTCCGGGAAAGAGGACTAAATTTTGAGAAATGGTGCGTCGCGTGACGCCCCGAAATCTCGAAATCCCCTCATTTTCAAGGAGCAAAAGCCATGAAAAAGTCGTCCATCCAAGTCGGTCACTCTTACGAAGTCCAGTCCGGTCGCAACAAAACCAAGGTCAAAGTCGTTTCCTTCGACCCGGAAAAACAGTCTTGGACCTGCGAAACGGCCCACGGGAAAACCATCCCGATCAAGGACCCGGCGAGATTTTTGAAATGTCTCGACGAGAAGAAATCCCTGCGGGAGATCATCGAATCAAAAGGTATCAAGATCATCCCGCGTGGGCGGCAAGTCAAAAGTTCAACGGATGATCCCACTCTGACCCGAAAGCACCACGTCGACAAGAAAGGCGTACTCGTTTTGGAAAAAGAGTCCAACTCGAAAACCTTGGGCCGGATGCCGGTCCTCGCCGCCGCGCACCGGGTTTTGCAGGAGGAAAACCGCCCGATGCGGGTCCGTGAGATCATGGAACTCGCCCTCGGCAAGAAGTATTGCGTCATCGGCGGCAAGGCCCCGATCCACCATTTCAGTAGCGGCATCCTCAAGGAAATCCGGCTCAAGGGCAAGGACGGCCGCTTCAAGCGGGTCGACAAGGGCTTGTTTGTCGCCCGATAATCTACTTTCACTCTGCGGACGGCGACGTCCGCTTTTTTCATTCATGGAACCCATCCTACTCAGAACGAAGGAAGCCGCCAAGCTGTGCGGCATCACGGCGAAAACATGGCGGTCGTGGAGTCAGTTCGGCAAGACGCCACGCCCGCTCGTCATCGGCAAACTGCATTTTTGGCGTTACGAGGAGCTCGTCGAGTGGGTCGCCGCCGGATGCCCCAACCGCAAAGACTGGAAATTTCAGCGCACATCGAAGATCGAACCTTTGAAACGACACAACACCAAACCTTAACACCATGTCCAACATATTCAAAAAAGAATTTATCAAAACCGATCCCGAAACGGGAGAAAAGAAAATCGTCGAATCCAAAAAGTGGTACGGGCGTTATGTTGACTCCCTCGGAATCGACCGCCGCGTCGCCCTGTCCGGCGACAAGAAGATCGCTCAACGCAAGCTCGACGAGTTGATTCTCGCCGTCGAACAGGGCCGCGACAACGACCCGATTGTCGAGGCGTCAAAGCGGTCCATTCAGGATCACCTCGACGATTTCAAAAAGTCGCTCGTCGCGAAGGATAACACCACCCGCTACGTCGAGCAGACGATTAACCGCATCGAATTCTATTTCGAGACGATGAATATTCGCACCATCGGCGGTATCATACCGGAGTCGGTCGAGTCGTTCGTCGCGACGCTGCGGAGCGAGTACAAGTATTCCCTGCAAACGTGCAATCACTACGTTCGCGTGCTCAAGACGTTCTGCGGCTGGATGCTCAAGAACAACCGCATCGCGAGGCATCCGATCCTCACGGTGTCACGATTCAACGTCGAGACCGACAAGCGGCACGCACGGCGGGCGCTGGATTCCGAGGAGTTTCAGCGGCTGGTCGAAGCGGCGGAGAACGGCAAATCGATTCAAGGCATGAATGGTATCGATCGTGCGATGTTCTACATTCTGGCGGCATGGACCGGATTTCGCAAAGGAGAATTGGGTAGCGTCACGGCTCGCAGCTTCCAACTCGACACCACATATCCCAGCCTCACCATCGCGGCGTCGTACTCGAAACGGCGTCGCGAGGACGTGCAGTATCTCCATCCGGACGTCGTGGAAAAAGTGCGGGCTTGGCTCAAGGCGAAGAATCCGGACGCGAACGAGATTCTGTTTCAAGTTTCGGCGAGAACCTGCGGCCTCGAACGAACGACCGCGAAGATGATGAAAAGCGACCTGAAAATCGCCCGCGACAAGTGGCTCGCCGAATCGCCCGAGGAAAGTCGCGAGCAGAGCGACTTCCTGAAATACGTTGACGCCAAAAGGCGTTACGCCGACTTCCACACCTTGCGGCACACGTTCATCACGAACCTCTGCCGCTCGAACATCCCGCCGAAAACCGCCCAGACCTTGGCTCGGCACAGTGATATCAACCTCACGATGAAAGTCTACTCCCACGTTTCGCCCGAAGAACAAGCCGCCGCGATCAACGCCATGCCGGGCTTGAACACCACACCCAACAACCGAAAGGAAATCCAATGACTGACTTACATGATAAAACGAACGTGATTCATCAATACTCCCGCCAAAACATGATCGACGACGGCTTTCTCATCGAAGTCCCCGCCGAACTCGCCCGTCAGGCTGGGTTCACGGTGCCGGTCGGGATTCTCACCGAGGTTTGGGAAGACGTGATTGCATGGAGTGACGAAGACAGCCGCCGCCAAGTCCCGCAAGACGAAGCGGGCAGGCTGTGGGACCTGCTCACCGTCTTGCGTGTCAGAGCCAAGGCTTGCGGCGTTGACACCGTGTTTTTCACCCTCGCCCGCGTCCCACGGGACGGCAAATCGAAGCGTCCGAAAAACGTCGCGCTCAAAGCCCTGATCGGCCCGGGCGACGATCCGAAACCGGTTATTACGGTCTTATTTCCTGACCAAGACTGAGGATTTCCACTACCGTTTTCCACCTTTCACCCTGTTTCGGCCGGTCCGGAGCGGGGTGTTTTTGTTTATGCGAACGGTGATGATTTTTGATCGCGTACGGCCTTGCGGGCTGGCTTGGGTAAAAGCCCAAGAAGTTGCCCATCGCTCACCACGGCTGGCGTACGGGGCTTTATTGGTGAAATGGATGACCGAAACACTGGAACGTGATCAGGCTCGTTTTACCGTATCTTGTTTTCGGTCCGCCTTTTTGCTATTCTGAATGCCGTTGCGAGTGTGTCCTTGCGTCCAATTTTTCCGAAACCTGAAATGAAACGAAAAACGGCGATAATCGTTGTTCTGGCCCTGTTGATTGGAGCGTCGTACTGGATGTATCGACAACAATATGAGGATCAAATCACCGACCCAGCGGACTTTAGTCAAATTGCCATCACCGACATTGAACCGCAACCTCTTCCGGCTTATACGTTTCACCATTCATCTCAAGACTACAATCGGTTTGCCGTCGAATCGTATTTGAAACTCATCCGAGACAAAAAGGAGGAAAATGCCGTTCTCTCTCCTTATGCACTTTCGACGACACTGGAAATTCTCTATGCCGGTTCCGTCGGAAAAACCTCGGAATCCTTGATGACCATTCTGCATCTTCCACATGAAGAACCAGTGGAATCATATCCTTCACAGTATGCTTTGTTCGAATACCGGCCACCGAATAAGCCAACGGCGGAAGAAATCGTGCACAATAAATGTCCGCCAATCTTTCTGCTTGGCAACAGCCTTTGGTATTCGGACAAACCGACGTTGAATTCGGATTACGCTCAGGAA
>JAVBPO010000147.1:0-4299 GCA_031549565.1 Thermoguttaceae bacterium
CATGCTGAGGTATTCCGAAGCATCTGGTTTCAAGCCGTGTTCGCAACATAATGCGTGTTGCCGGATGCACCAGATTCTTCCCTCCGTGAGTACACTTCGTTCAGAATGACAACTCACGACCCGGAAAATTTGCGCGCACCCCTTTTCTCTTTCTCTTTTTCAACTCTCTTGCTTCTCTTGACATTTATGTTGCCGGTCGTAGAATGAAGTGATTGTTACATTCAATAGATAATTATTTATCGATTGCATGGTATTCCTGTTCCTCATTCACCGTCACTGGAGGTCTTTTATGGTCGAAGCGGCCGAAACCAAGGGTTTGGAATCTTCCCGAAAATTCAACAAGGTTTGTGAAATTCTGGAAACAAACCATTATGACGGAGCGCGTCTGATTCCGATCCTGCAGCAGGTCCAGGAATTTTACCGTTATTTGCCGGAAGACATCCTTAATTTTATCGCCACGTCGCTGGACCTTCCCGCCGCCCATGTGTACGGAGTCGCGACGTTTTACGCCCACTTCACGCTGGTTCCCAAGGGCAAGAACATGGTCAAGCTCTGCGACGGAACCGCATGCCACGTTCGCGGCTCGGAGCACATTTTGCGGGCGCTTCAGAAACGGTTGAAATTGTCCGACACGAAACAGACGACCGACGACATGCTGTTCACGGTCGAAACCGTCTCCTGCCTCGGCGCCTGCGGTCTCGCTCCGGTCCTCGTTTTGAACGAAAAAGTCCACAGCAAGGTCACTCCCGAAGGAGCCGTGGAATTGATTGAAAAGATATTGCAGGAAGAAAGTTAGGAAAGGTGACAGAGGACAGACGACAGAGGACAGGAATAGAAACGTGATAAATCGCTTTCGTTTTTCTCCTCTGTTGCACTCTTCCCCCAAAAGGGATTCCTGCCTTCTGTCGTCTGTCCTCTGCAATCTTTCCTGTCATCTATCCTCTATCATCTATCCTCTAAACCATGTCCAAATCAACTGTCAATAATCAACTTCTCACTCAATATACCGACGAATACAATACCGCGACGAAAAACGCCAAACGTCGGATCGTCGTGTGTGCCGGAACCGGTTGCGTCGCCAACGGGTCGATGGAAGTCTACTACGCGCTCGAAAAGAAAATCGCCGAGCTCGGACTCGATGTCGTCGTCGCCCTGAATTATGAAAAAGGGGAAGATCAAACCGGCAAAGGGGGCCCGTTCCTGCACCTCTCCAAAAGCGGTTGCCAAGGTTTCTGCCAAGCCGGGCCGCTCGTCTCCATAGTGCCGGACGGACTGCTTTACACCGGCGTCCAGCTTGCCGACGTCGACGAAATCTGCGAAACGACGCTGCAAAAAGGGGGCGTCGTCGAACGGCTCTTGTATGTTGATCGACAAACGAACAAAAAATGTGCCGGGCCGAAAGAGATTCCGTTTTACCAGCGGCAAAGCCGAACGGTTTTGGAGCATTGCGGCCATTTCGATCCGGAGGACATTCACGAGTACATTGCCAACAGCGGATATACCGCCGCCAAAAAAGCGTGGACCGAAATGACGCCGGAAACCGTTTGCGAAGAAATCAAAGTCTCCGGTCTTCGCGGCCGCGGCGGCGGCGGGTTTCCGACCGGCCTGAAATGGCAGTTCACGCTCAAGGAAAAGAATGAAAAGAAATACGTGATTTGCAACGCCGACGAAGGGGATCCCGGTGCATTCATGGACCGTAGCGTCATGGAAGGCAATCCGCACGCCGTGCTCGAAGGAATGATGATCGCCGCCCACGGGATCGGGGCGAACGAAGGATACATTTACGTCCGGCTCGAATATCCGCTCGCCGTGGCCCGGGTTCGCAAAGCGGTCGAAGACGCCACGGCCGCCGGAATTCTCGGCGACGACGTGTTCGGAACCGGCAAAGCGTTCCATATTCATATCATGGAAGGGGCCGGAGCGTTCGTTTGCGGTGAAGAAACCGCCCTGATCGCGTCGATCGAAGGAGGCCGTGGAATGCCGATGCCCAAGCCGCCGTTCCCGGCGCAAAGCGGTTTGTGGGGCAAGCCGACCGTGATCAACAACGTCGAAACGCTCGCGTCGGTCCCGCTGATCATGCTGCACGGAGCCCAGTGGTATCGCCAGGGGGGAACGGAAGGTTCGCCGGGAACGAAAACGTTCGCGCTGACCGGACACGTAGTCAACACCGGTTTGATCGAAGTCCCGTTCGGCTCGACGCTTCGGGAAATCATTTTCGACATCGGAGGCGGCGTCATTGATTCGAATGGAAAATTGTCGAACGAATCGTTCAAAGCGGTCCAGATCGGCGGACCGTCGGGCGGTTGCTTGACGGAAAAGCATCTCGATCTGCCGCTCGATTTCGATTCGCTCCGTGGTGCCGGGGCGATGGTCGGCTCCGGCGGGCTCGTCGTGATGAATAAGAGTACGTGCATGGTGCAAATGGCCCGATTCTTCATGCAGTTCACGCAAAATGAATCGTGCGGAAAGTGCCTGCTTTGCCGCGAAGGAACGAAACAGATGCTCGCGTTGCTTGATGATATCATCGCCGGAAACGGAACGCAGGACACGCTCGATTTGCTCGACGTGGTTGCGCGAACGGTTTCCAAAGGTTCGCTTTGCGGTTTGGGGAAGACGGCTCCGAATCCGGTGCTTTCGACGATGCGACATTTCCGGGCGGAAATCGAATCGCACGTGTTCCAGAAGCGTTGTCCGTCGGGCCAATGCAAAGCGTTGATGAAGCCGGAAATTTTAGCGGACAAATGCGTCGGCTGCACGGCGTGCGCGAAGAAGTGCCCGGTCGACGCGATCACCGGCGAGCGCAAGAAGCCGCACAAGATCGACCCGGACAAATGCATCAAATGCGGCGAATGCGGCAAAGCGTGCAAATTCGGCGCGGTCATCGGTTGCGGGTGAAAATTCCCCGTTTAGCCCGCGAACTGTAGGTTCCGGGCTTTCTGGCGTAACTGATGTGTGACTCATAATAATAAATGCAATTCATGCTCGAAGAGAAAAACGACGTTGATTTACCTGTCGGCGTCTCCGTGATCGTCCCGACGTACAATCGGGAAAAGTACCTGAAAGAATGTCTCGACAGTATTCTTGCGCAGGAGTTTGACGGTCCGCTGGAGATCATCGTTTGCGACGACGGATCGACTGATCGAACCTTGGAAATCGCGGATTCCTACGGTCCGCCGGTCGCCGTTTTACGAAAACCGGAAGGATGCAAAGATCAGGGACCCGCTCCGACCCGAAACCGTGGCATAGCCGCAAGTACGCAGCCGTTGATTGCGTTTTTGGATTCCGATGATTTGTACTTACCGGGACACCTTCAACGCTTATCCCAAATTTTCGGGAAGGAACCGGATGTCATGATGGCTTTTGACGAAGGCCAGATTGCCAAGAATGGTGCAAAATGGATCAGCCCGTATTTGGATTTACTGAAAACGGTTCCAGGTCCGATTCCATTACTTATGCAATGTCTGCCGTCAACAGATGCCGTGATGATCCGTCGCTCTGTCTTGCAGCAGATGGACTATGCTTTCGATTCAACCTTACTTTTTGCAGAAGATAACGATTTTCGATTACGAATTGCTGAAAAACATCCCGTCCGGTTTGTTTACGGGTTCGGATCCGTTGTTCGAGAACATTCGCAACGTTCCGTAAACACCAGTCAAGCCAAAGTCCGGTTTGATAACGATCTACGCATGGTGTGTATGGCAGAGAATCGATTTCCTTATCCAAAATGGGTTGTAAGTTTCCGAAAAGGAAAAATATACTTTTATCATGGAGTTGACGAATTTCACTCGCGCCGTTTTCTATCGGGAGTCTATTATTTTTTTTTCGGAGGGGCTTACTTGGCCTATGCCGCTTGCTTTTCACCGAAATTCATGTTGAAAATGCTACTCAGAAAATCACTAGCTTCCAATCACGTTAATCAAAATGCGACGCAACCTATTGATAAATAAGGAATAACGACGATAATCGACCTGCATCGACTTCATTTTTTTCTCGCGTTTTCGCGGTTTTTCGAGCCCAAGGCAGGTCCAATGTACAAAGGACAAATGGTTTTTTCGCAGGTCATGGACCTCGTCTCGTGGCGACGGTTTCAGACCTGCGTCGATCGACACCAAGGCGACGCCAAAACGCATGCATTGTCGACTCGCGAATTTTTCAAAACTCATGGCGTTCGCCCAAATTACCGGACGCGAAAGCCCGAACGAAACAATTTTATGCCTCAACGCCGTTCCTGCACATTTATACCACCTCGGTTTGCCGAGCCGTCTCGTTCGCAGTAACGTCGCTCATGCCAATCATCGG
>JAVBPO010000047.1:0-28861 GCA_031549565.1 Thermoguttaceae bacterium
GGGAAGCGCCCTTGGTCCACGTGACCGGGCTTGACTCATGAAGGATACGTCACGAAGAGCATGAAAGCAAAGAAGTGTGCGGGATGACCAACCTATTCCCGTCCAAAGCCGACTCGCGGCGGAGCCGCTTCCGTCCAATTGACGAAAAGCTGACCGAATTGGGCCGCCGAATCGAGATTATTGCATGCGATTATCATTCCAAGGTCAAGGGGAAAAAAGGGGTCGGGGGAGTAAATATTGCCGCAAAATAGGCGGAGTTAACGGCAGTGAAACCGTGGCTCAGGACAAGTTGAACTTTTGCATCGAAGAAAATTTCACGCAACAGCGATACTGTGAACGGGTTGAAAATGGTCTTTTTGATTAACCGATTCAGCCTGGTCAGAAAACCTTATTTTCACCTTATTTTGTATGACAAAACAACCTCAGTAGCCAAAGTTCGGATAATAAACCAACCTTATTACCTTCTTAAAAACCCGGAATAAGGTAATGAGGTCTCTTTTTACGTCGATTTTCGGCTACTGAGGTTGTATTGTTCTATAAAATAAGGTTTCCTCTCGTAATCCCAACACTGGCTCCCGACCCCTTATCTCCGACCTATTGCGTTAATCAGAGCCGCGCATGAAGTAAGCGGTATTGTGGTTCACACAATGAAAACGTGACGACACGGTCGACTCGAACACCGCTTACTGCGTGTGCGGCTCTGATTCGAACAGCGACGTTTCACGAAACAAACGCGGTGTGAATTTCCCTCGTACACTTGGCGGATCGGGAAATTTTGGTAGGATTTTCGGGCATGTCCACTCCCGAACTGACCCCGATGCTCAAGCAGTATTTCGAAGCGAAAGCGGCGTGTCCCGGTGCGCTGCTGCTGTTTCGCATGGGGGACTTCTACGAACTGTTCGACGAAGACGCGAAAACCGCCGCCCAGGTGCTCGGGCTGGCGCTCACGTCCCGCGACAAAGGGGCCAACGCGATGCCGATGGCCGGGTTTCCACACCATCAGCTTGATTCTTACATCGGCAAACTCATTTCCGCCGGATACCGCGCCGCCGTTTGCGAGCAGGTTGAAGATCCGAAGAAAGTCGCCGCCGGACAAATCGTCAAACGGGAAATCGTACGCGTCGTCACTCCCGGCACGATCACCGAAGAAGCGCTGCTCGATCCGAAGCAGTGCAACTACCTCGCCGCGATCCTGCCGCCGGAAGAGGACGGCGACGGCGCGATCCTCGGGCTTGCCTGGATCGAGCTTTCGACCGGCGGTTTCTGGGCCGGGACGTTTCCGAAAAGCGAACTGTACGATCAACTCGCACGGATCGGGCCAACCGAATGTTTGATTCTCGAATCGGCGGACAATATCGTTCCGGAAACGCTTCGGGAGCGGATCATGTTCACCAAACGTCCGGCGTGGGCGTTCGGACTGCGAACCGCGAAAGACTCGTTGTTGCGCCAATTCAAAACGGCGACGCTCGAAGGGTTCGGGTTCGCCGAAGACGCGTCCGACGATCCCGCGATCCGGGCCGCCGGAGCGATTCTCGATTACCTGGCCGAAACGCAAAAAGGACAGCTCGCCCAAGTCGATTCGCTAACCCCCTATCGAAGCGGCGGCCAACTGGAAATCGACGAAGCATCGCGCCGTAGCCTGGAGATTACCGAAACGCTCCGCAACCGCCGTCGGGAAGGGTCGCTCCTGTATGTGCTCGACAAGTGTATGACGTCGATGGGGAGCCGGTTGCTCGGCGAATGGGTTGCCAATCCGCTGACCCGGCTCAAGGAGATCGTCGTGCGACAAGACGCGGTTTCCGAACTGCTCAACAACGACGACATCACCCGGGACCTCCGTGATCAACTCCGCCGGGTTGCCGATTTGCAGCGACTTTTGACCCGGGTGCTGCAAGGTCGAGCCGGGCCCCGCGATGTTGCGCAAATCGGGCGAACGCTTCGGGGTTTGCCGCTTTTCCGCGAGAAACTTGCCGGTTTGACGTCGATCCTTTTGAAATCGTTGCATGATTTCATCAATCCTTGCGAAGAACTGGCGGAGCGGCTCGGTCGGGCTTTGGTCGAAGACTGCCCGATCAACAGCAAGGAGGGAAATTTCATTCGCGCCGGATTCCACGAAGAACTGGACCACCTTCGCGATTTGCAGGCCGGCGGAAAACAGTGGATCGCCGAATATCAGTACGAACAGGCTCGGCAGACCGGGATTCCGAGCTTGAAAATCAGCTACAATCGGGTGTTCGGATATTACATTGAAATCTCGAACACGCATGCCGACAAGGTTCCCGACGACTATTTTCGCAAGCAGACGCTTAAAAACGCGGAACGGTATATCACGCCGGAGCTGAAAGAGTACGAAGAAAAAGTCCTGACCGCGGGCGAGCGGGCTAACGAACTGGAGTCCCAGATTTTCGACGAACTCCGCGACGCAATTGCGGAAATGAAAGTCCCGATCCAGCGGACCGCTCACGCCTTGTCGCATCTGGACGTGTTGGCCGCCTTGGCGACTTTGGCCCGGGATCGCAACTACTGCCGACCGCGGATGGTCGAAGAGCCGATCCTGCTGATTTTCGACGGCAAGCATCCGGTTTTGGAGACGTCGGAGCAATCGGGAACGTTCGTTCCCAACGACGCCCGGATCGACGCGATGCATGGCGTCATACAACTGATTACCGGCCCGAACATGGCGGGGAAAAGCACGTTCATCCGGCAGGTCGCGCTGTTGACGCTCATGGCGCAGATCGGCAGTTTCATCCCGGCCAAGGAAGCGACGATCGGGATCGCGGACCGGATTTTCGCCCGGGTCGGAGCGAGCGACGAAATTTCCCGGGGCCAAAGCACGTTCATGGTCGAAATGACCGAAACGGCGAGGATCCTGAACATGGCGTCAAGGAATTCGCTCGTGATCCTCGACGAAATCGGACGCGGAACGAGTACCTACGACGGCATTTCGCTGGCCTGGGCGATCACGGAATATTTGCACGATTACGTGAAGTGTCGGACGTTTTTCGCGACGCATTACCATGAACTGACCGACTTGGCGGACACGTTCGAGGGGATTTCGAACCTGAACGTCGCGGTCCGGGAGTGGAACGACGAGATTGCGTTTCTGCACAAAATCGTGCCCGGCGCGGCGGACAAGAGTTACGGAATTCACGTCGCCCGGCTCGCGGGAGTTCCGAAAGAGGTGGTCGTTCGCGCCCGGGAAATCCTCGCCGACCTGGAAAAGACGCACGTCGACGCGACGTCGCATCACCTGGAACCGCTTGGCGTGACGGAGCATCAACCGGATACGTTCGTGAAACAGACCTCTGGCGGACAGGTGCAGTTTTCGCTTTTCGGTCCGGAGGATCATCCGATCATTGAGGAAATCCGTCAAACCGACATGAACCAACTGACGCCGATCGACGCGTTGAAACTGCTGGCCGAATGGAAACAGCAACTGGACCACGACGCAAAAAAACACCGCCGCAAACGATAAGTCGCGATTCGTGGACCAAGCGTCGCGGCGAAATCGGCGCAACAAAAAAACTCCCGGCGAGTAGTTTCCCGCCAAGAGTTTCTTGATAAACCCGGTTACGTGAGGTCACGTGACGTGCCGGTTCAACTGATCTTACGACGACGAGCCGCAAAACCCGCTCCCGCCATGCCCAAGCCGATCAACAGCATCGTGGCCGGTTCGGGGGTCGTGCCACCAGAAGCCCCAGCATCACCATCACCAGGAGGTGTCACCGGGTGGACATAGACCGGTTTAATGTAGGAGATGATCGCAACCATGTCCTGATAGTCAAAGTCGCAGCCTGTATCCTTACCGGAAGTGTCTTCCCAGCATGTCATGTAAGCAAAATACTCGTTCCATATTTCACCCTCGGCGTCCCAAATGAAATTTCCATCTTTGCCGTCAATCAGGTACGAATAATCGTCTCCAAGCACCCAGTTGTTTTTGCCGGCCAACATGTCCAGCATCAAGTCGGAAACGTCCATCACGATCATGTGGATCATTTTGTCAAGATTATTGTCTGTATTGGAAAACCAATCGGTACTCTTGGCATTATTTCCAGTGCCGGCCGTGGAAGTAAGTTTCCATTCGAATTCCGTACTGCCGATTCCGAGCTCTTGGCCGGATTTTCCGCCGCCTAAAATCTGGTTTTCACCGCTTCCAAATTCCCACTTCAGTCCGCCGATCGTGTTTTTCGTTCCCGGATCGACAATGGAAAGGGTATTCTGGTTTCCCGCACTCAAAGCGGATGCGTAAAAGGTGGAATCTCCCGTGGAAATCCAAGTGACATCTCCCAGCTTGCCATCGGGGGTTTTTACTCCTCTGTGTTGGTACAGTTCGTCCGAGCTCGTATAAGCAGCATTGCCGGTCAGTTCAAAATACTTGTTGAACAGCGTGTAGACTTTCTCACGCTGACCACTGTCTTTGTAAATATTCTGGCTTCCCAGAACGGTACCAAGTGAATCGGTTTGGATTTTGAAATCATTATTAACCGTACAGTGGTATGTGTAATTATTCCAACTGCCTGTCCTTGTGTAGAAAATATTCTTACTGTCGTTGCTATTCAGATTGCTCCATTGGTTTTGCGTAAGCGTAAACGTAGTACCTTTGGGAATAGTGTCGTTTTTTGCATAATTTGACGCAGCAACATTATTATCATCGTTGATCCGCAAAGTCCCCGAATTTTGATTAGCCGCATAAAAAGCTGCTTTTTGCGAATCCGTGAGGCCTGCCATCACCAGTTGGCCGCTGAAGACGAACACCGCGGCGAGTAACATTTTTCTCATAATTTTATCCTTTCTTTGAAGTGATGAGAATTTTGCTTTAAAAGCGTTTGAGTGATCAACCGGCGAGGCCCTTTACGTTCGGCAGTGGGATTTAGAGACAATTTCCGGAGTTTCAATCGGTCGAAAGGGAAAAAACAAACAAAGCCCGATTGCAAAACTGAAACAGTAACTAACTCTCCAATATTCCGTCAGTAAAAATGTCCTCGATCCTTTTCTTAACTGAAAAAATCGAATTCGGCCAAGCTGGTTGCCCCAGCCGTCCTTTTCCATCGGCTGAAGTGGTAGAATATAAGAGCAAGTCCTGCGCCAATAGCGAAAATAATTTTTTGTCCCGGAAAATAAGGGGCATTCGATCATTTCCATTTATATGAAGATGCAAAATAATGCATCAATTTGCAGCAGGGTGCATCATTTTGCAGCAGTTCTTCATTTGCTATTACGCAAGAATCAGAGCCGCGAACGAAGTAAGCGGTGTTCGTGTGGATATTCTAGCTGCGTTCTACATTGGGCGGACAGCAATACCGCTTACTCCGTGCGCGGCTCTGATTGCTCTAATACCAAGCCGGATCCAGAACTCGTACAGAGACTTTTCAACACACTTCATTATACAGTACAAGTATTTACTTACCTTTTTCACTTTTCTTGAAAATCCTCGGGTCCATTGCCGACACGGAATAAATCCTGTATAAAAGACCGATTGCTTTATTACGAGAGTGGGGTGGTCCCCATTTTCGGGCGGTATCCCTTCAATCCCCATCATTATTGTCAGACAAGAAGGAAATCAAGAAATGGCGAAGTACCCAATCGAATCGATTCGAAATATTGCATTGTGCGGACATGGAGGTTCTGGTAAGACAACCTTGGCCGATACGATATTGAACGATCTCGGTTTGGTCAAACGTCCGGCGAGCGTCGACGAAGGGACCAGTATTTGCGACTTTGACGAAGAGGAGAAAGCCCATAAATACACGATTGAAGCGAGCGTCATTCATTTCGACCGCAACGGAATTCACTTCAATGTCATCGACACGCCCGGTTATCCCGATTTTATCGGACAAACGATCGGTGCGCTCTGGGGCGTTGATTCCGCCGCAATCGTGATTAATGCGCAGTCCGGGATCGAAGTGAACACCCGCCGCGTTTTCGCCGAAGCGAAAATTGCCGGACTCGGTCGAATCATCGTGATCAACAAGATGGACGCCGACAACATCGATTTCGAGAAACTGCTCGATACGATCAAAGACGTGTTCGGCGCCGAATGCGTCCCGATCAACGTCCCGATCGGACACGGCAGCGGATTCAAAGGGGTCGTCAGTACGCTCAACTTGCCCGAGGATACCGCGGGAGCGCTGATTGACCCGAAGGAGATCCACGAAAGTTTGATCGAAACGATCGTGACCGTCGACGAAGCCGCGATGGAAAAGTACCTCGAAGGAACTCCGCCGAACGACGAAGAACTGAAGGTGTTGATGAGCCGCGCGATTCTCGACGGAACGCTCATTCCTATCGTCTGTGTTTCCGGCAAAACGAAAGTCGGACTCCACGAAATGCTCGATGCCCTCGCCCTTTGCGGACTCGCCCCGAACGCGATCGAGCGGAAAGCGAAAAACGCGCAGGACGAAGAAATCGAAATCAAGGCCGACCCCGCCGGACCGGTGATCGCTCAGGTTTTCAAGACCCGCATCGACCCGTTCGTGCAGAAATTGAGTTTCATTCGCGTCTATAGCGGAACACTTAAAAACGGCATGCAAATCGCGGCCAGTACGTCCCGACGCGGAATAAAAATCGCGCAGCTTTTCGAGATGCAAGCGAACGAAACCTCGCCGGTCGACGAAGCGACGCCGGGGATGATCGTCGCCGTCGCGAAATTGGAAGAACTGGAAACTTGCACGACGATCGGCGATTGCACGATGGGACATTTTCCGTTCCCGACGCCGATGGTCGGCTTGGCCGCCGCCCCGAAAAGCCGTGGCGACGAAGCGAAACTGTCCGGTGCTTTGGCGAAAATCACGCAGGAAGATCCGACGTTCCTGTGCGAACGCAACGACCAGACGAAGCAACTCGTGATCACGGGGATGAGCGAACTCCATTTGACCGTGGTTCGTGAACGGCTCAAACGGCGTGATAAAGTCGAACTCGATACGAAAGAGCCGAAAATCGCCTATCGGGAAACGATCCAAGCTCCGAGAACGGAAGGGATGTACCGCCATAAGAAGCAATCCGGCGGCGCCGGACAGTTCGGCGAAGTTCACATTCGCATGTACCCGTTCCCGAAAGGAACCGACCCGGAAACATTCGCGTCGAATAAGGAAATGTTTCCGTCGATGAAGGATTTTCATTTCGATCCGGCGAACAACTTCCTTTGGGTCGACGCGATCGTCGGCGGTGTGATCCCGTCGAACTTTTTCCCGGCGATTGAAAAAGGTTTCAAGGAGCGTATGATCAAGGGCGTGATCGCCGGGTATCAGGTTCAGGATGTTTGCGTCGAGCTGTTCCACGGTAAGTACCACGACGTCGACTCCAACGAACACGCGTTCCGTACAGCCGGTTCGATGGCGTTCAAAACCGTGTTCCTCCAGGCGAAACCGGCCCTGCTTGAGCCGATCGTGAAGATGAGCGTGACGGTTCCGATGGCGAACGTCGGGGACATCAACAGCGACCTTCCGACCCGGCGTGGACGGCCGCTGAGTATGGAGTCTGCCGGTGGCGGCATGCAAACGATCGTCGCGGAGGTGCCGCTCGCGGAAGTGATGACTTACAGCCGAACGCTCGCGAGTATGACCGGCGGTCAAGGGAGTTACGGTATTGAGTTTTCCCATTACGACATTGTCCCGGGCAACGTTCAGCAACAGATTATCGCTTCCGCGGAACTGGAAGAGGAAGAAGAATAATTTTTCGCGGTCGCTCGCATTCCGCTTTGAATCATGATTTGGATTCTCGTCGGATACATGTGGTTATTCATGCATCGGCCATTCGAGATATGGCCGATTCTTGCCACGATCCGTGTTGAGCGGGTTTACATGATCTTCACTCTCATCGCGTGGTTCTCCTTTT
The DNA here is from genome assembly GCA_031549565.1 of Thermoguttaceae bacterium. Lineage (GTDB taxonomy): Bacteria > Planctomycetota > Planctomycetia > Pirellulales > Thermoguttaceae > JAVBSX01. The sequence continues at coordinate 7,834 of JAVBPO010000047.1, forward strand.
CGGCGAAAACCTGGACGAACAATCGAAGCAGCGGCGCGATTTTGCTGATTGCGTTTTCGATCCTGTTCGCGACGTTGATCAGCCCCTACATGGGGCTCGGCGAGAATCTCGAAACGGAAAACTGGTTCAAAATATTCGTTTTCTTTCTTTTGATCATGACGAGCGTCAAGACGGAAAAGGATCTCCGAATTCTCGTCACGGCTTTTATCGTCTGTTTCGGGCTTTACATGGTGCACTCCTATCGTGAATATCTGTGCGGACGATACACCTATGACGCCCAGATCAAGCGTATGATCGGCGTGGATAGTACTTTAGGGTACGCGAACTCTTTCGCCTCTTCGATCTGTTATACATTGCCGTTTATTTTACCGGCGATGACGTACTGGAATAAGTTGTGGTGCAAATTTCTTTTTTTGGGCTATTTTCTTTTATCGGCCTGGTGTGTTTTTTTGACAGGCTCACGCAGCGGCTTTGTGATATTTATGATAATTCTCGCGCTCGGCGTCTGTCTGACCAAATACAAGGTCCGGGTCTTGGTGCTGCTGTTGGTCTGCTCTCCTTTCGTTTGGACGATTCTTCCGGAATCCAGTAAGCTGCGAATTTCCTCCTTGTTTTACGGGGAGTATCGTACGGACCATGTTTACGGAGAACAGGGAGATTCCGTTTGGGGACAGCGAGGAGAAGGTTTTTGGGTCGGTATGGAGGTCATGCTGGACAACCCCTTGGGAGTCGGTCCCGGGACGGGGCGATATGTTCCTAAGCAGGGGGGATTTGAATATCACAACTTCTTCGGTCAGGTCATGGGGGACCTTGGATTTCCCGGCGTCGTGGCTTATTCGTTTCTGGTGTTTTCCGTTTTCTTAAACCACTTTGAAGCGGGAAGACATTATAAAAATTTGACGGAACGAAAATACGGCGGAAAGGATGTTCTCTACCTGTATCGTATTTCATTGGCGGCAACGGTGGGGATAATGCTACTGTTGATTAATGGTTGGGGGGGGCATAATGCCTACCGGTTCAATTGGGTCTGGTTTGCCGCGTTTCAAGCGATAGCGATCGCCTTTCTACGAAATCGCGTTGACGCCATGAACTTGGCGTCTTTACGACGACGCTCCGATATTTACCGCCCCCAAGCCGCTTGACAGTGATATTCAGGTAATCCTATGCCAACTTCCAGTCCTAAAAGAGTCTTGGTTCCCGTTTCCAACCCGTTGGGGGGGATTCGAACTTATATGCTCTACAATTTCAAGCCGATTGAACGGGCCGGCTTCCACTTTACGTTTCTTGCGCCCGCTGGAAACGCTTTGGAAACCTTTCGTTCGGACTGGAGCGATTGCCCGGAGACGGAGTTTCTCTCCTTCTCCAAGGGGGAGTCGATGTGGCGTGCAATCCATTCCGCATTGAAAACAAACCGATTTCAACTGATTCACTCCCAGGGATTAAGAGCCGGCACCGAAGCGGCGATCGGGAATTATTTTGCGAAGATTCCCCATTTGATCACGCTTCATGATGTCATCGTTCCGCAAAACGACGTTCCCGGAAAGCTGAAATGGCTCAAAAAAAGAATCAGCGAATTCTTTACAAAACGTGCATCCGTAATCATTCCCGTATCGCACGATTGCTCGGAAAACCACTTGTCGCATTTTCCCCGCTGGAAAAAAGGACCGTGTCGAATCGAAGTGATTTCCAATGGTGTCAACGTCAAGGGGTTGTTGGAGTCCCGCGACAACTTTCGTCAGTCGGGAGTATCCGGAATCCGCCAAGAGTTGGGAATCAACGACCATGTTGTGCTGGGAGGTTTTTTTGGACGATTTATGCCGCAAAAAGGTTTCAAATATCTTTTGGAGGCTTTGTCCGAACTTGCCCGGCGGGGTTGCGGACACGACCGTTTCCGTTTGATCGCGACGAAAGACGCTCATGGTTTCCGTGACGAAACGATTCAATCCGTAGCCGAACGGCCCGAAGTCGCGCGGATGGTCCATTTCGTCGAACCGGTGGCCGATATTGCTCCACTGATGTCGCAAATGAATCTTCTGGTGATGCCGTCTCTTTGGGAAGCATGTCCGATTCTTCCGATGGAAGCGATGGTTCTCGGCGTGCCGGTGATCGGCTCCGACGCGATCGGGCTCCGTGAAGTATTGCATGACACTCCTTCCGTCATGCCGCCGAAAGAGAATTCTCTCGCCCTCGCCGACGCCATCGAAAAATTTATCAGTCATCCGTTTACGGAACAGGCGAAAGCCTTTGAAGCGGAGGCGCAACAGCGATTTGACGTAAAACTTGCTGCGGAAAAACTGACACATCTCTACAACAAATGGGGTAATCTATGAAGCCGGGCGTTTCTGTCATCGTTCCTACGTATAATCGTGAAAAGTACCTGGCGGAATGCCTACAAAGTATTATTGACCAAAAAACGGATTTCCCCGTCGAGATCGTCTGTGCCGATGATGGTTCCAATGATCGAAGCAAGACCATCGCCCTTTCTTTCGGCGACTCCGTTCGTTGGCTCGATAAGCCGAAAGGATGCCAAGACCAGGGGTGCGGTACAACCCGCAATCGCGCTATTGTTGTTGCCAAGTATCCTTACCTGGCGTTTCTCGATTCCGACGATGTTTTTCTGCCCGGCCATTTGCAGCGTTGCTATGACTTTTTGCAAAGCCATCCGGAAGAACACATCGTGATCGACCAACTCTATTTTTTTGATTCGAGCATTAATCAAAAATGGATTGCGCACTATCCGGACGGGGGTGAAGTTCAGCATCGTTCTTATCTCCGCAGTATCTATTATCAATTTGACGTCGTGATGTTGCGCAAAGAACTTTTTGATAAGGTTGGCGGAATGTTCGATCCGAAAGACATCCTTTCAGAGGATTATGATTTTTTCTTGCGTGTCTTTGAAAACGGATTTAGAATTCCTATCCTCGAAGGGGCCGGAGCTTGTTTGCGGGAGCATGAAGGACGCTCCGTGAGAGCAAAACGAAACGCGATTCAATCGTCAGAAAGAACGATGCATAAAGCAATCAAACGCTGGCCTTATTCGATCAGTTGGATTCGCAAACGCAAAGCGGTCATTGAGTACCATTATTCACTGTGCGATTTCTCCGACAAGAAATACATTTCGGCATTGCGTCGATTGGTTTATACCGTTTTGCTTGATCCGGTTCGCGTTGCGAAAACGGCACTTAAAAATACGTTGCACTTTATCAAGCGAATGTTGCCGGCGGTTGATCCAAAATCTGCGTCAAATACCGACGATATTTCGGTCATTGTTCACCTTGATGACCGAGAATGACTCCTCATAGTGATCCAATGCTACTGATTTCAAACATCTTGAGTTGTTTTCTCAAAGCAAACGATCAGCGGAAGCGAACGCCTCTCCGAACGACTGTGTCGGTGCGGCTGGTGACTTGGTCAAAAAGAGTATTATCACCAGCCCTGATTCTGTTATGTTGTGTCACGATCCCTCTTCATGCCGAACAGATCGAACTTTCCGAAAGTCTCTCCGTGATCAAGGTGGGGGACCATAACATCGTCCAAGCGACGAGTCGTGACGGCAGCGTCATGCAGCTTTTGTGCGATTTTCGTCGCGACGCTCTCGGAATCGTGACGCCCCCCCAAATCTATTGTATCGGAAACAAGGAATTGCCGCTGATCACGAATCCCCTCGGAACTTATTGGGACGAATTTGTCGAACAGGGACGGTTTTACGAAACCAATCCCGTTTCCATGGTCCCGACCGAACCGTGGGCGTCTCAAGAGCCGATAGAAAATCGAAATGACAACTCGCCCCGTGCGATCGGGGTTCGGGAAAGAGACGTTCTCGCCACGCCCTCTCATGAGATTTATGTCCTTGACACCCCTGGTGTGACTCGCGGGAGCGTTTCCTATTACGCCGATATTCAAGGGAAGCGGATCGTGTTTTGCGGAAACCTGATTTACGGCGACGGTCGCCTGACGAATCTTTACGATCTCCAGGACACTTTTGAGGGTGTGAATATCGACGGGTATCACGGCTACATGGCTCGAGCCGTCCCATTAATCGAAAGCCTGGAAAAAATACGCGATCTGAAACCTGATCTTCTGGTGCCCGCACGCGGCCCTTGGATTGAACGCCCTACCGAAGCGATTGATTGCTTGATCACGAAACTGAGAGAAGTCTACAAAAATTACTTGTTCGCCAATGCGCTTTGGTGGTACTTCGGCGATGAAACAATGACGCAAAGCGCGAGGAAAGTATTGGGGCAGGCAAACCTTGACGCCGCCGAGATTTCTCGTTTGCAGCGATCGAAAACTTATGATCTTCCGCCTTGGATCCTGGAGTTTTCCACGACCCGGATACTTGTTTCCCGGACCGGAGCGGCTCTGGTCGTCGATTGTAACGGTCCCAACGAATTTCAAAATATTCTTACGCTGATCGAAAAAGAAAAATTCAAAACGGTCGAAGCCGGGTTCATCACGCACTACCACCACGATCACGTTCCGGGAATGGCCTTGGTCGCCGAGCGTTTCGACTGCCCGATTCATTGCAGCGAGGTGTCACGGCCGATCCTCGAGCATCCGGAATCGTTTCGGATGCCGTGCGTCGCTCCCGTGTCGATAAAAAACATCGACACGCGAAAAACATGGACCTGGCACGAATTTACTTTGACCGCGATGCACTTTCCCGGCCAAGCGATTTATCATGACGCCTTGCTTGTCGCTAAAAACGATGAAGACCGCCCGATCCTGTTTGTCGGCGACTCGTTTACCCCGACAGGGATCGACGATTATTGCTTATGGAATCGCAACTTTCCGGGCGACGACGAGGGCTATCTCCATTGTCTCGACATTTATCGTAACATGACGCCGCGTCCCTACTTGATCAACCAACACGTCGAGCCGATGTTCGATTTCGAGGACGACCGGATCGACCAAATGGTCTCTGCTTTGAAAAACCGTCGTGAGTTGCTCGACGATCTTTTTCCGTACGAAGGGGCGGGTTTCGGCGTCGATCCCGTTTGGGCGAGGTTCGAACCGTATTGCCTGGATTCGGAGAACGAAAATCCGATCGACCTTCGACTCGTGATCCACAATCACGCCAAGCGACCATTAACCTTCGGGCTGCAAGGATCCGACGAGGTCAAACGCACGACAATTCCGCCGGGAGAAGAAGCGGTTCTCTCTTTCCCGTTGACGGAAACGAAGAAAAAGATACAGACAAACGGCCGTGATTATCGAATCATGACACGAAAAATCCATTGTGAGGAAGACCCGACTCTTGAAATGAGCGTGGAAGCGATTTTGAAAAATTGAAATGCTCTCACTGCCTTTCGGGCATCGGAATCGGTTCGCCTTTTCGTTGGTGGGGAATCAAAGCGGGGTCGTAATCACCGTAAAAGACGGCGTTTAAGTCGAGCCAGGTTCCCAGCAAACGGATTTCCTCCGCCGACAATTCGACCCCTTCGTGTCCTTGTCGCAAAAGCCGGATCAGTTCGCTCCCCCGTGCTCCGATCCGACCGCCCGGGGCCGTTTGTTGTATTTGGTTGCGCTCCGCGAAATGGGGAACCCATTCGGCGTTTTCGCAAAGCGAACGATAGGAAACCGTGTAACCGTTTTCTTCGAAACGTCGCGACAGATCGAGGTTTCCTTCGGATTTTTCGCCGCCGTGACACCGGACGCAATGGGCGTCGAGAATCGGTTGAACCGTCTCCACGAAACCGAACGGGCGACCGGACTCGGGAGTCGCGATTAATCGCGAAGCCGGTTTGGAAAACGCGATCGGCTGGGAGACGGGCCGGCTCGCTGCGGCCATGCGATCTTCGTGACACCCGACACAGGAGACCTGTTCCCCCGGCATCACCGAGGTTGTCGACCGCATGGTTTGATACGCGAAACCGTTTTCGTCGAGAACCTGGAAAAGGACCGGTTTCCCGGCGGGGAGCAGGAATCGAACCGACCCGTCTTCCTCGATCGGGACGACGCCGAGCACGGCCCGGGTGTTCTCTTCCCCCGCGACGCCGATGCGAGGTTCGTTCGCGACGTACGTCGATTTCGGAAATATTTGTACGACCCGCAACTGCTTGAGCGATCCGGGTGATGCCTCTCCCAACCCTTCGTACACGTCGGCAATGCTCATTTCGCCCAAACCTTCGACGGCCAGTTCGGCGTCAAACGTCGGGGAAATCGAAAGCGGAATCGGGCGTGGAGCGATCGGGAGCGGACACGTGGAACCGATCTGCGGATCGCGGTAGATCACTTCGCGGTTTCCCCGGTCGTCCATCAAATAAAGTCCCAGGGCGTTATCTTTGTTCGGCGTCGGTTCGAATATCAAACGATCGCGGCTGTAAGCAACCAGGAAGAGATCTTCACCGAGCGGCCAGGGGGAGTTGTAGTATTCCGGCACATCCCAACTTTCCGCTTCGGGAAACGGGCCCGGCGTGATCCGGCGGATGGCGTCAAGCGAATTGGCGTCCACGGACGGATCGAGTACGCAAACCGGCCCCGCCGTGATCGAATGGTGCGCCGAAGCGATGAAGACGATTTTATTGGAATCGGGAATCGCCTTGGCTTGAAAGGTGCAGTGCGGTTTCGCAACGGCGTTCCCCCAAACGGCGACCGGATTGGTACCGTCCGGACGCATTGCCCAGAGATTCTGGTGTGTCACGGCGTCACGGTCGATGTAATCCCAGCGGGCGAAAAGCAGCGTTCCCGACGGACTCATCGCCGGAAACCATTCGCTGACGTCGTTGAACGAAAGCTGCGTCAATCGATCCGTCGCGAGATTGCCGGTGGTGTCGGCATTCATCCGAAAAAGTGTGTACGAATGCCAACGCTTGCCGAACTGCGGCCCGAAGCAGCGGGAATACGATTTTCGACGGGTCGAAACGAACGCCAACCCGCCGTCGGGGAGGTATTCCGGCATCATATCGTCGTATCGGTCGTTCGTCAAACCTCGCAGACCGGTCCCGTCGAGTTGCATTTCATAGAGATGGTAATAGTGGTCCAAACCGCCTTGCTCGTTAACCGGCAGCGTTTCCCAGGGAATGCGGTTTTCGGGAACGGCGACATGGGAAAAAGCGACCCTTTTGGCGTCATACGAAAGACGCGGCTCCAACACGTGGCCCGGCGGGAGCGCATCGTGAATCAAGTCGCGGTGTCGCAGCGAACAGCCCGGTCGTTCCAGTACGTAAAGTCCGCCGCCGGGCCGTTGATTCCAGCCGAAGTATTGCCCGACCAAATGACTGTAGGCCGTCGGACGGCACTTGACGAACAGTAATTCGCCAAATCGAGCCCGCGGGTCGGAGAAAAGAATCGACCGTTTGAGCAGCCGTGTTCGCAAGTACAGGTGTTTGTACTGCGTCATGGTCCGGTCCGGCTTTTCAGATTCTTTTCGCATCTCCCGAAAGATCAAGCGTACATCCTCCGTCGGTTCGCGAAGGTCGAAGAGAGGTTCCATTCGGTCGAGATGTTCGCGAATCGAGCCGGGCAGATCATTCAAATCCCGGTCGTCCCATACCCACTCGGCCAGGATCAGCGGCATCATCTCGAAATCGGGAACGTTCGGCAATTTCTCGGTGATGCTATGGTATTCCTCTTCGGTCAACGTCATACGGACGGTCGGCCGCTGCGGCGTTTCCGGCGGGGAAGTCGTTTCGTAACGCCAGTTTCCCCGACCTTGTTTGTCGGAAAACCCCTGCGAAGCGACGAAGGTCTCGCCGGACGGGTCCGTGATTGCCGGGTCCCAGTAGGTGGTGTCGCACGAAATCTCGCCGCGGCGATGAACGACGAACCGGATCCGATCTCCTTGCTTCACATCCAGCGAAAGATCGTGGTTGAAACCGACCGCGTCTTTCCCGTCGAGTTCCTTGTGCCAGATTTCCTTTTCGTCGTGCAAAATCGAAGCGATGACACCGTCGCCGTCGAGGTGTGCTTTGCGAACATTTCCCGCGATGTGGATTCGACCATCGTTCGGCGCGAGAAAAGTTCGGACGGACTCCCCTCCGGCGCCGGAATGCTGCCAATTCTTTCCGACCCGACACCAAGCGCCGTCCCCCTGCCAAAAGGAAGATTCGTACCACATTTCCGTCCGATACTCCATTTCCCGAAATTTCGAAGCGGTTTGGGCGTCTGTTTCGACCACGAACGGTTCCGAAACGGAAGCGGCTTCCAACGGTATCATCAATAAAAAAAACGACGTGCAAGCCAAAGAAAACGATTTCATGAGAGCGATCCAATAATAACCAAAGGTTGTCGGCAATGCGATCAAACGAAACTCGCGCAGGCCGTCTCCAACACCAGTATATTTCTTTCTCCTTTCACGATCAAGCGATTGTGCGCGAGAGGGAGTGAATTCGGCAGGCGAAGGCGTCCACCTGCCCGGAAATGCGAACCCTTTAATTGACTGTTTTTGTTTTTATTTGCTTTTTTTACCGCAGAGAGCGTCGAGAACACAGAGAATACCTGAATTCAAACTCTCTGTGAACTCTGAGCTCTCTGTGGTAATAAAAAAATGGAGAATGTTTGGGTATGATTTTTTTGAGCGACAGCCCAAGGAATTGCTTCGGGTGTTGGAGAATTATCCGGCTTTTCATTCGGGGCGGATGAATTATCGGGAACGCTTGGCTCAGGGGATGTCGATCGGCAGCGGTCAGGTGGAAGGGGCGTGTAAAAATTTCAGTATCTTTGACACCGCGAAGGTTGAAGCAGACCGGTGCGAAGTGGGAGCGTGGAAATGCGGATCGCATGGCGGCGTTGTGTGCCGTTCTTTACGGCGAATAGTGGAAAACCTACTGGAGCAGTGCTGTTGAAATGCCCACAAAGTTTTACTGCACCTGGGGGTTATAGACATTGCGTCCCTTCAGGACTCTCAGTATAATGTACCGATTGGACAAAGCCCTAATGTCAAAATATTTTTTCCCGTTTTTCTTCCTTCTGCTCCCCACCGCTTTCGGGGCCGGGCAGTTCGATCTTTCGTCGGTTTTCGATTTGACGGCTTCGGAGTGGAACGATTTTGAAACGATTGCCGATCCGATTCATTATCCTCGCGAACCGCTTTTGCAGATCATAAATCGTCTTACGCAACGTCATATCGAAAGCCTGCTCAAGGAGCGAGCCGTGAGCGATCCGACGAAAATCGATTCGCTTGAGCAGGGAAGCGTGGTCGATTTTTCGCGAAACGTCGCCGTGGAGTCGGTTCGGCAAGTCGATTTTACGCCGCTGAAAAACCTGCCGAATTTCACTCATTTTTATGTTCTCCAACTGAAAATCGCGAACGAAACCGACGCGTTTTGTGTTTCGCCGCGGATTCCGAAAGGCTGGAATCTCGACGAGACCGATAATTTTCACCGTTTCGACCCGCCTGAGAGGAGCGGTTTTTGGGGAATTTTGCTCCATTGCGAAACGCTTCCGGTTTTCGTCGCTCCCCGACTCCAGTGGTATCCCCACACGCTCCTCGGGGATCACGGGATGGACGTGTCGCTGCTCGACGCGGTCGCCCCGATCTCTCCGGAGCAGTTGGCGGTGATGCCGCCGGGCTCCGAGCAATTGCAAGCTCTGAAGTTCACTGACGCGGACCAGGAGCCGTTTTACCGTTTGCTCACCACGGCCGCGAGGATTCCCCGTGAGAAAATCGATCGCGAAATTCCGTCGGAAAAATGTTCGGTGATCGATCTTTTTAACCGTCCCCAAATGCAGCAGGGTCGGCTCGTGAGATTGGTCGGTCATGCCCGGCGAATCGAGCGGATCAACGTCGACGATCCTGAAATCGTGTCGCGGTTTGGAATCGACCATTATTATCAAATCGCTCTGTTTACGGACGATTCCCAGGGAAATCCGCTGATGATTTGCATCAAAGATATTCCGCCGGGCTTGCCGACCGGGGAGGAACGCGATTTTGTCGTTCCGCTTTCAATTTGCGGCTTTTTCTACAAAACCTGGGCGTATCGGAAAGCGGGAGAGGAAGCATCGAAATCGTCGACGCAATTGGCCCCGCTTTTGATCGGCGCGAAAATCGACTGGTTCGAACCGCCGGAAACCTTGAATCCGCCGCACGGATCGCTCGGACCATTCTACGTTTCCTCGGCGGCATTTCTCTTTCTCGCTTTTTTGTGGATCCTCTTCCGGCGGTACCGTTCGCGCAGACAACCGGTACGATTTCAGATCCAATCGATTTCCCTCCTCACGGAGCCGCCGGAAAAATCCGATCCCGAAAACGAGGACGAAAAGCGGGAGTTTATTCCGGTCCCGGAAATTATACCGGATGTCAAGGAAAAGAATTGAGATTACCCGCGTAATCAAGCCTCCAAGATCAACAAAACCCCCTTTCCTCGATCTTGTGAACAAATATAATTTTGAAGTAGATTGCAGATGGCAGACAGCAGAACGCAGAAAAGCAGTTATCCAACAACGCCGTCTGCCGTCTGCCGTCTGCCGTCTGCCGTCTGCCGTCTGCCGTCTATCCTCTATCCTCTATCCTCTTCCCCCCATGTTTCGATCCAAAATCAGTATTATCGGCGCCGGGAATGTCGGCGCGACGACGGCGCATTGGTGTGCGGCGGCGGAGCTGGGCGATATCGTGCTGCTCGACATTCCGGAAACAGGCGAGATGCCCAAGGGGAAAGCGCTCGACCTGTTTCAGGCGTCTCCGATCATGGGCTTCGATTCACGGATCCTCGGGACCTGCGATTACGCGGATACAGCGGAGAGCGATGTGGTCGTGATCACTGCCGGGATCCCGCGTAAACCGGGAATGAGCCGCGACGATCTGCTGCTGACCAACGCGAAAATCATCGGAAACGTTGCCGAAAACATCCGGGCAACCTCGCCGAACGCAATTGTGATCGTCGTCAGTAATCCGCTCGACGCCATGTGTCAGCGGGCGCTGAATGTGACCGGCTTTCCCCGGGAACGGGTTCTCGGCCAAGCCGGCGTTCTCGACTCGGCTCGATTTCGTGCGTTTCTCGCCATGGAGCTTGGTGTGAGCGTGGAAGACGTTTCCGCAATGCTGCTCGGCGGACATGGGGACACGATGGTTCCGCTGTTGAGCTGCGCGTCGGTCGGCGGGATTCCGATTACCCAACTTCTCAAGCCGGAAAAGCTGAAGGAAATCGTCGCTCGAACCCGCAACGGCGGTGCGGAAATCGTTTCACTCCTCAAAACCGGCAGTGCTTACTACGCTCCCGCCGCGGCAACGGCGCAGATGGTCGAAGCGGTCGTCCGGGACAAGAAACGGCTGATCGCCTGCGCCGCGTTTTGCGAAACCGAATACGGCGTCGGCGGTTATTATGTCGGTGTTCCGATCATTTTGGGAGCAAACGGCGTCGAAAAAATCGTGGAACTGAAATTATCCCCCTATGAAGACGTCGAATTTCGCAAAAGCGTCGACGCGGTCAAAGACTTGGTTGCCGTAATGGGTAAAATGTAAGGATACTGCCGATTCAAGGCGTTTCCTTGCAGACCTGCGATTTTTCATATTGACAAAAAACCCGAAAATAGGGTACAGTTCCAACACTGAAGGAACCTTTTCGTATAGAATTCGATGTGGTCGTTGGCCGTATCGCCCCCCTACACTGTTTGATAATGTCCGACTCGCAACTTGTCGTCAAAAATTCGGTTTCCGCCAAAACCAAGTCTCCCAAGGCCGAACCGAAACCAAAAAAAGCTCCCCGGGAAAAGCTGGAAATCCACCTCGATTTTGCCCGGGTTTCCTGCCAGTCGGCGGACCATGTTCTTTTTTCGCCGATGCACTATGAGCCGGGGTACGCTTATCCACTGCTGATTTGGTTGCACGGTCCGGGAAACGATGAGCGGCAAATCATGAAAATGATGCCGCTGATCAGCATGCGCAATTACGTCGGAATCGCGCCCAAGGGCGTCTATCGCGCCGCGGAGCCGGTCGAATCTTCGGTGTCGAAGCAATTTTCGTATCTGAAGAACCGGAAAATGGAGTTGACGCGAACCGCCGTTCCCGAACTGGTGCTCCGGCTGGACCAGGAAAAAGCTAGGGGAAAGGAAAAAGAGAGGAACCACAAAGACTTTTACGATTGGCCGCAGACCGACGAGGGAATTTCCCTTGCGGAACAAAAGGTCTTCGAATGCATTGCCGCCGCGGAAGAAAAATGCAACATCGCCCGGGAACGGGTTTTCCTGGTCGGTTTCGATTCGGGGGGGACCATGGCGTTTCGGCTCGCGATGCAGTATCCGCAATATTTCGCCGGCGTCGTTTCGCTCGGCGGCCGTTTTCCGGAAGGAAATCTCCCCTTGCGCCAGTGGAATACAGTCCGCAATCTGCCGACCATGCTCGCGATCGGCAAAGAGAGTTCCGTCTATTCTCCGGAAGAAGCGAGATCCGACCTGCGTTTGCTTCACACCGCCGGCCTTTCGGTCTGCGTTCGCCAGTACGCTTGCGGTCAGGAAATTTCCCCGGAAATGCTTCAGGACGTCAACCGCTGGATCATGGAACGCGTCTGCAACGAATCGTGAAAGCCGGTCTCAAGTCAGAGCCGCGCTCGAAGTAAGCGGTAATGCGGTTCTCTCCTTTTGGAGTGTGGGCGCCTCGCCCGCACACTTCTCGCTCGATATATTACGAACGGGTAAGAAATGGCCTTTTGATTAGCCGGTTCGGTTTAGTCGGGAAACCTTATTTTGTCCGACAAAAACAACCTCAGTAGCCAAAAGCACAGATGATAAACCACCTTATTACCTTATTCGAAACCCGGAATAAGGTAAATAAGGTCTTCGTTTGTCGTCGGTTTTAGATACTGAGATTGTCTTGTTCATAAAATATGGTTTCCCCTGCATAATCCTAACACTGGCGACGCCAACATTCCGCGTACGCTGCGATCGCTTTGAAAAGGTGAATTTTTGACCGTTTGTGGTAAAATACTCGGAGCTTTCAAAGCGTAGAAAGATGATTTCGCCCTTGATTGAAGACTCTTTTCCATGAAAAATATTCGCATTATCATCGCATGTCTCGCTGTCGTTTTTTTGGGAATCGCGGTTTATTGGTTATTTGATAAATCGAGTCAAAAACGTCCCAAGCCGAATCCATACGAAACGGCTTGCCAAGCGCACGACGAGAAAAATCGACGGTTTCGAGAGCACTACGGACTGGATATCACGGAATTGCTCGACATTCATCATCCGCTGCTCAATGACCTTTGCCAACAGAATTATATCTATAAATTGTCCGAAGAGGAATGTCGCAAAACGGAACGAATTCTTCGCGATCTGATCACGCATTCCCACGAATTGGTCGTCATTGAGCATACCTGGTATTCCGAGGGCGGCCCGAAAACAACATTTCGTTCGACTCCCGATAAAAAGTGGAAAGAAAAACTCGCTCAAACATTTGCCGTGACCGACTGGGCTGATATCATGCCGCCCTATGTTACGATGGATCCCCCGGATTACACGATCGCTCTTGTGCCGTATGGTGTCAATTTTCGATTTTATTCTTCAGAGCTTTCCATTGGAATGAGAAGATCACCCCACAGTCTGGACGGACGCTTCAGCGATGAGTTTGTCGAAGCCTGTCAATCTCTGCGCTCGGCCGCCAAAAGGTTTCCTCTCATGGAATGATCGCCGACGACCTCTTGCAACGACGATAGCAAAATGCAACAATACGGTGCGGAGATAAAGTTTTACGCTCGCTTACGCTTCTCGCTCTGTTCGCTAAAGTTCTGTTCCTTCGTTATAGGATTGTTGGCTTCTTGGATTCGGCTTATAATGGAGACTACCGATTGTATTCTCTTTCTCCATTAAGGCGATGTCTCTTCGACAAACACTCATTTTCTTGATTCTATTGTGCGGAAGTTTGCCCGGTCTTGCCCGGAGTGCCGAAGAACCGCTCGGGCGGGTGAACTGGGAGAGTTGGCGCACGCTTCCCGTGTTCGACGAAGGTCGGATCATGCCGCTGAATACGTTTTCACGGATCCTCGTCGCGCAAATCTGCGGAACGACGACGCCGAAGATCGTCGTCGATCATATCCTGCTGCTGAACCTCGAATCGGATTTGAGGCTCAAGTACAAATATGAGCCGCAGCTCGCCGCAACCGAAGCCGCCCGAATTCGAAAACGGATCGACGAGCTTTTTCCGCGAGGTGAGCGAACGCTGGAATCGTACGAATTGCTCTACTCTTGGCTGGTCGAGCCGGACGTTTGGGATTTTTTGCCGTTTCTTCAGCATGAAAAAGCCGTGCTCTTTCGAGCCGATGTGCTCGACGCGTCCCGGCTGAACCAAGCGGTTCGGGAGATTCGATACATCGCTCCGATTCAACTCGACGCTTCCAAAGCCTACAACGACCTGCTCGATCGGGTCCGGGATCGGCAAATGCAAGCGGCCCGAGTCGCTCGGGAAAGTGGGAATCCCGACCAAACGAGTTCGGACCCGCTCTCCGAATTCGAGAAAATCGCCGTCGATCTGCATGGTACGCTTTCAATTTATCGGACATTAACCTATCAGTCGGAACCGGTCGTTCAGGAGTTCTCCAACACGTTCCTCCTCGCGATCAAGAAAGTCCAGGAAGGTTTTTCCACGGCGTCGCAAAGCTGGACCCGACTGACTCAGCAGGGAATCGAACGGGAATTGTCGACCGCGAATTCGAATCCGACCGATCTCGGCTTTTCCGAACGGTTCAAAGCGCTCGCGTTGCTCTTTGCCCAAATCAATCGACAGATCCAGACGCAGGAGGAGAAAGCCGTTTCGCTCGCCAGAATCGAGTTGCAGCTCGACGCGATTCTCAAGTTGACCGACGGCGCGATTGAGGAGGAAGGAAACCTGTATCGCGTCCTGTACGCTTCTAAACCTTTGAATCCCTCCCGATCCGCTTCGGATCTCGCCGCTTTGCGGGATGACGCCGTTACGCTTCACGCTTCCCTCGCTCTTGTGAAACGCGCGGCGGAAGCGGCGATCTTGTCGCTCTACCAGAATGGTCGCACGGTCCGCGTTTTGCCCGCTCTTTACGATGATGTTCTTCGCCCGGATGTCGCGAGCAGCTCCGGGTTTGAGCTTCCCGACACGTCCCCTTGGGTCTCGTTGAATCTCGTTCTCCGGGGAGGATCGCCGACGATTCGGCGGTTCGTCGACCGCGATTGCCCTTGGGATATCGCTCCGGAAACGACGCTTGAACTCCTTTTCGAGACGGAACTTGTCGCGTCGCTCAGCGAACCGGTCAAGAAGCTGTTGCAGCGACCGACCGCTTTTCCGTCCGATCTGCCCGAAGGGTGGTTGATCAAGGAAGACCAGGAGAAAATCGACCAGCTTATACGAACGAAAAAAGCGAACGGTTCTTTCGCCCTTCTCCGAACGGCGTTCCAGGAATCGTCGGACGCCTATACGGGAGAAGAGGGAGGAAATCGAGGGGAACAGTCCCGTTCCGTCCGATTCAACTCCGCGCTGCTTCGGTTCGCCGACGCGTTACGACAAACCGCCGACCGGATGGAACCGATCCGGCAGGAATTGCTCCCGGTCGACCAGAGGGACGCGGACATCCTGCGAAAGACCGCGTATCCGGTTCCCGGTGCGCTCGACGTTGAGTATCTGTACAGCCGATTCAATCCGTTCTACTGGATGGGAATCGCCGCCGGAATCGGACTGTTTCTGCTCGCGTGCAGCGTCGTGATGGAACTGTGTCGCCGCTGGAAAGAACACGCTCCTAAGGACAAAAAATCCCCATCGAAAAAGAAGGAGAAAAAAAGCGGCAAAAATCGAAATCGGTCCACTCCCGTGGAATTGCTCAGTCGCGGACGGGAACCGTCCCTGGACACGATCGGAATTCCCGGGGAGACCACCGTGAAAACGCTGCGGAGCGTTTCCGAACGTTTGCGGTTGGCGGAAGAGATTTTCCTCGGGACCGGAATGTTCGCGGTTTTCGTTGCGATTGCGATCACTTTCGTCGGCGGAGCGCTTCGTTCGTACATTTCCGGTTGGGCGCCGGTTTCCAACATGTTCGAAACGATCGTACTCATGTCGTTCATCGCCGCCTGTTTGGGACTTTGGATGACGTTGCAACCGCTTTTGGGACCGCCGCTTGCCAAAAGCTGGACGCTCACCGCTTACCCCTGGACAATTTGGTACAGGGCGATTTTTCAGCGAAATCCCAAACCGAACACCCTTTCTTCTCCTGCTGCGGAACTCGAAGGAATCGTGCCCCAAGCGCTTCAGGATTCGCCTAATGCGGAAAACCACTACAACTCGCTGGAAGCGTTCCATCGATCCATGATCGCCTTGGCGCGGTCCGTTTTGATCGTGTTGACGCTGATCGTCGTCATGTTCGCGTCCTACCACGAGTATTCCGACGGGCAGGGGTTGTTCGACGCCGTCCTCCGTTCTTTCGCGATGAACGATCCGATCGATTGGATCGTCGTGTTCTTCTCGATTTGCGCGGTCGTTTGGTTCGTTCCCCGGCTGTTTTTATCGTGCATTTTGCTCCCGGTTCTTCTCGTTTTTCCGTCCCGTTCGAAATCGGAGACGACGGAAGACATTGCCGATTCGCTCCGCGACGGGCCGTTTCGCCGGACCGCGAACATGGAAGCGGCGTTCCAATGGGCCCAAACCCGGGATTCCATTTTGCACCGAAAGACGTTCGTGCTCGTCGGGGCGTTGATCGTGTGCATAGCGGCGGCGGTTACTCAAATCAATCCGAAGGAATTCAATCCGAACATCCGCCCGCTCGCGGCGGTGCTGCGCAGCAATTTCTGGCTCGCGGTTCACGTGATCGCGATCGTGATCAGCTACGCGTCCGGTTTGATCGCTTGGCTGCTTGCCTTGGTTTCGCTGGGCGCTTACATTTTCGGACATTATCGAAAAGTCGAATACGGCAAGCCGTCTCTGGTCGTGTTGCCGCCGCATTTTTGCGATGCCCTTGCTCCTTACGTCCGTAAAATGCTGAAAATCGCCGTCTGGATGTTGATGATCGGAACGATTCTCGGCGCCCGCTGGGCCGATTATTCCTGGGGCCGGTTCTGGAGTTGGGACGTCAAGGAAGTTTGGGCCCTGATTACCTTGTTGACACTCCTTTTCGTACTCCACGGTCGAAAAGCGAGGTTTTACGGCGAGTTCGGCGTCGCGATCGGGGCGGTGTTCGGCGGAATCGCGATCGTGATGACCTGGTACGGCTTCAATTTCGTCTTCAGTATGGGCCGACATTCCTACGGACACGGCGATTCGTCCTGGGCGACGTATTTCCTGTTGACTTTCATCATCGTCAACCTCCTCTGGACGATGTGCGCCGTGGTCCGCTACATGACGGAATTCGGCGAACGAAAACGACCATAACGCCGGTCCCCTCTCCCCGGTAATCCGGGGGCGAGGGGACCATCTTGTCCGTGTGCAGCCCGTCGCAGGCGACGGGGCTAACTTGGGAAAAATTTTTTTTCCGCTTGTTGCATTCCTGCGTTCTTTTAAGGTATAATAGCAACAAAGCCTTGGATTGTCCTGCGGAGATTTTCCGTTTCGGGCATTCCTCAAGGTCGCTTTGAGTTCTATTGAGGAAAATTGTTTTTCCCCAATCTGTTTTTTGTTCGACTTTTGGTTAGGAGATATTTTATGTCTAATCGTAACAATGGTTTTATGAAAACGCGAGGCGAAGCCGGAAAACGCGGCTTTACCCTCGTTGAGCTTCTCGTCGTGATCGCGATTATTGGTATTTTAATCGCCCTTCTTCTTCCCGCCGTGCAAGCGGCCCGCGAAGCGGCAAGACGCATGCAGTGCAGCAACCACCTGAAACAAATCGGCCTCGCGATTCATAACTATCACGACGCCTACAACGCTCTCCCCGCCGGTGCGTCGCAGGGACCGAAACGGGGGTCGAACCCTGATTGGGCTTGGGCCTGTCGTAACTGGAGTGCTCATTTCCAACTCTGCCCGTACATGGAACAGATGGCGCCTTACGACTTCATTATCAGTGACATTCCGGCCAATCGTGCCGAATATCCTGACGAGCCGTGGGGACATCACTGGGGATGGGTTGCAAGAAACCCTTGGTTGGCTTCGCGCCAAATCAACACACTCCTTTGCCCCTCGGACGGCGGTGGCTTTCGAGTCAATGACGTTATGGCGACGAACTACATGTCGTCCCGCGGCGATAGTATTTACCATAACGGCGAAACGACCGGACGTCCGGAAGGTGATGATGGTAGCAGTAATGTTTTTGTTCTCAGCGATGTGCACCGGCTAGCCAATGGTCGCTCTGCTTTCCCTCAGCTTCAGTGGCATTCCTTGGGAGCGATCACGGATGGAACCAGTAATACTGTCGCGTTTTCCGAAGCGGTGATTCAAACTGCGACGCAGGGGAGGATGATCAAAGGGACGATCGCGATTACCGACGTCGATTGTCCCGACTTGAACCCGAACGCTTCTTGTGCATTGAACGTTCTCACGGAAGGCGGCAGCAGAACGATTAAGCCGGGTCTGGGAATCAAAGACATTCGGGGCGGGCAAGCGACGAATGGGATGGTCGCCTATACCGGTTTTAATACCGTCATGCCGCCGAACAACCCCGCATGTACGGACGCTCGCGGTAATAACTTGGGGAGCGGCTCGTGGTTCGGCATTTATACGGCGACCAGCAACCACACGGGCGGTGTGAACTGTGGTCTTCTCGACGGCAGCGTTCGGTTCGTCTCCGATACGGTCGATTGCGGTAACCTCAGTTTGATTCAAGCGAACTACGGCGGCTCCCCGGTCGACAGCCCCTACGGCGTCTGGGGCGCCTTCGGTTCCATCGCCGGCGGCGAAAGCAGATCGTTGCCGTAAGTAATGACACCATCGCTCTTAAGCCCCAACGGGGCGCAATGTCTATAACCCCCGGCGCAAGCCGGGGGGAAACGTCCCTCACTAAGATCGGTAAGCCCCAAAGGGGCGTGACTGTTGCTGCTCTGCGATTTTCCGATTCTGTCACGCCCCTTCGGGGCTGAGAGTCGTTGAGTTGTCCCAATCCGCCGGTTGACACCGGCGGTTATAGACATCACCGCCCCTTCGGGGCGAATAATATTTCGCCAACCGCTTCCTACTCACAACTTTCCCTATATTCATGCGAAAACATCCTCTTTTATTTCTCCTGCCCCTCGCCATCCTTTCGCTCCCGTTTCTCGGATGCGGCGGCGAAGCCAAACCGAAGGATCTGCCGCCTCTCTATCCGATCACCGTGCTCGTGGAACAGGAAGGCAAGCCGGTCCCCGATGCCTCCGTTTCCCTGGTCCATGCCGACGGCGATGCCAAGTGGTCCGCGTCGTGCCGGGCAGGCGCCGACGGCGTTGCCAAAGACTTTTATACCAACGGTAAATACAAAGGGGTCGCGGCGGGAAAATTCAAAGTCTGCGTCCGAAAAATCGAACGGGAAGCCGTCGAAAAGGTGGAAATTCCCCCGGAACCGAAAGATCCGTTCGAACGATTCCAGTGGCGTCAGAAGTACATTGACAAACCGCCCACATCCCAAGGGTTCGATTTGATCGAAGCGAAGTATTTCGATCCGCGATTGACGAAACTGGAAATCGTAGTCACAGCCGACGGGAAAAACGATTTCACGATCGACGCCGGAAAACCGGTACGGTTTATTTTTAACCAAGCCCAACTCCCCAAAGGCGGCTCGGCCCAGTAGGCTTTTGTCCTCTAATCCTCATGACCAGCCCCGCGCTCATGTTCGGGGCTTTTTCATTTCTTGGGTTTTCACCTGGGATCGCGGGCTTCCAGCCTGTCAGTGGGCGGTATGGCACAGTTTGCGGGATGTCCTTTCGCTTCGCGGACGGGCTGGAAGCCCCGTTGACCCAGGTGCAGGCAAGATGCCTGCGGTCCCAGGTTTTCTCGCCCGGTTGCATCTTGTTTCGGATTTTCCTAAAATGGGGGCTGTATCGAAAACACCGAGTTTTCGTTTTTTTAGGCTCTCAAAAATAAGGAGTGATATCATGAAATCGTTCTTGGGAAAAAATCGGTTGTCGATTCCTTCCGAACATGGAAAAATGAAAGGATGCTCCGCCCGCAGTTTACGCATGGAAGCCTTGGAAGAACGCGAAATGCTCGCCGTCACGGCGGCGGAATTCAGTACGATCCGGGGCATGTACCCCGATCTGGGCATCACGGCAAACATGTCCGATTACAATGTGATCGACGTGACCACCCTGACGGCGCAGAGTTTGCAGGGTGCAATCAGTTCGGCAGCCTCCTCCGCGAAGAGTGATCTGATTGTTTTACGAACGACAAGTTCGAGTAATACGATCACATTGGCCGGAACCGAACTGAGTATCAGTATCAACGCAACCAACTCTGGCGGCGTGACGATCGTCTCGCTCGGATCCGGAAAAGTCACCATCAACGCCAATCAGCAGTCCCGGATATTCAACATCCAAAACAGTACCGTCGGCCTCGGGGGTGTGGTAATCACTAACGGAAAAATCACCTCGGGAGATACTGCAACCGGTGGTGGCATTTATAGCAAAAACTCGATCCTCACCCTTTCTGATTGTATCGTTTCGCAAAATTCCGTGCTCCTGAACGCCCCCTATCCCGCCGGCGATGCCTTGGGAGGAGGAATACGCGCTACCGATGGAAAACTAATGATTTATAATTCGGAATTGAGCGGCAACGACGCACAGGCGAACGGACCGTTTTATTTCAGCGCCGGTGGAGGTGGGATTTTTAGCGCAAATGCGGAATTAATCATAAAAAATTCAAAAATATGTGACAATACAACCTCCGTAACCCCTTCACAACCCAACAGAGGGAGTTCGTGGGCAACTGGGGCAGGGATTTCTTACAATTCCGGCAACGGTTTTGTCTTGGAGAATAGCATCGTCTCCGGCAATGTAGCCACCAGTTATTCCGGCGGTGGTTCGTCAGGGCCTGGGGGGGGTGGAATATTGCATTACGGTGGAACGGCCTATCTCATTAATAGCGAAATCAGCAATAATACATATATTGGACGGAAGCGGCTCCGCCGCGAGTCGGCTTTGGACGGGAATAGGTTGGTCATCCCGCACACTTCTTTGCTTTCATGCTCTTCGTGACGTATCCTTCATGAGTCAAGCCCGGTCACGTGGACCAAGGGCGCTTCCC
>JAVBPO010000146.1:0-8826 GCA_031549565.1 Thermoguttaceae bacterium
GTGTTGGTCGATAGCGAGATACAGCATTTGGGTCTCCGTAGGTGGAAGTGGGGTGGTTGTAAAACCAACTTTAGCTTACGAGAGACCTTTTTGCGTTTCTTTCGCTTTACGACGGGGGGATTACTTTCTGAATATCATGAGCCATTGTTTCGCCATATCCGGTGTAACAATCACGAGAAAACAATTCAGGTACTGCTTCGCATTGGTAGGTAGTGTAAACATGGTAATAACCCTTTCTTGGTTGGAGGTGTTCTTGGATGGATTACAGTTGAAATTCTTCTTTGAGTGTGACGATTGCTTCGCGAACGGTGTCATCTTCCCCTTGGGCGAACATTTTCCGGGCGAAAGCGTACAGGAGTTTTTTGCGATAAAGCGGTTGAAACAATGAAAACAAGCACGAAATGAGATAATCGGGATCGTGTTCCGGAATGCTCTGGATCGTGTAGTTTCGGATGAGCGGAACGAGTTTGACGGCGGGACACTCTTTCTGCATGACTCGCAATTCTTCCCGTTCCTCACGCGTGATCCAATCGAAATGGTCGTCGTCCGGATCGGGCTCGAAACGAACGCCACAGGAATAGGTTTGTTGTTCCTTTTCGCCTTTGCGAAGAGAAACGATTTCCGTTCTTCGTTCCGACGGTTCTTCGATGAGGTTTTCTTCGACGCTGGGACATTCTTGTTGAACGGGCTTGGATATTGAGGATTTTTTAGGTTGCTTTCTTGTTTTTTGTTTGGTGGGATAGGATTTGCCGTCCTTGCCGACCGTTCGTTCAGGTGTAACATTTGTTACACCTGAAAAGGCATCACGAATACGTTTGACGGTCATGTGCGACACCTTGACTGTCTCCGCGATCAATCGAACGGATTTTTCCGGCCAGCGTTTAACGACGATTTCCACCGCGCGTTTACGGTCGGCCTTCGTCAAGGCGACACCCTGTTTGGCGTTGGCGAGAATGGCGGCCCAAATCGCATCGTCGAGACTGCCGCGACGAACAACCGCCGAAATTCTCGTGTGCTTTCGCTTTTTGGCCGCTTCCACACGGTGGTGTCCATCGGCCAGCCAGTACGATTCACCGTCGAAATAAACTTCGATTTCAGGAAAGTGCTTCAGGTCCTCTTCGGTCTCCATGCATTCGGCGTACTGGTCGATCATTTCTTTTTTGATCCGAACGCGAACCTGTAAATCGGGATCGTATTTCAACACGGAGATATCGATGAGTTCGTGCTTTTCCATTTTTCGTTGATGATTTGCTTTATTGTGTTCGCGATGGTGTTAAAGTGTTGATTAGCGTTGATTGACGAAGTATTCCATGAGCGGCTCCCACTGGAGCGGCATGATTTCAGGGAGGTTGTAGCGGTTCTTTGCGTTGCAGGTCGCCGAGGGAGCACAGCGCAAAATCCGCTGCCCACCGATCTTTTCCCCCTTGGCAGCCCCGAATTCCCGGGTCGCGAGCAGAATGGCGTCGCACCACTCGCACCACAACGCGTTCGCTTTTTTGTGAAGTTTCGGGGAAAACCGGTCGAACTCCGCCGATTCGGGGTCGTTGTGTTTCTCGATTTTCGCGTGGGCCAAAAGAATCACGATCATTCCCTTCTCTTCCCGGAGCGGACGGATGGCGTCAATCGTCTGATCCCAACAGGTCAGGGCGTGTTCATACCCCCTGGCGTAACCGCCGTCCGCTTTTTCGATGTTCTTGACGCCGAACTGCTTGCAAACGTGGGCGAAGATGAGTTTTTCGGCCCAATCGAGGCTGTCGATCACAAGCGTTTGATAATCGTGTTTTTCGTCCTTGAGTGTTCGGATGTTCCCGATCATCTCCTCGAACGAACGACACAGCGGGAAGGAATCGCACGAGATTCGATCGAGGCCATCTTCCGTGGAAATAAAAATCGGTTTCGGTGATTGAGCGGCGAGCGTCGATTTGCCGATCCCTTCGATCCCGTAAATCAAAAGTCGCGGCGGGGTCTGACGCTTCCCCTTTTGTATGGTGTCAAGCAAAGACATGGTGTCTCCAAAATTAAATGAGGTTGAGAATTCGCAGTTCTTCATAACCGGTCGCCCATTGATTTTCAGTCCTTGCGACCTTGAGCCGTTCCATCGCCGCTTCGTTCTCGGCACGGGCTTGCAAAAGCGTTTCACTGCAAACCTGCCAGACGCCACAGCGGTACGGCTCCTGTTTTTCCACGGCGATCACGTAGACCGGGACCAGCCGACCGATCACTTGATCCAGCACGTTTTGATAAAACGCGAACTGGTTTTGATACCGAAAACGCCGGGCATCGGACTCGAACCACGTCAGGTTGTCGCACGTTTTCAAGTCGACGATGCCAAGTTCCGGATTGGTCCAATCGATACGGATTTGACAAGGAAAGCCGTTGTAATTCGTTCGGATGACACCTTCCGCCTGGCCGTTTTCGAGCAGTTCGCAGGCATGTTTGTTCATCCGTACTCCGCAGTGCATCGCGGTAATCAAATCCGATTTCTCGAACGAAATGACCGGTTTTTGCTGGAGTTCCTGCCACTCAAGAAACTTTTTCGTCGTGGAGCCGAACGGTTTCCCGGTCGTCGGATTGATCGGACCGCCGATGGCGTACTGCATTTCATAGGCGTCCAGTCCTTCGAGAATCCTCGTATGGGCGGCCCGACCGATCAAAAACGCGGTCGGCTCTTTCTCATCAATCAGCCCCGCCCTGCGTTTTTGATAAAAGTACGGACAGGTCATGAATTCCATGAGTTGGTGGCTCGAAAGGTTTTCCTTCGCTTTGCCGTGATAAATCTCGGCGGGCTCGGGTTGCAGAATATTCAGATCAATGAGCGGCATGTGATATTTCTCCGAGGTGAATGGGTTAATCTCTCCAAGGGTTACATAGCGGCGTAGGTCAAAAATGTCTCACGGAAAATTCCGAAAATTTTCATTTTCTACAAAATTATTTGGTGCCATGTTTTTTTGAATGAGAATCCGCTGAATTCTTTTGAAGCGATGATGCAGTGTCGTCTTGGGAACGTTGAGAATTTCGGCTGTTTCCTCGAACGTGTAGTGCCGGAGCCGATCACAACACTCCGCCAATTCTTGGGGCATCGCGGAAATGATTTCCTGTAACTCCTCCGCGAAAACGCTTTTCTCATGAATGCCGAGTTCGCTGCCGGAATGCTCGTTGATTCGGGGAATCTGTTCGGTAAGCAAGTCCTCGAAACTTTCCGGCGAGCAGTTTTTCTGCCAACGTTTGCTCAACAAAAAATTACGGACGAACTTGCGGATCGTGCGGTTGACGAACGTCGGCCAAGAGGAAAGAGCCGGGTCGAACGACCGCGACCGCTCCAAAATCGCGACAAAGATTTCCTGTCGTGTGTCTTCATTGTCTTTTTGAAAACGTTTGGGTATCTTGAGTAAATGAATGTCGATTTGAGCGAAAATTTCGACATGGTTCAGTTCGATTGTCGTGTTTTGCATGGGTTTCTTCGGTTAGGTGTTATGTTGAATCTCAGCGTTGTTTATTGGTTTAATAACGATTGTCGTGTCAGAGATTAAGCCCCTAATGACGTCACAGTTGCTCGCAGTCGAACAAATCTGTGACGCCGCAGGGCTGTTGAGCATCAATGAAATCCTCTTTCGTTATGGTGATTGCGCAGCGGTAGCGCAGTTGGTGTAAGGGGCGTGAAATCGTGAAAGATGTTCAGGAAGTTACTTATAGACGGACCGGAGCCGAGCTCCGACATCGGCGTCGAAATCTTTATGCTGGTCGTCCGGAGCGATGGCGAACCACTCTTCGAGTTGGGTGACCAGCAGTGATATCGTTGCGTGAATCCGGGTTCGTAAGGCGTCCGCTTCGGCTAACCGTTCCTCGCGGGAAGGCGAATTTTCATGGTTTTCGACAATGGTTTCCGGGGGTGAAAACTGGAGGATTTCCTCTGAAGTCGGTGGTGTCGTGGAATGTTCCGGCTCTTGTGGGGCCGGTGGATCGGATTTCTTCCGCGACTTTTCCGACCTCGGTTTTCCGGTTTTCTTCGCCTTGTACATCTTGCCGTCCTTGCCCTTCCGTTTTTCAGTTGCGTCAGGTGGCGCAACTGAATCTTCATAGCGATAGCGACGTATCGTTGTTTCTCCACATCCCAATTCTTCAGCCAGCCTGCGGTTGGTCCAATCTTTCCACTGATCTTTACTTGAAATCAAAGGAATGATTTTTTCCCAATCCCCGTCGTGGAACCGAAGCCCGTTTTGGGCGTTCAGCTTCACGGCGGCGAGGAGCGCGTCGTCATGAGAGCCGTCGATCACCTTGACGATCATCTTTTTGTAATGACGCCGAAAGGCGGCCCAATAACGATGGTGACCGTCGGCGAGCCAGTAGCGGCATCCGTCGAAATACACCGTCGGCGGCGGGAATTTTTTCATTTCCTCTTCCGTCGCCATCGCTTCGTAATAGTCCTGAACGGTTTCCTGATCGGTTTCCAGACGAACTTGCAGTTCTTCATCGAAGACGATCAGGCTCAGGTCCAATTCCTGTATTCTGAATTGCTGTGACATCATCCACCTCCTAAATCATGACGGGATACGTTTCGCCGGTCGTGACACCGTCCACGGTGCTTTCCGGCACATACTTCAAGGTTCGGAGCGTTTGCCCCTGTCGGTAGGCGTTCCATGCCTTGATGATGAGAGCCGCGACGAAGGTCGAGTTGCTTTTCCGCGACTTGTCCATATAATCGCTCATCAGCCGGGCTCGCACTTTTTGGACCGTGATCGGTCGGACGCTTTTGCAATTGTCGTTCAACAAATAGTCGAAGAATTTCTTCGCGGCCCGGCGATCGATCTCCATAGCACGCGTCATGAGACCGCCGATGAGGGCGTCGGGTACGAATTTCGCGCCTTGCCGATAATAGTTTCGGGCTCGTTTGATCGCGATTGGCAGGTTCTCCGTCTCTTCGGCGAAGCGAACACACTCCTCCGGCTCCAGGCTTCGATTTGTGTTGTTGATGGCGTTACCGTTTTTCGCGGCTTGGTAGACGCCGATCGCGGACGCAAGAAGTCGCGTGTTCGCGAAACCGGCGATGGACAGGTTGTCGGCGTTGGTACGTTTCGCGCCCTGGTCCAAGGTGGCGAACACGGACGGATCGAATCCGTACCCGATAATGCACAGAGCCGGAATCCCTGTTTCAATGATGGCGAAAAGCCGATGCTGACCGTCGATGAGCAGCCATTCCCACGACAAGCTGATCGTGGCACCATTAACCTTCCACTGGCCTGCGCGGAGTTGCGCACAGAGCCGTTTGAAGTTTCGGGTTTTCCGGGGCCGATTCTTCAAGTTGCCGCCGAGCAGGATTTTGGCCAGTTGCGGCGTCACGAGTACGGCGTTGTTCGGTCCGATCAGACTGGCCAGATACGGCATCAGCGCCTCCTGGATCGGTGAAGCGAACGGCAGTTCCGATTCCGGCTGCGCGATCAGATCGGCTTTCAGACCGGCAATCGACTCGGAATTCAACGTCGGGAGCGGCATGCCGCCGTCGATGTCGAGGATGCCGCTTGCGGAATGGTAGACTTTTTGTAATCCGCTCGCGGTCAGACAAACGGTCGCGACGTTTTGAATCGGCAGCCGCTCGAAATCGGCGATCCCCAGCCGCTGCTGTCCGGGGAGCAGGGACGTCATTCCGAGACTTGCGGCCACATCCTGTGCGACAAAATAATTACGCTGCCCTTTTCGGACGACGCGAATCGCCATCTGAGCGATCCAATCTTGAACGGTTTTGAATTCCATGATAAAATCCTTTTCATGTTGAGAGTGAAATGTTGTGTCCCGTTTTCGTCCTGAGTACGGCGTGGAAATAGTGACGCCACTACATGAACGTACAATTACCGAGACAATTTGTTTTCGTGGAAACCTATTCATTTTCCGCTCGACAAAGGAGATGTCGTCCCCGCAGAGAAGCGGGTGCCCGGCGTATCCTTGCCGCGAGATTCCTTGAAAATGAGAAAAAGCCCTCCCTGGCGAAAACGGAACAATTCCATTTGTTCCGTGCCGAAATCCTTTTCGACGGTGCCATCCATTGCGTTATTGAACGAGTCCTTCGTTCCCTGCCGATCTTCCATTTCGGCATTTTGTATCCGCTTCCCTGCGGCGTCACTTCCTTGTCAATCCTCCCAGGATTGCATACGTCCCTGCGAGTGGAAATCCTTTTCAATGGTGCCGTCCTTGGCGATTTTGAGCGAATCCTCCGCTCACGCCGGAGTCCGTTCCGGCGTCTTGTGTTTATGACAACACGACGAAAAACGCAGGTTTCTTCGTGGCCCGTTCGGGGTCCCACCGTACTTTGAGAAACTCAACCATTTCCTCATCGGCGAGCTGTAAACCGGGTTCGTCGGTCGGTTCAAGCTCGTCGGTCGGTTGGATATCACGTATCAGCGCAGGATCGTTCTTGATGGTGCCGTCCAGAACGCCGCAACGGCGGCAGGGCAAGACGACCCGATATCCACAGATCGGGCAGCGGCCCACTCTGCCAGGCGGAAAATAGCTATCACTTTGCGGAGGCATGGGAGTATTGTCGATGGAATGATTCATAGGTTTCGGGAGGGTGAAGTGTGAAAAAAATATCAATTCAGACAGCAACGGCATTTGGGACGAAGCACCGTCAACCTTTGACGGTAGCTCCAGCCCTGTTCGATTCCTTTTGGCGGCCCGTTGACGTGAGCGACGATCAAGGGAATCTCGAACTGGACGACCAGCCAGTAATCGACCCATTGACCATTGCGGAGTCGCGAATGGGCGAAAGGAATCGGCTCGATCTCCGAACCGACGTGAAGTTCGCACGTCTCGTCGGCGGACGTGTCATGGTATCGTTTGCCGACGACCAGCGCCAGCGAGTAAGGAAGGTTCATGTGAATGTTCATTTCGGTGAGTACGTGAGGTAGTGTCGAAAATTCGCTTCCGGCGTCCCTTGGGCTGCCGAAGCCCCTTGGGTGCCGAACGTGCGAAATCTTAGTGGAAAATTCAGAATCAATCAAAGACAAGAAAATCCTAATTCCAGACAAAATTTGTCTGCGATTGTCTAAAATTGTCTAGGATTGGGAAACGCTTGTTTTTTTAGGGCGGCGGGGCTCCAGATACGCGTGAAAAAGGTCGTCGTCAAACTTTCTTTTTGGCCCGGGACGGTTTGTCGCTGAAGATGGAGATGCGTTGATATTCGCAGAATGCGCCTCGAAAGGGATGTTGTTGGCCGCAAGGATGTGAGAAAGTCTGTTCACCGCTCTCTGAATCGCGTCCTCACTGGGCGGATTTTTCATCCACTTCGTGATCATTGGCACCAATTCGTCTTTGGTCAGACCTTCGGGACCGGCTTCGTTCAACGCCAGAGCGAGTTCCCGCAGCATCTGCGACATACGAATCGTTGCGATCAAGAGGAGGAAAAGGGAGGGCTGTGGCTTTTCCGGCGCGGGGCTGAGGGACGGATGGACGACTGCGGTTGTTTCCGATGACTTTGGGGGAGTAGATTCGATGACCGGAGTGGGGAATTCTATCGTTTCGATCGACGCCTCGACCACAGGCATGTCGCCTGTACCGCGTTTGGACGGCAGGCAGTACAACCGCTCGTAATATTTGGCAATCGCCAGGAGCAGTTCCAAAAATTGTATGATGTTTTGAATCGGGTGCTTTTTTTTGTGAACAACCTTGTGGAGTTGGGAGATCATGGGAGCGCAAAGGTAGCGTATTTTTGTGTGATGAAGAAATATCCGGAGAAGAGAAAAGGGAGAAAAGAACCGGTGTGCGCAGACCGGTAGCGCGGACGATCAAATGAAAAAATCGCCTAAGGTGTTACATCAAGTGGGAAATTAAGAATTCGCCGACGGCGGTGGACCGGGATATTGGAACCAGAGCAGGTCGAAGAGACTCGCGAAATCGAGTACGCAGAGTTGCACGGCGTGACACCTGTACGCGGACAAGCCCACGGAGAGGAAGAATGTGATCTTGTCGGGCGCCGACGGGCCGTAGTGCGCGTTCGGGTATTCGAGGAGAGGTCGCGAACGCGCAAGCGACTCCGAGGGAAGATCGAGGTATTGCATGGAAGTTATATTCCACATCGACCGCACCATGCCGCTCCCTTTTCGGGCAACGACATCATGCGGTCCAACGTGAAAAAAGGAGGGTGGAAGTATTTCGACACCGAAACTCCGTTTTGCGCACCTTTTAAAGTAGCCGCCCGTCACCGAGCGGCGTACAATGAAATGGTGGGCAACGAAATTTGCCCATTAGCCGTCGCTAAGTAGCAATTAGCTTCGACTCAGGGGAGGTGCCGCCTCGTGTGGTTACCTCCTTTTGTTTTTCGGGAAAGGCGACGTATCGCTTTCCACGCAAACACTTTACCCTCCAGTTTTTCGTCATGCAAACGTGCTAAAATTCGCTTCCTGAAAAAGCTGGAAAAAGCCGGTAAATCGTGCCGATTCTGCGAATCGCAACACTCAGAAACGCGACACAAAAAAACGCGTCCCCAGCCCGTGCCTTGTACGATTGCTCGTCTGGAAATGCATTGTCGTTTTCGATTGGGTAACTCCGCCCCTTCCCATGCTCCTCACACGGAATTATAGAGGGGCAAATGCCCGAAGTGAAGGGAAAAAACCATAGGTTTTCGGCATTTCTGAGAAAGTGTCACCCCGATTCGCCAAAAACGACAACTCTTGGACGCTCGTCACAGCGGAGGAGAAAATAGATAAGAGTTTTCCCGTTGCGAGGCGAGTGAGAGCTTGGACCTCCAGAGAGAATTTTGCCGCCGAGCCAATGGGAAAACTTTGATTGGACGGAAGCGGCTCCGCCGCGAGTCGGCTGCCGAACAGGAACGAACCG
>JAVBPO010000043.1:0-3113 GCA_031549565.1 Thermoguttaceae bacterium
TGATGGCGGCAAGGGCGACTTTCGCCTTGAACGCCGGGGCGTGGTTGATGCGTTTTTTACTCATGAAAATCCGGAAAAATACTGAAGTGAATTGCTGATATTATAGCTTGTTCACCTGTCCAGTTTTTTCAGGCCACCGCAAACTTGTCGTGGTTTTTTATTGACCACGGCGGCGTTTTTTATTTGTACTTTTCAAATCACAAAAAAATATTTTTCCGCGTCTATTGACGAAACAAACCCTCTGCTATATAAATTCCGAAAGTTTTAATAATAAAACTTGCGTGCGAGTTGTTGCTTTGCTTTTCAGGCTTCCCCAAAGGAGCCGAATATTTTGGCTACAAATGTTTTAGTAGCAAAACATTTTTTCGATTATAGATTCCATGCATCTTTTGAGTGTTACCAATCGAGAAACAAACGAATAAAATATTCGTGGTAATATTTGAAATTTCGCCTCAATAAAGCCGCTGCAAAAGCGAGAGTACCGATCTCCTAACCCCTTTGATTTTCAATGGTTGTGGCGACAGTGTTTCTCATCTGCATCGCCTTGCCTTTGTTTGCCGATATTTGTCCATGAATAGAACGTCGCAGTGAACGAAGGAAGGCGTCTTTTCGTAACGCCAAAACCGAAAAGGTTTTACGTCGCCTCGGCCGAGTCCTGGCAGGCTGGAAGCCTGCGGTCCCAGGTTTCGAAACACTTAACGGCGTAACATGCCGCTACTCTTTCAACCAGGTACGGATCACGCGTTGGATCGGTTGCGATTGACGGACGAAAAAGGTTTCCGAGTCACGTTCCGTAAAAATCACTCCGTCTCCGGAGGTGCTCTCCAACCAAGATTCCGGTTCAACCGTCTCTTTGAGCATCGCGATCATGTCGTCCACGGTCCGCTCGGGCTCGGAGCGTAGTTTCGCCCCGTAATAATGCGATTCCAGGGTCCCGTATTCCGGGAGCAGCGACGCGTCCCAACTGAGAACTTCGACCGTTTCGCAGTCGACGATTCGGTAGGTCAACTCCAACTGGTCGACCGAATGAAGCAGTTGCCGCAACGCTTCGTGGAGCGTCCCTTTTTCGACGTGAACTTTCATTTTGAGTTCGGAAAACGGAATCTCGGCTTCGTTGAGGACTCGGTGATTGACCAGAATCCGCAGCCCG
Organism: Thermoguttaceae bacterium; assembly: GCA_031549565.1. GTDB lineage: Bacteria > Planctomycetota > Planctomycetia > Pirellulales > Thermoguttaceae > JAVBSX01. Next base: position 1,151 of record JAVBPO010000043.1, read on the forward strand.
GTCGTCTGCTCCAGAAGTTTGAAAACCGCCGCCGCCGGAGTCGGATTGTCGTAATGCAGCGTAAAAGGTTTATCCAGTAATTCGCCGCAAATTTGTTCGGGGAACAATTGACGACGAAGCGGTTCGGTTTCCGACGGATTTTTCGGAGCGCCGGAAGGATTTTTTTTCACAAACCTTAGCATTTCAAGGAATCGGGCGATTTCCTTATGATTGATTTCCGCTTGTCGAACGACCAAAACGGTTCCTTCGGCGGAGAGAGTACCGTGCCCTCCTCCCCCCCGGGATTCCCAACTGAACGGCGCGACCAACCGTGGAATTGATTCGGTCAAGAGCGAAATGGAAGGGGCTCCGTCCACGGAAAAGAGCGTCCCATTTTTAGCACTCGCAGTCGCCGGACTCTCGGAAGAGGGGCGGACCAAATCAGAAATGTCGTACCTCGCTTCCCGAAGCGTCGGATCGGCCGCTTCGACCGGATAGATGAAAATCTGTTCGTGCTCAATCAGGAGCGTCAACCGATTCTGGGATAAAACGGCCGCGAGAACATCGCCGACCGTCGATTCGCCGAAATCCAATCGGAGCGGATGATCAAGGGAAACCCCGAACAATCTCATGCCGGGAACGTCCCAGGTTACGGGAACTCCGGCGTAGTCCGCGAGCATCGAAACCGCCTTGTAAAGCGTCGTCCGCTCCCCTTTGAGCGAAGCCAATGGGAGTTTCAACCGCGCGGGAACGTCGATCACGATCCGGTCCCGAATCGGTTCAGGGGCGATCGCGGGAGCTTGATCCACGGGAATCGGAGGGGCCGGCGGTTCTTGTTCGACAATCTCCGCACCCTCAGCTTCCGGCTCATCAATCTCCGGCTGCGTCGGCTCGGTTTCCGCGATCGAATCGGTCGGTTGGGTTTCTTCCTCGGCTTGATTTTCGTTTTCGTCGGTCCCGATCGGTTGCGGTTCGGGCTCAACGGTCGGTTCTTGGTCGATCGGCGCAACCGGTTCGTTTTTCGTAACGACGGCTCGTTCTCCGGCCGTCTGCTCCGGTTTCGGTCGCTGCAAAACGGCGACGTAAACGATTCCGAGCAAAAGGGCGACGGAGACCAAAATGGAAACGAGAATCAGTCGTGTGCTTTTGACCGACGCGTGTTTCGGTCTCTTGCGGATCAACGGCTCCGGCTCGTTCTCCGGTTTTTCCAGAACGGGCTGTTCCAGAACGGGCGGAGCCTCGGCGACCGGCGTGATCGGCGGGGCCGGTGGAGCAAGTGTCGCCGTCGTGGACGCGGCGTCGGACGAGAGGGCTTCCGGAGAAGAATCGGAAGGAGCAGGGGCCACAACGAGTACCATGCCGCCGCACTTGGGACACGCGAGCAGATGTCCCAGGAGTGCCGGACTACGAACCATGAGCTTCGCCTCACAGGTCGTGCATCGTAGCGAAAACGGAGTGAAGGGCATCATGCGACCTCGACGTAGGGGACGTGAAAAGTATCTTTCCCTGGGACCGCAGGCATCTTGCCTGCACCTGGGTTTGTGGGCTTCCAGCCCGCAGCGCGAAGCGAATAGACGCCCTGCAAACGGTGCCAAGTCGCCCACTTGGCAGGCAGGATGCCTGCGGTCCCAGGAAATTATCGCTCCACTACCGCCGCAGTTTTTTGAACGCTTCCAAACCGCGTTGGATCGTTTCGTCCGTTGCGGCGTAGGAGATACGGAAATGCGTGTCTTTCCGGCTGAAAACGCCGCCGGGAATGATCAGCATCGAGTATTCCGTGATCGCCTTTTCGACGAATTCCGTCGCGGTTCCCCACGGCGCTTTCGGGAACATGTAAAACGCTCCTTCCGGCTTGACGATTTCGTAGTCGTCCTTGAGCCCTTCGTAAAGCATGTCCCGTTTTCGTCGGTACGCTTCGATTTGCGGCGTCATATCGACGTCCAACGCGGCAATCGCGGCAAGCTGCCCGACGTGCGGGGAGCAA
>JAVBPO010000003.1:0-40300 GCA_031549565.1 Thermoguttaceae bacterium
ACGAAGTGTACTCACGGAGTGAAGAATCTGGTGCATCCGGCAACACGCATTATGTTGCGAACACGGCTTGAAACCAGATGCTTCGGAATACCTCGGCATGACATGACACCCTATTTTGCCCAAACAGACAAGGAAATTTGCGCGCACCCGTAAACACGGGGATGCAAGAGAAGTGTCGTTCTGTTGACATTTCCAAATTCAAATCTATCATGTTTGGGAATGTCGGGTTTTATGGAGCAATTACGGACTTTCCTCAACATTCCGGAATCGATTGAATTTCAAGTCGGATATCGAGCAGTGTCCCTGCAAGGGGACGACTTTGGATAAGCTGGTGCAACCGGCGCTGTTGGCCGTATTGGTCGACGGGCCGCTGCACGGATACGAATTGGCGAAGAGAATCGGGGAGATTCCCGGTTTTCTCGAACAATCGCCGGATCTTTCCGGGATCTATCGGATCCTCAAAAATCTCGAATCACGCGGAATGATCACCTCGTTCTGGGACACTCCGGATCAGGGCCGCGCTAAACGGCTCGTCAAAATCACCCCTTCGGGAATCGAATGCCTCCAGAAATGGGAAGAGACACTTCAAAATTACCGACAATCGCTTGACGCACTCCACCACACGGTCGTCGCCGCTTTGAAAAACCAGGGGTGATTTCTCAATCGCGAGGAAGCACCATGCTGGTCAACCGCGCGAATTCTGATAAACTGGCGTAACCGTTCTCTTTCTCCGTGATTGTCCGAAGAAGTGGGGAACGGAATTGATCCGTAAATACCAGACAACATCAATCCGGAGGCCCCTTTGCGCGAATTGACCCCACGTGAAATCGTTGCCGAATTGGATAAACATATCGTCGGACAGGATCCGGCGAAACGGTCCGTTGCCGTCGCGATTCGGAACCGTTGGCGGCGGCAACACGTCGAAGACGCGATGAAAAAGGAAATCGCGCCGAAAAATATCATGATGGTCGGCCCAACCGGCGTCGGGAAAACCGAAATCGCCCGGCGTTTGGCCGCGTTGACCGGGGCGCCGTTCATCAAAGTCGAAGCGACCAAATACACCGAAGTCGGGTATTACGGACGTGACGTCGAAAGCATGATCCGCGAGCTCGTCGAAAATTCGATCGGGCTTGTTCGTGATCGCGAGCGCGAGAAAGTCCAGGAAGAAGCCAAGAAACGGGTCGAAGAGCGTCTCATCGATCTTTTACTCCCCCCCCCGCCGACGATTGCTCCGCAACAGCAAGACGAAACCGAGAGCGAAGATCCCGACGCTCCGCTTGACGGGGAGCAACAGGAATCGCCGCAGCAGGTCCGATACCAGCGTAATCGGGAAAAGATCCGCGCGATGATCCGGTCCGGCGAAATGGATAATCGCACGGTTTCCATCACGTCCGAAACCCGTGTAACCCCTGTAATGATGGGGATGCCCGGTATGGATATGATGGACCTGAATCTCGACGAAATGTTCAGCAAAATCCTGCCGAAAAACAGAACCAAGCGGGAATTGACCGTCAAGGAAGCCCGAACGATCCTCATGGAGCAGGAATGCGACTCGCTGATCAACCGGGACAAAGTTCAGTCGGACGCCGTGGAGCTTGCGGAAAACGTCGGGATCATTTTCATTGACGAAATCGACAAGATCGTCGCGAGTGAAAAGCAGCATGGCGCCGACGTTTCCCGACAGGGCGTGCAGCGGGACTTGTTGCCGATCGTCGAAGGGACGACGGTACAAACGAAATACGGTTTCGTGAAAACGGACCACATCCTTTTCATTGCGGCCGGGGCGTTTCACCGCTCCAAGCCGAGCGATCTGATGCCGGAATTGCAAGGGCGGTTTCCGGTCGTCGTCGAGTTGAGCGATTTGACGAAAGACGATTTCATCCGGATCCTGACCGAGCCGAGCGGATCGCTGACGAAGCAGTACAAAGCGCTGATGGAAACGGAAAACGTCGACATGGTTTTTCGGGAGGACGCGATCCACACGCTTGCCGATTTCGCGTTCGAAGCGAACCAACGTACGCAAAACATCGGAGCGAGACGGCTTTACACGATCATGGAGCGACTTCTGGAAGAGTTGAGTTTCCAGGCTCCGGACATGAGCGGCCAATCCATGACGATCGACGCCGCTTACGTCAAACAACAGCTCCAGAAAATCACGCCCGACGAGGATTTGAAGAAGTTCATCTTGTAAGGGATGCCGCGGCATGTTTTTCGCTGCGGTATTACCGACAGATCGGAAGAGGACGGAACGCTTCTTAGCCCCGGCGGGGCCGGCGCTCATTTTCCCCATCCTACGACGCCCCGCAATCTTCCACTCTTTTTAGCCGGTACTCCGCACTTTTCGCGACGTGAAATTACGACCGACGTAGACGCATAAACATTAACGCATACCACTCATTTTTTGTTTTACGATTGACCCCGCTTCGAATTCATTGAGTTGCTTCATCAGACTTGATTTGCGGCGATGCGTTGTGCGAACCTCCTCTATGATTTTCGGCCATTCGGCGGACCGACCTGATTTTTCAAGAGCTTTTTGAGCTTTGCGTAACATTCGAACCGCTTCGGGATAATTGCGGGTCGCTTCCATTTCATGCTCCGCTTGATCCCGATAAATCCGGAACGCTCGATCCGGATACATGTCGCTAATCGCATCGGCAACTTCACGGAGACTGATATCACGTCGCTTACTCTTGTGCTTCGAACATTCGTCAAACCAATGCAGCACGTCTTTCGGACGATTTTCATCGATCGCCCATTCGCAGAGCAGATCGAGCAACGGTTCCGGTTTCCTTTTGTCGGTTTGAAACGTGAAAAACGGGATCGGCCACGCTTTTTTGTCTTTTGGTGTCGATTTTTCACCAGCAAGCGATTTCGCGACGAATTCCGGGAACTCGCCGGTTCGCAGAAACTCCTGAACCGCCTGGCGGACAATCGGTTCGACTTTAAGCTTTTTCGCCGCCTTAATCAACGGTTCGATATTATTTCGGGATGGGCGTTCAAAAAAATCCGCTGCCTGAAATGACGCCAATGACGCCCAATCCTTCCGCTTTTCCGCAATCGTCTTGAGTTTGTCGATCCAGTCATCGCGGTAATGAAAATGACGCCTCTCGTTATTTTTCAAGGCTCCGGCCTGTTGCCGTAATACCAGCTTTTCCGCTTCGTCGAGAAGTCCGGAATTGATGAGTCGGTCGGCCAACAACTCGCAATCCCACGAAGAGGTTGCTTCTTTTCGCAGCAGATCGGTCGCTTCTTTTTGACGATTGGCCTTGTCGAGCGTTTCGACGATGGTGCGTAATCCCCAACGGTTTTCCATTTTTTTGTCGCGATTTTGAAGGAGCATGGCGTCGGCGACTCCTGACCATGCCTTGACGGGCCAAGCGTGCTCCTGAATTTTCCTGACGGCATACCCGCCGAGGTCGTATTCTCCCAGAGAGGAGATTTCGTGCGACCAAAGAATCATGTCGACCGGAGCCGATTTCGAGGCAAGCAAGACATCCACCATGCCGTAAAACACGCAGTCGATTTCGTCCGTTTCTTCCGCACCGGACTGCTCGACATATTGGCATCCTTTTTCGATCAAGCGCCGGGCAATGCGGTCGATTGCAGGAAGCGGGTCGTCGAATCTTTTGAATTGCTTGACGACTTTGCCGACCGGATCGAGGTCCGGTCCGGAAGGCCCGTGGTATCGATTGTAATAATCGTAATCGTATGACGCCCCTTTGAAACCTTTGTCGATCAACTGAATCGCTTTATCGACGAGTTTGTCGAGGCCGCCGGTTTTTGAAAGCGATTCGGCAAACGCTTCCTGCTTGAAATGCTCACGAACATCGTTGTACTCGTTATACAGCCCGAGCATGATATCGACGAGGGCGTCATGGGATTTTGAATTCAGCTTACTCTTCAACGCTTCGACCGGATCATCCTTTTTCGATGTGGATTTGGCGGACTCGGCCTTGCTTTTACGACGTTTTGGGGGCGGCTCGTAATCATCTTCGTCCTCGTCATCGTCCCAATCATGTTCGCCGTCGTCCCAAAAATCGTCGTCATCGTCCTCGAACTCGTCGAAATCGATTTTCAGGACTTTTCGTTTACCGTCCATTGAAAACGTTTCCCAAGTATCGTCTTCCAATTCGGTACAGGGCGGGATCGACGTGTTTTTGGCAAGGAGGTCCAAAAATTTCGCAATTACCGCGACGCCGTGCTTGCAGTCGCTTCCAACGGGACACGAGCAGGTCGAGTCGAGGGCGAACGATCCTTTTTTACGACCGTTTTCAAGTGCGACGAGAGTTTTGTACTCGTAAGTTCCGTGGACGACGGCTAAAAGATTGCGCCCGTCGGCGGTCGCCCAAAGGGATTCGACGTTTCCGCCTTCGCCGTAACGCCTTCCGCGTTCGGTGGTTCGATCATCGAAATGGTCTGAAATATCAGTCCAAGCCAAGCCTTCCCAATAAGTCCGAACATTTTGGGGAATGGTGTCGTTGACCGGTTTGATTGATTTTTTTGATTTGGCCAGTACACGGGAAGATTTCGCGACGGCGGCTTTTTTCGAAGATTTTTTGGGCGGCATGAGGATGAGCGGTAGAGTACGAATATGAATACGGAGACATTCTACCAATTCGCCGCGAATTCGACAATAGAGATATGAAAGACTTGGCGGTGCGTGATCATCCACGGGGCGTATTCGAAACGACGCCGCGAGGATACGCAATTTCTGCACCCGGACGTCGTTGCCGAGTTCAAAACATGGGTAACGAAAAAGAAGCCGGAGCCGGACGATATTCTGTTTCCCGTCTCGGCCAAGACCTGTGGTGTCGAGCGTAAAACGTCGAAGATGCTCGAACTCGACCTGCTGTCGGCTCGCGAGGTTTGGATCAACGAATCGAACAGCATCGAGGACGCGAATCGCGGGAGTCGAGCGATTTTTTGAAATCTCTCTTGATTTGACGGTTTTCACCGATCTTTTCGACTCTACCGGTTTTGCCAACCGGAGCGTCTTGATCTTGAATAGCTTATGTCGCCAGAACGATTTGGCGACGTTGGACTACTACAATATAGCCAGCTCTTTTTGCTTCCTCACCAAAATCTATGGGTAAAATCCGGTTCGGGCAGTTTGCCAAGTGCATGATATAACACGGTTTCCACCGCTCCGAAGGTCCGAAAACCGTAGCCTTTTCTCATACTCAATTTCACTTTGTTGTTGAAACCCTCCACGACACCGCTCGACAACCCCTTGGGGCTTTTTCGCGTCCACATTCTTGCCCATGATATTCAGAAAGTAATCCCCCGTCGTAAAGCGAAAAAACGCAAAAAGGTCTCTCGTAAGCTAAAGTTGGTTTTACAACCACCCACTTCCATCTACGGAGACCCACAAACCGTTTCGTCCCGCCTCCTGCTACGAGAGAATCCCCCAATCTGTTCGCCGACAATTCCGTTTGTTCGCAAAAAAACCAAAAATCCCAAAACTTGTTAGCGGTCTGGAGCGGTTTCGCAAAACCGGCGATTCTCACTTGCAAAGACAGCCCGACTTGTGGTAGACTGGTTGCCTTCAGGCTGCATGTTCCACATTCCTCTTCAATTCGATCCATGAACGACATTGAAATTGCCCAACGCGCGAAACTCCAACCGATTGACACCATCGCGGGAAAACTCGGTATTCATTACGATTATCTCGAACCTTACGGGAAAACCAAAACGAAAATCTCGCTCGATTTTTACCAGTCATCCTCGAACAAAACGCCGGGCAAACTCGTTCTTGTTACGGCAATCAATCCAACGCCGGCCGGAGAAGGAAAGACGACGACCAGCGTCGGCCTGACGGACGCGTTAAACCGCCTTGGAAAAAGAACGACCGTTTGCCTCCGGGAACCGTCGCTCGGCCCTTGCTTCGGTATGAAGGGGGGAGCGGCCGGCGGCGGTTACGCCCAAGTCGTACCGATGGAGGACATTAATCTCCATTTCACCGGCGATCTGCACGCGATCACCTCGGCTCACAATCTGCTTTCCGCCGTTCTGGACAATCATCTGCACCAGGGCAACGCGTTGAAAATCGACGTTCGCAAAATCGTTTGGAATCGCGTCGTCGACCTGAACGATCGAGCTCTCCGCAATATCGTACTCGGACTCGGTGGTGCCGCCGACTCGATTCCGCGCGAAGGGCATTTCGATATTACCGTTGCCTCCGAAGTGATGGCGATTCTCTGTCTGTCCGAATCACTTGCACAACTGAAGGAACGACTCGGTAAGATTATCGTTGCTTATTCCACGGACGGCAAACCGATCACCGCCGCCGATTTGAAATGCAACGGAGCGATGTCGGCATTACTCAAAGACGCTTTGAAACCGAACCTCGTCCAAACGCTCGAAGGGAATCCGGCGTTCATCCACGGCGGACCGTTTGCGAATATCGCCCACGGCTGCAACAGCATGATCGCGACAAAATTGGCGATGCGACTGTCCGAATACACCGTGACCGAGGCGGGCTTCGGCGCGGAGCTTGGCGCGGAAAAATTCCTCGACATCAAATGCCGTAAGGCGGGAATCCGGCCCGACGTCGTCGTGATCGTCGCGACGATCCGGGCGTTGAAAAACCACGGCGGCGTCACGAAAGCCGATTGGGACAAACCGAATCCCGGGGCTCTTCGCGCGGGCGCCGAAAATCTTCAAAAGCATATCGAAAACATGCGGAAGTTCGGGCTTCCGACCGTTGTTGCGATCAATGCGTTCACGTCGGATACGCCGGAGGAAATCGCGATCGTCCGGGAGATGTGCGAGAAATTGGAAACGCCGGTCGCTTCAGCGGAGCATTGGGCCAAAGGAGGAGCCGGCGCAGAGGAATTGGCCCGACTCGTCATCAGGGCCGCGGAAAAGTCGTCCGGCGATACGTTTAAGCTGCTTTATCCGGACGAAAAACCGCTCGTGGAAAAAGTGGAAACGATCTGCCGCGAAATTTACGGAGCGGACGGAATCGCCGCCGAGAAGAAAATTCGCGACAAATTCACGCATCTGGAGGAAATGGGGTTCGGCAACCTGCCGATTTGCGTCGCGAAAACGCAGTATTCGCTTTCCGCCGATCCCAACATAAAAGGGCGGCCCCAGGGTTTCGAGATTCCGATCCGGGACGTAAAAATCTCCGCCGGGGCCGGATTCGTCGTCGTTTTAACCGGTGATATCATGACGATGCCCGGCCTGCCGAAAATCCCCGCCGCGGAAAATATCGACGTCGACGCCAAGGGAAACATCACGGGCTTGTTTTAAATAAGAATTAAGAAACAAAAATCAGAGCGGAAGCGTAAGCGAGCGCAAGAACCCATGACAGATCGACAAGCTCTGACACCAACCCGTCCACCCGCGACGAACGGCGGGCTGACCGGGATCGTGTTCGCTTTGGGAGTCGAGGCGGGCTCGCTCCTGGACCGGATGAAGCAAGCCCGAACGACGCAGGGAAACGGATGGAAATATCACGCCGGGCTTTTGGGCGGACGGAATTACGTACTGGTCGAATCCGGAATCGGCTGCGAAAAAGCCCGACAGGCGACGGACCGGCTTCTTTCGATCTTTCGACCGAATCGAATTCTCTCCGCCGGTTTTGCCGGAGCGCTCGATCCGACTTTGGCACGCAATGTGATTTGCCGACCGACCAGGATTCTGCACGGCAAGGAAGTCTTGACGTTGTCCGCCGACATTCCCCCTTGTACGCTTTTGACGGCGGACCGTATTGTTGACACCATCGCGGACAAGCGCCGACTTTGGAAAGCGACCGGCGCGAATCTCGTGGACATGGAATCGTTTGCCGTCGCGAAATACTGCCTCGAAAATCGCGTCGAGTTCCGCCCTTTGCGAATCGTCTTCGACCCGACCGACGAGGAGTTGCCGAAGGAAATCCGTTCCATCACCTCGCCGAAACACGGAACGGTCCACAAACTCGGCGCTATTGCAGGAGCGCTTTTCAGACGTCCGTCCAGTCTTCTTGATCTGTATCAACTCAAAGAGCGTGCCCTGATCGCCGCGGATCGCCTCGCGGTCGAGCTGGAGCGGGAAGCGTCGGAATGAATCTTGTTTATTTCTGCGAGTGAGAGATTTGGTTTGGTATTGCCGTCCCGTTAGAGCCGGGGGGACAGGGAAACGTCGCTGTTTCGAATCGGAGCCGCGCACGTAGTAAGCGGTATTCGAGTCGATCACATTGTAAGGTTTTTGCAGTGGGTAAACCACCATACCGATTACTTCGTGCGCGGCTCTGATTCGAGGGGACGGCAATACCAAAACAAATCCACCAGTAGCGAGATCATTGACCCGAGGATGAAGGGGAACTCATAAATTGCTCATCTTTCTTAATCGGTATAACCGATAAATGAGGTGTTGATGTGCATAATGTCAGGAAAATCGCCTCGAAAGCCTCCTATTTCCCCCATTTTGACAAGATGTCGTTTCCGGTTAACAACACTAATTTGAAGTCGAATTACGGTTCCATGACGGGGCAGTTGAATCTGCATCGTAATGAATCGGGAATGTCGATACTGATTCGTAATCTCAGTAGTGGACTTAGGATTCATTCCGGGCGCGATGATCCCGCCGGGTTCATTTCCAGCTCGATCCTGCGGACCGAAATTGTTTCGACGAAACAGGCGATCACGAATTGCACCAAAGCGAGCTCCGTCTGTACCACGGCGGACAACGCGCTCGCTCAAGTCAATACGATCCTTGTCGAAATGCAGGCGATGGTCGTTGAAGCGGCGAACACCGGCGTGAACAACGAAGCGATACTCAAGTCGCTGCAATTGCAGATCGACGCCAGTCTCGATTCGATCGACCGGATCGCGAACACGACGAAATTCATGGGGCAGAACCTGCTCGACGGGTCGCTCGAATTCGTCACTTACGGCTTGGAAACGGATAAAATCGTCCATTCCCAGATCAACCAGGCCGATTTCGGGCTCATGACCGAGAAGGAAGTTTCGGTCAAAGTCCAGCAAAACGCCCAACCGGCGGTCCTGTTCTACCAGTTCGGGGCGCTGAACGAAAAAGCGACGTTCGAGGTCGGCGGAAAGCTCGGCTATGAAATCTACGCGTTCGACCAGGGGGCGACGGTCGATCAGATGGCCCAGGCGATCAACATGATGACCAGCGCGACCGGAATCGCCGCGACCGTGATGTCGCAAGCCTCTCCCGGGAACGTCTACGCCAGTTCGTACGGAAAAGACAACGACGTGATCATCACCGCGAGCAAAGGCGGGTATCTCGAAGGAAACGTCGTCGTCAAATACACCGCCCCGAAAGAGGGGAACGGGCAGATGTATTTGAACGTCAATCAAGGGGACGGAAACAGTCCGACGGAAATCGAAGTCGTCTTGCAAACGGAGCAGTGGAAACCGGCGACTTACCATTACAACGGCGAAAACGACGGAATTCCGCACAACGAATTCAACTGGAAAAGCAAGCTCGCCGGATCCGCGTACAACGACGTGCAATTCACGATCAACAACGTTCGCGGAACGGACGATCCGGTCGGGCTCAAGTACGACTTGACGACGCAACCGTACAAAATCGAAATCAACGTCGACTACGACGCGACCGATCCGCAGAATCCGGAGAACACGACCGTCAACGACCTGAAAAGCTGGTTGCTGGCCGATCCGACACTTTCGGCGTACTTTGAAATCGAAGACGCTTTATCGTCCGACGGAACCGGGCCGATCGTTCCGACGACGATTTTCACGCAATCGCAACTCGGCGTCGACGGCGGAAAAGTCCTATCGACCGCCGAACAGGTCGCGAAACTGCTCAACACGTCGCCGCTTTTACAGGACGAAAAAGGAAACGGAACGATCACCGCGTCGATTCCCGCCGGTTCGACCGGACTGGGCGTCGTCGCTCCGTTCGAAGAGTACGCTTATTACGGAACCGCGGAGAAGAACAACCAGTTGCAGTTCCTCGGACCCGGCGGTTCGCCGAACGTCCGGTTCATGAGTACGCCCGGAACACCGTTGTCGGTCGATTACGACAGCTTTCCGCCCGTGTACGGCAAATCAACAGCGACGGTTCAGGGGTTTGACGCCAATACGACGTTTTCGCTCCGCGCCAACAATCCGGGCGATCTTTACGACGGTTTGAGCGTGATCTTCCAGGACGGCAAAGACGAAGCCGCGGTGCTCGATCCGGCAAAAAACGCGGTCGTGATCACGGTCGATTTTTCCGGTCGCGCTTCCGATCCGGCCCGCGCGGCGTTCAACATGGCCGACATGCGGACGCTGATCGAAACCAGTCCCACGCTCGGTACGAAATTCGAATTCATCCCGCAGGTCGCGTTTGACGCCGCCGATCCGCCGGAGTTTTCCAGTTCCGACTACATTGGTATCAATGCGAAAATGTCCGAATTTTCCGGCGGACTCGTCGAACCGGGAACGCTCGTCGTCCACTTGGAAACCGACGTAAACGGGAACGTGAAAACGACCGCCGCGGATTTGGTCCGGTTCTTCGACAACCCGACCAGCGAAGAGTCGAAAGCCGTTCTGGAACAGCTTGGTATCAGCGTTTCGCTCGTCGATCCGACCAACGGGGCGACCGCGAACTGCGGAACGGATCTGTCCCGGGTCGGCCTCGGACTGCTCGAACCGACGTATTTGCCGGTCTGCGAAGGGGACGGCAACCCGCAGATTCCGGATATCGAGTTTACCAGTTTCGGAACCGGAACGTCGTTGGATTATCCGACCGGCGAAGTGATTTCCGCCAACGGACTTAATTCGAGCTTCCAGATCACGGCTCTGAAAACTGGAACGGATTACAACAACGTGCTCGTTCGCGTGCAGCAGGATCCGAACGGAACCGGCGTCAAATACAATTCCGCGACGAAAGAGCTCGTGATTTCCTTCAGCGGCAACGAACCGCCGACGGCGAACGAAGTGATCGCGATGATCAACGGCGATTCGAACGTTTCGTCGCTCTTCCGGGCGTCCAACGTCGCGTCGTCCGACGGAACCGGCGTCGTCGCATCCGGCGATCAGACGCGATTGACCGGCGGTGTCAAAGTCGCAACCTCGCGCCCGACCGCGACCACGACCGCCCGGGAAGGGGCCAACGCCGTGTTCCAGATCACGGGAAAGAAAGCGGACGGTTCCCTCGACGGAGCGACGCTGCTGATTGTCGACGATTATTCGGGAACAATCGCGACCGGACCGAACGATCCGAAAGCGAAAGTCGCCTACGATTCGATCTCGAAACAGTTGACCGTTTCGATCAACCCGAACAATCCGCCGACCGCGCGGGAAGTCGTTGACGTGATCAACGGAACGAAAGAGGTAAGTACGTTGTTCGCGGCGTCGATCCCGGAACGGATTCCCGGAACGCAAATTTCGCCGGACGGAACCGGTTTGGTCCACTCCGGCGATGGAGCGATGTTGAAGGTCGAACAGACAGGTTCGGCGCTCGGAATCCCGATGATCGGCAATTCCGATAAGGGAAGCGTCGGACTCGCGATTTACTCGGTCGATTACGGTTCCAATGCGTTCGTTTCGGTCAAAGCGATTCAGGGAACGGATTTTCCCGTAATCGATTCGTGCGGCAACGTTTCGGAGCGGGCGACGGGCTTGGATATCGTCGCGATTATCAACAACATGCAGGCGGTCGGGAGCGGACAGGTCGCGTCGATGAGTACGACCGACTTGGACGTTTCGCTTTGGATTGATCCGACGCTGCTTCCCGGAAGCGTGTTCGGATTTCGGATCACCGGCGGCGGGGCGCTGATGCAGCTCGGTCCCGACGCCGATTCGCTTTCGCAGGCAAGAATTGCGTTCAAAGATATCCACACGACAAAACTCGGCGGCGTCAGCGGATTTTTGAGCGAACTGCGAACGGGGTCCGGAAAGGATCTGTTCACGGACACGAAAGCGGCGTACAAAATCGTGTCCGAAGCGATCGAAGAGATTTCGTTCCAACGGGGCCTGATTGGCTCGTTCCAAAAGAATCAGGTCGAAGTCGGCGCGCAGCAGATGAGCGACATTTTGGAAGCGTCGACGTCCGCCGAGAGCGATATTCGCGACACGGATTTCGCGCTTTCCAGTTCACTGCTGGCCCGGCAACAGGTTCTCATCCAAGCCGGTGTCAGTGTGTTGGGTTATCCGAACGAAATGAATCGCCAATTACTCGGCCTGTTGCAGAGATAAACTTACCCGGGGCGTTGCCCCGGGCTGCGTTTCAAGGTGGAGAGGAGAGGCTCAAATCTCGATCCAGCGTCCTTCTTTGGCGCTTTGCAAAACGGCATCGCAAACCTTTTGCGTCCGTGCGGCGGTTCGCATGGACGGTTCGAACTTCGGACCACCGTCGAGGCTCATCAGGAAGTCGGCCAAACCGTTGATGAATGTGTGCTCATAACCGATCGTCGTACCGGGCACCCAGTAATTCTTCATGTACGGGTGCTCGCTATTGGTGACGAGAATCTTCTGCCAACCGGTCAGGTGATCTTCGATTTTCGTGCCGGTTTTCGGATCGGCATAGCGGAAGAAGTCAAGGTATTCCGGCTCTTCGAGATTGAAGTGGATCGCGCCGAGTTCGCCGTTGATCTCCATGGTGCTGTAATTCTTGCGACCTCGGGCGTATCGGGTCGACTCGAACGTCCCGATGGAACCGTTCGCGAACACGGCCAGGAACATACAGGCGTCGTCGATCGTGATCTTTTCCATGGCGCCGGTTTCCGCGTTTTTTCGCTCCTTAATGAAGATTTCCGTGTACGCGGTCACTTTCTGGATCGGTCCGTTGACCCATTCGGCCGTATCGATGGAGTGCGCGAGCAGGTCGCCAGTGACGCCGCTGCCGGCGATTTTCGCCGAAAGACGCCAAAGCGCCGCACCGCCGGCGGGGACTTTTTCGCTGATCGTGTAATCCTGGTTGTAAGTCGCACGATAATGGAACGGACGCCCGACGCGACCTTCGTCGATGATCTGCTTGAACAGGGAAATCGCGGGAACCCGCCGGTAGTTGAACGACACCATGCTCGCGACTCCCGCTTTTTCGACCGCTTCGCACATTTCGATCGCTTCGGCGTAGCTCATCGCCAACGGTTTTTCGCAGACGATCATTTTCCCCGCTTGCGCCGCGGCGATCACCATGTCTTTATGAAGGAAATTCGGAGCGCAAACGTCGACGACGTCGATATCTTTCCGTGCGATCAACTTTTTCCAATCGGTTTCGATGGATTCGTAGCCCCACATTTTCTGGAATTTCTCCAAAGCGGCCCGGTCTTCTTCCCGACCGTAACAGGCTTTGAGGACCGGTTTATAGGGGACTTCGAAAAAGTGAGCGACTTGGCCGTAAGCGTTGGAGTGGGTTCGCCCCATGAATCCGCAGCCGAGCATACCGACATTCAGAGTTTTCGTCATGGAAATTCCTTTCGTGTGTGATGTGAAAAAGGTAAGAGAGTCCTCACCACCGCCGAACAAACGCTTTTCGACGATTTCGCAAAAATTCTCCGCCCCAGATTAACATATGGAAAAGCGATTTTCAAGTGACCGCGAATCCCGGACAAACAAGAGATGGAGGCGGTCGTCCTTTGGGGACCGGCGCCCCGGGATATGGAATCCCTTCTATTCATCCGCCCCGAGTTGTCGGATGATTTTATCCAGATCGTATTTCGGTGCCCAACCGATCAGGGTTTCGGCCCTACGCAGGTCGGGGATGCGGCGCATCATGTCGTCGAAACCGGGACCGTAGGCCTGCTCGTACGGAATATGTTGGATCGGCGAAGAGCTGCCGAAAACCGACACGATTTTCGTTGCCAGATCATTCATCGAAATTTCTTCGCGGCTCCCGAGATTGACGACCTGTCCGACCGCTTGGGGACAGCCGGAAAGGGCGAGCAATCCGTAGACGACGTCGAAAACGGAACAAAAACAACGCCGCTGCGTTCCGTCGCCGAAGACCTGGACGGGAAGGTTCTTCTTCGCCGACTCGATGAATCGCGGCAGCACCATTCCGTATTGGCCCGACTGACGCGGCCCGACCGTGTTGAAAAGTCGAACGATATAAACCGGCAGGCTCGTCTGGTGATAGTGCGCGAGAACCAGGAATTCGTCCAACGCCTTGGCGCAGGCGTACGCCCAACGTCGTTTGGACGTCGGCCCCATCACGGTATCACTATCCTCGGAAAACGGGACGTTTTCCGATTTGCCGTACACTTCGCTGGTCGAAGTCAGGAGCATCGGTTTACGGAACCGGGCACAGGCGTCCATGATCGTGTCGGTCGTTCGAACAATCCGCTGGACCGTTTCGACGGGGCGATTGATGATTAACTGTACCCCGACCGCGCTGGCCAGGTGAAAGACGAAATCGTGTTTCGGAATTTCCCCGTTCATCAACTTCGGATCGTCGACCGACGCGATGATCGCTCGAAAGTTCGGATCCGATTCCAAGTGTGCGATATTCGACCAACGACCCGTGGAAAGATCGTCGATCACCGTAAGACGATCGCCGCGTCCTAAAATCGCTTCACAAAGATGCGAACCGATGAAACCCGCCCCGCCGGTGATGAGGAAGTTTTTCATGGAAAACTCGAGAGAGGTTGGACGGTCAATTCGTTGCGGACCTCACGAATTCCCGGTTCCATTTTGACGTAGAGTTCCAAAACCCGCTTTTGCCGCTCCGACTCGACCGTTCCGCGAAGGTGAATCACGTTTTCCCGGTCAATCGCCGAGACCGTTTTGCCGAAACGCGTTTGGATCAGCTTGTTCATCTTGGCGACCTGCTTTTCACGGTACTCGGGCGGAGCGGCGGCATAAGTCGGAAATTGCCGGAAATCGACCTCCAGCCGAGGCGGATACATGCGACCGATTTCGAGCGACCCGGCGTTGGCGTCCGATTCCGTTTCGATGATTTCCGTGTTGATCATGGCCTCGGGATCATAATCGTCCCCTGAACTCGGGGTGATACTACCGGTTTCATTCATCACGGTAATCAACCTTCCCCCCATGCGTCCCCCGAACTCGGTGCCGCGGACCGTTTGGGCCAGTTTTTGGATTGGGGACGGGATCACTTTGGACATACGTCCGATTCCGACGATATCCGTGGAATTGAAAATGTCCTTGTCCGTCGAAAGCGATATGACGGAATTTTCAGCCGGCGCTGCCGCATAGAGCGACGACAGCGAGATTAACGAGACTAACACCAATGCGGATAATGCGTATTTCATGGGATCGGCAAGTGTTTTGGGAGCGAGCGCACCCCGCCCACGAGTTTATTATACCACATTCCACGATCTGTATTTGGAAGACTTCCCGTAAATTTTGCCATTTTTACGGATTTTTTCACAATTCTTTCAAACTGTGAACGGTTTGGCAAGGTTTGCTCTTACGATTGAAATAGCGAACATTTTCCTCGATAAACGCGGGGCAAGCCCACGCTGCTAACGGAAAACTCAACGGTGTTCGATATACATCGTCAACAGGGCCAGGTCGGCGGGGGTGATACCGCTGATGCGCGACGCTTGCGACAGGTCGAGCGGGCGGATTTTCTCAAGCTTTTCCTTCGCTTCGCTCCGCAGATGTTTCATCGCCGTGTAATCGACGTTCGCCGGGATTTTTCGCAGCTTCATTTTCCGCGACCGTTCGATCTCCTGTTCCTGCCGATGGACGTAACCGCTGTATTTCGCGTCGGTTTCAACCTGTTCGGCGATTTCCGGTTCGACCGCGGCCAGCTCCGGAATCCGTGAGACCATCTCCGTCCAGGTCGTTTCGGGCCGTTTGAGGAGCTTCAAAAGCGAGCCGTTGGCGTCATAAGTCGTTTCGAGCCGTTTCGTAACTCTCGTGATTTCCGTTTCCTTGAACCGCAACCGTTCGATCCGTGCCCGATCAACCAGGCCGACGGTTTCTCCGATCGGCGTCAAACGTCGATCGGCGTTGTCCTGCCGGAGCAAGAGACGATGCTCCGCCCGGGACGTGAACATCCGATACGGTTCGTCGACGCCGCGTGTCGCCAAATCATCGATCATGACGCCAATGTACGAAACGTCCCGATCGAGAACGAACGGCTCCTTTCCCGCGACCTGCAAAGCGGCGTTCGTTCCGGCGACCAACCCCAATGCGGCCGCCTCCTCGTACCCGGTGGTGCCGTTGAGCTGTCCGGCGAGGTACAGACCCGGGACGTTTTTACACTCCAGCGTCGGAGCGAGCTGGTCCGGCGGGGCATAATCGTACTCGATCGCATAAGCGTACCGCATGATCTGGGCGTGCTCCAGGCCGTCGATCATGCGGATCATTTGGTCCTGGATTTCCCGGGGAAAACTCGTCGAAAGGCCGTTGACGTAAATTTCGTTCGTTTTTCGTCCTTCCGGTTCGAGATACAACTGGTGCCGGTCCTTGTCCGCGAATCGTTCGATTTTCGTTTCGATCGAAGGGCAATACCGCGGGCCGGTCGAACGGATCTGTCCGGTATACATCGGGGCCTTGTCGAAATTTTGACGGAGATATTCGTGCAGTTTCGGATTCGTGTAAGTCATCCAGCACGGAATCTGCTCGACCTCGATTTTTCGGTTTAAAAACGAAAACGGCTGCGGCCGTTCGTCGCCGAGATGTTCCTGGAGCCCGGAAAAATCGATGCTTCGGGAGTTGATGCGCGGCGGGGTTCCGGTTTTGAAGCGTCGCAGTTCAAGCCCGAAACGACGGAGCGATTCGCTGACACCCACCGCCGGCGCTTCCCCCGCGCGTCCCCCCGGCATTCGCTGCTGACCGAAATGCAGTTCGCCGTCCAGAAACGTCCCACAACAAAGCACGACCGTTTGGGCTTTGTAGAGGACAGTGGACAGTAGACAGTAGAGAGAGAAGACGGCAGACGGCAGACGGCAGACCTCATGAGAATTTTCCTCGGAACCGTTCTCTGGTGTCAAATCTCTGCCGTCTGCCGTCTGCCGTCTGATATCAACCACATTCTCCTGTCTCAAAAACAAATTCGCTTGATTTTCGACGATTTGTTTGACTTCTTCCTGATAAGCGCGTTTATCGGCCTGAGCGCGTGGGCCTTGCATTGCGGGTCCTTTACGGCGATTGAGGAGCCGGAATTGAATTCCGGTCGCGTCGATCGCCCGTCCCATGGCACCGCCGAGCGCATCGATTTCCCGCACAATATGTCCTTTTCCGACGCCGCCGATCGCCGGATTGCAACTCATCTGTGCGATCGTGTCGAGGTTAGCGGTCAACAGCGCGGTTTTCGCCCCGAGCCGGGCCGCGGCCAGAGCGGCTTCCACACCGGCATGTCCGGCGCCGACGACGATCACATCGAAAAGAGAGACGGAAGTTGACATGGAATCCCCAACGAGACAATGGAGCGCAATTGCCGTCATTCTAAGGCGAGTTGCCGGGGAATCAATCCCGACATGTGGAAAATCAACGCTTTTTCGACAGAATCGCCTCGATTTCGGCATTCGGCGGAACGCGACCGGAAAACTGAATCTCGCCGTCGATCGCCAATGCCGGGGTGCTGATGATCCCCGCTTCGAGAATCCGGGAAAGGTCCGAGACTTTTTCGAACGTATAATCGAGTCGCAGTTTCTCCGCGAGAGCGACGACCGTTTCCGCGAGCTTGTTGCATGTCTCGCAGCCGGCGCCGAAAACTTGAATGTGAGTTTGGAAAGATGACATCGAGTACAGGGGCAGGGGGGCGAAATTTTCACCGTTATTTTTTTTCGTCAATCCTCACCACCCGGCCCGGGGAGGTGAATAAAAGCGTCGCGTTAATCTTTTTTTCCGGAATTCGGTACAGCCGAGACACCGCGGTTCGATACGCCTGGAGTTGCGGAGCGTAAAATGCCGCTTTTTCCGACAGGAGCGTTTCAAAAGTTTCTCCTTCCGCCGGGCGAAATGCGTCCGTTTTGTAGTCGAGTATTTCCGCGGAAATCGGCTTATCCCCCTTGTAAGCGACCACCAAGCGGTCGATGGAACCATGAAGGATTCCGTCGTCCCAACGGATCACGAAATTGCGTTCCGAATCGACTTCGTACCGGACGTCGCCGCCCGTTTGCGGGAGCGAGAGCGCCTTTTGGATTTCAGGCTTTTCGCAAATTTTGAAAAACGCGTCGACGATCTTTTCCGGCTCGATTTCGTCGGAAATCGCTTGCGTTGATTTACGAAGCGTTTCAATTAAGGCGTCACGGTCCGGTTTTTGACGGTCCCACCACGGATTCCCGGCGAACGCTTTTTCGAAACACTCGTGCATCGCGGTTCCCCAAAGTCGACCCAACCGGCGATTCCGGGAACCGTCCGCCGTTTTTTCCGGGGTGGTTGGTACCACAGGAATGCGTCGTTTCGGGCCGGTTCCTTCCAGCTTCGACGGCGTCGTCCGGACCAGGTTTCGCGTCGGAGCGACATTGCGTTTCAAAACGATTTCCGCAGTCCGGGCAACCGGTTCGCCTTGCTCTTCCTGAAACGGATGCTTCGCATTGAAGGCCAATATCCAGTCGGGATCGCCGTGTTCGTATAAAACGGACAACGGAATATCGACGCGGTTCGGCGTCACGAGTCCGTACCGCAATATCCCGTCGAGTGTCTTGTGCGGGGCCGGCGTGGTTGTTTTCGTCGGCTTGATCGGCGGGAGAATCATGCACAACCGATGAATCGCCCGGGTCATGGCGACGTACAACAAACAGAGCGAACCTTCGACGCATTCCCGGCGGTAGTCGGTGAACATCAAACGGAACGGGAGCGGCAACATCGTCTGGACCATTTCGTTCGCATAACGTACGATGCGGTCGACCGGGGCGGTCGGATCGGGCAGACCGGTCCTGGGATCCTTGCGACCGACGACGACCGTCGGGCTCTGTCCGACCAAATCCGCCTCCAATTCCGGCAAAACGACGACGTCGAATTGCAATCCTTTCGACTGGTGGACCGTCATGACTCGAATTTTCGCAGCGCTGGGGCTTTCGATTTTCGTCGCGCGTACCATCTCGACGAACCGGTCCGCCCGAACCGGAGCATGTGTTTCCCAGGAATACGCGAGCTGCAAAAGTTGCAAAAGCCGATCGAGATTTCGTTGATCGCAACTGGGAACCAGCGCCGCGACCCACTCGGCAACGACGGCTCCGTACCCTTTTTCCAGCAGCGAAGTACGGAGTCGTCGCGAAACTTTCGCGGCCTGGAAGTCGTCCTTTTCATCGGTCAAACCGATCACCGGACCGAGCGGACCGGTCGCGAGATGAAAACGGCAGACGGTATCACCAGGGTGATCCGCGAGCGTCAAAGCGGAAAGAATCATCTCGACCGCGGGCGAATCGGTGAGCGGGTTTCCCCCTTCTTCGCTGGCGTGGATGCCGAGCCGCTTGAGACCGTGAATGATCCGTCCGACCGTACGATTTTTGCGGACCAGGACGCCGAGCGTCGCTTGCGGCGTTTGGCGGTGAAGCTCGGCAATCCGCCGGATCGCGAACCGGAGCGTCGTTTGAGCCTGGTTCGCGTCTCCCCCTTGTTCGGATTCGCTTGCATCGCCGGACTCCTCGTCCGACTCGTCCCAAGGCGATTCCTCCGGAGCGTTCGGGTCGTACAACGGACCGATTTCAATCGTACAGTATCCGGCGAGCTCCTTCTTAGCGGTGTCATGAATTTCGTATCGTTTCGTCCAGCGTTTCGCGGCGTCGAGGTAATCCTCGTGGTGGGCCAACGCGGTGTTGGTCGGGAGGTTTCGGAAAAGCGCGTTCACCGTGTCGATCACCGGCTGCGAACTGCGGAAACTCGACTTCAGCGATTCCCTTGTCAAGGGTTCGATTTCCCGCTCGATCGTCCCGAAAATCTCCGCGACACCACCACGCCAACCGTAGATCGCCTGCTTCGTGTCGCCGACGCAGAAAAACGAACCGTCGTGGAGTTTGACCGAATCGATCGCCGCGAACACGAACGGTCGGAGCACCTCCCATTGCAACGGGGACGTGTCCTGAAATTCGTCCAAAAGCAGATGATGCGTCGGCGAGTCGATCCGGTGGACGATCTGTTCCAGCCGGTCGTGGAGCCGCGAACCGGAAAGTTTGAACGTGATATCATCGAACCGGAGAGCGCGATTCTCCTCCTTGATCCGTTCGTATTGCTCCAGAACCCGCTGTAAAAGCTCGCCGGTCGCTTCCGTTTGGATCGCGAGTTTGTTCGTCAACTCCGCGCCGGCATGTTCGATAATCGTATCAAGGGCTTCCTTGTAATCCCCTTCGATCGGGCGTTTGCGATAGACGTATTCTTTTTTTTCAAGAATGCATTTTGCGGGACCGGAACTGAAAAAAGCGGGCCAATTCCTGTTTTCGATCCTTTCCAGATCGATCCAACGTTGATTTTCGATCGATTTAAGATCGGGAAGTTCCGCCTTTCGGTACAGTTCCATCGCCCGCTCCAAATTTCCCGGGGCGAAGGTCTTTTTGGGGAGCTTTTTCCAGGCGTCGGCGGGGGCGTCACGGAACAGTTGGATCAATTTTTTCGACAGTGTCAGTGCTTCCGTCGCGACGGACTGGGCGACTTCCCCTTTGGAGAGCAGGTGCATCAGCCGCACCGCTTCGGCGCGGTCGGTTTGACGAAACACTTCCCGAACCGCCTCGGTGAGAAAACGCAGATCGTCGATTTCGTCGACGATTTGCCAACCGAGCGGAATTCCCAGCTCCAAACAGAAGCTGCTCGCGATTTGAATGAAAAACGCGTCAAGCGTCCCGACCCGAAGCCGATGCAGATTGCGAACCGCTTGGAGCAGCAAATCAAGCACTTCCTGTCG
Organism: Thermoguttaceae bacterium; assembly: GCA_031549565.1. Taxonomy (GTDB): domain Bacteria; phylum Planctomycetota; class Planctomycetia; order Pirellulales; family Thermoguttaceae; genus JAVBSX01. The sequence continues at coordinate 20,716 of JAVBPO010000003.1, forward strand.
CGGAATCTCGTTCGGCCGTTTCAGAAACGTCGCGAGCTTGATTCGGTCCGCATCGTCGAGCGCCGCTTCAGCTAAACGGATCAGGATCCGATCCAGAATTTCGCCCGCCGCTTTTTTGGTAAACGTCGAGGCAAGCACCGTTTCCCAGGCCGCACCGCCCAACGCAAGGTCCAAATAGCGGTTACTCAACTGGAACGTCTTGCCGGACCCCGCCGAGGCACGGATGAGAATGTTGTCCGTCATGGTTGAATCCTTTAATTACGCTGTAAAATTATAGTTGGTTTTCAGCCCGATACCGGACGCCATGCTGACGATCTCTTCGGGCTCGAACTCGCCGTCGCTGCTGTATTTCGTGTGGATATGGAGGTCGATAAGGTTCATGGTTAGGCCGGTTGCGAGAATGGATCAGGAAACGAGTTTGATTCCGAATTCATAGGCTTGTTCGAGTTCTTTGGGAAAGACTTCCTCGTGTCTTTTGAGTTTGGCCGACACGTCCCAGATATCGGCGTCGTACTTGCTGTAATCGGAAAACTGTTTTGTGTCGCAACTCAAAAACAGTTCACACCGCTCAAAAAGCCGTTCCATGAAGAATTTAGTGCGGTTATTGATGAATGATGTTATTCCGAACTCGTCCATTTTATCTTGAGGAAGTCCCATCGTGTAAAGAAGCGCCGTCGCTTTTTTCTTCGGAGCGGGAAACGGCTTGATGTTGGAGTACAAATAATACTGGAAAAAGAAACGTTCCATAAAAGCCCGCATTTGGGCGGTCTCGGTCGCGAAGTAAAAAGGTGATCCCAACACGATCACATCGGCGTCATGGGCACTTTGCAGCAGCGGAAACAATTCATCCTTGACGCCGCAACGACCAAACGATTTCCCGTCGATTTCCTTGCACTGAAAGCAACTGATGCAACCAGTGTATTTCAAGTCGTACAGATGGACCAATTCCGTTTCCGTACCTTGTGAAGCGGCACCTTCCACCACTTTTTCCAAGAGTTGTGCGGTATTCCATTTTTTGCGGGGACTTCCGTTGATTGCAAGTAATTTCATTTTTCACGCCTTGTGGGTTGAATGTCGTTGGGTAAACGTTTATCGCTATCAATGAACGGTTTCGGCTCGCTTCTTATTTGTTTCGACGAACAGCGGGAGAACATCGCCCAAGGATTCGACCTCGATGTATCGATCTTGCTCGGTCGGTTCATGGACGGTTTCGTGAGCCCAAGTCGTGTGAAAAGGAACGTGGACCGCATGGGCTCCGATTTCCAAAACCGGCAGCACGTCCGATTTCACCGAGTTGCCGATCATGAGAAAATGTTCCGGCGGGCAATCGAGATGCTTCAGTAGTTTTTCGTAACCGTCCGGCGTCTTGTCGCTCATGATCTCAATGTGATGGAAAAACGGTTCGAGACCGGATTGTTTCAATTTTCTTTCCTGATCGAGCAAATCCCCCTTGGTCGCAACGACCAATCGGTAACGCCCGGCAAGCGTTTCGAGAACATACCGAACGCCGTCGAGAAGTTCGACCGGCTTTTCCAGCAGTTCCTTGCCGAGCCGGAAAATTTCCGACAGCGTCGTCGCCGAAACGGACTCGCCTTGAATCTGCAATGCGGTTTCGAGCATGCAGAGCATGAAGCCTTTGGCACCGAATCCGTACCGGTGGAGGTTTTCCATCTCGACGGCGAATAACCGTTTTGAAAATTCTTCGGGAGGAACAATGTCGCGGAACAGTTCGCAGCAGCGGCGCTCCATGTCCTGATAATACGGCTCGTTCACCCAAAGCGTGTCGTCGGCATCGAAGGCGATGACGTGGATCGTGGAAGCGAGGGACTGGGATGTTTTCAGGGCGGGTTGGGTCAATGTTTGATATCGGCTAGCGTTTTCGAATAGACTTCCAAGTCGGAGAACAGGCAGAAAAGCCAGATAATACATTATGACATTTTGAATTTAGCGAGAATAGGGTTCAATCAACCAAAAAATAACCAAAAAGCTGGAAAGTACATAACCAAGCCACAATCCAGGACAAACCGAAATAAAAATGTTTATAGATAATAGCGGCAATAATACATATCGGTGTTGTCAATATCAAAAGCAGACCATAGAACATCATTAACACCATGATCTCAGTGGGAAGACAGGATTGTGCCCCATAAGGCTTGGTCGCAAAAGTGATAATGCGATCATAGTGAGGAAAAATGCCGACCAGGAACAAAATCGATGGCAGGAACAAAAAAAATGTCGCGATCCAAAGACCGAGTGAAACATTCGGTAAATCGGAAGGTGTCGCGAGTTCGACTTTCAATTTGCAGTTGTCCATTTTTCACAACTCCTTGACGACGCGACAGGGATTCCCCAAAGCGAGCACACCGGGCGGAACGTCTTTCGTAACGACGCTTCCGGCCCCGATCACACTTTTCTCGCCGATCGTGACGCCGGGACGCATGATCGCAGGACCTCCGCGTCGATGAATCGCTCCGTCGACACCACCGCCCCCGGCCAAAGAAGCGTTCGCGGCGTTGACGATGGCGTCGACTTCTTGCTCGGTAATATCTGCCCGGATCAGTTCGATTCGGCAGCCACTGATGTTGATACGCATGGAATTTGACAAAACGATTGTATTTTCGTTCGGCACAGGGAAAAGTGCACCTTTCATTTGATGCTGATCTGGGCAAGCGATTTTTCTGGATCGCAAATAGTTGTACTGTCCGACTTACGAAATCCGTTTTCGGTGGCAAGGCTTCAGGCTTCAGAATAACAAGGATGAGCCGACATCTGAAACCTGAAGCCTATAGCCTTGCAGCGGATTTAACGCGGAATTCGTAAAAAAGGCCAAAATAAGTGAGACAGTACAAATATACTTCCAGAATTTTATCCGATTTTCCGTTTCTGGTCGAGAGTTGGGGGAAGAGTTTTCGACAAAAGGACAGGCTTTGATCGCCGCAAAACGCGACTATAATGAACGAATTCTCATTTTCATCATGGAGGCTCTATTTTGCAGCGCATTATCACCCTCAGGTCAACTCGGGAATCGGTCACGCTCTCGCTTCAGCGACGCCGCAAAGTCATGTACATCATGGCGGCTGATCGGATTCTGTTGCGGCTGTTGAAGCTGACGGGGTGATGAAAACGCGATACGATGGTAATTTTCAATCGTTTATTGCGATTTCGGTTTTGAGACAAGAGGGCATCTACCTCAAGAGAACGTGGAAAACACTGTGTCTCCTTAAATCGAAAGCCCTTTCGCCCAGACCATGATCGGAATGCACACCGCAAACGAGCCGAGAATGCGAGTCCAGCAGTAGCGATGATCGTTCATCTCTGAAAGTAATCCCCCCGTCAAGGAGGGTTCTCGTGTGAAGTATGAAGTCGGAACGCTGAAATTGCAGAGGCCTTCCACCCGTGAGGTAATCATAATCGAGTGTGCTTCGCGAACGGAAAACACGGAGTATGGATTGCCAAGACGCAACCTAGACCGATAATGGGCGGTTTATGACCATAGCCCGTTTGCTGATTGATCCCATGTTGCGTTCCACCATTGCCGATATTCCCGTCCGCTCGCTTGTCGCGGAGTTTCCCACGCCGTTTTTCGTTTACGACGCCGCGTCGATTCGGAAACGGGCCGCGGAGCTGAGATGTTTCGACGTCGTTCGGTTTGCGCAGAAAGCGAATTCCAGCCTTGCGATCCTCGATCTGCTGCGACGGGAAGGGATTCTGGTCGATTGCGTCAGTACCAACGAGATCCGCCGCGCTTTTGCGGCAGGGTATCCGGAAGAAGCCGCGTCGAACTCCGACGCCCCGCCCGTCGTTTACACGGCGGACATCTTCGATCGGGAATCGCTCGATTTCGTCGTCGAAAAGTCGATCCCGGTCAACTGCGGCTCGCTCGACATGATCGCCCAGTATGGAGAGCGAACCGACGCGACAATCCGCGAGATTACCGTCCGAATCAATCCCGGCTTCGGGCACGGACATTCCCGTAAAACGAACACCGGCGGCGATCAGTCGAAACACGGAATCTGGTTCGAGCAAATCGCAAGGTGCAAGGAACTCGCCGACCGATACGGCTTGAAAATTACGGGTTTACACAACCACATCGGGAGCGGCTGCGACTTTGAACATTTGAGCCGGGTTTGCGAAACGATGAGAACGTTCGCGTTGGAATTCGGGCCGGAACTGGAGATGATCAGTACCGGCGGAGGACTGCCGATTCCGTACAAGCCGGACGAAACGTACATCGACGTTCCCAAGTATTACGAATGCTGGGACCGAACGCGAAAGTCGCTGGAAGAATCCTTCGCCCACTCCGTTCGATTGGAAACGGAGCCGGGCCGATACGTCGTCGCGGAGAGCGGATATCTCGTTTCGGAAATCCGGGCCGTCAAGAAACAGGGAGACAACACGTTTTACCTGCTCGACGCCGGGTTTAACAATCTGGCCCGACCGATCATGTACGGGGCGTACCATCCGATTTCGATCGCTCCGGCGGACGGAAACACCGCCCGACGCAACGAACTCGACGTGATCGTCGGCGGACCGCTCTGCGAATCAGGGGACATTTTTACGCAGGAAGATGGCGGATACGTCGTCCAGCGTCGTTTGCCGCAAGCGAATGTCGGCGACTTTCTCGTCCTCGAAATCGCCGGAGCTTACGGGGCGGTGATGAGCTCGAACTACAACTCGAAACCGCTCGCCCCGGAAATCCTGATCGACGGCGGCGCAGTCCGACTCATTCGCAAACGCCAAACGTTCGAGCAAATCATCGCCAATGAAATCATTCCGGCGGTTGGTTCGTGAGTGCTCCGCGTTTTTTCATTTCCTCGATCGTAATCAGAGGGATTTCGACGCGGATTTCCTCGTCGTTTTCACCGCGAACGACCGTGATTTTCACGGTTTCGCCCGCATAATGCCGATGAAGCCGAATCGACGCGGCTGCGGCGGAACCGATCGCTTCGCCGTCGATTTGGACGATGCGGTCCCCTTTCTTAATGCCGGCTTCGTCGGCGGGCGATTTCGGAACGATCGTCTCGATCACCGCCGGGCCGATAAAAAGCGTGAGTTCGGCGAACGCGAAACCGAGAAATCCGGATTCGAGATTCTTGCCTTCTTTGAGTCGTTCGAACGAATCGAGCACGTCGTTCCACGGAATTGCCAATCCGACTCCGGCGTCGTACATCTCCGCGCCCGCCGTCGCCCCGTCGGACATCGGCGACAACGGAACGCAAACGCCGAGCACTTCCCCCTTGAGATTCAAGAGCGGACCGCCGTAATTGTTCGGACTGATTTTCGCGTCGGTCTGGATCGCTTTCCCCCAGATTCGATTTTCACCGCTGAGGATCCCGAGCGAGACGTTCGGCTCTTCCACGGAAAGAGCCCGACCGACCGCGACGACGTACTGACCGATCCGAGCCGGTTCCGTGGATCGGGCGGCAGGTTCGACGGATTGTTGCAAACCTTCGACTTTCAGAAGCGTCAATCTCCGATTGGAATCGGTTGCGACGATTTTAGCGACTTTGCGGGCCCCGTCGTGAAAACGAACCAAAATGGAGCTCGGCTCGTGAAGAAAGTTGAACGAACTGGTGATGAGATATCCCTGCGAATCGAGCAACAACCCGGTCGTCGCCCCTTCATTGGCCAGTTCGTCGCCGACTTTATCGTATCCACCGATCGTGTCGATTCGAACCAGTCGCGGCCCGATTTTTTCAGCGGCTGCCCGAATCGCGTCGGAAAGAGCGTCTTCCGCCCCGCGCGTTGAAACGGTCAGGAAAAAAGAAAACAGGAAGAGTAAAAACAAACGTCGCATCGGATTTGTACGGTTTGGAGCGTGGGCGCCCCTGGGACCGCAGGCTTCCAGCCTGCCAAGGGGCGGCTTGGCACCGTTTGCAGGGTGTCCTCCCGCTCCGCGCGGGCTGGGAGCCCACCGACCCAGATGCAGGCAAGATGCCTGCGGTCCCAGGAGCCCAGAAAACGGCTCGCTTTTCCGATTCTATCCCCCAACGCCGTTTCCCACAAGCCGTTGTTTCCGCGGTATTGCGTGGTAAACTGATCCCTCATGCCAAAATACCTCATCTCCTTAGTCACCTACAACGAACGGGAAAACCTTCCTTTGATAACGGAAGAGATTTTCCACGTAGCGCCCGACGCGGATATTCTCGTCGTGGACGACAACTCTCCCGACGGAACCGGGCAGTGGGTCCGGCAGCGGATGGGCGACGAACCGCGTCTGAAACTGATCAGCCGTAGCGGGAAACTGGGGCTCGGAACGGCGACATTGGCCGCGATGCACTATGCGATCGAAAACGGATACGATTACCTGCTCAACCTGGACGCCGACTTGAGTCATCCGCCGCGGTTCATACCCGCAATTCGGGCCAAGGCGGAAGAAGGGTTCGACGTCGTGATCGGATCCCGCTACGTTCCCGGCGGCGGAATCGAAGGTTGGCCGCTTGTCAGGCGTTTGATGAGTCGTGCGATCAACATTTACGCAAAGTGTCTGCTACGACTTGACACCAACGACAACAGCGGCTCGTTCCGGTGTTACAGGACGGAAACGCTCCAAAAAATCGTTGCAGTACATTTCGTTTCGAAAGGATATTCGTTCCTGGAAGAAGTTCTTTTCCGGCTCCGCAAAGCCGGGGCGTCCTTCGCCGAGGTCCCGATCGTCTTCGTCGAACGCCGTTACGGCAGCTCGAAAATCAACAAAAAAGAAACGTTTCACGCCCTCGTCAATTTGCTCCGGCTCGGTGTGTTCGGACGTTGACGTATTTGAGGGCACCTCCAAAAATCCCTTGTGGCCGATCAGTGTTGACATGATTTCCTATGATCCGTCCCTGTGCGTAAGCGTTCTGAAAGAACGGAACCTGAATACCGGGAACCGATCATGGACGATCTTCACAAGTATTGTTGTCAGAATAATAACGATCGGAAAATTGACCGTTACCTTGTATTCCAGTTCGAGTCTAAGTAAACTCACTGCTCCGGTCGATATGAAAACTTCAAATACCAGATTAACGTATCGCTCATGTCATCCTGAATTACTAACATCGAACATCTTGAATTTTCACGATGTAAGCGACCATCGGAAGCGAACACTTATCCGAGCGGCAGCTCGTTTTGGCTGGCGGCCCTCCCGCCCTGAGGTACTCCAAAGGGGCTGGTGTCATACTGTGTTCGCATTGCAATGCGTGTTGGCGAATGTACCTGATTCTTCGCTTAAGAACGATTTGTCGCGATGATGGACGGAATACCGGTTTTCCCCTTACCTTGACACCTTGACACCTTGACAATTCATGAAAAAATTATTTCTCGCCTTCACATTCCTCGTATCGTTTCTCCCTTTCCTTCAAGGCCAATCCGTTGATCCGGGTGATCCCTGCCCGCTGCTCCCCGAAGGAGTCGCATCCGCGGAGATGAACGCAAGAGCGACCGTCGACCAGCGGGTTCGGCGGTTTTTGCTTCCGAAGAAAATCGTTTGGAAAACCGAAACCGGGCTTCAAAAGGAACAGGATCTGCTTAAACCGGTCCTGGGTCAAACGTCCACGGCGGAAATGTCCGACGGTGTGCTCATGGAATACGGCGAGAAACCGGCCGCGATCCTGCTCGATTTCGGCGCGGAAATTCACGGCGGCATCCGGATCGAAGCCCGGGATCTCAAACCGGGCGGCGGTTCCGTCGGAAAAACCGTACGAATTCGCGTCCGATTCGGGGAATCCGCCGACGAAGCCATGTCCGAAATGGGGGAAAAAGGTTCCGTCAACGAACATTCGACCCGGGACATGGTCGTCGCCGTTCCGTGGTTGGGGGCGGTCGAGTTCGGCGAAACGGCGTTTCGTTTCGCGCGACTGGATCTCGTCGATCCGGACACCAACATCCGGCTCGACTCCGTTCGGGCCGTATTTACGTACCGCGATTTGCCGTGGATCGGTTCTTTCAAATCGTCCGATAAAAAACTCGACACGATCTGGAAAACCGCCGCGCACACACAGCATTTGACGATGCAGGGATACGTGTTTGAAGGCGCGAAACGGGACCGGCTCGTCTGGTACGGTGATATCAACCCGCAAGCGATGACCACGCTCCGGGTGTTCGGCGCCCCGCAAGTGCTCAAGGATACGCTCGGTGATTATGCACGAAAAACGTGGCCGCTCCCGAAATGGATGAATTCCATGCCGAACTATTCGCTTTGGTGGTTGATTTCCGTGAGCGATTTGTACCGGCATACCGGCGACGCGGACGATTTGAAATTGCAACACGAATACATTCGCGGACTGGTCAAGCAGCTCGTTCCGTTCGTTGCGGAAAACGGTTACGCGTCCTTTCCGAATCCGTTCCTCGATTGGCCGACCGCCGATAAAAAGGGAGCCCTTGACGCCGGAACTCACGCCATGTTCGCCATCGCTTTCGATCGGGTCGCGGAAATGGCCGCCGCTTTGAAAGACCAGGAGCTCGAACAACAAGCGAGGGAACTTGCGGCGAAAATTCGGACGTACAAACCGGATCACGGCGGCAACAAGCAGGCGGCGTCACTGCTCGCTTTGGCCGGGATCGAAGACACCGCGAAACCGAACGTCGCCGCCGTCGCTGACGGTGGTGCCAAAGGTTTTTCGACGTTTTACGGATACTACATGCTCGAAGCGCTCGCCGTCGGCGACGAGAAACAAGTTGCACTCGACGTGATTCGCGATTATTGGGGAGCCATGGTCGACGTCGGCGCAACGACATTCTGGGAAGACTTCGATCTCGATTGGCTCAAAGGTTCCGGTCGAATCGACGAGTTGACACCGCCGGGAAAGAAAAGCCTGCATGCAGACCACGGAGCGTATTGTTATGTCGGTTTACGGCATTCGCTCTGCCATGGTTGGGCGTCCGGCCCTGCCGCGTGGATGAGCCGACACATTTTGGGGATCGATCCGGTCGAACCGGGATTTAAAACGGTTCGGATTCAACCGTTCCTCGGCGATCTCGCGTGGGCCGAAGGGACCGTTCCGACACCGTACGGACCGATTCATGTCCGACACGAAAAGAAAGCCGACGGTACCATCGAAACAAAGTGCGATTTACCACAAGGCGTTCGGCAAATCGACTGAGAAGATAAAATGAGCGAGGGAATCGTTGATAGCGACGAAAGGGGAATAAAGGGGGCGGGAGTTGTTACGCCCTTGCGTGAGATGTCCGAAAGTCGGTGTAGTATTATGACGTCATAATCACCGACTCCCGACCCTTTGTTTTTGGAAGAAAATAGCCTCGGTATCTCCAAACAGCCCACTCGCGTACCATATTACCCTCGGAAAACCACGCTTCCTCGAAGCGTGTTGCCGTTTGGCGTGAAAATATTTTCCAAAAAAGCTTGACTTTCGCTTGCGGAATCGTTATAAAAGGCAAAACTCGGACGACTCGTCGCACGAAATGTGATTTTTCCCGATTTTGTCCCGCAAAATGAGCGTGTCATGTTTCAAATCCCGTCGTCGATCCTCTCCATTTCGCGCCCCCTCTCCAGATTAACACCTAAGGAGCGGGACGTGACCAAGAAACCTCACACCCGCCCACTCGGTGCGGAACCTCTTGAGGAGCGGCTGCCGGTTTCCAGCTCCGCCGTGGGGGTGCTGCTCGGCTTCGGGCTGAATCAGCAAATCGAAACGCAGTACGTCGCCGAATATCGTACTGCTGAAAACTCCTCCCAAACCGACGATATCACGATTTCCTTCGACCTCTCTCGATGACTTTTTTCTCGCTCCTCTTGACGCTATGGCGGTCGATCGAATTCACGCCGAAGACGATTCGATGGCGTCTTCCACTTCTTCGTAATCCGTTCCGTTCGAGTTGACGCCGCTGACGCTCGAATCCTCGCTCGATGACACCGCAAGTGATCCAGCTCGCGAGCTTGGCGACGAACTACCGCTCTTCCAAATTTCAACGCTCGACTTTGCGCAACCGCAAATCGGTGTCATGACGCCGCAGTTGTCGCAATTTGAAAACGCCGGGACGCCAAAGAGCCTGGGCGACGCCTTGGACGTGCGACGGATTTGACCGAATACGGTTTTTCGCCGCTCGTCAACGACCTGGAAAAAAGACGGCGACACCATGCAGGCGGCTTCATGTTGCGGCGGCGGTTGCGGAACCGTTTATCCGCCGGTGGATTCCAGGAGCACGAGTTGGACCTCGCGTTTTTGGAGTTCGGCGACGATTTTTTGATGATCCTTTTCGTTGTTTTTGTAATGATAAAATTGTTTTTCGGGCAAAATACAGACGTCGAGAGTTTCCTTGGAAACATCGATTCCGACGTAGACGAGAGTTTTTGAATTGAGATTTGCGTATTCCATGATAAGTCCCATTCTTGCAAATGCGAGATCGGCGTTGAAGCCGTCGTCAACCAACTGTTCGGGTTAGAGGGAAAATTCACGCGACTCCCAAGTTGAGGTCCGTGATCGGGTCAACGAGAATGAAACGGGATATCGCATGATTCAGGCACGATATTCATTCCCCCCTTCGGAGGGGGGAATGAAACAAAACAAATGTTATTGTTTTTACAAAGGTAGCACATAAAACGGTACTTTATTCGCTTTTTTCCCCTTCCCGGGAAGTATACAAGGATGACAGTTCGTCAACTTTTTACAGTGGTGAATTTTCAAGCAGCCTCTGAGCGAATTTTTTTTGAAGACTTCCATTTTTTGACTTGACTTTCCTCTTTCCAGAGGTTAATATATTAACATGTCAATCGATTAACACACGATCGAAAGGTTTTATGATGAAAAAAAGTGAAAACCCTCTCCGCGAACTCGGGCGTCGGGAACGGCAGATCGTCGAGGCAGTCGTCAAGCTCGGTGAAGCGTCGGTTTCGCAGGTCCTGGACGAAATCTCCGACCCGCCGACGTACACGTCCATTCGTACGATGTTGCAGCTTCTCGTCAAAAAAGGGGTCTTGCAATTCCGCGACGACGGCAAGCGGTATCTGTACAAAATCAAGGCGAACCAGGACACCGTCCGGACCGCGGCGGTGAAGAACCTGCTTGCGACGTTTTTTCCCGGCAGCGCGTCCGTTGCGATCGCGACGATTCTCGACTTGGTCGGCGACCGGTTGGACTCGGACGAGATCGACGAAATTCAACAAAAAATCGACCACGCAAAAAAGGAGAACCGATGATGAATACGCTCTGGACTCTTTTCCTGATCGTCGTGCTCGGGGGAATCGTGATACCGCTTTTGGCGTCGGCTTGGGAGCGGACCGTGATGCGCAAAAGCTCCGCCGCCGCGAAACACCGCCTCTGGACCGCAACCGCCGTCGGCCTGTTCGTGTTCCCACTCTTGGCATTCACCCCCCCGTTTAGCCCTTCGTTTAGCCCGAGAACCGAAGGTTCCGGCGCTCCCCCGCCGGTAATCCCCGACACGATTGTAGCACCACAACAACCCGAACCGGTTTCAGTTGCGATTACTGCACCGCCGGCGCCGCTTACCGTCGACTTTCCCAAACCCCGCCCCGTTGAAATTGCGCAACCGATTCCGAAAACGGTTGTGATGCCGGAACCGGTTGTGACGCCGGAAGCACCGGAACCTCCGGTTCGCGGGTTAAACGGGCAGCATGTTACCGTTGCGATTTGGCTTGCGGGGGTCGGTTTGCTGACCGTCGGTTGGTTGGGGACGCATACCCGTGCCGCGGCGTTTCTGTTGCGGTGTCAAACCGGTCAAGTTTCATCGTTGGTCGATGAAATCCGGCAGCGGTTCCGCATCCGTCGCAACATTCGCGTCGTGCATCATGAAAAGATTCCGGTTCCGCTGGCGATGGGAATTTTCCGCCCGACGGTGTTCTTTCCGCTGGGCGCCACGAACTGGCCGGACGAAAAAGTCCGGGTCGTGCTGCTGCATGAGTTGGCCCACGTCGCAAGGCGGGACCTGCTTTGGCAGAATCTCGTGCGATTGGCGTGCATCGTCTATTGGCCGCTGCCGACGGTATGGTATCTTGCGCATCGGGTAAAAACGGAACAGGAATTAGCTTGCGACGACATGGTGCTCCAGTCGGGCCAGCGCAGCAGCGATTACGCCGAAGTGCTGCTCGGCCTGTCGAAAAACCTGTCGGGAGCCCGAATTCCGCAGGCCGGTATCACGATGGTCCGACGCAAAACGGTGTCGAAGCGAATCGACGCAATCCTCGACGTGAAAACCCGCCGCAACCCTGTCGGTCGGCTGCTCGGCCTGTCGCTCCTCGGCGGCGTCATACTTTCGACCGGTTTCGTTTCCCTGTTCGCCCCGAAAATCCCACTCCCGACGTTTGTGTTCAGTATGAATAAAGCCGAAGCGACAGAAGAGTCGAAAATCGAAGAACCGAAATCTGACAAAAATTTCCGACTCGGCGAGGAGCGAACGATCCCAATCACGGGGCGCGTACTTCTTCCCGACGGTTCCCCTGCCGGAGAAACCTGGTTGACCGCGAATCACGTCAGCGGTTGGCGGAATCTCTGGGAGCGCTTATCAAGCGACAAAGACGGATATTTCAAAACGAAATCTCACGTTGGCGGATATTTCATGGTTTTGGTCGATTCACCGCAAAAAGGGAACGAAAACATCGACAGATTGGCGTCATCTCTTGTTGCGACAATCGTTTCCGATCCGCCGCGGCCCGGGCAGTATGACATTCGCATGATCGAAGGGACGAAACTGTTCGGAAAGCTGACTTACGCGGACGGTTCGCCGGCTTCGGGTAAAAAAGTCAATGCTTCCGTTTACGGTTTCGGACGGAACAGCATTACAACCCATAGGGAAAACAATGCCAGCTCCGGCGTCACGGCGCAAATCACGGTTTTCACCGAGGCCGATGAAAACGGAAATTATGGGATTCAACTTGCTCCAGGCGATTACGATATTTCGCAAGCAGACGGCTTCGGCGAAGACCGAATCCGGAAAACCGTCCTCCAAGACGGGGAAAAAGAGTTACGCATGGACTTTACGCTCCCGCCGCCGACTCGTGGTGTTATTCTCATGCCCGACGGTTCTCCCGCCGCGAATTTGGCATTCCGTTACCATTTAATTTACGGCGGCAAAAATTCCTCCAGCGACAATCCCGCTTCGACGGACGGCGACGGAAAATTCGAGATCATTCTGTCTGAATTCGCGAATGTGATCAGCGTTCAAACGCAAGACGAAAAATTCGGGATCGTCAAATACCTGAAAGGGAAAGAACGTCTTGAGCCGCAAACACTTACGCTTCTTCCCGCCTGTATCGGCAAAGTGCGTCTGATCAGTGAAGCGACCGGGAAACCGATCGCCGGACATCCGCTACATGCCAATCTCATGTTGCGATCGGAGGAGACCTCGGCCGGTTATGGTTACATGGCGACGGAAAGCGATTCGAACGGACTCGTCGAACTGAAACCGATTTTTCCGAACGGGGAATACAAACTCGATTTCACCATGTCGGACGAAATTTACACGTATCCGGCCATGATGGTGTCATTTTTCCCGAAGACGCCGGGCGAAACCGTCGACCTCGGCGAAAAGCGGATTCCCGGCGACTTTAAGGCGTATGAGCCGAAACCGAATGACGCCGTAGCGACGATCACCGGTCGCATTACCGACGAAAACGGCAAACCGGTCGCCGGGGCGATCATTTGCGGCGGGAACGAGAGTTTGACTTTACGGCTTGACACGAAAACCGATGCCAACGGGGAATACCGATTCGAAAACTGGCCGCCGACCGGGATGGCTTACGTCGGTGTGTGGTGTCGCGGCAAGGCGGCGCAATTGAAAACGATGATCGTCGATCCGAAATCGCCGCCGAAAATCGACTTCACGCTCTCCCCGGCGGGCAAGCCGATCACGGTCAAGCTGCTGGGCTTCGACGGGAAGCCGGTTCCGAATTTTTACGTCACGATTCCCGACTGGGGACCGATCCGATATCCGAGTTCAATACTCTTGTGGGGCAAATCGGACAAACCTCCGAAAACGGATGATAACGGTACGTTCGTCTGGAACGAAGCCCCGAACCAGGAAATCCCGCTCGACTTCAATGACGCCGATTGGCAGAATTCGAAGTACATGCAGATTCGCGGCGAGAAATTCAAACCGCGTCTTGAACCGTATGAGTTTCTCGTCAATCCGAAACTGGAGATTTCCGGTAAGGTCGTTGATGCCGCGACCGGTAAGCCGATTCCGGATTTCAAAATGTTTTGGGGATGCCGCGACAATCCCGAGTACGCGCAAATCACATGGCTTTCGGATAAAAACTCGACGGGAAAAGACGGCGTTTATTCGATTTCCGAAACATGGCCGCGATACCGGTATTACGTCCGGATCGACGCCGACGGATACGACCCTGCTGTTTCACGGGACATTGATATCAACGAAGGAAAGCAGCAAATCGACTTTTCGCTGAACAAAATGTCGACGGAAAACGCGGCGAAACTCATTCGCGGTACCGTTTTGACGCCGGACGGCAAACCGGTTGTCGGCGCCGATGTCGCGATGCTGACACTAGGGCGTCAACCGCCGTTTTTCGAAAACGGACGCATCCGCGGTGGAGCCGAACCGTTTGTGATCAAAACCGACGACAAGGGAACGTTTCAATTTGCCGAAGTCGATTTTGAACAGGAACGGCGATTCCCGAGAAATTTCAGCCTGGGCAAATCGTACGATTACATTCTTTGTTTCGTACATGATTCCGGTTTCCGCAGGATCAAACAGGACGAAATGCAGGAAATCCTGAAAACCGACAAACCGATCACCCTTGAAAAATGGGGACGTCTGGAAGGGACGCTGGAGGTCAACGCAACGCCCGGCGCCGGAGAAACCGTCGTGTTTTCCGATTTTCAATTCCTGGACGGCGACCGACGGGACAACAGCAACCCTTGGGCGGGTTTTCAATACGACGGCGTCATAACGGACGCTCAAGGCCGATTCGTAATTGAACGAATCCCGGCGGGAGAAGGAACCGTATATCGGACGTTTTCCAAAAAACGTACCGGATGGAACGCGTCGGCGTACACTTCCGGAACTCCCGTCATGATCCGGTCCGGCGAAACGACGAAAATCCAAATCGGCGGCGGATGGCCCGCGATCGGGAAACTCGAATTTACCGCTCCGAATATCGATTGGTCCTATGCGAATCTTCACGCCTATCCGGGTAAAGAGAAGCCGGACTCTACTCAAGAGCGATTGAAACTCCTGGACTTGGTGCCGGAGCATCTCCGCACCGTCGGCGACGATCGTTACGCCTGGATGCGCGAAATGCAAAAATGGATGGAAGCGACCGAGGACGGGAAAAATTACGTCCGCGAAACGACCCGCCTGAACGATGAAGAGAGCCGCTTTCAAAAAAGTGCGCAAAGCTGCCTCGTCGCCGGGGATGGGACGTTCCGTTTGGACAATATGAAATCCGGCGATTGGCTGCTGGAAGTGGAGCTTCTCGCCCCGCCGAGCATGGATCGCCCTTACGACAACGGCAAACTTCTCGCTCACGCACAACGGCACTTTCGCCTGCTGAATGCAGTCCCCAACGGTGTCAGCGAGGTGCCCTTCGATTTGGGGACGATCCGGCTGAAAGATGAAAATGGCGCTGAATTGAAGAAATCAGTCGTCTTTCAAATCGAACACTGGATTCCTTCCGTGATCGAGTATTTGAAAGGAACGGACGACAAGATTGAGTACCGCGCCGCCGGGTCGGTTGTTGCGATTGACACCGTGAACAATACGGCTAAATCGATCCGATTGCCGGACGGAAGTACCGTGTTGCGGGACCTGTGCCGCAGTCCGGACGGGAAATACGTGTTCGTCACGCATCTGCTCGCACGGTATCACATGCCGGCGACGCAGCTTCAAAACGGCTGGAAACAAACGAACGTGATCAGCATTGTCGATGCCGAAAAGCAGGAATACCTCAACACCGTGTTGCTCGACGACCGGAACCGTGGTGCCGCGAATCCGTGGGGCGTCGCCGTGTCCGAAGACGGCAAGTCGCTTTACGTCGCACTGAGCGGAACGCATGAGTTGATGGTGATCGACCTGCCCGGGATGCTGGAAAAACTGAAGAATCACGACGAAAAGTCGCATGGCGTCATTTCCAGCGATTTCGAGTTTCTCGAAGGCTTGAAAAAACGAATTCCGCTCGAAGGACTTGGACCTCGTGAGTTGACCGTTAATGGAAATACAGTGTGTACCCGAATGCACTTCAGTGATTCGGAAAATATCGTCGATTTCTCCGAAAGCGAACCGAAAATCACCGAAGTTCTTTTCCTCAATAAACGTATAGACACTCCCGAATCCCGAGGAGAACAGTATTTCAACGATGCCACGTTTTGCACGGAAAATTGGCTTTCGTGCGCTTCGTGCCACCCCGATGGCCGCACGGACGGGCTTGTATGGGATCTGCTTAACGACGGGATCGGCAATCCGAAGAAGACGAAAAACCTGGCCGGCATCGGAAGTCGCAAAATCTTTTTCGCCGAGGGAACGCATAAAACGCTCAAAGACGCCGTGCTTTTCGAGTGTAAAAATCAATTCGAGCAGACGATCACGGACGAACAACTGAAGTGTATTGTTGCTTATCTGGAAGAAATGACGCCGCGAAAAAATCCACAAAAGCGGGACGATTGGCTTTTCTCCAAGGGGCAAACGCTGTTCCGGCAACTGCGGTGTCACGATTGTCATACGGAATGGGACGGCGGCACCGATTCGCTGCCGCACAACGTTTGGACGAAAAAGATGTTCGACCGAAACTCGGAATTCGTGACGCCGCCTCTGACGGAAATCTGGAACGCTTCCCCGTACTTGCACGACGGAAGCATTGCGACGCTTGACGATCTTTTCAATGAGCAGCTCCATGGCCTGAAAAACCCGCTGACACCGGACGAACTTGCCGCGATGCTGGAATACCTGAACCATTTCGGCGAACGGGTCGCTCCGGACGACATCAGTGACGATCCTCGCGACAATCCGAGCGGTGTCCTGACCGCGACGCTGCCCAATGGCGGCACGGTTACGCTTTCATCGCTCGCCGATCCGACGTCGACGGAAAACGTGACGTTCGACGATCCGGAGCAAAACGAGAAAACAGTGTTGATTCCCGCCTGGAAACCGAACGGTGTCACATTGCCGGATCATTCGTTCAGAAGAACGCGATACAGTTCGACCGGAGATACGATTCGGCTCGATCTGAAGGCGTTAAAAGGAACATATTTCATCAGTTACTTTCCTGGCCTCGGGGGGGGCACCGGCTCTTACGAGGCCTGTAATGTCTACGTGTCCGATTGGAAGGAAAAGGACGAGATCGATTTTCCGGTCCTGTATTTTCCGGAATCAGAAACGAAAGCGGCTCTTCCGAAGGAAAACGTGCATTATCTCAACGATGAAGAGGAGTGTCTCGACAATCTGTGCGAGGGGTACAACGCCTTTTATTGTACAAAGCCGATCAAAAACGCGAGCAAAAACGTGGAGTTCGTTCAAAGTGAAGGCGAAAGTCAAGCGTGGGAGGTTTATTACGCGTTTCGGTCCGGGGATTGGGGCTCGGAAAAGTTTCAACCGCTTGCCTTGGATTTCGCCGTTTTGGATCGGGAAGAACGCGAAATACCCGCTCGCACCCAAGGGACGACGATCATGGTCAAGGAAGGTTCGTTCGGCAATTCGCTCTTCCTTGTGAACCAGACTTTTTTCCTCAAGGACGCCCAAGCCGAGCCGGTCGAGGTGCGGATCGAATGCAAAACCTATTACCGTGTCGATTTCCAAAACGTGTCGCTCAAGCCGGGGCATTTGACCAAGCCGACGATTTCGGTGAAAGCGTATCCGGTGGATTAACGACCCGTTGAACTTTGGTATAATGGAGGGATATGTACTCGTCTGATTACGATCTCCTTTGATATTCCTCCACGATGAAACTCGTTCAACTGACTCCCGGGGCGGGGGAGATGTATTGCGGGAACTGCCTGCGGGACAATGCCCTGGTCGCCCAGTGGAACCGCATGGGGATTCCCGCGGTCATGGTGCCGCTTTACCTGCCGCTCACGCTCGACGAAGAAGACCAAAGCGCGTCGCAACCGGTTTTCTTCGGCGGTGTCAACGTCTATCTCGAACAACGGATTCCCTGGCTGTGGAAATTCGTGCCCCAATCTTGGCGCAGACAGCTCGATTCCCGGTTCGTGCTCAAGCGGATCGGCAAGCTCGCAGCGAAAACGCAACCGGCCCGGGTCGGGGGGATGACCGTTTCGATGCTTCGCGGGGAACACGGTCGGCAGATTCGCGAATTGCAGGCCCTGACCGATTGGTTGAAAACAGAACAGAAACCGGACGTCGTCCTGTTTTCCAACGCCCTGCTGCTCGGAATGCAGCAAAGCATCCGCCGGGAAACCGGGGCGAAAACCACTTGCTTTCTCGCCGGAGAGGATGGATTTCTCGACGCCCTGCCGGAACCTTTTCGTACCGAATCGTGGACGTTGATGAAGGAGCAGGTCCGGGAGGTCGACGTGCTGATCGCGCCGAGCCGGTATTACGCCGACTTTATCGCCGGACGGTTGGAGCTCGAACGGGAGCGAATCCACGTCGTTCCGAACGGCCTCAACTTCGACGGTTATGACGCCGCGCCGGAAAAACGGAAAGACGCAACCCCTTTGACGCTCGGCTTTTTCGCTCGAATGAGTTTCGAAAAAGGGGTCGACAAACTCGTCGAAGCGTACATTGAAATTCGTCGTCGCAATTCGGTTCCAGACTTGAAACTCATTGTCGCCGGGAACCGGAATCCTTGGAATGAGCCGTTGGTGTCGATTTTGGAAATGCGTCTGCTTCTGGACAATTTGACGTCGGAGTCGAGCTTCCACCCGAACGTGAGCCGGGAAGAAAAGATCCGACTACTGGAAAAGATGGACGTGTTTTGCGTTCCGACGCAAGGGAACGAGCCGTTCGGGTATTACGTCGTCGAAGCGCTCGCGGCAGGGGTTCCCGTGGTGCTACCAAACCGGACGGCGTTTCCGGAGATCGTCGAAGCGACCGGCGGCGGAATTCTGTACGAACCAGGCGACAAGGAGCAGATGATCGACGCGATCCAGCGTCTTTGCGGCGACGAGCAGCTCAGAAACGAGCTGTCCGAATCGGCTCGCAAAACCGCCCGGGAGCTTTATTCGATCGAAACCGTCGCGAAAAAAATTACGGAACTCGTTTCATGAAAACCGGTATATTCCGTTCTACGAACTTACGAAATTTTTCTCCGTGTGGTAAGATGCGGCGCAACACCCACTTGAAGCTGATTCTTCCTTCCCTGACCGAAGCGACGAGTGGGGCGTGGCGGTCGATCAAATATTCGCTCTTCCCGCCACTCGGTTTGGCGACATTGGCGGCCTACGCTCCTGCCGATTGGGAGATCACGCTTTGCGAATTCCAGAAGGTTCAACTGCTCGAATCGGTCCTTCGTCCGGTAAACTCATGAGCTTATACGATTCAAGTTTTTGTAAAGACTTCTACTGTGTCATCCAATCTAGAAAGAACCTAAGTATTGTGATATAAAGGCTTTCCGGCTCGAAAGCGGTTGATTTTCACGCAAGGAGGGCGACAATGACGGAACGATATTCGATTGCAAAGGATTCGATCCTTGAAGGATGCTTGGTGACGCCGGAGGTGTACG
>JAVBPO010000022.1:0-5298 GCA_031549565.1 Thermoguttaceae bacterium
TGCTGGAGGATTTCCTGCCCCATCGGCGTGCGATTTTGTTCGATTTGAGCACGCTGTCGGACTCGGAAATCCCGGACGATCCGGACACGCCGGAGTTATACGCGGTGCTTCGGATCATGCAGACGATTTTCAGCCTTGACCAGAGTCTGCGAATCCGCGAGGTTTTGGAGCGAATGCAACCGCATGCGAAGATACCGAAATACCGCCGTTTGATCCGTTATTTGTGGTATTACTTTGTCAGCTATGCGAAAAAGCGAGCGGCTCAGGACGTCGGCTCGGTTTCCGACGCGGTCACGAAAATAATAGGAGAGCAAGAGATGTCGACTTTATTAGATAAATTTCGAGCCGAAGGTATCGCGATCGGCGTTGCCGAAGGAGAAGCAAGAGGAGAGGCAAGAGGAGAAGCAAGGGCAGTCATTACCGTTCTCAAAGCTCGCTTTCAAACGGTTCCGCAATGGATCGAAGGTGCTGTGCGTGAAATGACCGATTCCACCGCTTTGGAATCTTTGACCGCTCATGCCGCGACCTGCAAATCGCTGGAAGAGTTCGAGAAAGCGGTCCGATAGGACGAATCGTATTTGAAATTGTCTTTTTTGCACTGCGTTGCACGTTTTCGTACTATGCAGGAACGGGCGCAAGAACGAAACTTTTGAAAAGACGTACGTTCTTTGCGGCAAAGACGTTATGAATACGGTTCACCCGCCTGGGGGTCAGAAGGTCGCAGGTTCAAATCCTGTCGCCCCGATTACTATAAGTACTTGAAATTACAGCGTTTGCGGCGTTTGGGTTTCAAATAATTTGATACGTTTCTTTGTTGCCAAACGGAAAAATTTTCCGTTTAGGAAGTGAAAGGTACGTATCATGCCAAAATTAAAGAATCGTCCGCCGAAGCTGTGTAAAAACGGCAATTACGCTTTTGTCCGCTATCAGGGCGAAAAAATCTCACTCGGAAGGTGGGGAAGCGATGAATCGAAACAAGCCTATGCACGATTCATCACCGAAATACAAAACAATCCGCTTCCGAATCTTGTCGTCGCTCGCTCCGTCGCGAGAGTTTCCGCGCCAGTCAATCAGGAAGGGTTGATTTCAGAACTTGCCGTCCTCTACTTGGTACATATCAAGGCGAATAACATCCAGCACTCGGATTATTCCCTATGCAAAACCATTCTGGAGGATTTTCTACTCCCTCTATACGCCGATTTTCCGGCGAACTCGTTTTCCCCGAAATGTTTGAAGCATGTTCGTGCAAACATGGTTTCATCCGGGCGGTACTGCCGGGAACAAATCAATAAATCGATACGCCGGATTATAGCGATGTTTTCTTATGGGGTCGAGGAGGAGCTTTGCTTACCTCAGGGATACTACAAAAACAATCGCAAAAGACTTGAGCTCCGTAAGGAGGTAGAGTTCATACAAATAATGATAGACGGATTGCATATCACGTCCCTTGGCAATGATGTCGTCCGGAAGAACGGATTCAATCGATTCAATATTGGAAGATTGAGCCGTGAATTCAAGATCGTTCCGGACAGACAATCCTTCTGACATTTCCGGTCGAATATAAACATTCATCACGTCAAGACCTGCTTCTGGAGGCATGAGTGAACTGCAATAATCGAGTAGAATACTTTCATCCACGTCCTGTATCTCATCTATTTTTTCAAATGGAATGTAGATGAAGATTTCAGTAAAAAGTCCATTCCATCGTTTTCGTGAAAACATACCCCCAGAATCAGAAATCACACATCGTCCAGATTCAAGTGTTTCCGCTAGGATTTTTGATCGAATATTTTTAGTGTCTTTTTTCAGAAAATGAACGAGATGCTTGAAAAAAACAGCTTCGTTGGGCTTTTCATAAGTAAAATCGGACATGGTACTGACAATTCAAATGGCGTAATGAATAAAGACTCCTTATTTTTACGTGTTTTTTCAATGTACGCCATGAATATATCAGATAAAAGTCCGCCAGACAATGTAATAATTGGATTTTGAAGTCGAGTACCTTTTAGCTCCGCTTCCAAAATGTTGCTGGGAAAGAAACATTCCCGCTGACTTTTGGGGACGAATGGGGTACAATAGCAGACAAATCAAGGTTTAGCCGGTTGTTTCCATGAAATCCCACATCATCCAGATTTTTGACCAACGCATTCGCTCCTACGTGGATGCGGAGCTATTGGAAGACCCCGGCGACGATTATATCGAGACGGTGGACGCCTTGTGGTCAGTGTATAAAAAGCGATTTTTACGACAACGCAGAGCCGCAGGAAAGCCGATTCCGGAACATAGTCACTGGAATTGGAAACTAAAACTTGAACAGGAAAGGCTTGAGAATTCGTTTTACAAATGCTTTGCCGTGGTTCGCGACGATCCGCAAGGTTTGATGATGTTGAAATACGGAAGCCGATTCGTGAGCCGACAGGTTGGGCAAGAGGGACAACCGCTTGTCTACTTGGCGTATGTCGAATCGGCGCCGTGGAATTTGAAGGAATATTGCGACAATGTTTCGTACTCCGGCATAGGCAAAGAGTTTTATAAAACAGCGATCCGATTCAGCAATCTTCTCGGTTTCGCGGGTCGGATCGGGCTTCATTCCCTGCCAGGTGCGGAAGGGTTTTATGCGAAAACGTGCCAAATGGTATCGTTAGGCCGTGATTCGGATTACGACGACTTGGTTTACTTCGAATCGGCTGATAATGAAACGGAAGGAAAGAGACAATGACAAACATCGACATATGCAGCGCGGAATGGAATAAGGAGGCAACCGAGAGAGAAGCGGAGTTGGGTGGAATTCGAATTGGACCGCTCAAACCACTCGGAACGTTGCCCATTGAAGATGAATCGGATGACGAAGAAACGTTGCAGCAAGAGGAAAAGATGCTGCGACAAAAGCTGACGAACCAGCTAAAGCAAATGAAAGAGCGAGAAGCCGAAGGCCGGGAATATCTTCGGCAGCATGGAATCATAGCTCCTATCGAGGTCCCCGGAGGCATAGGAATGGATTACGCTCACAGGTAGGGGGCGATAATCGAGAGACCTTAAAAAGCTGAGGCTTTTTTCTACCCGGATTTGTACAATCTTGAATTGCTTTTCTATTCGTTGGATTTCAAGACTTTTCTCTTTATGGACACGCAGAGCTAGGCGAAATGATATACGTTCATTTTTATGTTGGACTACCCGCTCACTACCCGTTATTCTCTTGGAGTACCCGTAAAACCCTAGAAAACAAGCATGTGTAAAACAGTGCTTGATGGTGATTGACAAAGGTATAAAATCGGCGTAAACTGCTGGAAATCAAGCATTTTTGCATCTTTTGACGTGGTTGTGCAATATCTCTGGGTGTCAGAAGGTCGCAAGTTCAAATCTTGTCGCCCCGATTACTTTTTCACTCTTGATTTTACGGCATTGCAGAGGATTGTCAATCGGTTTATAATCGCTGTTTCTCTCGTTTGGTATAGGGGTGCACACCCCTTTGCGATTTTCCTCCCCCCTTTTCAGGGGTGTAATCCCACGGAGAGCGATCATGCCGCGATTGTCCGATACCCGTCTGCCCAAAATCCAACATCATAAAGCCCGGAACCGCGCCCGTGTCTCCATCGGCGGGCGGAAATACGATCTCGGTCCCTACGGTTCCCCGGAAGTCAAGGAGAAGTACGACGTCCTTATCGCCGAATGGTTGAAGCTCCGCGACAATCCCGGCCTGTTCCATTCCGTCCACGCCGATCAGGGGCAGTCCGATGGTCGATACCTTGGGCGGGAGTGTGTTTCTACCAGCCAACGGAGAGCAAGTATGAGAGAACGAGAACCCAAGATTCCAGAAATTAACGATACGTGGTATTCGATTGCCGAATGGAGCGGCGAGGTGATCGAGACGCCGGACATTAAAGCGGCAAAGTTGGCCCTGAAGGAAGGGCGGGAGGTCGTCAAAAACACCCGCAAAGTTTTCACGTCGGGTCCGACAATTTTCCGTATGACGGCAACCACGGCAATCAAGCAAGTCCAGCACCTTTAACCCCAACCGAATCATGAGTACGACCAAAGTGAAACCAGCCAAAAAGTACGTCCCCAGCGTGATCGACGCAATCCACCAGAAGGCGACGGAGGATCACGACCGTTGGGTACGGGAGGAAATTCGTAAGCAGTTGACCGAATCTCTTCAGGCCCGGCAACCGGCGAAGAAACCGAAATAAGCCGATTCCAAGGGGCGGAACGATCTTCCGAGGGTTCCGCTCATTTTTGTAGCGAAACCTTTCGGTCTTTTTTGAACGGCGGACTGTTAATCAAAAATGATTAACAGCCACCGAACAATCTTCGGACCCTTTTGGACATTTTTGTTCACCGTCTCCAACCCGGTCTTTTTTGAACGGGTTCGATGGGGTATTGTTTCGCGACCCCATTTTCCTCCGGATTGGTTGAACATTTTTGACCGACCAAAGTGAGTCCATAGTGCGGACACCCCATCGGAAGAATAACGTCGGCATTACCGACGGAACCTTTCTCGCCGCAAGGGGGATCGTGAAACGCTACCCCCTTTCGGCGGAGAGCCGAAGAGTAACCCACCTCGTAAACAATCCATATGAGAGAGCGATTGACCGGGCCTGTGACCGAGCGGGAATTGGCCGCTGGAGTCCGAACCAGATACGGCACACGGTCGCAACGGAAGCCCGAAAGAATCTCAGTGCGGATGATCAGACCCGGCCGTCGAGATGGTTTATAGGACCCTGAAATATGTTGCGGAACACCCGCAAACGTGTCGACGCATCGTTTCGTCTTGTCTAAAAACGGATGTTCCAGAATATTTCGCTGAAAAAACGACCTAACACAAGGATATACAAAGACATACACAAATCGGCGAGCCAAAAGTGTGCCCACTAATATTTCATGGAGAGGTGTTGATATGCAAAGTGATACGTGATATACTGCGCCCACAATCACTTTCCACGAGGGCTATGTCATGTATGTCGATAAATGTGCCGTAAAATCAAGCGGAAAAACTTACACGCGATACCTGTTGCGCGAATCGCGGCGGGAAGGAAAGAAAACCGTCAAGACAACCATCCTCAACATCACCCCCTGGGGAGAACAAACGTGTGAGGCCATTCGTTTCGCCTTGAAAAATCAAGGCCGGATCGAACATATTGACGCCATGCCAGGCAATCGCGCCGCACTTCCGAACGATCTCACGCTCACGCAGGCCAAGCCGGTCGGCGACGTTTGGCTCCTCCATCAACTTGCCGTGAAAACCGGCCTCGCCGACGCCATCGGTGACACCGACAAAGGACGCCTGGCGTTATGGCAAGT
>JAVBPO010000031.1:0-15914 GCA_031549565.1 Thermoguttaceae bacterium
CGGAAAGAAACCGCCGTTTCCGCTGCCGCTTGCCGAATGAAATCGCTCCGCGATCGGACGGAAGGATGTTGCGATAACGACAAGCTCCTGCCGCCGTTCCGCGAAATCTACAAAGCGATCCGCGAGTACGACGTGGTGCCGGTCCCGGAAAGCAAAGTCAAACACCTGCGAAACCTCAGGGTGATCGAGTAAACATAATGACGCAACGCAAAAATCTGCTGCTCCTTTCGCATCACTTGCATTGATCCGGCGAACGGGACGGCGGTGTCGGTTTGCGAATTGCCGGACGCCCTCGGGAAGTATCGCGATTGGGAGGTCGCTCGCCGGCTGCGCCGATCCTCGATTCCCGAGCCGCCGGCTCTCTCTCGTCCACAAATCATTTTCCAAGGAATTGAAATGACACCACTGCGAATCGTTTTATTCACCGCTTTGTTGCATTCTTCCGTGCTTTTCGCCACTGAGCTTCCGACGCCTTACTCCAAGTTGACACCGCTTCATGAAACCTTGCCGGAACCGCAAAGCGGCGAGTGGTTGGCGGAGCACAAAGAGCCCGGTCAAACACTAGCGGAGTATCGGAAGACCAAGTACATCAAAGCCCAATCGGGGCGAAAGACGATCTACATCGTCGTGCTGGGAAAAATGACGGACAAGCAGAAGGAAATTATCGGCGTCACGAAAGAATATCTCGGCGTTTATTTCGGCCTGCCGGTGAAGACGTTGCCGATGACACCAGTGAATTCCTTTCCGAAAACCGCGCAAAGAACCCATCCTTCGTGGGGGAATCACCAGTTGCACACCGGCTACATTCTCGAAAAAACGCTCCTGCCCAAGCTCCCGAAAGACGCCTGTGCGATGATCGCTTTTACGGCCCACGATCTTTACCCCGGGGACGGCTGGAATTTCGTTTTCGGCTACGCGGCGTATCAGGCCCGGGTCGGCGTCTGGTCCATTTACCGTAACGGCGACCCGACCGAATCGGAAGAAGCGTACAATCTCTGTCTGAAGCGGACGTTACGTTTGGCGACGCACGAAACGTTGCACATGTTTTCGATGCTCCACTGTACGCAATACCGCTGCAATCTCAATGGTGTCAACCACTTGCAGGAAGCCGACGCCACACCGCTTTGGCTTTGTCCGGAATGCCTGGGCAAATTGAAACTCGCAACCGGCGTCGACCTGAAAAAACGTTTTGACGCCCTGATCGCGTTCCACGAAAAACACGGATTCTCCGAAGAAGCCGAATTCTACGCAAAAGAAAAGCTCGCTCTGGAAGTCGAACCCCAATAAACGCCAAGGAAGTGTTCATAAATAACTTACCCAAATTGGCATTGTGCGAAAACTCGATTTTGGACATAATCGGCCGATAACTACTTCATTTGCATATTGGGTACACGGTGTAATACCACAGGGGAATCACGTTATGTCGTTTGAAATTCGTCAATGCTTTTTCTTCCTTGGAGACTTTCTTCGGCAAATATCGACGCCGGTTGACGGTCTATTCGAGGGACGCACGCTCTTGATTTTGCTCTTTACAAAACTTCGAAATTTCGGTAAATTGCGCCAAATTCGTCGTTTATTACCAAAGTTCGCGCGAGAAGAAGGAGCTTTCATGCGTTTGGGATATTGGAAATCGGTTCGTTCTCTTTGTGGGACGGTTGTTTTTGGAGCGGTTGCGGTCGCACTTCCGGCGCTTTTGCACGGACAAGTCAAGACCAACGCGGCCGGAACGAATGCCGTTCCCCAGAATCGAGCACTTCCCAACGGGATGGGACGGAGCCTTACTCCGAGCAATATGATCGCTCCCAACCGGGATGCTCCAGACACCATTGCTCCCAATCGTGTTCCGGCAAGCCAAGCCCCGCGGGCCGTTCCGAATCCGGACGGTTCGCTCCCGATTCGCCCCGGCGCGGTTGTGAACACGGGCCGCAATCCCGCTCCAGCTAATGCCCCTTCGGGAGGAGCCGTAATCCAAGCGTCGGGAAACGCGCCGCAGTCGCGGTCGTTGATTCCGGATTCGATTCCTGCGACCGGCATTCCAGGCGGACAACCGAATCCGACAACGCCGAATCCACAACCGGGAGCACAGCCGCAACGACCACAGCAAGTTCTACCGAACGCCGGGCAGCCGTTCCCACAGTTAACGATTCAGGAAGCGGCCGATCTGGACCGTTTTCTTGACCAGTGGGAAAAGAAAAGCAGCCAAATCAAGTATTTCGAGACGGAGTTTCAATGCTGGGAACGTGGAAAGGAACTTCTCGATAATGCCGATACATCGACCAGTACCTACGGTGTGATCCGATACATTGCCCCGAATAAAGGGGTTTTCGAAGTTATGGGGTTGTACGTCGACGGAAAGAAAAACCCACTCACAAAAGCAGGGCGGGTCAAATATCTTTCGAACGGTCAACAGATTTACGACTATGACTACGACAAAGAGGTCGTCCAGATTTACAACATTCCCGCCGACCAGCAGGCAACGCTCGCCGGCGGCGGTCCGATGCCGTTCGTGTTCGGCGCGAAAGCGGCCGAGTTGAAAAAGCGGTACTATCTTCACATCATCACGAAAAAAGAAAGGGCCGATCTCGGTGAACTGTGGCTCGAAGCGTATCCGAAAATGCAGGAAGACGCTGCGGAATTTCAACGGGTTCAACTTATTTTTGACGAAAAAAGGATGATTCCCAAAGGTTTCGTGAAATTCGATGTCAACGAAAAAGGCTTCACTTCCTATAAGTTTATCCTTCAGTCCATGCAGATCAGCGCCAAGGAAAACAATATAAAATCGCTGTTCGGCCAATTTTTCCAGCCGGACGACATTCCCCCGAACTGGACGAAAAAACTCATCGACGATCCGGCGGATCCCCAGATTGCGCAATCGAACCCGCAGTTCGGCGGAACTCGCCCGTTGCAACCGGTTAATCCCCAGCCGGTCAACCCACAGCCGCAAACGCAAAACCCGCAGCAGGGCGAAACGCTTCTTTACACACCACCGCCGACAGGAAACCGCCCTCAGTTTTAGCGTTATACCGTTGCACGGTACGAACCATATCGGCGGCAATCCGGACCGGGATTTCCCCGAGGGCTCATTGTCTTTTCGGGAAAAAACTGTAGGATTAGTTTGTCTTATCGAGGATGATCTTTTACGCTTGTCCTCATAAGGATAGCTTATGATCCTCCTCTTTCTTCCCTGATATGTTTCGCATCGTCAAAAAAGTCGAGCTGGTTCCGAATATTTTCGAAATGGTGGTCGAACATCCGCTTCTTGCGGAAAAAGCGCAGCCGGGCCATTTCGTGATCGCGATGGTCGACGACAGCGGCGAGCGGATTCCATTGACTGTTGCCGATTTCGACCGCTCCGCCGGAACGATTACGCTGGTGATCATGTCGATCGGCGTTTCGACTCGGAAAATTACAGCCCTGAACGAAGGGGATTCTTTGTACGCCCTGATCGGACCGTTGGGACACGCGAGCGAACTGGCCAACTTCGGGACCGTGATCATGGTCGCCGGCGGTGTGGGAACCGCGCCGATCTTTCCGATCGCCCGTGCCCTGAAGGAAAGGGGCAACCGCGTCGTTTCGATCCAGGGTGCGCGGAACAAAGACCTGCTCTTTTGGACCGACCGGCTCGCTTCGGTCAGCGACGAGCATATCATCACAACCGACGACGGTTCCGCGGGCCGCAAGGGGGTCGTTACGGCGCCGCTGAAAGAAATTCTTGAAACGGACAAAAGCGTCGGCTGCGTTTACACGATCGGACCGGCGATCATGATGAAATTCTGCACGGAAACCTGCCGCCCATTCGACGTGAAGGTGATCGCAAGCCTCAATTCCGTGATGATCGACGGAACCGGCATGTGCGGCGGTTGCCGTGTCCGGATCGGCAACGAAACGAAATTCACCTGCGTCGACGGCCCCGAATTCGACGCCAAACTCGTCGACTGGGACCTTGTCCTGACCCGACACAAAACGTATCACGAACAGGAAAAATGCGCGCTTCAGCGGTACGCTGAAAATGAGAAATGAGAAATCAGAGCGGAAAGCGTAAGCGAGCGAAAAAATCAGTCAGCAAAGAGCAAAGTTTCATTTCCGTGTAGGTAATTAGTAATTCATAATTCGTAATTCAATACAATGTCCCTCGACCAACAAATCGCATCCGCAATCCAAGATATCCAACAACAAGTCGGCGAGGAAAAGGTTCTCGTGTTCGTCAGCGGCGGGGTCGACTCGGCGGTCAGCGCGGCGTTGCTGCTCAAGGCGATTCCCGTCGAACGGATTTACGCCGTTCACGTCGATCACGGCTTCATGCGACTCGACGAAAGCGATCAAATCTGCGACGCGCTGAAAGCAATGGGACTCGTTCATCTGAAACGCATGGACGCCCGGGACTTCTTTTTCAATACGATCCTTGACACCCCCGACGGACCGGTCGGGCCGCTCACGACGCTCAACGATCCGGAAAAACGTCGATTCATGATCGGAACGCTTTTCATCAAACTGCTCCAGCAGGTCGTCGAAGAGATGGGGCTCGACTTCACGAAAACCTATTGGGCCCAGGGAACGATCAAGCCGGACCTTGTCGAAAGCGCGAATCCGGATTATACGGACAACAAAAGCCGGATCAAAACGCACCACAACGACGTCGATCTGGTCCGGGAAGCCCGGGAGCGTGGAATGGTCGTCGAAACGAATAAAGCCTGGCATAAAGACGAAGTCCGTCAAGTCGCGCTGAAACTCGGCTTACCCGAAGAGATCGCGTATCGGCAGCCGTTTCCAGGGCCGGGCCTTTGCGTACGGCTCATGGGATTCGACGGAACCGAAACCGTTACGGAAAAACAAAACGCCGAATTCCAGGCACTTCTTTCAAAACTCGCCCCGCAACTCCAGGGCGAAGTCGTCCCGATCAAAACGGTCGGCGTCCACGGCAACGAGCGGAGTTTTCGCTATTTCTGCGTGATTGAAGGAACCGATTTCGAAACCGACTGGAACACTGTGAGCGATCTTGCCGCGAAGATTCCGAATACGCTCGACTTTATCAATCGGGTTGTTTATCGTTTGAATGAAAGGGAGAAGGGGGGAAGGGGGGAAGGGGAAAAGGGATATAGATGTACTCCTTCGACGATTTCCGTGAACTATACCGAGCTTTTGCGGCAGGTTGATGCTCGGGTCAGTCGGTTTTTTGCGAAGAATCGGAAGATCGCGCAAGCGTTTGCGATTCTGCTGCCGATGGGGAGTTCCGCGAAACCGTTTTCGATCGTGGTCCGGACGATCGTGACCAACGACTTTATGGCCGGTCGGCCCGCGAAAGTCGGCGAGGAGTTTACCGCGGCGGAACTGCGTGAGTTGGTCGCCGAGATCGTCCGCGATTTCCCGCAAATCGATTGCGTTGCTTACGATTTCACCGCGAAGCCGCCGGCGACCGTCGAGTGGATGTAAAGAAGCTTTAGTCCTTCAATTCTTTTTCAAAATGACGCCGCAATTCCGCGGCGTTTTCGTTTCGGTAAGGGTGGAAGCCGAAGCAATGCTTTACGGCGTCCGTCGGACAAACGGCGACGCACCGCAGGCAGTTGACGCAAGTTCGGTCCGGCTTGGGAACGTCGCCCGTTGATTTTTGTTTCAATGCGTGTACCGGGCAGAGCGAAACGCAGACGCCGCATTGGGTGCATCGGTCTTGACGTATGCCGACCGTGGTGTGAATTCGGGGAAACAATTTGCGAGACGCGAAAAACGCGCCGAACAAGTATCCGAATAAATCGGAAAGAACAGGCCAATACCGCCAATGGGTTTGACCGCGATGGAATCGTTCGGCAAACGACTCGACCTGCTTTTGAGCCCGATCGCGAAGGAATCGGTTGAATCGTTCGCCGGTGTACGGAAAAAAGCTGTCCGGCATCACGAAGATTCGCCCGGCGACGCAGTGATACCCTTTGGTTGAAAGAAGCCGTTTCATCGGTCCGCACACGCCGCCGGAAAACGCGCCGTGACTGCCGAGCATCATCGCCGGAGTACCGTTCGCAACGGGAAGGGCGTGAACGAACCGCCGGATCATTTCCGGGATCGAAAAACAATGCGTCGAGAACGCGAGCCCTAAAACGGTTTCGGGATCGAACCTTGCCGGATCGGCCCGTTCAAGTGGTTCCAAAACGACTTCCCACCCGAGTTCGCTCAATTTTGCGGCAAACGTTTCCGCGAGCCGCAGCGTATTGCCGGAGCCGGAAAACCAGTAGAGCGTCAGTTTTTTGTTTTGGGATTCAGCCGAATGGGACATCACAATTTTCAATGAGTTCCGTGCATTATACCCCATTTCCGTGTTCGTGAAACCCGGAACGAGTTTAGGCGATCATCGCTGTCCTGACACCAAACTCCAATCGACTGTTCCGGGCGTGCTCTCGACGTAAGTGATCGCGAACGCGTCCCGGTATCGGCCTTCGCACATTCGGCGGATGTTCTCTCCGCCGAGCCAGACGATGCTTGCCGGATCGTTTTCCGTCTTGCCGACGCCATACGCTTTTCCCCAACTGTTCATGTGGGCCAGATACGGTTTTCCGCCGATTTCACGATACGCGACGAACGCCGTCGCATGAGCCCAGGAGCCGCGAAGCACGCCGGTTTTGACGCCGTCAAGGTAAACGGGGGTATTGGAAACCGCCGTCGAACCGCCGAACGCGACCGGATGCCCGGCTCGAACGCAAAGCACAATCGCCTCGAACATTTCCCGCGAGGAAAGATGTCCCAAATAACAACAACCGGCTTGAAACGGTTCCGCGTCCTCCGTTCGCTTGCGCCAATCGGTGCGACCGCGAATCGACTCGGCGTAGGTTCCGACTTTCGCGACGGGAAAACGTCCGTACCGGTTGATACCGTTGAGAACCATCGACAAAGATGCCCCGCCGCCGTGATACCGTGCGTCTTCCCGACCGAGAACCCACGCCGGATACGGGTTCGTCGGGACGAATTCCAGTTCGATTCCGTCGGCAAGATGCTGCAAAATCATACACCATGACGCCGTGTCCGCCGCGAAACCGGCGCAGGTTCCGAGCGAACCTTGATTCGGGTCGGTCCAGGGAATTCCGAACCGCTCCGCGATGATCCACGGCCAATCACAGATCCCGGCTTGACGTTGCCGATCGCGAAATTCGGCCCGGGCGGAAACGACCGCCTCGAAGTCGGACCAATGCACGACCGGAGGTTTATCCGTTTCGTCCCACGGATAATCCCCCACAGGAGCCGACGCAAGAAAAACATTGAGCGAGTCCGGACATTCGGATTCGGGAAACCAACCGGAGGAGTTGAACATGGGCGTAAACAGAGCGGGAATTGAAACAGAGCGGGAAGCGTAAGCGAGTGTTTTTAAATAAGAAAGTAAGAAATAAGAAATTCGCTTTGGGAAATCATATTTCTTATTTCTTATTTCCTCCGCTATTTCGCCGAACAGGGCTCTCAACCGTTGCAGGTCGTTTGGTTGGTTTTGGCAGCGTTTTTCGATTTCTTCGGACAGGGAATCGAGGAATTGAGTCCAGAGCTTTCGCGATTCGGTGGAGCAGGCGAGCAGTTTGGGGGCGAGACACATCCTCATGTTCGCCCGGGCAGCCGGGGCGGTTCGGATCGCTCCACGTTGAATTCCGTCGGCAATCGACTGGAAACAGGCGGCGATTGCCTCTCTTTCCGTGAGGTAGTTTTTTGTGAATGAAATCTCCTCCGTTTTCGACCGAATCCACGCTCCCAGATCATCCGGATCCGGAACCGGCTGTGGTTGTACGTCGGTTTCGTCGCCGTTGGTGAATGTCCGGCTGAGAATTTTCGGCTGTCCGTCCACGAGAATCGCGGCGCAAACCGTGTACTGTCCCGGCTCGTTCGACGCGAAATAGAACATTTTGCCCGACGTGTCGACGGACCATTTGCCGAGTGATCGGTCGAGCGGTGTCAAACACCAATCGGCCGGCTCGTTGGTTTCGAACACGACCAGATTCCCCCGGCGGGACGATTGAGGACCATGAATTTCCGGAATAGCCTCTTGCGCGAGGAGTATCCCGGAGAAAACAAAAAGCAATGAAATGGGGAATGATTTTTGCATTTTGCTTGATTTGAGGAACGAATCGGAGAGTAATATTAGAAACCTGGGACCGCGGGCTTCCAGCCTGCATCTGGGTCGGTAGGCTTCCAGCCTGCCGTAGGTTCACTACGGGCTGGAAGCCCATAGACCCAGGTGCAGGCAAGATGCCTGCGGTCCCAGGAGATGCAATACTTAATAGCGTGGATCGTCAGTATATCCGGTTTTTTCCTCTTACTCGTAAAAATAGAGCCGGTTTTTCTGCTTGAAACGCTTCTGAGGCCGAGAATTCCGAGGTTGAAATTATTTCCGGGCGGCTAATTTTTCCGATCAACTCCATTGTTTTCCCGCGGGAAAAATCGTAAAATACATAAGTTGCGCTTGCAGTCCATTGTCCTCTGTTTTCGTTCTCCAAAATGAAACTTCGAGTCATCAGGGTCGATTTGCCCCTGAAACATGTGTTTACCAACTCCCGCAGCTCCGTGAGCGTCGTGCGAACGATCATCGTCGAACTGGAACAGGACGGATTGCGCGGACACGGCGAAGCGTGCGAGGATCCGTACTACGGGATTACCGTCGAGTCGATGGTCAAGTCGATCGAGCGGATTCGTCCGCAGTTGGACAAGTATGCGCTTGCCGATCCGGTCGCTTTTTGGAACCATCTCGCTCCGGATCTCGGAAAAAACAGATTCGCGCAAGCGGCTGTCGACATCGCCGCTTGTGATCTGTGGGGTAAAATGAAGAATCGACCCTTGTGGAAAATCTGGGGCCTCCATCCGGATTCGGTCCCACTTTCAAGTTTCGGGGTCGGAATGGATTCGATCGAGCGAGTCAACGAAAAGCTGGCCGAATACTTCGACTGGCCGGTTTACAAGGTGCGACTCGGGATGAAAGACGATTTTTCGATTCTCAAAACGATCCGGGAAAAAAACAGCCAAGTGGAATTCCACGTCGATATCAACGGCGCCTGGGACACGGAAACCGCGCTGAAAAACCTCGACGCGCTGAACAAATTGAACGTCTCGATGATTGAGCAGCCGCTCGCCCCGGACAACTGGGAAGGAATGGAAAAACTCAAACATAAATCCCCGATCCCGATCATCGCCGATGAAACCTGGATGGGGGACGAAGATTTCACGCAAATCGCGGACTATTTCGACGGCGTCAGCTTGAAACTCGGCAAATGCGGCGGATTGACCCCGGCCCGCAAAATGGTCGGCGCGGCCAAGGATCTCGGATTGAAAATCGCGATGGGCAACGCCGTCGAATCGAGCGTCGGAGTTTGTGCAACCTCGCAACTCGCCCCGTTGCTCGACTACGTGTCCCTTGACGGGCCGCTTTTGATCGAGAAAAAAGTCGGAACCGGCATCCGGCTTGAACAGGGCCGCATTTTTTATTCCGACGAAGCCGGAACCGGCGTCCGGGTATCGTTTCGCTAGCGCGAATTATGAATTATGAATTATGAATTACTAATTACTTATTTCTGACTACTGACTACCGGCAACTCGTTGTCTTCATGCGTTCATCCACGATTTCCCGTAAAACGAAAGAAACCGAGATCTCGCTTCAGCTTGAGCTGGACGGGACCGGCGCGGCTCGGATTGAGACCGGGCTCGGTTTTCTCGACCATATGCTCATGCTCTTGGCGGGACACGCTTTGATCGATTTGAATATCCAAGCGAAGGGAGACCTGCATATCGACGGGCATCACCTGACCGAGGATATCGGAATCGTTTTGGGGCAAGGATTCGTCCAAGCGCTCGGGGACAAAAAAGGGATCCGACGATACGGCTATTTCACGCTGCCGATGGATGAATCGCTTATGACCGCCGCGATTGATTTCGGCGGACGACCGCATTTCGTCGATCACGTCGAATTCGTTCAACCGAAAATCGGCGAATTCGATACGGAATTGATCCACGAATTCTGGCAGGGGTTTTCCATGTCGGGCTTGTGTAATCTGCACCTGCTCCTGCATTATGGAACGAATTCGCATCACATTGCCGAAGCCGTTTTCAAAGCAACCGCCCGGGCGATCCGGGCCGCCGTCGAAATCGACCCACGCCAACAGGGAATTCCCAGCACCAAAGGAATGTTATAAATGATAAGTGATAGGTGATATTTTTTTCACTTATCACTTATCCCCTATCACTTCTCCCCTATCACCTCTCACTTATTTCTATGTTTTCCGATTTTAAATCGATCGTTCGTCAAAACGTTCCGTTGGCGATGCACACTTGGATGCAGCTTGGCGGGCCGGCGGAGTATTTTGCGGAACCTCGCACGACGGAAGAACTGGCCGGGCTGTTGAAAATTGCGCAGCGGGAAAACCTGCCGGTCCGCGTACTCGGGATCGGTTCGAATCTTTTGGTTCCCGACGACGGGGTGCGCGGTTTGGTGCTTCGATTTACGGCTCCGGAATTCAGCGGCATCCGTTCGGAGGAGAACCGCGTGATCGCCGGCGGCGGCGCGAAACTCGGTCGTGTGATCACTCATTCCGTTCACGCCGGACTCGGTGGAATTGAAGGGCTCATTGGAATTCCGGGAACCGTCGGCGGTGCGCTGGTCGCCAACGCCGGTACGAATAACGACGATATCGGGCAAACCGTTCAAGAGGTTTGCATCATGACCGATTCCGGCGAAGTTCGTGAACTCGGACGCGATGAAATTTCCTTCGAATACCGTCGCAGCAGTCTGGAAGAGGCGATCATTCTTTCCGCGACGCTCGAATTGCAGCGGGAAGACTCGCTCGAATTATCGAAACGGCTGCAAAAGCTTTGGATTTTCCGGAAAACGAGCCAACCGATAGGGCATCAGTGTACCGGCCTGGTGTTCAAGAATCCGCGAGGTATGGTTGCCGGCGAACTGATCGAGCGGGCGGGCTTGAAAGGGACCCGAATCGGCGGCGCCGTGATTTGCGAACGCAACGCGAACTTCATCGTCGCCGAGGCCGAATGTACCAGCAGCGACGTACTGCGGCTGATCGAACTGGTCCAGACGCAGGTCAACCATCGACTCGAAATCGAATTGGAAATCGGTCTGGAAATCTGGACATAGCGACCGTTCGGGAATTCAATAATGAATAATGCATTCACCGGAGCCATTTTAAGGTACTCCGAAGAATCTGGTTTCATGAGAAGATATTCCCTGAACAATCGGAGCATACCGTGCTACGGTATTTCCACTCTTTTTCGTTGGTTGATCGATTCGATCTGGTAATGACACAGTGCCAAGGCGTCACGGGCGAGTTGGCCGTCGAGCATTTTCGACGGTTCGTTCGCTGCGACGGCACCGGACGCTTCCTTCATTTCGTTCGCGAAAATCTGAATCTCGTCGTAGTTAGGCAGTTCCGGTTTTACGACTTGGCCGTCTTCGGTCAAAACGGTAACCGGCATTCCCGTGAACGATTCGCACAGGATCGTTGCTTTCTCGAAATGAACCTCGTAACCGTGCGTGAACGGTCGCCCTTGCTGCATGATCACGCCGCTGGTCGCGGTCACGACCAACTTCGGATCGTTGAAAAGAAATTGCGTACTGAAGTATTCCGGAACCTCTCCACGGGTTCGCCCGATGCTTTGCACCGCCTGCGGCATCCCGAACAACAGACGGATGAAATGGGCGTCGTGAATGTGCAGATCGAGCATCGGACCGCCGCAGACGTCCATGTCGTAAAAATTCTTCAACCAGGTCGGATCGGAAATCACACGGTTGAAATGCCCGCCGAGCAGTTTTCCGTAACGACCGCTCACGACCGCATCGTAAACGAACGCGTGGGACGGGAAAAACGGGAGCACATGCCCGATCATCAGGAGTTTTCCCGATTTTTTCGCCGCACCGACCATCGCGTCCGCTTCGGCGGTTTTCAGCGCGATCGGTTTTTCGCAGATCACGTTCTTCCCTGCTTCCAAAGACTGGATCGTCGCCTCGGCATGAGCGAATGGGGGCAAACAGACATCGATCATGTCCAGTTCCGGATTTTTGAGCATTTCGTCCAGGTCACTGTACGTCGCGATTCCGGACAGGTCCATCATTTTCCCTTGCGGCCCGAAATTCCCCTTGATCGCCGTCCAATCGCCTTTGAGACGTTCCGGAATTTTTTCGCAAATCGCGACGACTTTCACCCCCTCAAGCTTCTCGTAAGCGAGGTAGTGCATCATTCCCATAAACCCGATTCCGGTGATTCCGACTTTAATCATTATTGTTTTTCTCCTCATTAAGAGTGTCTTTGAACGGCGAACCGCTTCGCAGAGTATAGAAGATTCGGCGCCGGATTTCAAGACATGCCTTCGGTTTCTCGGAGAAGCCGTATTCGTCGGACCCCGCTTATGTCCAACTGCGTCTCGATGAGCTCAACAACCGGATTGCCCCAAAAAAGGGAAGAGGTCGAGGAACCGAAAAGAACAAAGCCGATTCGCCGAAATCGGCCGAAGACACCGGGAAAGGAGTCGAAACGCCGCGCGGCGAAGAGACGAAAACCCAACTGCTCCCTCGCGTCGATTTGGGACAGGACAAGGGCTTGCTGGTGCAATTTACGTACGGAGCCGCCGAATGGGACGGCGACGCCAAAACGCAACTGAAGGAATTTCACGCTCGGTTGGTCGGAAGCCCTTACCGTTTAGGGGCAGCCGACCGCGGGGTCGCGGCATTCCTCTGGCTTCGTCCGGACCGCGATCGGCCAAAACAGAAATAGGGAGAAAAAAAGACTGTAAAACACCGTCAACAGTGAAACAGCAAGCCCTACTCCGACGGTTTCGGGATCCATACTTCCCAATATGATAATAAAGCCGAGAAGCGTCCAAAACAGACCAGCACAGAGTGTAAAGTGCACTAATTTTTCGAAAAACTTCGATGTCGCCTCGTCCTTGGGGATCTCCGGGGAAAATATCCCGCCGATCCCACGGCAAAACGTAAGCCAATGTCCCGCTCCGGCGGCGAAAAGCAGAACGCTGGCAACAATCGCAACGACACTCGGCACATCCCAAAATGCGGAAAGAGGTGCTCCGGCTAAAATAATGGAGAAAGCGAGTAAAATCGAAGCGAGAAGAAAATTGAAAAAAATCATTGAGACACCTTTTGGCTTTTTTTCGGAAATCGTACTTTACGTTGCTGTACATACTCTTCCGGAATCGGATCGCCTGGCTTCCAGACGTTGAGGTTGATGGATTTTTCCGGGCCGTCGTCCGACTCTCCCAGCTCTTTCCGAATTTTTTCGAGAATCGTTTTCGCGTAAGCGGGCGGGTGTTCGATCAGGTCCCGGAGCCGGCCCATCTGTGCGTCGGTCAAAATGTCGTACATTCGGAACTTGAGTTTGTCGGTAAACGCCTGACACGTTTTGAACATTTCGTCGAGAGATTTTTTATGTCCAGGATGTTCGGCGAGGAATTTCCGCTGAATTTCCTCCCGTTTCTTCTGAGCTTCTTCGGGCGAAAGGTTTTCCAGCGAATCGCCGATTGCCGCTTCGATTTCGTCGGACAGTTCGAACATTCTCTCGACGACCTGATCGAGAACACGTTCGAATTCCGGATCCAATTCCTTTTTGATCGCATCCAGTTGCTGCCGTTGCTCTTCGCTCAAGTCGAGAACCTCGAACATGCCCGGATTGGGAAACGGCGTAACCGACATGAGCGCGATTTGCAGTTCGCCGAATTTGTGCTTTTGCTCCGGCGTCAGCAAATCTCCGGTTTCCGAATCGAATTTCATCATGACCCGGGTCGAAACGGTTTCGTGGAGTGTCGCCAGTTCCTTCCTCAGATCGTCCGGGATGACCGTCAGGTCACGGTTGACGTCATGCAATTCCTGCATTCGGGCGAAGTCGTTTTCGATTCCTGGATACGCGTC
Source organism: Thermoguttaceae bacterium (assembly GCA_031549565.1). Taxonomy (GTDB): domain Bacteria; phylum Planctomycetota; class Planctomycetia; order Pirellulales; family Thermoguttaceae; genus JAVBSX01. Next base: position 13,883 of record JAVBPO010000031.1, read on the forward strand.
CGGATCCATGTCGGCCCCGATATTGTCGAGCATTTCGATTTGTTCGTCGGTCATTCCGAATTCCCGCTTCATCTCCTCACCGCCGGCTTGCAGGAAGTCGGGAAACCGCAGGTTCGTTCCCACGCCCCGCCATTCCATCCGAAGCACGGTTTTCTGAACGTCCTTTTCCATGACACGCGTCAGTTCGCTCTTGCGGGGCGGGCCGTCGTCGGCTGCGGCGGGTGATACCGCGGTGATTGCGAAGAGCACGAAAAACAAAGGAATGAATCGCATAAAAAACAAACGCGGGGCATGCCCCGAGCTAACGGGTGAAATAACGTTTTCCGGTTCCGGTCGGCCATGCTTCGATTCTCGCTTCGAAATTGGCGGCGAGGAATCTCGTGTGATCGGAAAACTCGATTTTCTTGTGGTCCCGAGCAGCGTCGAAAAGGATCAAACCGACAAGCAGAACCATCGCCGCGGCGGTCGCCATCTGGAGCCACGGCGGATTTCCGGTCGCTTTTCCGACCGTTTTCGCCGACGGTTCGGCACGGCTGCTCTGAACGATCCGGTCGAGCATCGCGGCTCGTGTTTCCTGCGGCAAACGGCTTCGGTGGTATTGCATTTGCAGCAAATTATCAATGTCCCGATCGTCGCTCATAGGAATTTTTCCAATCGCTCTTTGAGGATTTTTCGCGCGTCATGGAGTCGGCGGTACATGCTGGAAAGGGTGCAATTTTCGATTTCGGCCGCTTCCGTCGGGGAGAAACCGTTCATCGCCGTCAGAGAAATCGCGTTTCGCAACGAGTCCGGCAAATCTCGGACGGCGTCCCGAATCGCGGCGTCCAGTTCGCGGCATTCCGCGGCGCGGTCCGGTTGATCGGCGGAATCGGCTTGCGGCGGATCGTCGTCGGCAAGCGGCTGCGTTTTTCGATCACGCCGCGACGTTTGGTGGGTGTTGACCGTATTGAGCGCAATCCGATACAACCAAGTCGAAAACGCCGCTTTTCCTTCAAAGCGGTCCAATTTTCGAGCGACTTTGAAAAAAATCTCTTGAACCAGATCCTCCGTCATCGCGTTATCTCTTACGGCACAAAGGACCAACCAACGAACTTGATCGAAATGCCGGTCCGCCAGTTCGCGGAAGTCGGAATCGTCACGTTTTTCTCTCCAGCGTCGAATCAACTCTTCGTCGGTCATGTTTTTACGCTGAAGAAATCCGCCTGTCGTACCCGCTCGGTTATTCGATTAGACCGGAATCGGTAAAAAACCTTCGGTTCCTTTTTTGAAAAAACATGAAAAAATTTTCGTCCCTCGGAACGGGGGAGTTCCAACGCTTGCGGTCAATACGCACGGGCGAGTAGGAACAGCAAATCACTGAGCCGGTTCAAGTACGTCACGAGAAACAGTCTTGGCTCCACTTGGGTTTCCAGTAGTCCGACGAGAGAACGCTCCACTCGACGACAAACGGTTCGCGCGACATGCAACTGGGCCGAAGCACGGTTCTGACCGGGGAGGACGAACGCAACCAACGGAGGAAGCCGCGATTCGAGTTCGGCGATGCGAGTTTCCAAAAATTGAACGGAATTGTCCCAAAGCGTCGCGTCGTCGGTGGGACGCATCAGTTCCGCTCCAAATGAAAACAGTTCCATTTGAACGCGGGCCAGAAGTTTCGTATCCTCCGATTGCGGATCGGCAAACGCCAGTTCGACCTTTGCCGTACCGAGCACGGCGTTCAACTCGTCAAGTTCGCCAACGGTACGGATCAGCGGATCGTTTTTCGAAACTCTCTCGCCGCCCAAGAGCGAAGTCGTTCCGTCGTCGCCGGTTTTCGTAGAAATTTTCAATCGCATCGGTGTTAGAGGGAGTGTGGTAATTCAGTTAGACTAAAAAGGCTAAAACAGCCAAGCCGCCGGTCCCCTCTCCCCGGTATTTCCGGGGAGAGGGTTAGGGTGAGGGGAAATGAAGCGTCAAACAGCTCCACCCCCTCACCCTAACCCTCTCCCCCGGAATACCGGGGGCGAGGGGACCATCCTTTTCTGATCGAAATTCT
>JAVBPO010000094.1:0-30526 GCA_031549565.1 Thermoguttaceae bacterium
CCGAGGGATTTTTTCCCATGCGCGGATCGAATTCGGTTGGATTTTCGAGTTTTCGGGTCGGATTTTGGAAAAGATTTCGTCGATTTTCGCGCGCGGTCGCCGCTTCCGCCGCGACGATTCTCGCTCACGTTTGTTGAAAAAACGGTTTTTCTGACTTGACTAAATACTAATTTTCGTTTGCGGCGGGGGCTGTCCAGCTCCAACCGCCTACCGGGGTACCTGGGTTTATGATCTCCACTAAGCTGCGACAATTACGGGTTCTGCTGCGTGTTTTCACGGCGGTTGACGGAACCGCGACGGCGTTGTTCGCGATTGCGGTGCTGCTGCTGCTGGATCTGCTCGGCGACCGTGTGCTGGAATTTTCCTACGTTGCCCGGCTGCTTCTGCTCCCGACGCTTGCGGTTTTGGTCGGCGTGATCGTTTGGAAACGTCTCTTGTCCCGCCTTTTTTGTACCGTTCAGGATCGGCAACTGGCCCGCGTTTTCGAGAAGCGTGAACCGCGATTGAACGAATCCCTGATCACCAGCGTCGAACTGCGACGGGAATCGGGTTCCTCGTTTTTTCTTCGGGAAACGACGAAGCGGGCGACATCGCTGATCGATACGATTTCCGTTGCGTCGCTTTTCCGGTACGATCGGCTTGTTCTCCGGGTCGTTTCGGTCCTCTTTTTTCTCGCGGCGCTCGCGGGACTCGGTTACGCGTTTTCCGAGACGACGCAGATTTGGTTTTCCCGCAATATCCTCCTGTCCGAACAACAATGGCCGCGACTGTCCCGGATCAGCGTCGAAGGGTTCGACGAAAACGGCATCGCCAAAGTCGCCCGCGGCGATTCGTTCCCGCTCCTCATTCAAGCGGACACGACCGCCCCACAGGTTCCGAGTTCCGTTGCGTTTCAGTTGCGCTCGTTGACCGACGCGAAGGAAGCGTCCTCCGCCCGGTCATTCACGATCGACCAGTTTGGCACGAAAAAAGTCGACGGAGTCGAATTTCGCTCTTTTTTTCACACGATCCCGGAACTGCTCGATTCCGTTTCGCTTTCGATCACCGCCGGCGACACGCGAATCGACGGGTTGACGATCGAAACCGTTCCGCCGCCGACCGTGATTCGTTCGGAATTGCTGCTCCGTTTTCCCGATTACATGCAGCGAGCCGACCAGATCACACAGCCGACCGATCGCGCGTTCGTTCCGGAAGGGACCACGGTTCTCGTGCGGAATTGGACGAGCAAACCGATCCGTTCGGCGGAAATCACGCGGGACAACCAGCCGCCCGCCGCCGTTCCGATTGCCGACGGAGCCTTGTCGTTCACGCTTCCTGAGCTGCGAACGACGACGCATCTGGAATGGACGCTCACCGATTTCGACGGTATCAAAAACCGCAAACCGATCCGGCTTGACCTGGAAATCGTGAAGGATCAGGTCCCCGTGATCACGTCCCGATTGGACGGAATCGGGCAGGCGATCACGCCGATAGCCGTGCTCCCGACGCTCGGCGAAATTACGGACGATTACGGCCTTTCGGAAATTCGATACCGTTATTCCGTTGTTCGGACGCAAAAACCGCTTGGCACGGACAAGGAATCGCCTGAGCCGGAAAACGCTCAAACCGACGAAACGCCGCAATCGGATTCGGAAGGAACCCGTCCCCTCGCTTCGCTCGGCGGAACGATCACGAACCAGCCGCTTCATGGGACATTTTCCGTCGCGGAATTGCTCGTCAAGCCGGGAGACCGCTTGTCGCTGTTCGTCGAAGCGTCCGACGCCTGCACGTTGACACCGCCGGACGGCGAACAGGCCGCACCGTCCCGCTGGGGCGTCGGCGAACGGTTCGAGCTGGAAATCGTGAGCGCGCCGCGACTGAAAGGAATCCTCGACGTCCGGGAAATCGGGCTTCGGCAGCGATTCGAGGCGCTCATCGACGAAGTGAAGCGGACCCGCGGGCTGCTTGAGGAAATCCGTCTGGAGAAAACGCCGGAACAGATCGCGGCGGAGAAAAAGGCGGAAGAAGACGCCAAAGCCGTGAAGCCGAACGAAAAAGAAACTGCAAAGCCGCCGGCTCCCAAGCCGCCGGACCTCATCACCGAAGAACAGGCGACCCAGGCGGCGTACAACACGCAGCGTTCGCTCCGGGATTCTGAAAAAGAGAAGTACGACCTGGGCGGTATCATCGCCGGTTTCCAGGGGATCCGCAAGGAGATGCAAAACAACCAGATTTTCACCCCCGAAGCGCAGCAGCGGCTCGACGACGGAATCCTCGAACCGATGCGGTCCTTGGTCGAAAAGGATTTCATCGACTTCGACGATTTCCTCAACAAACTCGGCGGCGACTTGGAAAAGCGGGAGAGCGTCGAGCGAAGCGAAATTCAAAAATCCCACCTGACCGCTTTGACGCAACTGGACCGCATCCTCGCGAAAATGGCGAACATCCGCGACCGCATGGTGCAAATGGAAACCTTCAACGAAGCGATTGATCTTCTCAAGGAGATTATCAAGGAACAGGAATCGATCCGCAAGGAAACGAACGAAGAAAAGAAAAAGCAGTTGCGAAATCTCTTGGAATAGTCCCGTTAGCCGCGTCGCCCGCGACGTGTTTGCACCGTGCTCGTCTACCGAAGTACGCTCCGAATTCTCCGCAGAACTTCCGTGATCGTCGATCGGGGATAAGCGATGTTGAACCGTTCGAAATTCTTGCCGTCCTCGCCGAAAACGGAACCGCTTTCGAACATTACGGCGGCTTTTTGACGGAAAAGCGTTTCCCGCTCCGGTGGTGTCAAACCGAGCGGGGAACAGTCGATCCATTGCAGATAAGTCGCTTCCAACGGCGGGATTGTCAGCTCCGGAAGCTCCGTTTGGACGAACCGACGGATGAACGTATCGTTTTCCCGCACATAATGAAGCATCGCGTCAAACCACGGCTCCGCTTTTTCGTAGGCGGCAATGCAAGCGGCGTACGCGAACGCGTTGAGCGAATAAAAGCCGCAGGTAAGGCTCGAATCGACGTACTGTTTCTTCATCCCGGGATTCTGAAAAACGAGATTGGAAACCTGCAAGCCCGCGATATTGAACGATTTCGACGGCGAAGTGCAAATGATCGAATTCCGCGTCAACCGCTCCGGGAGGTTCGCGAAAACCGTATGCTTGTGCGGCGGAAAAACGAGGTCGAAATGAATCTCGTCGGAAACGACGAGCACCCCGTTTTTCTCGCAGATCGTCGCCAAACGCTCCAATTCCTCATAGGTCCAATCGCGTCCGACCGGATTATGCGGACTGCAAAGGATCAGCATTTTCACTTCCGGCGGAGCGGTTTTCTTTTCCAGATCGGCAAAGTCGATCGAATAACGACCGTTTTCGTAAAGAAGCGGATTGGTGATCAGGGTCCGGCCCGTCGATTGGACGCACTTGAAAAACGGCGCATAAACCGGCGTTTGAATCACGACTCCGTCCGCCGGCTTCGTGAACGCGTAAAGGCAATAAAACAAAGCGGCAACGACGCCCGGGGCGATCGCAATCTGTTCTTCGCGGACGCTCCAATCGTGCCGCCGCCGCATCCAGGAGACGACGGCGTCAAAATACGCGGGGGTCGCGACGGTGTATCCGAGGACGAGTCGGTCCGCGGCGTCGTGAAGCGCTTCGACAATTTCCGGAGCGGTCGGGAAATCCATATCCGCCGTGGAAACGGCGATCCCCTGTTCGGCCCGCTTGCCAAGCGCGGTTTTCATGATCTCCCATTTCGCAGACCCTTGGGAACGACGGTCGATGATACGGTCGAATTCGTAAAGCATGTTTGAAACGGTCCGGGTCATTCGCCGCCGAAGTACGGGGCTTCTTCGCCGCGGAGGATGTAGAGGGCGTTTTCGGCGGCTCGCTGTTCGGCTTCTTTCTTGTTGTTGCCCCAAGCGGATTGGAAAACCATCGAGCCGACCCGAACGCCGATGCGGAAACATTTGCTGTGCTCCGGGCCGCGAATCTCCATGATACGATATTCCGGCGTGTGCCCCAAGTCCCGCTGGGCAACTTGTTGGAGAAGCGATTTGAAATTGTCGACGTCCAACGAATCGGCGAACCGCGCGATCGGCTCCTCGAACCAATCCTGAATTCTTTCCCGGGCCGGTTCGAGACCGCCGTCGAGATAAATCGCGGCAATGAGCGACTCGACGACATTGGAAAGCATCGACGACGGAATCCGGCCGCCCCGGGGAATGCCGCGACCGACAATCAGGCACTCTTCCATGCCGAGCTTTTTGGCGACTTCCTGACACGTGGCGCGGCTGACGACGGCCGATTTGATTTTCGTCATATCCCCTTCCCGAAGCTCCGGAAAGCGGTGGAAAAGCGTCTCGCAAATCACGAACCCGAACACCGCGTCGCCGAGAAACTCCATCCGCTCGTTCGAAGTCAAATGCGTTTCCGCCCCGGACGAATGCGTCAACGCCTCCTTCAGCAATCCCGGATCCGTGAATCGGTATCCGATCCGCTGCTGGCAAAGATCAAGGATGGCGTTGGGGTTCATTTTTAATTATGAATTATGAATTACTAATTACGAATTGGGGGAAAAAGGTAGAAGGGGAAAAGGGATCCGGGGCAGCTCATTTGTCATTTGTCATTTGTCATTTCTCATTTCCCCAAGTATTCTTTGAAGACTTGTTCGGTCGTGGGGAGTTGCCAGGTTCCGTCGGGTCGTTTTTTCAGGGTGTCTTTGAGCCGAACGACGTTGGTGCCGCAAGTATAGACGCGATACCGACCGATGTGGTGACACAAACAAGTCTTGTCCCAAACCGGCATTTTTCCGCCGGACGGCGAGTTTTCCGTCGCTTTGTACGCTTCGGCATACGTGCAGCCCCCTTGAGCGTCCATCGCGTAGCCGAGCGGAATACATTGCGGCGGCAAGTTGGAACCGAGGCAAGGGGACGATTTGAGCAGTCGAATCGGATAGCCGGTCGGCGAAACGGATGCGACGAGAATGTCGTCGTTCTCGGCGTTGCAATAAATTTGTTTCGTCGATTCGGGAAAACCGCTCTCTTCGGTAATCGCGAATCGGGTCGCAACCTGAACGCCTGCCGCCCCCTTTTCCAAAAAGCGGAGCGTATCTTCCGCATCGAAAATTCCGCCGGCGGGGATCACGGCGATATCGAGATTTTCCTTGCGAATGTTGGTGAGAACCTCGTCGTAAATTTCTTCAAGTTTTTGCGTTTCCCAATCCGGCCCGAACCCGAGATGTCCGCCGGCGAGCGGTCCTTCGACGACGACGTAATCGGGCATCCGGTCGAACCGTGAAGTCGTTCGCAGGAAAATCCGCAAAGCCCGCCAACTGGAAACGACGATTCCGAGTTTGACGTCCCGGAAACGAGGGTTTTTTTCGATCAGGCGAACCGAATAATTGTGGAGCCCGGCGGAAAACGTGATTCCGTCGATTCCGGCGTCCAACGCGGCGTTGAGGCGTACACTCATGGTTTCCGATGGAGCGCCCATGAGAACCTTTTCCATGCAGTTAAGAAAAATGGCGCCGGGCCCCTTCTTTTTGTCGACCGTGTTGGAAACATATCGCGTCTGGGCGGCGCGGAGCTCTTCCAGATCGTAAAGCGGAATCGGCGGATTGTCGGGCGATTCCCGTAAAAGACGATTATATTTATCCACTTTCGTTTCGACGAAGTGGGTTCCGAAATTTTTATCGCAAACGGCGGGGACCATCGCGTCGGAAAGGTGAGCGATTCCACCGAGTCGGACGACTTCCAGAACCATTCTGGAGGTGGAAACATCAACCCCCATTCCGCCGATGACAATCGGCAGATACTCGGACGATCCTAGTTTGAGGCGGTAATTTTCGACTTGATTCATGCCCGATTCGTGTTAGGTAATAGGGAAAAAGCGGGTTATGCTGAAAAGACCGCACGATTCGCGTCCCCGGAGTGTTGAGAGTAGTATACACGATGATTGTCCTCCACGCTTGTTTTTTTGCAAGGAGTGGAAAAAAGGGGCGTGAAAAGGGTGGTTTCGGAAAACCACCCGAGTTTTTGTTTCTCAAGACGCTTTCGCGCCGCTGAGCGATTCGGAGCCGCTGAGCTTCGACCACCAGAACCCGTAAATGGCGATAAACGCGAAACACACCATCGGAACGACGAACCCGCGCGACATGTCGTATTGGTCGGCAACATATCCCATGAGCTTCGGCAGCACAGCCCCACCCATGATCGCCATGACGATGAACGCCGACGCTTTTTTCGACCGATCGCCGAGTCCGTGAATTCCGAGCGCGAAAATCGTCGGGAACATGATCGACATGAAGAAAAAGCTCAAAAAGACGCACGCGACGGAAATCCACCCGAGTTTCGCGTAGATCACGTAACACATCAGGATGTTCATAATTCCGTACAAACCGAGCGTTCGGTGCGCGGAAAGCTTCTTGAGCAGCCACGCCCCCGTGAACCGTCCGATGAAGAAACAGAAAAACGCGATCGAAAGCAGCATCGAAGCGCTTTGTTCGCTCACGGCGAGGATGTTTCGCGGATAGTCGAATTCATTCCCGTACACTTCCTGGAGAAGTAGGCGGTTCAAGAGTGGTGCATTGACCCGGCCCTCTTTTTCCGCTTTTTTGGCCCGCTCCTTGGCAGCGGCGACTTTTTGTTCCGTCGTCATGTTCTTTTCTTCTTCGATCAACCGGTTAGTTTCCTCGGCGACCTTTTTGTCTTCTTCGAGCTTTTGATCGAGCAGATTTCGGGTTTCCTCGCTGAGTGTGACGCCTTCGAAATTTTTCGGGTTGTACAGCGCGATACCTCCCAACGCTTTTCGCGGATCCTGCCGGACGAGGAGGTTGAGTTCCTGAATCATGACCGACTGCAAGCTTCGAGCGTCCTCGCCGTCGTAGTTGTTCAACTGATCGATGTGCGTCAAATCGCTGGAGAAATTCTCTTCAAAGTCCTTTTTAATGTACGCGGAAAGCGGATCGGCGGCGTTTTTAATCCTGGTCGCAAACGCCGGGAAATCCTTCACTTGGTCGATGTGGAACGCCGTGTTCGTTTCGAACCAATCTTTCGATTTTTTCTGAAAATACCCGACGAAACCATTCACCTCGCCGTTTTCCATTTTTTCGAGGATTTGCGATTTGGAATCCGCAACGGTCAAAAATTTCGGAAGCGGCGGAGCTTCGGCGGTCATGTAGTTGATGAAGAAGCTGAAAATCCCCGCTTGAGCGGCAACGTACAAAAACTGAGCAAGCACGGCACCGGAAAAGTGCGGGTGCGACCAAATGCTGTGGTGCGAAATCTTTCGAGAAACGAAAATCATCCAAATCGCCGCGACGGCGAGCAACACACAGGCGACTTCCACGAGGAACCAGAGCAATGAATTGTGTGGCGTCACCGTAATATGCTCCTTGAGCGGATTGAGCATCGTCGTGATACTCACCAGCGCCGGACCGACTTTTTGGAAAATGGACAGGAGCAACCAAGTAAAAATTCCCAAAACGCAAATCAAGACGGCGGAATTCAGGAACAGGAACAGGTAAATCTGAAAATGATTGAGTTTGCGATCGACCGTCGTCGCCGCGGCGGCGTCTTTGTCCGCCACGTCGATTTGATAATCGTCCTTCGTTTTGATGTCGGGAATATAAGCGAAGAAGAAAATGACCGCCAAAGCGAGCACGATCCACGCCATGTACAGGTAGGGAAGATAGAGGAGTTCACTTCCCATACTTTGGCCGGACGCGTCTTTCGCATAGAAAAACATCCCGCCGAGGATCGGACCGAGGATCCAGCCGATCCCGTTGCCCGACTGGGCGAGATTGATTCGCGTTGCGGCATATTCCCGAGGGCCCAGCACGGTCGTGTACGGATTGGCGACGGTTTCCAGAAAAGTCAACCCCGCCGCGATCACGCAAATGCCGAACAGATACCCGATGAACGCAACCGTCGCCGGGCGGAGTCCCATGTAATACTTCACCGGCGTCGGAGTCTTCGGGGCGGCCGCATCCTCCTCGTCGGGCGCTGCTTCGACATGAGCTTGAGCGGCGGCGATTTTTTGTTGTTGCGCCCAATCGTTGATTTTCGTTGCAGGCACGAACCAGAACCCGCCGACCGCGACCATGAGCAGCCCGGCGATGATACCGCCTTTATAGCCCATCTTGCTCGCCAGCCAGCCTGCGGGGAGTGCCATGAGAAAATAGCCGAGATAGTGGGCGAACTGAACCCACGCCGACTGCGATTTGGACAAACCGAGTTCGTCCTGGAAATGCTTGTCCATCGCGTCGATCATTCCGTTGAGAAGCCCCCAGAGAAGGAACAACGAACTGACGAGCAGAAAGGTAAAAACAAGATTTTGACCGTTTTCGAGTGTAAAGAGTCCTTTTTTGGGGGTGGTGTCTTTCATTGTCATACGCATTGGTAAAAGATTTCTATGGGATTTCAGATTGTCAAATCATTTTCGACATTTGTCGGTGTGTCGCGGAAAGGAGTGCCGAAGGAAAGAAAACACAACACGTACGAATATTTTAGTGCGATTTTCCAACCTGTCGAGAGCCCGAACGTCTGATTATCACGATTCCTTGGCAATTTGCCATAGGTGTCCTCGTTGTGCTGTCTGACTTATGTAATCCGTTTTCGTGGTCAAGGCTATAGGCTATAGAGTAACAAGCGATGACTCGCGGACGTATTGGCGCACGCAAATTTTTGCTGTATGTTTGGACATGCTTGGAAAGGGATTTGCCGGACGACCCGACGCGGAACGTATACAAAAGATGCAGCGATTCATTCTTAGTTTGATTTTTCTCCTCATTGCGATTCCTGCGACTCCGCTTCCGGGACAGACAACGTTTCAGCGGCGTCCGATCCCGAAGGGGTTGGAACTCCCGGAGCCGGGAAAAGCGACTTTCCTCGGCGAGGAAGCCGCGAAAATTCGTGCGCGAACCGAGGAGTATCAACAGCTTACCAAACCGCGAACGGAAGACAACCAACCGGCAACCGTCGGTCTCATTCCTCGCGGGGCGCCGGACGGCGTCGTGTATCGTTGCTTCTTCGACCAGCGGACCGACCAAAATAAGGACGCCTGGCCCGACGGATGGACGCGTAAGCCGGGCATCGGGTTTCCCGAATATGTTTCCGCCGAAATCGTGCGTGATGAAACGCCGGTCAATCTGCGGGCGATGAAAATCGATGTCGAAGGGGGAAACGTCCTCCTACGCACCCCGATGATTCCCGCTTTGCCCGGCTTGAGTTATACCGCTAAATGTTACGTCCGAACCGAAGGGCTCAAAAACGACGATTTTACCATTGCTTTGACGTATTTCGACGACGTCGGTAAGCCGCTGCGTACGGAAAATTCTCCGCCGGTCCTGAAAAACAGCGGTTGGCGCGAGGTCGAAATCGGACCGATCGCCGCCGAATCGCCGGAAATCCGACAGACTCAAATCAGCTTCCTCCTCTCGGTCGGTAAGCGGCAGGATCTCTCGGGAACCGTCCTGTTCGCGGGGGTCGAATTGAAGGAAAGTCCGACCGTCTTTCTCACTTTGCCGAACAAGGATCATATTTTCATCGAAAATCAGGACAAACCGGAACCGATCGAAGTTCGTTGCCGAATCACCGGGCTCCCTTCGCTTCAGGAAAAGCTGCAATTCTTCCTCGAAGATCCGTTCGGTCGCGTTCTGGAGCAAACATCGCTCGATATGCGATACGACGACGGACCGGACAATACGTTCGTATTAAGTCAAGGCGAGAAGCCGATCTTCCAGGGACGCGGCAACTGGACGCTTCCGATCAGCGATCCGGGGTTCTATCGGGTTCGAGTTTCCACAACCGGTCTGGATCCGAAGTCGCACACGAACAGGGCGACCCTTGCCGTTCTTCGTGCCGAACGACCGCTTCCGGACGGCGATTTTGGCTGGTCGCTTCCGCACTGGACGATTGACGAAATGAAAAACAAACGGAATTTTCTCGCGCAATCGGGGCTTTCCTGGCTCAAGTTTCCGGTCTGGTTCGGCGCGAATGCGACGCAAAAAGATTGGGACGAAGCCGCGGATCTTTGCGAATGGTTGACCCGGATGCAAAATATGACGCTCGTCGGACTCCTTTCCGACCCACCGAAAGAAGTGTTGGACAAGATCACGGCGGACCAGCCGAATACGGCGGGCGTTTTCAGCTTGGCGCCGCAGGTCTGGTATCCGTCGCTCGAACCGTCGTTGCTTCGACTCGCGCTGATCCGGTATTGGCAACTCGGCGCAGACGAAGATCGCAGCATCGCGGAAATCGATCCGCTGATTCCGCAACTGGAAGGAATCCGCAACGCCCTGAACACCGTCGTCGTCGACGCCGGAATCGGCTTCGGCTGGGACTGGAACAATAATCTCCCGGAATCGTTTGACGTCGACCGTCAAACCGCGATCGATCAAGCCCGCGCGAATTTCGAAACGGCGCAATCGAAACCGACGGCTCAACTCGGCCCGGACGGACAACCGCTCCCGTACAAAATCGAACGCGACGGTCGGGAATTTCTCTCGCTGTCCAGCAACGAACCGCTCACGTTTTTGGAACTGGAAGAGTACCTGCAAGCGAGCGAGGGTTCCAACTGCGACCGTTTCGTGGTGTTACGTCCGATCGCGGCGTCGCTTTATCCGCTCGAAGACCGGCTTAACGATATGGTGCGCCGGATGATCACGGCCAAGATCAACGGCGCGAAAGCGATTATCGTTCCGCAGCCGCAGGACGACGAAACCGGCCTGCTCAACGCCGACGGAACGCCGGGCGAACTGTATCTGCCGTGGAGAACGACCGCCCTGATGCTGTCCGGTCGCAAGTGCATCGGGAGCATCAACCTTCCCAACGGGAGCGAGAATTTGATTTTCGAAACGGACGACGCGAACGACGGCGTCATGGTGTTATGGAACGACGCGGCTTCGCACGAGCAGCCGGTCGAGGAAATCCTTTATCTCGGCGCCGATTGCGAGCGGGTCGATCTTTGGGGCAAACGGACCCGACCGCTGCGGGACGGGCGTTCGCAAATCATCCCGGTCGGACCGCATCCGTCGTTCGTAACCGGCATCAATGGCTTCGTGACGCGATTCCGGCAACGGTTCGCACTGGATCAAACGACGATCCCGAGCCAGTTCGGGCCGCGGATTCCGAACGGATTTACGTTTGAAAACATCACGCAAAGCGGCTTGGGCGGCACGATGAGCCTGGTCGAGCCGAACGGTTGGAGAATCGAGCCGCAAAGCGTTCCACTGAATCTTGCGGAAGGCGAATCGGTCCGCACGCCGTTCACGACCGTTTTGACGCCGCAGGCGCAAAGCGGACCGCAGCCGCTGCGGGTCGAATTCAAACTGGACGGCGCCCCGAGCGGCGCTTCGGAATTCGCCGCGTACGAAACGATCCGGGTCGGCACCGGCGACGTTTACCTGGAGCCGCCGACGACGTCGTACAATCCGCGGACCGACGAACTGGAAGTCCATACGGCGCTGATCAACGATACGGACAAGCTCGTTACGTTCCGCTGTAGTGTCGTGGTCAAGGGGCGTCAACCGATGAAAAAACTGATCCGCGACCACGGGTTCGGACGGTTCGACCACACGTTCACCTACAAGGAAGGTCGGAAGCTGCTCGGCCAGACGTTCACGATCGAAGCGAAGGAAATCGGCGGATCGCGAACGCTCAAAAGCTCCTGCCTGGGAACGAAATAATGGAAAAAGTACGACTCCTCCGCAAATCGCGACGCTCCGAAACTTTTCGACCATTTCGACGCCGCAGAGGCGTCTTGGTATTTTACCAACTCGCGTCTTTGGATTGATGTTTCGGGACGTAGTTCGGGTCGGCTTTTTCGGTCGTGAATTGGATCGGCGATTGGTCCGGGATTTTGCCGGCGTCTTTGAGCCGCTTGCCGACGGCGAGGATTTTTTCGATCGTCTTATCGTCCAACTCGTAGCCGGGGAGCGTCGGCATTCCTTCCCAAATCACGGCCCCGGAAACCGGTTCGAGAATCACGGCATGCGGGATCCCGTAGACGCCGAGCTTGTCCGCGAAACGACGGTTCGTATCGACTGCAAGGTGGAATTGAATCTCGGACAGTTTCAGCGGTCCTTTCATCTCTTCCAGGGCTTTTTCATCCGTTTCGCAAATCGAAACGACGGCGAGCCGGTCCTTATATTTTTCGTGGAAGAAATTCAAAAGCGGGAGCGAACGCCGACACGGCGGACACCAGGTCGCCCAAACTTCGACGAAAATATATTTGCCGGCCAAGTCTTTCGGCGGGTCGTTGACCCAGCGTTCGACGACGATCTTTCCGTCCCCTTTTTCGCCCTCCGGGGCGATGTCGCTTAGCGGAACGAAGCGGAACGAGTCGGCCCAGATCGTTCGCGGTCGTGAAAACGCCGGATGCGTCGGAGAAAGACCGACGCTCTCGCACAACCACGGCGTCTTCGAAAGGTCGATGTCGGTCATGGACGCGGCGTCGACTTTTCGAGGTTTTTCTCCTTCGACGACTTTCGGAGCGGGCGTCGTTTCTTCGGCAAACGAAGGCAGACAGAACAGAATCGCGACCAGTAATTGCACGAAGTAGACGGTCTTATGCTTTATTGACATATTTTTCCTTTGTCGATTTCCGGGAGAGTTGTGTCGAGGGGCATTGCCTTGAACCAACTTTACCATATTCAAACCCGCCGCGAAAGACCGCACGAATCGGCGAACGATTCTCAGAGGGGCCGTCATAATTTAGGTTGAATAAACAGGAATATATCGTTTAAAACAGCCAAAACGCCGGTCCCCTCTCCCCCGGAATACCGGGGGCGAGGGGACCATCTTTTCTGATCGAAATTTATCCCTGTTTAACATTCTTTGCTTGCCATTTTACCCATTTTACGACGGCCCCTCTCAGCCCCAGCGGGGCGAAATGTCTATAACCACCGGCGCAAGCCGGCGGAAACGACGCCTTGAAACCCCCAGCCCCAACGGGGCGTGACGATCGCCGTTCTTCAGGTTAACATTGTTCCGATTCCTGTTACGCCCCGTTGGGGCTTGGATCGTTTGGGGCGTCGCTGCCCGCCGGTTGACACCGGCGGTTATAGATATCTTGCCCCGTCGGGGCAATTTGCCCAAGCCTTCAGCCAATTTTGCGCGCACCCACCCTTTCAGCTTTCCTCGGTCGGACGAACCCGATTTTTGTTAAAATGGGAAAAATAGAGGATTCGTTCTCGTTTTGCCCGATCTTTGGCTTGTTTTGATTTCCCGGAAGATAGGAATTCCCGGAGTTATTCGCGAAGTAGCGAGAGAAATCAAAATTCTGTAATTTCCTCAAAGAGGGGACGATCCACTAATAGCGAAAAAAAGCGTCTTTCGGAAAAACGCTGAAATGATTGCTGTAGTAATTTCATGATTCGTAACCGGATTAGGAATTACTCCTACAAAAAGTGCTTCAATGATTACAACGTGTCGTTCTCTACTGATCGTGCTGATTGCACCGCTGGTCGCGATGGCTCAGGCTCCTGTGGTCGCCCCGATCCCGAGCGGTTTACGGCAGCCGGAGGTTGACGAGCCGCAAATCAGTATTGAAGAACTCCAAAATTTGGCGATTTCCGTTCATCCGGATTTATCCAAATTGCAATATAAAGTCCGTTCCGCCCAGGGCGGTTGGATCCAAAGCGGTCTTGGGCCGAACCCGGAATTGAATGTCGACCTCATTGAACTCGGAAACGAGCACCAATGGGGGCAACAGGAAATCGGAATCTCGCAAGAAATCGTGACCAACGGAAAGATTCAACATTCCCAGCGAGTCGCGAAAACCGAATGGGACATTTCCCAGAAACAACTGGCGGCCGAGAGTTTATCACTGACTTGCATGGTGAAGATTCGGGCCTACGAACTCCTCGCGGCGCAAAAGTACGTCGCTCTCCAGCAACAGCTTTTGAAGCTCCGGGAAGAGTCGGCTCAGACCGCCGAGAAAATGCACGAAGTCAAAGAAGTTTCGCTCGTCGATGTCGTCCAAGCACGAACTTCGCGGAACGAAACGAACCTGACCCTGAAAAAAGCGATCAATGACGAAGCCCTCTGCTGGCGGAGATTGGCCATGGCGATCGGCATTCCCGATTACCCGCGACATCAGATTTCCAATCCGCTCGAAGAAGCCGCCGGTGAGATCCAATGGGAAACCGCTTGGTCGGACATCCTGGCCCTGAGCCCGGACTTGCAGTTGGCGAAAAACAACGTCGCTTTGGCCAGTGCCGTGATGCAGCGGGAAAAAGCGGAGCGGAAGCCGAACTTTACCGTCGGCGCGCTGATGGGATACGATACGAGATCGAATAACTCCTACGGAACGGTCGGCGTTGCCGTCCCCCTACAAATCCGGAATCGGAACCAGGGGAACATCGTCCGATCGACGGCGGATCTTTCCGCAGCGAATTGCGAAGTCGAAGCGGTCAAACTCCGTTTGAAAGAGAGACTGTCAACCGTGTACAACCAGTACATCAACGCGAAACAGTCCGTGGATACCTACCATCAGTCGATTTTGCCGGATACGAAGATGAACCTCGATCTATCCACCAAGGGATATAAGCAGGGGGAATTCTCCTACCTCGAGCTCCTCCACATCCAGCAGAATTATATTGAATCACAACAGCTCTACATTCAAAACCTGCGGGACCTCGCCGTTTCCAAAGCGGTGATCGACGGGCTTTTGACGGTGGACTTAAACCAGTGAGAAGAGGCTATAGGTGAATTTGGCTTGATATTATGCGCCGTTAGCGGCGGGGCTTGCCCCGCGTTTGTGATGTGAAAAGTTTCGTCCCACCAAACACCCTCAAGTGAAGCCGTCCTCGCAGCCCAGCCCGGGGCAAGCCCCGGCGCTAACGGAGCGACGCGAATTAACCAAAGACCAAACCAAATTCACCACAATAGGCTTCAGAATAACAAGTAATGAGCAGAAGCCTGAAGCCTTACAGCGGATTTAAGCGGAATTCGTGAAGCAGTCAAAATAAGCGAAACAGCACAAATAGAGAACTTGCAAAATTTAAGCCGTGTTTTCCGATAAAAAAGATTTTCCGGATAAGGCGAAATCGAAAAATTAACTCGATTTACTAATCTAAGTCAAGTTTACCGACGATAGAAACTTTACGGATAGAAGTGTTTTTATCAATTACATTGTTTAGATAAAGTTACGTCGGGAAGTAAACATTTTACTTCTCATTTACCAACCCTTTTTCAACCCAACGAAGAAGACAGAGAGTGTCGGAGTTTTTTCAAGGAAGAAAAATCGACTCTTTCCAATACCCTTACTAGCACAAGGAAGTAGTCTGATGAGTGGACGACAACGGATTCAACAACTAATCGTAGGCATAATGCTTGCCGGCGTCATCGGTTGCGGTCCTGCGCACCCGGTGTACCTGACCTCGAAAGGGCAGGTGGATAAACATTACATTAAAAACGCGACCCGGATCGAGTATCCGGACACGCATGTCGAAACCTCGCAGGAAGTTCTCGGAGCAATGGAGCCGTTTACGGTCGCCAATCCGGACGCCAAGCGGGAAATTTACGACATTTCGCTGGAAGAGGCTCTTTGCATCACGATGCAGAACAGCCGAATTTTGCGAACTCTCAGCGGTGTCGGCTTCAGTTCGTCCGGAGTTCAAGGAGCTCCCCAAGCGCTGTTGAGCGCACCGAACTCGGTCGCGACCGTTTACGACGTCGCTTTGGTCGAAAGCGACCCGCGATACGGCGTGGAAGCGGCCCTGTCAGCGTTCGACGCTCAGCTCAAATCGACCCTCGGTTGGTCGTATGAGGATCGTGGTGCTCTGAAAGCGGCCGATTTGGCGACGAACGATGTGGGAACTTTCCAAACGAGCATCCAGAAGACGACCGCGACCGGTGGTACGTTCTTCATGACCAACGGCAACAACTACTACGACGGAACCGGAAGCTCCCGATACACGAACCCGCAGTGGGCGGCGTATCTGGAAGGCGGGTTCTCACAACCGTTGCTGCAAGGTCGCGGCGTTCAGTTCAACCGGATTGCGGGACCGGGAGCGATTCCGGGCTTCTCCAACGGTGTTTCGATCGCACGTATCAATACGGATTCCACCTTGGCCGACTTCGAGATCGCGACACGGAACCTCGTGTACGACGTCGAGCGGGCCTACTGGAACCTCTATTACGCTTACCATTATCTCGAATCGGTCAAATCCGGTTATATTTCCGCCCAGAAAACTTGGGCGATCGTGAAGACGAAAACCGAGATCGGTGCGAAGGAAGGAACCGCGCAGGCGGAAGCCCAGGCGAGAAACCAATACTTCCTGTTCCGGTCCCGGACCGAACAGGCCCAAAACAATTTGTACAAGGCCGAAGGCGCGCTGCGGTACATCATGGGTATCTCGCCGACCGATGGGCGACTTTTCCGGCCGTCCTCGGAACCGACGCTCGCTCCGCTGAAACTCGATTGGTGCGACATCGTCGTCGAAGCTCTGGCCCGCGCTCCGGAGCTGCGTAAGCAAAAATGGGACGTCAAGAAAAAGGAACTCGAACTGCTCGCGAGCAAGAACTTCCTGCTCCCGCGATTGGACGTGAACGCCAGTTATCGTTGGAACGGTGTCGGCTCCGATTGGATCAGCGACGACTCCAGCGCCTACCGCTCGCTTACCCACGACAAGTACCAGGATTGGTCCGCCGGCTTGAGTTACAGCCAGGCGATCGGCTTCCGAAAGGAACATGCCGCCGTCCGCAACGCGACTTTGGCTTTGGCTCGCTCGCAATCGATCTTGCAGCAGCAGGAGCTGGAAATGTCGCACCAGTTGACCGACGCGATTCGGGATATTACGAAATACTACCAGTTGAGCGAAACGGGGCTCCAACGGCGTATCGCGTCCGAACGTGAAGTCGAAGCGGTCACCAACGCGTACAACGCCGGAACCATGACCGTCGACTACGTTCTCGACGCCCAACGGCGGCTCGCGGAAGCGGAAACCGAATTTTACGACAACGTAGTTCAATACAACCTCGCGATTTCGGAACTGCACCGCCGCAAAGGAACGCTGCTGGAATACAACAACGTTTACCTGACGGAAGGACCTTGGCCGAACAAAGCGTACATCGACGCTCGGGAAATCGCTCGCAAACGGGACGCCGGTCACTACATGAACTACGGATACACCCGACCGCAAGTGTTCTCGCGGGGTGAGTACCGACAGTTCCAAGGACTGGAAACGACCGAAGGGCAGTACATCAACGACGATCTCCAGCCGTCGCTGCCGATGCAGCAAATGCAGCCGGGCCCGCAACCGAACGTTGCTCCGCCGGCCCCGGAAGAGGTCGAACCGAACGAAGCGGTCGAAACCGACAACACGTTGACTCGGAACATGAAACAGCCCGCCGGAAAATTCCTTCCGGCTGCGGCGGGAAATCAAAATCGGATGACGCAGACGACGCAGCAGGCGGTCTATGCGAAACCGAAAATGGGAACGCGACCTTTCTTCGGCGACGCTCCCACACCGCAGACCGCACGGCAGAGTAACACACTCCTGCCAAAGACGGCTCGGTAGAAACGAATTCCGGTTGTGCTAGACGGGTAGATGCGAGGAAAAGGGGAAACTCTTTTCCTCGTATTTTTGTGCGCTTGGCATGTTATTGAACTTGGAGGTGCAAGTCCTTTACGGACCCGTCAGGGGGAATCCCCGGGCCCCAACCCAAATCACGCCCGAACCTTCTCCCACTGCTTCTCCAACCGTTGCGGGGAAACCTTAACGACGGTTCCGAGTTTCTGTGCGAAAAGTGAAACGCGGTACTCTTCGATCATGTATCGGAAAACAAGCAGTTCCGGATCGCTGATCCCCGCCGCTTCGTGCAACTCCAGTCGATCCTTGTACATCGCCGCGTACTTCGCAAGTTCCGCGGTCGCGGTTCGATCCTGCTGTTCCCCGCCGGATTTGAGTTTCTCGAATCGAGCCGCGACCGCTTTGAAATACCGCGGATATTCCTTGAGCCAGTTCCACGGTGTTTGCGTGAGAAAATTCGGATCGGTCAACTCCGCGAGAGCCGCTTTGGCGTCTCTCCACGCCCATTCCGTCTTCGGCGATTTGTTTTTCTCGATCGCGAGCCGGGCCTGTTGATACGATTCCAGAAGCGGACCGGCGAGCCGCGTCGCATCCTGAACCGCAATCGCGAGCCGGGCTTTCGCTTGCCGCATCCGCTCCGCGAAGTCGTACGGATTACGCGGAATCGGCTTCTCGTCGAGTTCCATTGCCCGAGCCGCAATGAAGTCGATCATCGCGGTTTTGAATTCCGTTGAGCTCGACGGACCGGAAAAAATCGATTGCGCATAGATCTTCAGCGTATCGATTTTCGGAATCCATTGGACTTGCGTACTTAAATCGCGGTTGTTTTTGAGTTGGAAAAACCGCATCAAGCCGAGCCGCGTTTCCCGATTCGCCCGGTCGAGCGAGTCGGACAGTTGCAGCGACACGGTCTTCCCGCAATCGACCAGCATCGGAAACGCCTTGATCGCGACTTTGCCCCGCTCGATTTCGATTGATTCCGGAAGATCGCCGAAATTCCATTCGGTCAAATTCTCGCGGTTCCAGCGGGGATCGTCGAGCGCCGCGATCGTTTGCGATGCTTGAACGCCGAGCCGTTTGCGGAGATCGTCGATTTCCCGACCGGTCGCGACGGTTTCACCGTTTTCCTCGACGACGCGAATATTCATCCGCAAATCGTTCGGGAGCAGTTCCCGGTGAAAATCGTCCGGCTTGACTCGCTGCTCCGCCAAACGGCTCACGGCGACGGCGAGCTTTTCCTCGAGGATTCCGTCGGCGAACACGAGTTCTTTCGCGAGAAATCGGGCCGTATCCGGAATCGGAACCAGACTTCGACGAATCTCTTTCGGCAGTGCGCGGAGCATCGCCGTGATTTTCGCTTCCAAAAGGCCCGGGACGAGCCAACCGAGCCGGTTCGGTTCCAGTTGCCGTAATCCTTCAATCGGAACGACGACCGTGAGGCCGTCGTTCGCTTCGCCCGGCATGTAATGGTATTCGATCGGGACTTCCGTTCCGTCGAACGTGGTCAGCGTGTTCGGGTAGTTGTCCAGTTCTTTCCGATCGACGTTTTCAACACACAAATCGGAAAGCTCGAAATGCAGTTTGCGTTTTTCTTCCTTCGACGCCGATTTGTACCATTTTTCCAGCGTCCTGCGGTCGTACACCTGCTCCGGAATCCGCTCCTGATAAAAATCGTATTTCGCCCAAGACGGTCGGATCAGCCCGTATTTGCGCAACTTGTCCTGCAGACTCTCCGCTTCCTCGATCATGAGCCGATTGTAGGCGAAGAAGTCGCATTGGGTGTCAAGCTCTTCGTCGACCAGCGCGTTCTGGATGAAGATGTCCCGCGCTTTCTTCGGATCGACGGAGCCGAAATTGACGCGACGCTTCGGAACGATCGTCAACCCGAACAGCGACACCTTTTCGTAAGCGTGAACGTATCCGGTCTCGGGATTCCAATGCGGTTCGAAATACGCTTTGGTAATCAGATGGGCCGCGAGCGGTTCGATCCACTCGGTTTCGATGTGCGCGGCGCAGCGGAGATATTTGCGCGTCGTTTCAAGCTTCTCCGCCGAAACGAGCCATTTTGGCAGATCTTTTTTAGCCCCGTCGCCTGCGACGGGCCGCGAACCGGGTTCCAGCGCCCCGCCGGCGGGGCGGCCGGCTTTTTGTAATCCGCTGCCGGGCCAAAGGTAGAACTTGCCCTGCCCGGTTCCGCCGGCGACGGTGTACTCGAATCGTTCCGTCCGATTCGCGATTCCGGACAAAAACCCGGTCAAAATGCTGCGGTGAATCGCGTTGTATTCGTCCTTACGCGGCTGCATCCGGAGTTTCGCGTCCCGGACGATTTGCATCAACAGCACGTGAATGTCCGACCACTCTTTCATCCGGTTGTACGACAGAAAATTCTGCACGCACGCCTTGCGGAGCTTACTTTGCGAGAGGTTTTCCTTCAGGCCGTGGAAAAAGTCCCACATTTTCAAATACCCGAGAAAGTCGGACCGCGGGTCGAGAAACCGGACGTGCGCGGCGTCCGCTTTTTCTTGTTTTTCGTGCGGACGTTCCCGGGGGTCCTGGATTTCCAGTACCGACCCGATAATCAGGATTTCCCGTAGGCAGCCTTCTTTTTCCGCAGCGAGAATCATTCGGGCGATTCGCGGATCGACCGGAAGCTTGCTCAGTTTCCACCCGAGTTGCGTTAAATCCTGATTCGCGTCAATCGCGCCGAGCTCGAACAGCGTCTTGTACCCGTCCTGAATCGACGAGGATCGCGGCGGATCGAGAAACGGAAACGATTCGATCGCCCCGAGTTTCATCGATTTCGTTTGCAGGATCACCGACGCAAGATTCGTCCGCTGGATTTCCGGCGTCGTGTACCGGTCGCGCGATTCAAAATCCTCTTGGCTGAACAGCCGGATGCAGATTCCCGGTCCGACGCGACCGCAGCGACCGGCTCGCTGATCGGCGGAGGCCCGGGAAATCGGCTCGATCGGGAGCCGTTGCGTTTTCGTTCTCGCGGAATACCGGCTGATTCGGGCGGTTCCGGGATCGATCACGTACCGAATTCCCGGCACGGTGAGCGACGACTCCGCGACGTTCGTCGCGATCACGATCCGGCGATACGAATGCGGCTTGAACACCTTGAGCTGCTCGGCAACCGTGAGCCGGGCGTACAGCGGCAGGATTTCCGTTTTTCGCACGGAATCGTCGCCGGGAATCTTGTGGTGTCGCAGCAGCTTTGCCGTCTCGAAAATATCCCGCTCCGTCGGCATGAAGATGAGAATGTCGCCGCGATCGATTCGGGCCAATTCATCGACGGCGTTGAGAAGATGTGTCTCTTCGTCGATTTCGGCGTCCTCGCACTCCGGTTCGGCTTCGTCGAGCGGCCTGTATCGGATTTCAATCGGATAGGTCCGCCCGGACACTTCGATAATCGGAGCCGGGGCGCTCGCGGTTCCGAAGTGGTCGGCGAACCGTTTCGCGTCGATCGTCGCGGAAGTAATGATCAGCTTCAGATCGCGACGTTTCGGGAGAAGACGGCGCATCATGCCGAGCAGGAAATCGATGTTCAGCGACCGCTCGTGCGCTTCGTCGATGATGATGGTGTCATACTGGTCGAAGAACCGGTCGTTTTGCGACTCGGCCAGGAGAATTCCGTCGGTCATGAGTTTGACCAACGTGTTTTGCGTCGCTTCTTCGGCGAAACGAACCTTGTATCCGACCGCTTGACCGAGCGGACTTTTGAGTTCTTCGGCGATTCGGGCTGCAACGGAGCGGGCCGCGATTCGCCGGGGCTGCGTGTGTCCGATCGTACCATAGACGCCGCGACCGAGTTCGAGGCAGATTTTCGGTAGTTGCGTCGACTTGCCCGACCCGGTTTCGCCGCAAACGACGACGACCTGATGATCCCGGATCAACTCGGCAAGTTCGTCTTTGCGCTGGACGATCGGCAGTTCCGGATCGTAAGAAAGAGGCGGAACGATTTTACGGCGTGCTGCGGCGCGGTCCTTCGATTTTTCGAGTTCCGCGTCGAGAATATCCCGCTTTTGTGCGTTGAAGAGCGATCGCAACCGTTGTCGGTCCGCGATCATGCAACGGTTAAGCTCTTTCTGAAACTGGGGAAACGCGGACATGGGCCGACACCGGCATCTGTAGTGCTAACACCAAGCATCGTAAATTTTATCACGAAGTCAGCGCCCATCGGAAGCGAACACTTATCCGAGCGGCAGTGCCAGTGCGGCTCGCACCTCGGTTTGGCTGGCGGCCCTGCCGTCTAGTCCTTACGATGTCGGATTTTCGATCGCATTCGCCGTTTTTTACGTCCGAGTTTACGCCGTCCTTTTCCGGTCTTCTTCGTTCCCACGCTAATTCTCCATTGCTGAAAGTAAAGTAAATATCAATGCAATTCCTACGAAAAGAGCCGTGTATTCTATCGAAAACAAGGAAAAAGGACAGGGGGGCCGTTTGAAGAACACACCGCGGGGCGAGGGAATTTTGTATTTCCGGAGCAAACGCTCACTTGTTAAAGAAAGAGGTTTTTTTCCACGCAACGAAATGTGAATCGCGGCAACGACACACTTTTGGCGGTACGAACCATTTCCTTTCCCCTTTCCCTTTGAAATACCGGAGCCGGACGACTCATGAACCCGACGCATATTTTTTACAAACGGCATTCTCTCTTCCTCAACGCCGGAATCGTCGTTGCAGGCACGATTCTGCTCAAGATGATCTTCCACCTGTTCGGCTGGGAAGTGCTTTCGGCCAACCCGCTCCTGTCCGGAATCGTCGGGGCGACCGTGTTTCTGATGGGGTTCCTCCTGAGCGGCGTCATGAGCGATTACAAAGAGAGCGAAAAGCTGCCCGGCGACCTTGCGTCCAGTATTGAATCGCTCGTCGACGAGGCGGTTATCATCCACCGCAGTAAAGACGAAAAAATGGGCAAAACTTATCTCGAATCGCTTCTCGCGTTTTCCTTGTCGCTGGAAGCGTGGTTCCACAAAAAACGAAAAACCCGCGAACTGATGGAAGAGCTTCGAAACATGTCGCGATTTTTCACGGACTTTGAAGCGATCACGCAAGCGAATTTCATCGCCCGGCTGAAGCAGGAGCAAAGCATGCTTCGTAAAATCCTGATTCGAATCCACACGATTCGCGAAACGTCGTTCATTCCGTCCGGATATTTGATCGCGATGACGACGACCGGCCTCTTGCTGTTCGGCTTGATTCTCGTGAAAATGGACCCGTTTTACGAATCGCTCTTTTTCGTCGGCGTGATCGCATTTTTGCTGTCGTTTCTGCTGCTTTTGATCCGGGATCTGGACAACCCGTTCGGCTATTACGAGTCCGGCTCGATGGAAGAAATCTCACTGACACCGCTCAAGGACGTCATCACACGGTTGCAATCGCTGCTGGAAAGCGTTGAACTTGCGACCGGACAAGCGGACGGCCGTCCATGAAGACACGGGAACCGGACATCATCGCGCCATCAGCGCGAACACGCCCCAGCCCAGGTATTCACGAGTGTACGCGACGTGTCGCTTGGGTGCCACGGTCAAATTGGCACGGATTTCCTCCGCGAAATCGTCGCCGGGATTCGCTTCGAGCCATCGGCGCATGGTCAGCCATTTGGCCGCTTCGTACCTGTCCCATCCTTCCTGATCGGCCAGGACCATTTCCACGACATCGTAGCCGAGGGTGTCAAAAGACGCAACAAGTTCGGGAAGCGGAAAAAAATCGGACACGGATTCGGCAAAGCATTCCCTGGCAACCTGTTCCGTCGGTGGCACTTGACGCCAGTAAGGTTCGCCGATAAGGAGGATTCCCCCGTCGACGAGACTTTTTCTCAGCAGTTCGATGGTGCCGGCAAATCCCCCGCCGATCCACGTGGCACCTATACAGGCGGCGATATCGACTTTGTTTTCCGCGACGTAGCCGACGGCGTCGCCGTGAAGGAATTCGACGCGATCGGTGACGCCGAGTTCTTCGGCGCGAAGCTTCGCCTGGCTGCTGAACAATCGGCTCATGTCGACGCCGACGCCGGTGATGCCGTAATCGCGGGCCCAGGTGCAAAGCATCTCGCCCGACCCGCTGCCCAGGTCGAGCACGCGAGTTCCCGGCGTCAGACGCAATACGGCCCCGACGGTGGCGAGCTTTTCCGGCGTAAACGGGTTATGAATACGGTGTGCGCTTTCGGTTATATTGAAAATACGGGGAATGTCCAATGTAAAACTCCTGGGATCGAATGACGAATACTTCCGTCAGGGACGCAATAGAACTCCGATTACGTCAATCCTAACAAATTCATTTCGGTCTGCAAGGCGTTTACATTGGGTGAATCACAATACCGCTTACTTCGTGCGCGGCTCTGATTGACGCAATACAAGCCGGTTCCAACCGTCGAAAATTCAAATTTCATAGCCAAATACGCTGGTACAAATCCGTTTCCCGTGGTATATTCGCGCCTTTAATTTTTCCGTTTTCCTCCCAACGGCAGTTGCCGTTTTACCGCTCGACAATGAAACCTCTTTTACGTCTGCTGATCGACAATTTTTTAGGACAATCCCCGGCATGGTACAAAATCACGATCCTTGTTTTCTTGCTGATCAACCCGCTTTTGTTTTTTTACGTGAGTCCCTTCGCCGCCGGATGGGTCGTTTTGCTCGAATTCATCTTTACGCTCGCGTGCGCCCTGAAATGCTATCCGCTGCAACCGGGTGGGCTGCTGGCTTTGGAGGCGATCACCGTCGGACTTGCCAGTCCCCACACCGTCTATCATGAAGTCCTTACGAATATTCCGACGTTATTGCTGCTGATCTTCATGGTGGCGGCCATCTTTTTCATCAAGGACGTCCTGTTCCTCGCGATGACCAAGCTGTTTCTCGCGATCCGAAAGAAATGCATCCTCTCCTTGGTTTTTTGTTTGATCTGCGCCTCGCTCTCCGCCTTTTTGGATGCCTTGACGCTCGTGTCGATCGCGATCGCGGTGGGATTCAATTTTTACGCCATTTATCACCGTGTCGAAGCCCACACCAACCACGACAAAGAGATGGACGAGTTTCGCGGTTTTCTGCGAAATCTGATCATGCACGGAACCGTCGGCACGATTATCGGTGGCGCCATGACACTGGTGGGGGAACCGCAAAACATCATGATCGGCACCAAAATGGGGTGGTCTTTCATGGAATTCATCTCCCATTGCTCCGTCGTATCCGGCCCGGCCGCTCTGTCCGGATTCGCCGTCTGTTTTTGTCTGGAGTACTTCCGATTTCCCGGCTTCCACTACCAGATGTCCGAAAGGGCGCGTGAGCTGATCCTGAAAGATTACAATAAAAAGATTCACGAGATGACCGCGCAGAACGTTTATGTTTACGCGATTCAAACCTTCTCGCTCCTCCTGCTGATCTTCGCGCTCGCTTTTCACGTAGCGGAAGTCGGCCTGATCGGCGTCGCGCTGATCGTCGTCGTGACCGCGTTCACCGGACAGACCAAGGAGCACGATCTGGGCGTGGCTTTTACCAACGCGATGCCTTTCGTATTGCTGATCGTCGTGTTTTTCGCCATTCTCGGAGTCGTCCACGAACAGAAATTGGTCGAACCGCTGGCGAAATGGGTCTTTACGTTCGAGGGCAAGTCGCGGTTGGTCGCCCTTTACTTCACCAACGGAACCCTCTCGTTCGTCAGCGACAACGTGTTTATAGCGACGTTATTCATCAATGAAGTCGAAAACGCCTATACCGGCGGCATCCTCGCTCAAATGGTCGGCGAAATGGAAACCGCTTGGACCAACGGAACGTTCGCTCAATTCGTCGCCCAGGCCAAAGCCGCCTCCACCAGCGATATCGTCAACCAATTCCTCTCGCAAGCCGAATCCGCTTATGTCAGTGGAACGATGAACGATTTTATCGGTGAAATGAAACTTGAATACGCCGACAAGATCGTCATTTCGAGAGAAGAATATGAAAAACTTGCCGTGACCGTGAATATGGGAACGAATATCCCCGCGATGGCGACCCCCAACGGACATGCGGCCCTCCTTTTCCTGCTGGCGTCGCCGCTGGCTCCGCTCTTGAACCTGTCGTACTTTAAGATGTTGAAAATCGCGTTGCCGTATACGATCGTCATGACACTGACGGGCGCGCTGGCCCTGTGCTTTTTTCTTTAAATCCGGTCGACGCACCCTAACCGCAAATCCTCCACGGAAGAACAAAATGGAAACCGATATTCTGATTACTTACATTGTCAGCCACGGCGACGCTTACGACATCATGACGGCTGCGCGAGAAGCGGGCGCCAAGGGAGGAACGATCCTCAATGCCAGCGGCACATTCCGCGAAAACGACGTCCAGTTCTTCGGAATGACGTTGGCGGCGGAAAAAGAGATGCTCGTGATCGTCGCGGAAACCGATCTGGCGGACAAAATTCTCAACGCGACCAAGGATCTGCCGATGTTCAAGGCGAACGGAGGCGGCATCATCTACACGACCAACGTCAAACGGGTTAACCCGTAAACCCTCCCATTGAGTGAAGACCTTGACCACCAACGACTAAATCAGTGGCTCACTTAACGGCGTACAGAGGCAGGCCGGTTAAAATAGCGAAAGGTTTCCGAATGCCGGGGTCGTCGTTTATTTCTCGGTCGCGACGGCATGGAGGTTTTCTGCAATCCTTTCCGGGTGCAACGTCGATTCTGAAGGATACAAGGGCGTTGTGGAAATCGGCGAAGGATTCCGTTTTTTAGGCGCGACGCTCCACAATGAATGTAAAGACCAGGGAAGGAATTTACAGTGATGCAAACGTCAAAACCGCAGGGGCTCTCTGTTCGGGAACGAGTCGGTATTCAACCGGCCGGTCGGGTTCTCGATTGGAAAAACGGGAAGAAAAAGGAACAAACGTCGCAGGAAACCGTTCAAGTCGTTTGCGGACTGTGTCAATTCCATTTCGAAAGGGTAAGCCAACCGACCCATCTGGTCCTCGTTTGCCCTTCCTGTGGGGTACGCTTCGAACATCGGCTTCCGGAACCTCCCCCCAAACCGGAAAAAAACTTCGAAGAATCGCTTCTCGCAACACCGTTGCCGATCAGTGAAGCCGCGGTTCGAATCGCGCAGTTCCGTGAACGTATCCTCGAGCGGCAAGAGGAAAGTCCCTTGGAACCCCTCTCTCCTACTCCGGATCCGTTCGTTCACGAAACGCCCGAAATTCCGGTCGTTCCCGCGAAAGAATATTGGAGCGATCCGAAATCCTACGAAGAGAATCCCGTCGCGGCTTCTTCCGACTGGCCGACCGAAGGCGGGGAACGCGACGGTCGGCTCGCATCGGCCCTGATTACAATCGCGCAGTCGATTCTCATCGTCGCCGCCCTGATCGGACTGGCCGGCGGAGTTGCTTCGATTTTCGAAAACGACACGAAATCCGTCGCCAGATCCGAAGCTCCGCCCTTGGAAAATATCGAGGAAAGTCGAGCGAACGAACCGAACGCTCCCTCTGTAATTCGGGAGACGTCTCCAGTTCCGGCAAAGGCTCCGTCGAAGGCTCCGCTGGAAGAAAAGCAGGTTCTCGCATCGAAACCGGCTCCGCAAACGGTCGAACCGGCGAAGAAGGAACCGACAAAGCCCACGGCAACCGGCGAAACCGGCGTCGGCGATCTTCCGTTGTTCGAGATTGCCGATCTTCCGAATTCATCGAGCAGTCCCTCCGTCGCGAAAACGGACACGAAAAAATCTTCCGCGAATTCCGTGGTCAATCCGTCCAAGGAGTCCGTGAAACCGGCTGAAAATGGGTTCGCCCCGCAAAATCAACTTCAATCGAAACTCGCGGAGTCGGAAAAGAAAGTTCAAGCGTTGGAGCAACGGTATCAGCAAACGCTCCGCGAACAGGGGCAAATCCGGGCTCAGTCGAAGAAACTGGTCGGCGAAACGCTGCTGCGCGAATCGGTTATCACACTTGAGAAAAACCCGACGCGAAGTTTGTTCCTTGCTCTGGAATCGATTCAGACGCTGCATCAGATCGGACAGAAGAATTCGGACATGGGACGAACGATTCTCGCGCGATCGTTGGCCGCACAGAACCAGGGAGAAACTTTTATCGATCGTATTCCCACCGTGGAAGCGCAGTCGGTCAGCGCCAACGGGAAATGGCTCCTCACGTCGAACTCCGATCGGAGCCTTTGGATTTGGGACCTGACTAAGGCGGGCAAGAATCAGCCGAAGGATCTCGGATTCCGAATCGACGTCAGTCAGACCCCCGTGGTTGATCTTCTCCTGACGCCGGACGAACATTGGGTTGTCGGAGCCCGAAGCGACGGACTGGTCGAAATGTGGAACATGGCCGTCGATCGCCCCTCGGAAGCGTCGATTGTTTTGCGAGACAGGATTCCGGGCCTTTGCCGTTTGGAAATCAGCCCGGACGGACGTTGGTTGGTCGCGTACGGCAATCCGTTTGCGCCGGACCGAACAACCTCGGTCGGCGATCGGGGACAAGGAAGAATCGAAGAAACGTCGGAAACCGATTCGCCGATTCAAACGGTTTCGTACCAAGCGGAAACGACGCGGTCCATGACCAACGGAGGAAATCCGGTCGATTGGAACGGCGTTTGGATGTGGGATTTGAACCAACTCAAGCAGGGGAGCGGAATCCCGAAAGCCGTCGTTTTGCGAGGACACGAGCGCCCGATCCGTTGCCTGACGATCAGCCCCGATTCGCGTTGGTTGGCGACCGGGAGCGACGATCGTTGCGTTCGGGTGTTCGACTTGAAGTCGACTTACCCCGGCGGTAACCAGAAGGTTCTGCTCGGGCATCAGCTTGAAATTACCGGCATTCAATTTGCCCGCGACGGACAATGGATCGCGACCGGCAGTCGGGACAATACGGTTCGGGTTTGGGATTTGCGAACGGAAACGGTCAGTCCGACCCCCCGGATTTTGCGGGGGCACAATGGATGGATCAGTTCGATTGCGGTCAGTCCGGATGGGAAACTCTGCGCGACCGCCGGATATGATCAATCGGTCCGTCTTTGGAATACGCAATCGATTTCCCGTGGAAATCAACCGGAAAAGGAATCGCTCCTGTTGCTTCCGGAGCAGGGAACGGTCCAAAAAGTCGCGTTCAGTCCCGATTCGGCGACGATGGTGACATTCGGCTCGGACCGCAGCGTCAAAGTCTGGGATATGACCGTCGAGTCGATTGCGGATCACGCCGTCGCTCTCAAGAGAGACATTACCTCCTTTTCGTTCGGAGAAAACGGACGTTGGCTTGTTTTGACGAACAGTCGCGGGAACCAGTCTTCGGTTTCGCTCTGGCCGTTGAAGTTCGACGATTTGGTTACCGCCGCGACCCGGTACAAGGACACGTCGCTGCCCAACGACCTGCGGCAACGGGAAGAATCGTTCGCCAAACAGTTCGAACAGCGTATCGTGCGATAAGAGACTGAAGGTCTTGCGTCCATCAACATCCTGTTCAATCGGACGTTCTGTTGAACGTCCTGAAAGGACGAAATGTCCATACCCACCCGGCGCAAGCCGGGAAGTACGAAAAAAATCTCTCTTTACACAAAAGGCGAAATTTCTTAAAGTTCGCTTCCGAATAATTTTTTATTCTTCCTATTTTACCTATTATACAATTACAGGGAAACATCGTGAGTTTTTTAACGATGTTAGAGAGATCGGGAATGAAACGACCCTCCTGGGTTATGTTCAGATTTGGGCTCGTGTGCTTCATTTTGCTCGTCGCTGCCGGCTGCGGTACGACGAAATGGTCCGACACGTCCCGAACGGCGACGGAACAGCTCTTGATCAGTTATGCGATCGACCACGCCGTGGAGCAGATTAACTTTTCCGTACTGCACGGCAAAAAAGTGTTCGTCAAAACGGAAGCGATCGATACGGTGACCGACCACAAATACCTTAGCACGGCGGTCCGGCAGCATGTCGCGACCTGCGGCGGAATGCTTTGCGATAAATTGGAAGATGCGGAATACATTGTCGAGCTTCGAACCGGAGCGGTCGGAACGGACCGTAACGATTTGCTTTACGGGATTCCGGCGATCACGATTCCTTCGGTCGCTTTCAACGGAGCGACGACCGCGGGAGCCGGTTCGACGATCCCGGAAATTCCGTTCGTCAAGAAGACGGATCAGCGGGCGGTCTGTAAGATGGCGGTCTTCGTTTACCACAAGGAAACGGGCCGACCGCTTTGGTGTTCGGGCAATCGACAGAGTGAAAGCCGCGCCAAGGCGACGTGGGTTTTCGGTGCCGGACCGTTTACTCAGGGGAGCATCTACAGCGGCACGGAATTCGCTGGAGGAAAGATGCCGCCCATGATTCCCGGTGTCGCCGGGGATGACGAAGATGAAAAAGAGCAGCCGCCGCTGACGTCGGAGCGCTATTTCGTCGAGCCGAAGCCGATCGTCAAAAAAACGGATTCCGTCGTGCAAAGCGATGCGGACCCACCGAAAGAAAACGTGGAACCGTTCACCATGCCCGCCCCCCCCGCCCCGGAACCGAAAGTCACAACTTACGGCGGAATCACGATCGGGGGGAAATAGGAGTCAGGTTGCGTTCGCTTACGCTTCCCGGTCTGATTTTCATTTGTTATTTGTTATTTGTTACACCCCCTTTTTCAGTTCAACGAAAATGTTTTGCCGATTCATGCTTGTTGTTTTGTTGCTCGGAACCTTGATCCTGCCCGGTTGTCAATGGATTCCGGGAAGAGGTGCCAAGAACGCCGCGCCGAAAAAGACGATCTTCGGCGTTCACGGCAATAACGATCCGACCTTCGGAGAAAAGGCGGAGACGGAGAGGGATTTGGAATGACGGCGTTTGCCCACAAAATTTTACCGCTCCCCTATCGGCGGGGTGCGCGCAAATTTCCTTGTCTGTTTGGGCAAAATAGGGTGTCATGTCATGCCGAGGTGTTCCGAAGCATCTGGTTTCAAGCCGTGTTCGCAACATAATGCGTGTTGCCGGATGCACCAGATTCTTCCCTCCGTGAGTACACTTCGTTCAGAATGACAACTCACGACCCGGAAAATTTGCGCGCACCC
>JAVBPO010000162.1:0-7329 GCA_031549565.1 Thermoguttaceae bacterium
TTCAAATCCTCCCGGGTCCGAAACGGGCCGTTTTCCGTCCGGTAATCGTAAATCCGTTTGGCCGTCAACTGATTCAAGCCGGACACGTATTTCAAAATCGCGGTCGTTGCGGTATTCAAATCGACGCCGACGTAGTTGACGCACGATTCGACGACGTCGTTCAGCGCGTCCCGCAGATGCTTCGCTTTCAGGTCGTGCTGGTACATCCCGACGCCGAGGCTGACCGGTTCGACTTTGACCAGTTCGTTCAGCGGATCCTGGAGTCGGCGTCCGATGGAAATCGCGCCGCGGAGCAGGATGTCGTAGTTCGGAAACTC
Organism: Thermoguttaceae bacterium; assembly: GCA_031549565.1. Classification (GTDB taxonomy): domain Bacteria; phylum Planctomycetota; class Planctomycetia; order Pirellulales; family Thermoguttaceae; genus JAVBSX01. Next base: position 318 of record JAVBPO010000162.1, read on the forward strand.
CTCTTTCGCGAGCGGACTGGCCGAGTAAACGCTCGCCCCGGCTTCGTTGGTGATCACGTAAGCGATATCCGTAAACGGCGGCTGCTCTTCGGCGCCTTCCTTGGCCGTGAAATGATCGACAATGATTTTCGAAACGAACTCCTCGGTTTCCCGACAGCCGGTTCCGTTGCCGATCGCGATTACGTGAATCTGGAATTTTTGGAGCAGTTCGACGACTTTCGCTTCGGCAGCGGCCAGTTTATCGGGACCGCTGACCAGGTAAATCGTCGCATGATCGAGAACATTTCCGAACTCGTCCAGCGCAACCATTTTGCAACCGTTCTTAAAGCCGGGATCCATCGCGAGGACTTTCTTGCGGTGAAGCGGCGGTTGCAGGAGCAGACTGCGAAGATTTTTGGCGAAAACCCGGACCGCGTGCATTTCGGCGTTGTCGGTCAGGTCGTTGTGAACTTCGCGCTCCAACGTCGGCATGATGAGCCGTTCGACGGCGTCCCGGGTACAGCCGGCGAGGTAATCCGCCTGGGGGTGCTCCTTGGGAACACAGAGTTCCTTGGCCGTCGAATCAATCGACGCGAAATCGGTGTCGAGCCGGACCCGGAGAATCTTCGCTCTTTCGCCGCGATTGATCGCCAAAACACGGTGCGGTGGAAGTTTTTTCACTTCGGACGAAAAATTGAAATAATCCTGAAACAGTTTTTCGAAATGATCCTGTTTCCGCTGCTGGATCGATTCTCTTTCCTTTTTCTTTTCCGCCTGTTTTTTCTTTTTGATTTGGTTTTGCGATTTAACGACCGGCTTGTCCTGTTCCTTTTGTCGATCCTTCCACTGCTGGAATTCGCGGCTCACGTCGTCGGACCCGTCCGCGCTTTTCGCGTTTTCAGTTTCAGTATCTTCGTTTTTGCCGTCTTCCGCAACGACCGGTGGAGTTTCCGTTTCGGTCGCGGGTGTTTCCGCTGCCGGCGTTTCTGCCGGCGTTTCGGTTACAGTCGTTTCCGCAACCGTTTCGAGGGGAGTCGCCTCAACAGGAGCATCTGCCTTCTCTTCGACTTTTTCCTCCGCTTTTTCTTCAACAGCCGCCTTTTCTTCAACTTCCGTCGCATTTTCAATCGGCGCAGCGGCATTCTCTTCTTCCCCTTCTCCCCCGCCGGCTCCGGCTTCCGTTTCGGCGACGAATTCGGTCGGCGGAGCGACCACTACGGTTTCAACGACGACGGTTTCAACGACGGTCGGTTCCGCGATCGGGGCGGTTTCCTGCGGCTCGGCGGCGGTTTGCGGTTCAACGACCGGTTCCGGCTGATCCGCCGGTTTTTCCGTTATGCCTACTGTTGTGTTTACTGCTGCGATTTCCGTTGCATTTGCGGCGGGCTGTTGTTCTTTGGGGGTACGTTCTTTTCGGCGTCGCGGTTTTTTCGATTTCTCAGCAGTCGGGGTGGATTCGGTACCGGTTTCCTTTTTCGAGGAAATTCGCTGCGTCGCCAAAACGCAGGTTCGTTGGACGATGTCCCGAATCTGGTGCCGGAGGTCGATTTTTTCGCTGAAAATCTCGCTGATGATATGCCCGGCTCCGAGCAGCGCGTCGGCGGTCGTTTTGACCCCTTTGTCTTCGTTGACGAACTCGGAGATCCGTTGGTCGAAATCGGCGAGGTTCGGACTCGCTTGGAGAATTTCCAACGCGAGCGGCTCCAGTCCCCGGGTCTTCGCAACGGACGCGAGCGTTTGCCGTTTCGGTTTGTACGGAAGATAAAGATCTTCGAGCCGCTTCGTGTTTTTCGCGTCGCGAATCTTCTGCTCCAGTTCCGGTGTCAGTTTTCCGAGTGATTCGACGGAACGGAGAATCGTTTGTTTCCGTTCGGCGAGAGAACGTTGCGATTGGAGTTCGCCTTGAATTGCCCGTATTTCCTCTTCTTCGAGATTACCGGTTTGATCCTTACGGTATCGGGCGATAAACGGGACGGGATGTCCCTCGTCAAGTAATTCGACGACCGGTTGGACTTTTTCGAGGGGGAGATTCAGATCGCGAGCGATCAAACGCAGATTGACAACGACAGGCTCGTTCATAAGAGGACAACCTCATTTTGATTGACGACACACATAAATCCGGGAACATGCTTCGGGGCGTCCATACAGGAATCCCGTTTCTCCGGATTGCAACAATTTCCACAATCGACCGATTCAAAGGGTCGGAACATGCAATTTATGTAATTGCCTTCGGATTGTCAAGGTCTTGATTGTCTCGCGTCCGTCGGCGGAATATAATTACAGGCGTCGTTCGTGGCGGAGCTTGCCTCGCGTTTGTTCCGTGGTGGGATTAATCGTTAGCCCCGCCGCCTGCGACGGGCTGCACACGAAAAAATTACTGATCACGCACAACGGTTCGCAGGCGAACCGGCTAACCTTTCCCGTAACAACCATGGACCCGATACTCTACTTAGGCGATGATGATATTACCCGTGCCGCGATTTATCTGTCCGGCGTGTTTGCCCATTTCGAGATTCCGTTCGAGCGGATCGACAGTACGCAAACGCCGGGCCCGAGTTTCAGGTCGAAAAAATATTCGCTCTACATTCTCAGCGATTACCCGAGGAAGCAGTTTCAGGCGGGCCAGTTGGAGTACATCGCCAATGCGGTGCAGCAGGGGGCCGGGCTGTTGATGATCGGCGGCTGGGAAAGCTTTCACGGCAAAGACGGCGAGTACCACGATTCCCCGTTGGCCGACGTTCTCCCGGTGAAGATGAGCGATCAGGACGACCGCCGCAACTCGTTTCAGCCGTTGATCGTTCGTCGGGTCCGGGAGCACGAAGTGCTGCATGGGCTTCCCTGGGGCGGTTCCCCTCCCACGATCGGCGGATACAACGCGATTACACCGAAGCCCGGCTCGACCGTGGTGCTCGACGCGGTTCGGCTGGATGTGCGTATCACCGACGACGAAGGGGAAGTCGCCGACTGCCGCATTGACGGGGTCTGCGAAATCGACGGGCATCAACTCGTCTATCGGACCGCGCTGGATCTGAAATCGGGCGAAACGATACTGATTTCCGAAATTGAAGCGATCCCCTTGTTGGTTCTCGGGACGTTCGGTGAGGGCAAAACCGCCGCGCTGGCAACGGATGTCGCTCCGCATTGGGTCGGCGGACTGGTCGATTGGGGCAACCGCCGTATCACGCAAACAGTCGGCGACGGCTTCATCGAAGTCGGCAACCACTATGCCCAATTTTTTCGCAACCTGGCACTCTTTTTAACAGGAGCGACAAAAGTTTGATCGAACATTCCAGTTTTGAATCGGAATGGACCGTGTGCTACGGTCTACTTTTCGACCGCACATGTATTTTTGACTTTGCCGTTCGCTTGTCGCAGGGCGAATGGCTCCTTTTTGTTTTACCGGGGCGTGGTATACTGGCGACTGTAACTTTTGCACATTCCACTCCATTGACTTTCGTGTCATGCCCATTCTCAAGCTCGGTATTCCTGCCGGTAGTCTTCAGGAAGCGACCGTCGAACTATTCCGCAAAAGCGGTTACAATATTTCCATTCAGTCGCGAAGCTACGTTCCGACGATCGACGACGATGAAATCGAATGCCTGCTCATCCGCGCCCAGGAAATGGCCCGGTATGTTGCCAACGGAGCGCTCGATTGCGGTTTGACCGGACACGATTGGGTCGTGGAAACCCAGGCGGACGTGCTGGAAGTCGCCGAACTGCGGTTCTCGAAAGTGTCCCGCCGTCCTGTCAAATGGGTGCTCTGCGTCCCGGAAGATTCTCCCGTCCAAACGGTGAAAGATCTGCAAGGCAAACGAATCGCGACCGAAGCGGTCGGCTTGACACAGCAGTTCTTCAAAGAGAACGGCGTCGAAGCAAAAATTGAGTTTTCCTGGGGCGCAACGGAAGTCAAGGCGCCGAAACTGGCCGACGCGATCGTCGAAGTGACCGAAACCGGCAGTTCGCTCCGGGCCAATAAACTTCGGATCGTTGCGGAAATATTGCAAAGTACCACGCGGTTCGTCGTCAACAAACAGGCGTACGCCGATCCGTGGAAAAAAGAAAAAATCGACGACATGATCCTCATGCTCCAGGCGACCATGGCCGCCGAGGGAATGGTCGGATTACTGATGAACGTTCCAAAAGATTGCATGGACGCCGTTCTCTCGCTCCTTCCCGCCCTCCAAAAGCCGACGGTTTCCTCACTTTCCGATCCGAACTGGGTCGATGTGTCGACGATCATCCAGGAAGCAACCGTGCGAAACTTGATCCCGCAACTCCGCAAGGCGGGAGCCAAAGGAATCGTCGAGTTTCCGATCTCGAAAATTATCGATTAAAGAGCGTTCCCGTTAGCGCCGGGGCTTGCCCCGGGCTGGGCTGTATGAACGGTTTCCGTCGAAAACACGGGGCGGCCCCGCCGGCTAACGTCGAACAAATAGTCAAATTGGGTTATTTAAGCGATCTTGCGGATAAATACTTTTTTGCCGGATGCGACTAGCCGATATTTGCGGTGATAGCATCGTTTTCGTCGAACGGTATTCGTGTATTTCTTGAGAATTCGTCGACGTTGCTTTGAGAATAAAGATCGATACGGAACCTTTCAAATGAGACACAGGCTTGAATTTCTTTTGTTCGCGGTTGCGATTCTCTTTGGCTTGATGCTGGAGCGAGCCTCCGCCTTGGAAGCGGATCGAATCTATCCCGACTCGACCAAAGGCTTTTTTTCCATCAGCAACGCCGACCGGCTTGCGGACCAATGGAAAGAGACGCAACTCGGTCTCCTTATGCAGCAGCCCGAAATGAAGGAATTTTGGGTGGATCTGCGGCAGCAGTTGGGAAAACGCCTCTCCAACCGACTCGGGCTGACTTTGGACGACATGCGACTGGTTCCCTCCGGTGAGGTTGCCGGCGGTATGGTCGCGCCGGTCGGACAGACGCCGGGCTTTGTTCTCCTAATGGATGTGTCCGGGCGAATTGCCGAAACGGAAACGTTTTTAAAGAGCCTTGAACAAAAGTTCGAGCAGAAAAAAGCGACCAAATCGACGCTCCAAATTACCGGGGAAACGGCTTCGGTCTTCACTTTCGCAAGCAGCGAAGAGGATTTGTTTGAACGGAGAGCCGTCTACCTGCTTACCAGCGACCATCTTCTCATCTCCGACCAGATTTACTTGATCGAAACGATCGCCAAGCGTCTCAAAGGGGATCGAAGCAACTCCTTGGCGGACGTGCCGGCTTACATCGACGTGATGAAACGATGCGCCGACGACCTGAAGGAAAACGACAGCGAACCGGTGATCCGGTGGTACGTTCAACCGCTCGAATTGGGAGAAGCGATCCGCTCGATCGCCAATCTTACCGAAAAGCGAAAAGCGAAAAACTCGCCGTTCAAAATGCTTGCCGAAGTCGGTTTTGACGCGATTCTCGGAGTTGGCGGAACGGTTGATTTAAAGGCCGGGGATCTTGAAATCGTGCATCGTACGTATGTCTACGCCCCGAAACCGTATCGGGATTCGATGAAAATGCTCGCGTTTCCGAACAAAACCGAGTTCGAACCTCCGAGCTGGATTCCGGAAGACATCGCCGGTGAAACGACGCTTTACGTCAATCCGGTGGAAATGTTCGACAATTTCGGGCCACTTTTCGACACGATGTTCATTCAGGGGGACAGCAGCAGTTGGGAGTACATTGTCGAGAGCATGAAAGACGATCCCTACGGACTGCAAATCGATATTCGTGAGGAACTGGTGATGCTTCTCGGGCAAGGACTCATGTTTTTCACGCAATATGCCAAGCCGATCACGACGGACAGCGAGAATCTTTTTGTCGCGGTTTCGATCAAGGAGGGCAAAACAGCCGAAGTGCAACAAGCGCTGGGCAAACTGATTCCGGAAGAGGATCCCGATTTTGAACGACGCATGTTCAAGAACTACATGTTTTGGCAGAAAAGAGATCCCATGGAAGTCCAGCGTCCGGTCATAACTGTCGGTGGAAAAGTCCCCCCCATACCGGGAACGAAGCAGAACCCCGGCAAAGTCGAACTGGAAGAAACTAAGGAGGAGCAATTTTTCCCGAAAGGGGCGATCACGGTTGCGTTTGACCATATTCTCTTTTCCAGCAACGTTGATTTTCTGGAGCGGATTTTAGTTCAAGCCGAGGAATCGGGCAGCGTTTTGGAAAAGACCCGGGATTACGAGGCGGTGCTCCAAGAGTTCCAGTCGAGTGAGCTGGGGCAAAAACCGCGATTTTTACAATCGTTTTCTCGTTCGGCGGAAGCGGTGCGACCGACTTACGAAATGATCCGACAGGGAAAGATGCCGCAATCGAAATCGGTTCTGGCCCAAGTGTTGAATTTGCTGTTGATGCCGCCGGACATGGACGAAGGGGTACGTCCGACGCGGATCGACGGGAGTAAAATGCCGGAATTCGAGACGATCCAACAGTATTTCGGTCCCTCAGGCCTTCTGGGAACGTCGGAGGAAAGCGGTTGGTTTTTCAAAGGCTTTTCGTTGAAACAACCTTGATTTTTGGAATCGGGCATGATTTTTTTCATGCCCACCCTTGCGAAAGCGGGAGAAGCGCCTACAATCCGCGTGTTGGTTTTTTCGACTTCGCGTCGAAAGTCGGGGGACGTAGCTCAATTGGTTAGAGTACTGGACTGTCGATCCAGTGGTTGCGGGTTCGAGTCCCGTCGTCCTCGTTGCGGGAAATTCTTTCTACGGTGAAAGGGTTATGTAACTGGCCCGCGAGAGGAGTGAATTCCGGATTCACTCCTCTTTTTTTATGCGCCAGCTCTTGATTTAAATTCTATTTTCTGATACGGTTCGGTCTTCCAGTTACATTAACCTCTTACTTTCTCCCCCGTATCATGCTCAAATTTTCTGATTTTCTGCGCACAATTTATGCGCCGACGTTCTGGTATGGACAAGTCTCCGTCGCGACGATTGAAAACTATTTGATTTCCGCCGAACGCTATATGCAAATCGTCGGCAATATCAATATTTTCGACATCACCCCGGCGATCAATGCCAGATTCACC
>JAVBPO010000089.1:0-24647 GCA_031549565.1 Thermoguttaceae bacterium
ACTCACGGAGTGAAGAATCTGGTGCATCCGGCAACACGCATTATGTTGCGAACACGGCTTGAAACCAGATGCTTCGGAATACCTCGGCATGACATGACACCCTATTTTGCCCAAACAGACAAGGAAATTTGTGCGCACCCATGATCACGGGTAGATTCTAAGCTCATTGATCTTTTGCCGAAAATTTGGTATCTTATTTCAGGTGTCGTCGTTTCGCCGGTCCGCAAGTTTCGCTTCGTTGCACATGCGGCTCTTATGTCCGAAGAAAAGAATAAAACTTTTTGGTTGCTCCGAAAGCGCGTTTGGCTGACGACGTTGCTTTTACTGTTGGTTTACCTTGTGTGCATGACGCAGTTTCCCGGTGAAACCCGCTTTACCGAGAAAACGACCGGAATCGAAAGCCCGGTTTTTCGCAATGGTAAAGTCGATTACTTCGCCGAATTCGATAAACGGTACAACCACCGGCTTCATCCCGCTACGGACAATGGTTTTCGAGACCTTCTAGCCGCGTGCGGACCGAGAATCCTAGAGCAAAGCGCCCTAATGGACGCCGTTCCCTGGTCGCATTTGTCGACTCACGCTTATTATCTCGACCAATGGCAACCGTTGTGCGAAAGGCTCGAAATCGATCCGGCCCCGCGCCCGAAATATCTCGATTCCCTCGATTTTGAAAGTTATTTTGCAAAGTTGAAGAAACTTTATGCCGCCGGTACCGAACAGCTTCCCGATTTTCTCGAAGAGGATCCGCGAGATATCCGTAGAAATCTTGTTCTCACGCCGGTCGATTTGAAGCAATACCCGAAATTCGCGAATTGGCTCGCCGACCGCTCGTCGGTTTTGGATCTGTTCAACGAATCGGTTCGCAAACCGATCTTTTTTTGCCCGCATGCTCCCCACGAAAATAGCAGTTTGTATGCGATACTCCTTCCCGATGTGCAAGCGAGCCGCTCTTTTGCCCGGGATTTGCAGGTCCGGATTGCCGACCGCGTTTTTCGCGGCGACATCGAAGGTGCTTGGCAAGATACGTTGAGTATGTATTTACTTTCCCGCAAACACTACCAGAACGAACCATTTTTCGTAACGCAGCTCGTCGGGTTCGCGGTCGAGGAAATCGGCAACGAGTCGTTACGGCTGATTTTGGAGCACGGCAGCCCGACGGCGGAGCAACTGGAAAAAATCGCCGCCGACTTGGATTCGCTTCCGACGCTGGAGTCTTGCTTCAACGAACTCGGATTCGCGAAGTTGGCAATGTACGATATGCTTTACGAATATCGGGGAAAAATTCTTTTTTGCGATCTCGATGGAAACTTCGTTGATTATCCTTCGCAAGTTTCCGCGGAATTACCGTTGGATTATAACATTGCCGGGGAGCGGCTTGCGCAGCTTTGGAAAAATTCCGACCTGGACGACTTGGCCAAGGAAAAGTATCGTCCGAAAGGCTCCGAGGAGCGAGAAGAGTTTGAGCGATTGCTTGATGCCTATGATCAATTCAAGGTCAATCACGAAAGAAGCATGAATTTGAATTCGCTCGCAAAAACGGGGATGCTGCTGCCGATCCAATCCCGTTCCCGGTATGCGGCGGCAAAACTTTTTTTGGAATCGGCTCCGCCGGTCAGAAATATGGTCGAAGCTTATGATCGCACGACCGAAAATTTCGAGAAAATGCGCGTCGATGTTGCCTGTGAACGGCACAGGTTGAAGTACGGCGAGACCCCGGACGCTCCCTCGAAACTTGTGCCGGAATTTCTGGATCGGGCTCCGGCGGAGTGATTTTGACAGGTTTCCCGGCGGCCCGAGAGTTTCGTCCTGTTTCAGATGCAGCTCGGTTCGATGTTCTGCCTTACTTTTTCTCTTTCCGGAGTCGTATGATTTCTTCCTGGATCGAATTGGGAACTTTCTTGAACTTGGCGAATTCCATGGAGAACGTTCCCTGTCCCTGCGTCATGCTGCGGAGCGTCGTCGAATAACCGAACGTTTCGGCGAGCGGGATTTCCCCTTCGATCCGGGTCGTCGCGCCGACGGTTTCCGTGACCATGATGATACCACGCCGGGAATTGACGTCCCCGACGACGTTCCCCTGAAATTGGCTCGGACATTCGATTTCCAGTTTCATGATCGGCTCGAGCAGCGTCGGCTTCATTCGCGGGAACGTTTCCCGCAGCGCCGTTTGGGCGCAGATTCGGAACGCCAAATCACTACTGTCGACCGTGTGGAACGAACCGTCGTTGATCAGGATTTTCAGGTTCACGACCGGGAACCCCGCGACCGGGCCTTTTTCCAGCGAGCCGCGGAACCCTTTTTCGATCGCCGGAATGTAATTCATCGGAATCGTTCCGCCGGTGATCTTGTCCTCGAAAAGGAATGTTTCGCCGGACTCGTCGTCTTCCGGAATCGGCGACATCGTTCCGACGATATGAGCGTATTGCCCGCTTCCGCCGGACTGCTTCTTGTGCTTGACGTCGAATTCGACCGCGGCGGTCGGCGCTTCGCGATAATTGACTTTCGGCGGCGAGGTAATCACTTCGATCTTGTATTCGCGGCGAATCCGTTCGACGTAAACGTCCAAGTGCAATTCTCCCATTCCGGCGATGAGCGTTTCGCCGGTTTCCTGATCCGAAGTGATCGAAAGGGTCGGGTCTTCCTTACGAAAACGGTACAGCGCTTTGCCGAGCCGGTCGGCGTCACGGGTTTGGGCCGCTTTGATCGCGACCTGGATCACCGGTTCCGGCACGTAAATCGATTCCAGCGTGCAGTAATTCGGCTTCGACGCGAACGTGTCGCCGCTGTTGCAATCGATCCCGATCACGGCGACGATATCCCCCGCTTCGGCAGTATCCAGCTCTTCCCGCTGTTCCGCGTGCATCCGGAAAATCCGGCTGATCCGCTGCTTCTCGCCGGTGCGCTGGTTGTAATACGTTAATCCCTTGGTCAAGACCCCTTGATAAATCCGCATGTACGTCAATGTCCCGTACGGATCCTCGACGATCTTAAACGCCATCGCGACCGGAAGCTTTTCGGTGTCGGGATAGATTTGGAATTTTTTATCGTTAGAGGGTAGAGGATTGAGGATAGAGGATAGATTTTCGTCTTCCAACTTTTGCTCACCACCGTCTGCCGTTTCCCCTCTATCCTCTATCCTCTGATCTCTATCCTCTTGATAGGCATAATACTCACAATCCAGCGGCGAGGGCAGATATTTGGCGATTGCGTCCAGGAGCGGTTGGATTCCTTTGTTTTTGTACGCGGAGCCGAGGAAGACCGGGGTCAACTGTCGCGACCAAACCGCTTCCCGCACGACGTGGTGCACCAAATCGAGCGGCGGCTCTTCGTCGGCGAGCAGCTTTTCCATCAGGTCGTCGCTGAACATGGAGAGCGCTTCGAGCAGTTGCTGTCGCGCCTTTTTGTACTCAACTTGGAGCGTGTCGGGAACCGGTTCGTACCGGACGGTTTCCCCTTGCGTCCCATCGAAGTAGATCGCTTTTCCCTCAAGCAGATCGACGACGCCTTCGAAATTCGCTTCTTTCCCGATCGGCATCTGCATCAAAACGGCGTTGCAGTCGAGCTTGTCGTGAAGCTGCTTGACGACCCTGTCCGGATCGGCGCCGGTGCGGTCCATCTTGTTAATCAGCGCGATTCGCGGGATTCCGTAGCGCCGCATCTGGCGGTCGATCGTGATCGATTGGGCTTGCACTCCGCCAACGGAACAGAGAACAAGCACGGCGGCGTCGAGTACACGCAGAGCGCGTTCGACTTCGACGGTAAAGTCGACGTGACCGGGCGTATCGATCAGGTTGATTTCGGTATCTTTCCACTGGACATGTGTCGCGGCACTGGAAATCGTGATTCCGCGCTCCTGCTCCAGTTCCATGCTGTCCATCGTTGCGCTTCCTTCATGAACTTCACCGAGCTTATAGAGTTTCCCGGTGTAGAAAAGAATGCGCTCGCTGAGCGTCGTTTTACCGGAGTCGATGTGGGCGGAGATTCCGATGTTGCGTAATCGGGAAATGTCGGTCATGGAATTGGAGGAAGGATTATGGGATCGCGCGGGTTTCGCAAGGAGCGTGCTCATCTTCAAGTGCGGTTGACAGTCGTCGGGGCCTTGCCCGACACGGGATAAGTATTTTTCATCGGAAAACAGATCTCCGAAGCTAAATTATTCCACAATCCCCAAAAAAGGAAAGAGGGACAACAGTAGAAACCTACTGTGGAAACGGGATTGGAGCACAAAAACCGCTTTTCGCTCCGTTTCCCGATTCTTGGGGTTAAGAATAATGGTATACTCTTGGGATAGGTGACAGGTGATAGATGATAGGTGAAATAATAACCGGATATCACTTCTCGCTTATCACTTATCAACTCTCACTTATTACTTCTCCGTGTCGTCTTTACTCACCATTACTTGGGACGAGAACCAGCTGCTTTTTCTGACCGCGAAGAATCACGGGAAAGAGGTGATCTTCGACGGCGCCGCTCACGTTTCGCTGAAGTCTCCGTCGGATAAGAGCGCGGAGTTTCGCGCGGTTTCGGCGGAATCGCAGTACGCTTTGATTCCGGACAAAGTCAGCGATTCCGTCCTACGATTCGTCCAAGACAATAAACTCGCCAAATCGGAGGTCGTGTTCGTCGTCGGTCGGAGCGAAGTCGAAGTTCGCCCTTTTTCGCTGCCGCCGATCCCGACCGAAGAGTTGCCGGACGCGATCCGGTTCCAAGCGTCGAAAGAGTTCAACCGGTACGACCCGAACTCGCCGCTCGATTTTTTTCTCCTGAACGAACGGGAAGGAAACGGACCCGATTACACGAACATTACCGCCGTCGGAAACGGAACCAAACTCGGTAAAACCGCAAAAATCGATCTCGACGGAATCGGAAAACGTCGTGTTCTCGCGTCGATCATCCGACCGGATCTGGTCAAGGAAATCACGGCTCTTTGCGAAAAAGCGAACCTGAATCTCAAGCGAATCGTTCTTCACCCTTGCGAAGAAACGTTTCTGCTGCGTCAAACGACATCCTTTTCGCCAGAGAAAACGTATCTGCTCGTCGAAGTCGATGCGACCGAAGCGTTGTTGACGATTATTTTCCGCGGACAGCCGGTTTTCATGCGTTCACCGCGTCTGTTCGGCGATCGGGCCGAGCGGATGAAAATCACCGGACTGGCGTCGCAGATTCTCTCGGAAATCAAACGGACGCTAATCGCCGTTCGTAATGAAATTCAAGGAATTTCGATCGACCAGATCATCATGCTCGGGGACAGCGAAGATCATCGGACGCTCGCCAACGATCTTTCCGTTGCGCTCACCGTTCCGGTGATGCAGTTCGACCCATGGTCCGGGATCAAACGGGGAGGAGAACTGAAAAAATCGCTTCCCGCCTCTCCGGAACTTTTCGCGCCGCTGATCGGTTCGATGCTCCTGCTCGGTCGCAATTTGCCGAGTGATATCGATTACGCCAATCCGAAGCGTCGGCCGCCGGACCGCGGGAATCAGCAGCTTTTCACGACGATTGCCCTGGTCGCCGGACTGCTTGTTTGCTTTGCGCTCGGATTCGGGTTTTGGCGCAACAACGCGGCCCAAAAAGAAGTCAAAACACTGAGCATTCGAAAAGACAAACTTAAAAAAGAGTCGGAAGAAGTCGAAAAGCAGCAAAAGCTGCTCAATTCGATTACCGCGTGGGAATCGAACGATTTCGATTGGCTCTCGCAACTCGATTGGCTCAGCCGCTCGGTTCCTCCGTCGGAAGATTTTATGTTGACCAGCCTGGACCTTAACGTCCCGACGCCGGGTAAAGGTCGTATGTCGATGAAAGGGCTCGCGAAAAACGCCGACGTCGCGACTTTGGCGATCGACAAGACTCAGGACGCAACTCACCAATCGTCCAGCGGAACTATCGGGAGCAAAGTCTCGTCGAATCCGAGATATCCGCACCAATTCGACTTGGTGATCGACGTTTCCCGCAAAGGTGCCGCGACGAACCCGACCACGACCAAAGCGGTCGCAAAACCTGCCGTGGAACAGCCCGTCGTGGAACCGGAGCGGAAAGAAGAAAAACCGGTCGAACAAGCGGCTCCTCCGGCTGATGTTCCAACTCCCCCACCTCCACCGGATCCCGGCCAATAGTCAGCCCCGTCGCCTGCGACGGGCTGCGCGTTCACAGCGGTTCGCAGGCGAACCGGCTAACGAGTAAAAATTGTCGGCCGCATCATTTCATCATCCCTTCCATGAGTTCACCCTTCACGATATCCGGCCCTTCGACGAAACGGGAAAAGCAGCTTTTACTCGTTGCCGGGATTCTTGCGCTGCTGGTCGTGATTCCGCTGTTGTTCATGCTATACGGCGGTTCCGCCTCGGCGGTGATTGTTCAACGCAACGCGCTGCGGAAAGAAGTCGCCGAATTGGAAAAGGCCGTTGAGAAAAAAACGACGATCCAAAAAAAGCTTGCCGATTATACGAACAAATCCCTCCCGCCTTCGGGGACGAGCACCCGGGACAAATACCTGAAGATCCTTTTCGATCTCGGCTTGGACTGCGGATTTCAGGATCTGAAGGTCGATTCGATTTCCGGGTCCACGGCTTCCTCTTCGGTGAGAATGGGGAAATCGAGCGGGTTCCAGACGTTTTCGTTTAAACTGATCGGGAACGCCAGTTTGGAAAACCTGACGGCCCTGTTGCGACGGTTCTACGAAACGGATCTGCTGCAAATGGTCCGATCGCTTTCGATCAAACCGATCGATCAATCGAACAAGATGGGAATCGTGATGGAAATCGAAGCGATCGCTTTGGATTCCGCGAAAAGACGAAGCATCGAGTTGAATGTCGATCCCGATTCGGCGTTCGTCGAAGCGTTGGAACAAAAAGCGAAGCTGGTCAATGAGCGATCGCTCTTTTCCGTCTACCGACCGCCGACGCCGGAAAAAGGCCCGGAGGGACCGCAGCAACCGGAACAGCAATTCACCGAAGCGATGTACACGTTCGTGTCCGCCGTTTTCGAAGTGAACGGCGTCTGTCAGGTTTGGATCGACCGCCGTTTGAAGGGGGATAAACTCAAACTCAAGATCGGCGATCGTTTTGAGATCGACGGAGTCGATTGCACCATTCGGGAAATCGACCTGAATCAAATCACGATCAGCCTCATGACCGAAGGAGAAGACGACAAGATGGAAGAAACACTCATGACGGTCCGCGTCGGGAAATGCTTCAACGATTTCGAAGGAAGCGAAGACGAAACGTAGTGGGTAGAGGGCAGACGACGGTATTTCCCGTTAGCCGCGTGGGCTTACCCCGCGTTTGTTATGTGAAACGTCGTATTCAATCGAGCTCTTCTCGGATAGACTCGACTCACAGCCCAGCCCGGGGCAAGCCCCGGCGCTAACGGGGCGATGTACCATTATATTCTCTCCTCCGTCCACTTTTTCCGGAAATCGTCTTGTTAATCAAGGAAATGTAGGGTATTATTCGGTGTGCTTCGTGGATTCTTAACCCGCAACCGGTAATCCTATCGTCGAACCATGCCTTTCGGTCTTTTCGGTCCTAAAGTCGGACATCAAGCCCTGTACAACGATTTGTGCAAGTTGCACGAACTCGACCGTCCGACCCGGGCTCTGCTGGACCAGATCGTTCAAGTTCTCGGCCTCAAACAACCGTCGTTGGTTTTCATCGACGTGGAAGTCTTACGAAAAGCGCTCGCTAACAAATCTTTCGCTCCCCAGGAAAGCCTGATTCGCGAACTTTGTTTCAAATGGTTCGGGAGGAGGATTTGATCGTGGGAACCGCTTTTTTCGAAAAAACCGTCAAATTCCTCGCCCGGACCGAAAACCCGTCTGCCGTGGATCTTTTACGGGTTCTGCTCGACGATTCGGACATCAAAACCCGATCGCAGGCTTTCGAAGCACTTTACCTGAAAAAAGATCCGGCGATCCTGTTGGAGCTTTTTTCCCGGTTCCTGCTCAACGAAGAAGTTTGGCTGAAAACCGAAGCGGTCAATCCGGACCGTTTAGCCCGATTGGCCGACGCCGCGATCCGAAGCAACGACACGGAGTTGATTCGGCGGGCGGTCGACATGATTCTCCGTCACAAACTTTACGACGGGCTCAAATCGATCCTGCCGATGCTCGAATCTCCGAGCGAGGAGCTGGCGACTCTTGCCGCGACTGCCGTATACTCGTTGGCCGAAAAATTTTACGAAGAACTCGCGGCTTGTACCAACTCCACCGAACTGCGCAACATGGACCGCCGCCGTGAATGGTTCTCGACGGAGCTGGAAGATCCTGTCCGCCGTTTTAGCGTTCACGGTATGATCGAGCCGCTTAAGGCGTTTCTCATGGTTACGCGGAAGGATTATCCGTCCTTTCTCGGGATCATGGCCGACCAGCATTCGCAAGCGGTCAAAACGATACTCGATTTGCTCGAAAACGGCGAACATGGCGGATATCTTCGACTGCTCTTAAGTTTCGTCGAAGATTCCGACTCGTTGCCGCTGATCGATTTGATCATTTGCCGAAGACAAGACGTTCGTTTCGTCCGGTATTTACTGACCGTCGTCGGTCCTCAACCGGCGCAAAACACGAAACAGGCGCTGAAGCGTTTCAAGGATTTCGAATGGCTCAAGCCGGACAATCCCGCGTTGCCGGAAATGGTCGAAGGTTTGGAGTCGGGATTCGTTCAGTTGATCTCGAACATTTCACTTCCCCGGGAGCGGTTGATCGAGATGTTCCGTTTCGTTTTCGCGTATTGTTCGCCGGAAGGTCGCCGTGCCGCGGCGGAAGCGTTTCGCGGATTCACCGGGGACGATTTCAACGCGCTGATCCTGGACGTCGCCGAAGACAAGGATCCGGCCGTATGCTCATTACTCCTGCGGCTGATGAAGAATCGCGGATTCAAGGAAGCGGACCAGATTATCATGCGCTGCGTCGATCGACCGGAACCGGAAGTGCTTCAGGCGGTTTACGATTTAATGCCCGATTTTCACATCGACGCTTACCTGCAAAAAGTGGAGCAGCTTCCCGAGCAGGCGGCGCGGATACTTGGTCGAATCGTTCGCCGGATCGATGCGGGGAGCGAAAAAGTCCTCTTGGAAGAAATCGGCAGTTCGGCTCCGATCCGTCGCATCGCGACGATTCGAGCGATTCAATACATGGGGCTCGGTAAAGAGTACCAGAATCAGATCATTCAAATCCTCACGGAAGACGACGAAATCAACGTGCGCATCGTCGCCTGCCAAGCACTTGCGACCGTGCTGACGATCGAAGCGGTTCGAGCACTCAAGGACGCAACCCAAGAGCGAGCGTTCGCCCTACGCAACGCCGCCGAAGAAGCCGTCCAAAAATGGATGGAACTCTATAATCGTTCGAAAAAATAGAAATGAGGATAGATAATAGGTGATAGGTGATATTGAAGTGTTTCACTTATCACATATCCACTATCACTTATCACCTACCACTATCACTTCGGTCCTTACTCCACTGAGAAATTGTGGATCGTCGTATGCCGATAGGTTTCGCCGGGCCGTAGAACCGTCGTGGGGAATTTCGGCTGGTTCGGCGAATCGGGATAATGCTGCGTTTCCAGGCACATCGCGCTTTGTTTGCCGTACTTATGCCCGAACGCGCCGGTTGAGCCGTCGAGGAAATTCCCGCTGTAAAATTGCACCGCCGGCTCCGTCGTGGTCACGGTCATCACACGTCCCGATTTCGGATCCCGCAGCTTCGCGCAGAAACTCATTTCGCCCGGCTTCTTCTCTTTGAGGACGAAGCAATGGTCGTATCCGCCGGCGAATTGCGGCTCTTTGATTTGCCCGATCCGTTCGCCGACTTTGTGCCTCGTGAGGAAATCGTACGGCGTCCCCGCGACTTGGGCGATTTCGCCGGTCGGGATCAAACCGTCGTCGGTCGGGAGAATTCGGTCCGCGCCCATCGTCAACTCGTGATCGAGAATCGTTCCCGATTGCGCTCCGGCTAGATTCCAAAATGTGTGGTTCGTCAGGTTCACGACCGTCGCTTTGTCGGTCGTCGCCGTGTAATCCATCGTCCAGTCGTTGCTGTTATCCAATTCGTAAACGACCGTCGATTTCAGCGTTCCGGGATACCCTTCTTCGCCGTCTTTGCTGGTGTAGGTAAGTTTCAAACCGACCGAGTCGTCCGTCGTGAACGGCTCAACGTCCCAGATTTTCTGATCGAAACCCTTCAAGCCGCCGTGCAGGGCGTTTTTGCCGTTGTTCAGTGGAAGGTGATATTCTTTGCCGTCGAGCGTGAACGTCCCTTTGGCGATACGATTACCGTAACGACCGACCAGGGAGCCGAAGAACGGACGGATTTTTTCGTACTCGCCGATGGTCTCGTAGTTCGCGGAGACGTTGACGAATTTGCCGTCCTTGTCCGGAACTTCGAACGACCAGATCACGCCGCCGAAATTGAGAACCTTCACGGTCAGACCGTTGGCGTTTTTCAACGTGTACATTTCAACGCCTTCACCGCCGGCGGTTATACCGAATTCACTTTTTTCAATACTCATTTTTACTGGGCCGGTTTGCGATTGAGCTTCGACCGAAAGGAATCCGAAGCCGCAAAGAAAAAACAAACATAAACTGAAAACGACGAAAAATTGTCTCATGGCGTTTCCGCTCCTCAGGGGTGGTGGGATTCATCCGAATACACGATACGCGAAATTGTATAACGCGAATCGCAGATTTTCAACATGGGGCGCATTCGGGTGAGGAAACAACGCAAAAACGGAATTTCAACGAAATTGTCAATTTGCGAGCTTTGTGTCAATAATGCTGATTATGCCGAGCGGTTTGGTCGATAATGATAAGGTCATATTGTTTTCGTGTATAATAGCTGAGGGACACTCCAACCGCGGGCAGATCGCTCGCGCCCCATAAGGTTTATGCCGGGCGGATACGAACAGACAATCCGGGTGCTCGCGAAGTCGAACAATCGGGCGGCAACCGAGCTCCTGAAACTCGCGATGGACTCGTCGCACGACGGGGTCCGCAAATCGGCGTGCGCCGAGATCGTTTCCGCTCGCGGCCCCAAGGCGGTATTGGAATATCTGCAAAATCTCGATTCGCTCGACGACAACGTCCGCGACGTTCTCGCCGCCAATCCGGGCAAGCTCGTTTCCCCGATCCGAACCGCCTTTTTAAGCAATAATCACGTCCTACAAAGAAACGCCGTTCGGGCAACACTCCTGTTCAAGGTCTACGACATGATCCCCAGCTTGCTGTTCATGCTCTCGGACCGAACCGACGGAGGGGTTAAAACCGACGTACCCGTCGCCGAATTGCTCATTCGTTTGACCAAACAATTCGTCAAGGATATCGATGAAAACGAACTTTCCGACGCTCTTCTCGGCTACGTGCTCCACGAAACGAAGCAGAATCTCCAGCGGGCGCTCAAAAGTTTCCGTCGCTCCGACGACCCGACGTGTATCAAGGTTTTCCTGCTGCTCGGCCGGTATATCCAGGACAAGGAATTCAACGCTGCGGATCTGTTTCGCAATCCGATGCATCCGGTCTACACCTCGCTTGCCGGAATCGTGCAAACGGAATCCGACGACTTCATCTTCAAATTCATTCTCGACAGTCTCGAAGCGCCGAAAGTGCCCGGCTTGATCCTCGCGGCGCTTTCCAACCGAACCGATTTGCCGTTTTGGGAATATCTGTTCGAGAACATGGATTCGCCGCCGTCCCAGGAATACCAGGCGAATCTCCAGAGAATCCACCGCTTCGACTGGATCGCGTCCTTGCGGACTCTGCTGCCGGAATTGTCCGAAAAAGCGCAACAGAGTCTGCTGGAGTTGATTCATTTTTCCGAACTCCCCAAGGAAGAAGTTTTCTCGATCAGTCGGCAGGTTTATCAATTCGGCAAATCGGCCGGCCGCTGCGCCGCCCTGGTTGAGATCGCGAACTTCGCACTCGAGGAATCGGAAACGATCATGACCGAGGCGATGGAAGATGAAGACCCGTACGTCCAGGCGGCGGCGCTGCGACAAATTCGGAAACTCAATTCGGCGCAGGGAATGAGGCTGCTGCTCCGTAAAATCGACAGTCCGCACAAGGTCGTTCGGGAAGCGGTGAAAATGATGCTTCCCGAGTTTCAGGTACGACGATTCCTCAACTCCTTCGACCAACTTTCCGAGGAGCAGCGGGTTCAAACCTTGGGGATTATCCGTAAAATTGATCCGACATTAACGGAAGTCCTTTCGCAAGAAATTCAGGCGGGAAATCCCACGATGAAGGTCCGTGCGTTGAAAAGTATCGAAATCGGCAATCTCGTCGGACTCGTCGAGGAGCCGCTCTGTGCCGTTTTGCTCCGGGACGAAGCCGCCGTGCTCCGGGTCAAAGCCGCTTCGCTTCTGGCCGCCGGAAAACGTGAGATCAGCCGCCTCTCGCTGCTTCAAGCGACACACAAAGACACCAGCCTCGACGTCCGACTCACCGCAAAAGCCAGCCTGGAAAAAAGAAATAACAAATAACAAATAACAAATAACAAATAACAAATAACAAATAACAAATAACAAATGACAAATGACAAATGACAAATAAGAAATAAGAAATAAATGGAGCGGGAACCGTAAACGAGCGCACCCCTTTTCCCCATATTTCATAATTCATAATTCATAATTCATAATTAACCATGCCTACCCGGTTGCTTTTTGTTACGGCGGTCGTTTTTATGGTCGCGGGTGGGGGGCTGCTTTTTTTCAGCGGTCCGCCTTCGGTTGCCGTTGCGCAGTTGAGATCACAGGAAGAGCGTCCGAACCCGCTCACCAACAATGCGGTTCGCCGCGCCTTTTCCGATCAGTTCGGTCGCAATCCGAACCGTGCCAGCAACACGATGCTCCTGGTTTCCGCCGGATGCTTCGCCGTTGGTATCACTATCGCGTTGATCTGCGTCGAACGGTACTATCGAAGTCGTAGCACCAAGGATGGATACTACAACAAAGGGCAACTGTTCCGGGAACTGTGTAAAGCGCACGAATTCAACCCGTACCAGCAGACGGTCCTGCGGAGCATCGCCAAGGAATTACAGATCAAAAATCCTGCGGTTCTGTTCGTCGAACCGAAACATCTGGAGCTGGCGTTGATCGAGCCGGTTGTCCGTTATCCCCAGGAATCAATACGCCAGATATTCAACGAATTGTTCTCCAGCGGCGACGCTTCGGTCGGTTTGCCGGAAGAGGAGCACAATTCCTGGTTCGCATGGACGAATATTACGAACAATCCCGAAGCGGCCCAGTTGAAAAAAGAACCGAAAAAAGAAGAAGCTCGTCCCCAGGAATCGGAAACGCCGACCGACCTGCCGCAAACGCAGCAGTGGGATCCGTCGATGTGGGAAGAAGTTCAGCGAGCCGCTCTCGGTATGGCCCGGGAAAAGAAAGTGGCCAATCCGTTTGGTTCGGAAGTTTTCTCGTCGGAACTTTCCCAGTCGCCGATTTATCAGTCGCCGCCGCTGCGAAAAGACGTCGAGGAGCGGGAAAAAACCGCGTACCATTATACGGATCAAAAAACGGTTTCGCTCGTGCCCCACAAGGAGCCGGAGCGTGCGGCGTCGGAAAAGGCCGGAGACAGGCCGCGATATCCTGAAACTCGCAACGCCGCTCATTCGGCCGTCGGCGAGGGTGCCGTGACACCGTCCGTCAACCGACCCGGACCCGGCGCGCAAATCCTTTCCTCGATGCTCCATTCGGTTTCCGACGTCACGGACGAACTTACCTTTAGTTCGATCCGCAACCACCTCACGCGATCGATTTCGCTCAGCCCGCAATCGTTCGGGGAAATCAAACGGCCCGTCGAGTCCGAAGCGGGCTCGGCGATTCCGCTGGAGGACATCATGGTGTCACCCCGTGAACAACGGGAACGTCCCGAGCCTCAAACGCAAGTCGAAACGAAATCGCAACCGAAAGTCGTCGTCAAACCGATCGAACTGAAATCTCTCGATTGGAAACCGCCACTCCCGGAGTGATTTTCTCAATGCAGTCTTAAAACCATCGTCCTGCCTGGTACACGAGCACCGCGAGGACGAAAGCGAGCGTGGTGCTATAGAGCATCGACGTGAACGTCCATTTCCAACTCGCCGTTTCTCGTCGGATTGTCACGCACGTTGCGCTGCACGGGGCGTAAACCATGACGAAAATCATCATCGCAAACGCCTTGGCGGAATTCCAGTCCGGTTCTCCCTGGATTTTCGTCGCAAGGGTTTCCGTTTGTGAGTCGTCGTCCGCCGCCTCGATGCTGTGCAGCGTCGCCAGGGAACTGACGATGACTTCCTTCGCCGCGAAACCGCCCAGCAGCGCGACGTTGTCCCGCCAGTCGAACCCCGCCCAGTGCGTTACGGGAACCATCGCCTTACCGATCCGGCCGGCGTAGGAATGTTCCACATGAGAAAGCTCGTCCCCGCCGCGGTCCGCCGGGAAATACATCATCGCCCAAAGAAGAACGTTGACGCCGAGAATGATCGTGCCCGCTTTTTGCACGAAATGCCAGCTCTGGCGAACCGTATTCGCCAGGACAATATTCGGTCGCGGAAACAAATAGCTCGGCAGTTCCATGACCAGAGGTGTCGCGGTCCCCTTGACGAGCGTCCGGCTCAAAAGCCACGCGCTGCCCAGCGCGATCGCCCAGGACAGGAGCACGAGCGTTCCCATGACAACTCCCTGCCACGCGGAGAAAAACGCGGCGATCAACAGCGCGTAGACGGGAATCTTTGCCCCGCAATTCATAAACGGTATCACCAGGATCGTCAACAGCCGCTCCTTCGGCTCCTTCATGGTTCGCGTCGCGAGGATCGCCGGAACCGCGCAACCGCCGACGATACCACCGCCGAGAATCATCGGCAACACACTCTGCCCGTGCAGCCCGAAACAACGCATGATCCGATCGAGAACCATCGCGATCCGGGCGACGAAACCGCTCTGTTCCAAAATCGAAAGGAGCAAAAACACCGTGAAAATCAACGGAACGAACGAAAGCACGCCGCCGATTCCCGATAAAACGCCGTCGTGGATCAGCGACCGTACCGGCCCGTCACGCAAGCCGAACAGACGATCCGCGGCGTTCGGGAGCCAGTCGTCGAACAGCGTCGTAATCGGGACGACCGGAGTCGTGAGCGTCCAATGCGATCCGTCATACCACGGGACCCAGTGCCAACCGTCGGAAATCATAAACGCGAGTTCGAACGTGCAGAACATCACCAGCGCAACGCAAAACAGTCCCCAGACCGGATGGCACACGACGCGGTCGATTCGATCGGAGACACGGGGTCTTTGCGGCGTCATGCGAACAAGACATTCCTCTTCGACCCGACTGGCGTTATCGTTACGCACCAGTGAAATCGTCTTTAGCGGCGATTGGCCGTATTTTTGCTCAAAATCACGGACCTGGGCGGCGGCGAAGGCGAGGAGGTCTTTCCACGTTTCGTCGTGGGTGTGGTGTTGGACGATCCGGCGGACTTCGCGGTCCCCTTCGAGAAGTTTGATCGCGATCCAGCGGGGAGAAAAGTCTTCGATCAAATGTTTGCGCTTCGCAACTTCTTCCGTCAAAACCTGAAGTACGCTTTCCAACGCAAGTCCGTAATCGAGCTTCCAGCCGGTCGGTTCGTGGTCGTTTTGCGAAGCGACCCGGACGATCGTGTCGCGTAGTTCGTCCAGTCCGGTTCCGTTGGCACCATTGGTCGGAACGACCGGGACTCCGAAGAGTCGTTCGCACCGCTCGACGTCGATTTGAAATCCGCGACGTCGGCACACGTCGATCATGTTCAGGCAGACCACGATCGGGTGCTGCATCTCCAAAAGTTGGAAAACGAGATACAAATGACGCCGAAAATTGGACGCATCGAGAACGACGACGATCACTTCCGGCCGCTCCAGAAGGATAAAATCGCGCGTGACCCGCTCTTCCTGGCTGTAGGACGTCAAACTGTACGTTCCCGGCAGGTCGACGATTTCAACCCGCTTGGGACCGACGTGAAAGTGCCCCGACTTTTTCTCGACCGTGACGCCGGGGTAGTTGCCGATTTTCTGGTGCAGCCCGGTCAGGAGACTGAAAATCGTCGACTTGCCGGAGTTCGGCTGCCCGGCGAGCGCGACGAGTAAATCGGTATGTTGATGCGGAGACATGAGAAGCAAGACGGACGAAAACGAGCGAGTATGATCAATCAAACATTTTGATTATACACCCCCGCTTTATTGTGAATACGGGGGGCGAAAGGGAGAGCATTTCCAAGCTGAAATCAGCCGATTTCGCGGCTCATCACGACGATCATCACGTCGGCGTTGCGGTTCGGATCGTCCGTGATTTGGAGTCCTTCGCGGGTGTCGAGCGCGATTTTCTGGTGGATGCGGATTTTTTTCCGTTCGCAAAATTCCTCGAAATCGGTCAAGGTAAGAAACCGAACGTCGCTCGCGTTGTACCAAAAATGCTCCGGAGCGGGATCGGTTCGCGGCGCCTTCCCCTCCTCATTCAACCGCCGGAGATGTTCGTGATACCCCAGGTTCGGAAAGCTGACGACCGCCCGAGTGCCGACGCGGAGCATTTCGTCCAAAATATGCGCCACGTCGAACACCGTTTGCAACGTTTTCGAGAGAACGACAAAATCGAACTGCTTGTCGGAAAACGCGGCCAAACCGTCGTTCAAATCTCCTTGGAGCACGTCGATTCCCCGGTCGATGCTGCTCAAAACGTACCGCTCCTCCAGCTCGATCCCGACGACCTGTCGATCGCCTCGCTGCTTGAGCCGTGCCAAAAATCCGCCCCGACCGCAGCCGAGGTCGAGCACTTTCGCCCCCTTGGGAATCAGTGCCAATATTCGTTCGTAATCGATCCGATGCCGGAAAACGCCGGTTTCCAACGACGTTTTGTCCGCATCGTGTTCGTCGAGGTTCGCGAGAAACGAACGCATCATCTCCCCGTAGATCGGGAGCTCGTTGGGCAGCAGGAACGCGTCGTGTCCGCAGTCGCTTTTGACGTTACAATAACTGACCCGCTTGTCCCCGGCGACCAGGGCGTCGACCAACTCCCGGGTTTGAAACGGCGGAAAGAGCCAATCGCTCGTATATGACACCAGAAGCCAGCGGCACATCGAACGCCTGAGCGACGTCGCCAGTTTTTCCGGGGTGTCACCGAGATCGAATTGGTCCATCGCCATCGAAAGCGTCAAATAGCTGTTCGCGTCGAACCGTTCGACGAACTTGTCCCCTTGGTGGGCCAGGTAGGAACCGACGGCGAACTTCGTTTCAAAATTCGATTCGACCGAGCGCGGAATGTTCCGGTTCGCGTCGAATTTTTGGCGCATCGACTCGATCGACAGGTAGGTGATGTGCCCGAGCATCCGCGCGATCGCCAGTCCCACGGCGGGGGTGGTTCCATGTTCATGGTACCGCCCACCGCGGAATTGCGGGTCGTTCAGAATCGCGTTGCGAGCAACGATATCGAACGCCAACGCTTGGCTCGTCAAATGAGCGCTGGTCGCAATCGCGACGGCCCCCTGGAGTCGGTCGGGGAACCTTGTCGCCCACTCCAACGTCATGAGACCGCCGAGCGAGCCGCCGATCACCGCCAAGAGCCGATCGATGCCGAGCGAATCGATCAGCATCCGTTGGACTTCGACGATGTCGCCGATCGTGATCGTCGGAAAATCGACGGCGTAAATCTGCCCGGTTTTCGGATTGACGCTGTTCGGTCCCGTGGTGCCACGACACCCTCCCAAGACATTCGGGCAGATGAAAAAATATTTGTCCGTATCGAGCACCTTACCGGGTCCGACGGCGATCTCCCACCAACCGGGATCGTCGTCCGACCCGTGCGAAGCGACGTGCGAATCGCCGCTGAGCGCATGGCAGAGCAGAATCGCGTTGTCCTTCCGTGAATTCAGTTCACCGTAGGTTTCGAACACGACGGTAATCTCCGGCAACTCACCGCCTAATTGAAGCGGAAGCGGTTGCGTAAACGTCGTCTTCCGCGCATGAAGAAGCGGTTTGGCACTACGGGTACTGTCGGTACTGGCGAAAGAATCCATTGGGGGATTAATTATGAATTATGAATTATGAATTATGAATTATTTGTTAGCCACGGGGCCTGCCCCATGCTCGCTGAGACGTTATTATAGGATAGAGTCGCCCCACCATTCAGGGGGACTCCACCTATCCTCTATCCTCTTATCCTCTCATCTCAACCATGGAATTCAATCTTGACATGGACCGCGATCGGCGTTGCGGGTTTCCGGAAGTCGTTTACGCCGAAGGGAAAACCGTGCCGACGCTGATCGGGATTTTTGAAAAGCAAACCGAGCGGCAAATCGAAGTGTTCGCGACCCGGATGGATCAGGAGAAAGCGGACCATCTTTTGGCGATTTTCCCGACAGCCCGGTATAATCCGGTCGGTCGCACGTTTCGCATTCCCAACGGTCGCCCGAAGAAGACGACGGGGAAAATCGCGATCGTGACCGCCGGAACGAGCGATCTGCCGGTTGCCGAAGAAGCCCGGGAAACCGCCGAATGGACCGGCGCGGAAGTCGTTTTCGTGCAGGACATCGGTGTTGCGGGCCCTCATCGACTCCAGGAAGCGTTGCCGCTTTTAACCGATTCGGCGGCAATTGTCGTCGTTGCCGGGATGGAAGGCGCACTTCCCAGCGTCGTCGGCGGCTATGTTGCCTGCCCGGTGATCGCGGTTCCGACCAGTGTCGGTTATGGTGCCAGTTTCGGAGGCGTTGCCGCATTGTTGGGGATGCTCAACAGTTGCGCCTCGAACGTGACGGTCGTGAATATCGACGCCGGATTCAAAGCGGGCTACGTCGCCGGACTGATCGCCAAAAACGCACGAAAGCTTTAAGGATGATTTTGATTGACACCTCTCATAATCATTCCAGATCCGGTCCGACAATTCGTTCGCCGCGCTGTTGGCGGGCTTGGTCTTCGCGATTGAACGTGCCGTAAAAGAGCGCGTTGGCGTCCATCCAGGTGTTCAACCGTTCCCATTCATCCGGCGTCAACTTGACGTCATAGTGTCCGCCTTGGAGCAATTTCGTCAGAGAACTTGCCCGAGCTCCGAAGCGATTCGGCTCGGTCAGCGGTTCGTGGTTCCCTTCCGGCATGCTCCACGCCGTGTACGCGACCCGGGGAACCATCGCGTTGTACGATTTCGTGTAATGCCCGTCCGGTTCACCGGTCAGGATGACACCGCCACTCTTTTCCGGCGTCAGGTCCGAATGACACCCCGTGCAGCGACGCTCCAAAACCGGTTGGACCAGCAGCGGATACGAAAACGGTTTGCCGCCGTCCGGGCCGGGTTCGATTTTCGACGGGCCCCGCCGCATCGCGATTGCGCCGGAATCCGAGATGAACGTCTGCATCCGGTTTTCGTGACACCCGACGCAACTCATGTTTTCTCCCGGCTGGAGATACGTCAAGCTGCGCATCGTTTGTACGGCGCGGCCTTCGGCGTCAAGAGCTTGGAAAAGAACCGGCGTTTCGGACGGGCACTCGAAATAAGCGCTCCCGTCCGCTTCGACGGGAACGGTGCCGAGGACTTGTTTCCCCGGTGAAGCGAACGCGACACCGACCATCGGATCGTTCGCGTTCGGCGTCGTTTTGGGGAGGACCTGGAGAATGCGGAGCGATTTGATTTCGTTTTCTGTTCCTTGCGGTAATCGCGGCCACGATTCGTAGACGTTCTGCAAATAAAACGTCCCCGTCTTCAAGTCACCGTCCGATTCGATTCCCGTTACGAGTGCCGGCGGAGCCGTTCGCGGTGTCAACGGTTTGGCCCAGACGCTGGAAATGTTCGGATCACGGTAGAGCAACTCTTTGTTTCCGTACGCGTCGACGAAATAAATCCCGAACATGTTCGGAATGTTCGGGCCCATTTCGCCGCGAAGCCGATCGTAAGCGTACGACACGAGGAACTGTTTTTCCGACAGCGGCCACGGGGCTTTATAACAGTGTCCCGGCCAACGGGCTTCCTGCTCCGGGATCGTGGTCTCACGATATCCGGGGCGGTCGGCACGATTGACGGCGTCCCAGTGGACCGTAACGGGCGAATCGAAATCGCTCGGATTCGGCATCGCGATTCCGGCGGCCAGGAGGTTTTCCGATTCGGGAAAACGCGCATCCGGCGTCAACCGCGTGATCGGCTCGGAGCCGTCGACGCCGCGGGTGGTGTCAAGCAGGATGATCGAACCGGCGCTCATGCCGTGATGCGGTCCGGCGACGGCCATGACGCGGCCGCTTCCGGGAATCGGGCGGCTTTCCCAGATTCCGCACGGAACGAACGTGTTGTTCCCGTAGAAAATCCGGACGTTCGTACCGTCCTGCCGCGCGGTCCAAAGCTGTTGGTAGAAGACGGCATCACGGTCGACGTAATCCCATCGGGTGTAAAGGATTCGGCCGTCATGCAGGATCGACGGGTCCCATTCGTTCGTTTCGTGAAACGACAAGGAGCGAATGTCCGAAGCCGCGTCGGCGGCGGCGTTTTTCATTTTCGTCAATGTATAAACGTAACACGGCCCCGCCCCGCAGCGGTGAAAGCCGCCGCGTCGCGTCGAGATGAACAGCAGATCGCCGTCCGGGAGCGGCGTCGGGTTGAAATCGTCGAAGTCGCCGTCGGTCAGTTGCTTCAAACCGGTTCCGTCGGAATTCATTTCGTACAGGTGATACCGCCGCTGCATCGTGTTCGGATCCCGCCAGGATTCCGGCGAACGGTCCGCGGCGCAGAACGCGAAATAGATTTTCTTGCCGTCGAAGGAAACCTCCGGATGCACGTAATTTCCCGCCGGGAATCGCCCGTCGGTCAGGGACCGCGATTGCATCGATGCGCCGGGGCGGTCGAGGACGAACAGTCCGCCGCCGGGCCGTGCGACATAACCGTACGTTTGCGTCAACTGGTGCGACATGACCGAAGGGACGTGCTTGGCGAAAAGAATCGGCCCGGTCGGAAAGAGCGGATGCTTGAGCATCATTTCACGCCGAAATCGGTGGATGTGACGCCAAAGATTTTCGTCTTGAACCGTTTCGTTTTTCAGCGATTCCCACTGCCGGACCGCTTGCGAAACATCGGCGCCCGCCGCGGACATGTCGGCGAGGAGCGAATCGATTTGCGGCGTCATACGCTCGATCGCCTGTTCGTAAGTCCGTGATTCCAGCGGCGTATCGATTCCGTCCTGGAGCCGCCAATCGTGTTCGATGAGCGCCGCTTCGAGGTCAGGATGCAGCGGCGGGGAACATTCCGTCGGCTCCAGCGACCAGGGCCGTCGCACCGGATCGAGCGACAGTGTGGAGACAATTTGAATCACTCGCGGAGCATTATCGGCACGATATTCCAAAGGACTCTGCCCACTTGAGCCGGGAATGATCCGGAGGGAATCGCCGGGGTTCAAAGCGACAACAACCCGGTATTTCGGCGACGGTTGCGAATGGCCAAGGAGCAGCAGTTGCGGCGACTTGTCCCCGAGTTCGGGATCGTGAAAGAACCAGACACCACTCGCCGAGCCGTGAGAAGGCAACACGACTTTGCCGTTGATTTCGATAACCGCTTGAGACGGCGCGACCGCCCTCCCGTCGGAATCGTCGGCTTGTAAAGCGGGGCTCCAGATTAATGCCGCAAAAACAAAAACAGCGGTCCGAAATTTCATGGCGATTCTCCTGGTCTCTCTTTGAAGTGAGGAAGCAAACCGAATTTATTGAACAGGAAACTGGAAAAAAACGCATCGTTTCCGCTCGCTATCTCTTCCAGACCGAGCGTAATTCCCAGGTCGTCGCTTTTTCCAATATGGTGTCGTCGCCTTCAGACGTAACGAGAAATCCCCGGTAAATGACGTTCGATTTCGGCAGGAAGCATTTCGCAATCTGCACCTCGCCGTCCTGGGCGAACAGTTCGATCGAAGTCCGGTCGACCACGACGCGGAGCTTCAATCGGCCGTCTTGCAGTTCCAGCGGCGCTTTGATACCGTCGAGCGAGATCGTTTTCGCAGCGACGTCGTATTCGATGCGCCGTCCGACGACGTCGAGAACGGACTTGCCCGTCTTTCCCGGCTTGAGCGTGATTTCCAAGTCGAAAAGTTCCCGATCCCAAGGAATCAAATACTCGCTGCTTGGCGTCACCTCACGAACGGACGTCTCCCGTTTCCACGCCCGGAGCGATTCGAGTTCCTTGACCGGATTCATGTACAGCCGGATGCCCTGTGGTGTCGTCCGGAGCGTCAGGTGTCGCGGGACGGTGTACTGCTGGTTGAACGGCATCCGCGGATATTCGCCCCCCTGCATCCAGGAAAGCTGAATTCGTCGTCCGTCCGGGGCGTCACTGAACGTCATCGCGGCGTAATCGTTGCCGCCGTATTTGTTCGTCAACGTCGGCGTTTCCGGTTTGAACTCTTTGCCGTCGAACGAGCCGATAAGATATTTGCCGTTGGCGCCCCAGAAGACCCATTTCACGTTCGAGGCGTCACCGTCGACCGGGAGCGGGAAAAAGTCGGGACATTCGCTGCAACCGAGATTGTTGATATCGCACAATTTGACCCACGATTTCAAGTCCTCGGACTCGAAGAGCGAGTAATCCTCGGCGTCCATGTATAACGCCATGATCCAACGCTTCGTTGGCTCGAACCAGATGACCTTCGGATCGCGGTTCCCGCCGATGATGTGCGGCAAAACGGGGTTCTTGTCGTATTTCGTAAACGTTTTTCCACCGTCCGTCGAATAGGCGATTCCCTGCGACGCTTTCGCGCCGAATCGGGCGCTTTCGCCGTTGTACGTGAAAATCAGGACGAGCGGGCTCTCTTTCCCGTCTTGAAATCCGGACGTATTATTCTTGTCGACGACGCCGCTGCCGGAGAAAATCGTACCGAGTTTGTCCGGATGAATCGCGTCGGGCAAGTTCGTCCAGTGGAGAAGATCGGGACTGGTCGCATGCCCCCAGGTCATGTTGCCCCAGTTGGTGCTGAACGGATTGTGCTGGTTGAAAAGGTGCCACGTTCCTTTATAGTACAGCAAACCGTTCGGATCGTTGATCCATCCGACCCGGGTCGTAAAGTGGAATTGCGGACGGTATTTTTCACGGTAGACGGTATCTTCCTGGGACATTTTGTCGCTTTGCACGATCAGCTCGAGCCCCTGCGATTCGGCGGGAACCTTTTCGGCGATGAGCGTCACTTTTTTACCTTTCCACTGGCCGACCTGGAGCGTCGCGAAGAAATCGGGACGGCCGGACACGGTGAGCGGGCAATCGAATTCCTGGACCCACTGTCCGTCGACTTCGACGCGAATCCACGTGATCGGGGCGTTCATCGTGATCGGAATGTGCAGAAATTCTTTCGTCGGCTGAAAGTCGTGCGTTTTCGGCATCGGGGCGTGTTTCTTTTCCGTTTGAATAATTTGGTCGACGTTGATGTGTCCCCAGGAGCCGCCGATGGAATCGACGATTTCGATCACGGCGTCTTTGCCTTGGAATTCCGAAACGTCCCAATCGCACCAATCGAGCGCCTCGTTGCCGCCGGGAATTTTGTTCGGGCCCGCCGAGGTTCGGACGACTTGACCATCGATGAGCAGATTGACCGCGAGCCCGTCGTGCCCGCCGCCGCCGACGAGAAACGAAATGTACGGTCGTTCGATCTTGAACGACGGCGAAGTCAGCTTTCCGGTCGGATCGTCGCCGCCGAGAAACGAGTTGACCAACCCTTGGCCGAGATATCCGGAGACCGGCATTTGACCGGGAAACGCCCCCTTGGCCGGCCCGGTTCCGAACGCGGTCCCTTCGACGATCCAGCCGGGGCCGTAAGTGTCCCCTTCGAAATCGGCGATGAGAATATCTTCCGCGTTGCAAAAGGAAGTGAAACAAAAAAGCAGCGAAACGAAAACAAGGGGAAGAGTACGCATATCGTTCTTCAGGCGGTCAGTGAACAAGGATCGTCAAACAGGAAACAACCCTTGTATGTTGACACATCCCGCCTGAAAAGTCAATTACGGCGTGAAAATGTTAGCCCCGTCGCCTGCAACGGGTCGTGTAGGCATTTTTCAGCGATTCGCAGGCGAACCGGCTAACGGCAAAAACTTTGAAAAACGGTTGTTTTGCCGCGTGGGAAAAGCTATACTCGCCCCATGCTGTGAAAAATACACCTGAAAACTATGTTGATCGCACCCTGGACCTGAAATCGCTC
The DNA here is from genome assembly GCA_031549565.1 of Thermoguttaceae bacterium. Classification (GTDB taxonomy): domain Bacteria; phylum Planctomycetota; class Planctomycetia; order Pirellulales; family Thermoguttaceae; genus JAVBSX01. The sequence goes on from JAVBPO010000089.1 coordinate 24,137, forward strand.
CTCATCCCCATCGGAAGGCTGAAAAACGAAGATTTTATTACGATAGGTTGTCGCCAGAAAGTCATACGTCTGAAATATTGAGGAGATGTGCGGTGTCATTCTGAGCGCAGTGTACTCGCAGAGCGAAGAATCTGGTGTACCCCGTCAACACGCAACGCGTAGCGATTACGTCTTTCAACCAGATTTTTCGGAGCACCTCAGAATGACAATTGTGTGCGTAATACTCTCTGGCGAAATCCATAGGTTGTCTAAACCAACTATCCGTCAAACTAGCCCCCCACCCGCCCCCATTTCTCCCCCCAGATATCCATTGTCAAGAGTATTATTATGCACAATAAATCTAAAGAAGAAGATTCTACTCAGAAAAAAAATATTGGACGGAAGCGGCTCCGCCGCGAGTCGGCTTTGGACGGGAATAGGTTGGTCATCCCGCACACTTCTTTGCTTTCATGCTCTTCGTGACGTATCCTTCATGAGTCAAGCCCGGTCACGTGGACCAAGGGCGCTTCCC
>JAVBPO010000056.1:0-24087 GCA_031549565.1 Thermoguttaceae bacterium
CATGCTGAGGTATTCCGAAGCATCTGGTTTCAAGCCGTGTTCGCAACATAATGCGTGTTGCCGGATGCACCAGATTCTTCCCTCCGTGAGTACACTTCGTTCAGAATGACAACTCACGACCCGGAAAATTTGCGCGCACCCTTACCACAAGACAATCATTGTCGCCGTATTTGCATAGAACACTTTGAAATTCTGTATGTCGTCGAGGCCAACCACTTGGAAATCGTCTCTTTTCGTGATGCCAGAAGGAATATTTTACGCTGATTTACTCATTTCCTACTTTAAAAATGATCCGCAAACTATCCGATATGCAAATTTACAGCAAGAGCGGCTGCGACTTTATCGACGAAGGTCGATTCGCGGAGCTTTTGCGAACGAAGGCCGATCCCGGTCGGGTTCGGGAAATCATCGCCAAGTCGCTCGACAAGAAAGCGCTCGAGCTGGACGAAACCGCGATGCTCCTTGCCGCCGATTCTCCGGAATTGGTCGAACTGATTTTTGACGCCGCGCGCCAACTGAAACGGGACGTGTACGGCAACCGGATCGTGCTGTTCGCGCCGCTTTACATCGGCAACAAGTGCATGAACGACTGCGTCTACTGCGCGTTTCGGGCGAGTAATCCGGCGCAGATCCGACAAACGCTCGACCGGGACGCCCTCCGTGACGAAGTTGAGATCATGCTCGACAACGGGCATAAACGTACGATCGTCGTGTTCGGCGAACATCCCGATTATTCGCCGGAATACATTGCCGATTGCGTCCGTTACATTTATACGATCCACGCGAAAAACGGGGCGTCGCTCCGCCGGATCAACGTCAACGCCGCGCCGCTGGATCACGAAGGGTACAAGATCGTCAAGGAAGCCGGGATCGGAACCTACCAGGTCTTCCAGGAGACGTACCACCGCCCGACGTACGAAAAAATGCACCCGGCGCGAACCCGGAAGGGAAACTTCAACTGGCGGCTCGAGTCCCACGCCCGGGCTTTGGAAGCGGGAACCGACGACGTCGGAATCGGCGCGTTGGTCGGACTACACGATTGGAAATACGAAACGCTCGGCCTGGTCGCACACGCGATTCATTTGATGAAGCATTACAACGTCGGTCCGCACACGATCAGTTTCCCGCGAATCCGCCCGGCCAGCGGCGTCAACTTGCAGGAAGTGATCGAAAATGATACCAGCGACTCCGATTTCCTGCGGCTCATTGCGATTTTGCGGCTGTCGGTTCCGTACACCGGCTTGATCCTCACGGCTCGGGAGCCGGCGCACATTCGCCGCGAAGCGCTCGGGTTCGGTGTTTCACAAATCGACGCCGGCAGCCGGATCGAAATCGGCGGATACGTCGACTCGAAATCGACGAAAGTGCAAACGCTCGAAAAAGAACAGTTTCAACTCGGCGACGAACGCTCGCTTGATGAAGTCGTCAAGCAACTCCTCGAAGATGGGTATGTTCCGAGTTTTTGTACCGCGTGTTATCGCTTGGGTCGGACCGGCGAAGTGTTCATGGAATACGCCAAGCCGGGCTTCATCCAGAATTTCTGCACACCGAACGCCTTGGCGACGCTCGAAGAGTACCTGGTCGACTACGCCGCCCCGGAAACCCGGGAAATCGGCGAAAAAACGATCGCCCGGGAAGTGGAACAGTTGGAAAACGATTCCAGAAAGAACAAGGTGCTCCGGAATATCGAGTTGATTAAAACAACCGATCAACGAGACCTGTTCTTCTGATGATCCGCTACGATTTTTTCAGTTTGAACATGGCGACCAACTGCTGGAGTTCCCGGGTTTGGCTGCTGATTTCGCCGGTCACGCTCGCGGTTTCCTCGGCGTTGGCCGTGTTCTGCTGCGTGACGGCGTCGATCTGATGCAAGCCTTGTGAAATCTGCGACACGCTTTGAGCCTGTTCGCTGCTTGAGGTGGCGATCCGGTTGATCAACTGCATTGTTTCGCCGGCGTGCTGGACGATTTCGTTGAGCATCTCGGCCGTTTGCGAAGCGATTTGTGCGCCGTCGTTGATCTGCTTGTTGTTCCCCTTGATCATCTCGGACGTTTCTCCCGCCGCCTTGGCACTCCTCGCGGCCAGGTTGCGGACTTCTTCGGCGACGACGGCGAACCCCTTTCCGTGCGTTCCCGCCCGGGCCGCTTCCACGGCGGCGTTCAGGGCCAACAGGTTCGTCTGGAACGAAATGTCATCGATCACTTTGATCACTTTTTGCACGTCCTGCGCGTTTTTCGTGATTTCCTGCATCGAGGAAACCATTCGATTCATCATCTCCTGGCCGGTGGTCCCGGCGTCGTTGGTTTTTCGGGCCAACTGGCTCGCTTCGTTCGCGTATTTCGCATTTTCGCCGGTTTGTCCGCCGATTTCGTTCATCGATGCGGTGATCTGCTCGATACTTGCCGCGGATTCCGTTGCGCCATTAGCGAGGCTTTCGCTGGAAGTCGCGATTTCCCGGGCGCCGGTCGTCACTTTTTCAACGGCGTCCGAAACGCTCAAGAGCGTGACATTGACCTTGTCGATCATCGCGTTGAGATTGAGGTTCATCTCGTCCTTTTCCGACTTGGTTTTGACCGAAACGGTCCAATCGCCGTCGGAAAGCGCGCGGGCCATTGAGGCGACCCCGACGTAATCGGAAACGATACTCTCCACGGTTCGCGAAAGGTTGCCGACCTCGTCGCCGCGACTGCGAAGCATCGGATCGACCTGGACGGTAATATCTCCTTCCTGGACGACTTTGTTGAGCAACGCGGTAATTTTCGTCATTGCGCCGGCGATGTTTTGGGACAGAGCCAGCCCGAGGACAGCGCCCACACAAATCGCGATCAGTCCGATCGTCACGATCGACGCGTTCGCTTTGAACAACGTGTTATCGAGACTCTTGGCACTTTCGTCGGCTTTGGTCCGGGCGTTGGTCAGGATCGTATTGACGTTCTCGACGATTTGGTCCGCCGCGCTGTTCATGCTCTGAAAAGTCGTCGCCTGATCGACGACATGCTTGTTGTAATTTTCGATTTCTTTTTTCCAAGCTTCGTAATTGTCTTTCGCCGTGGTGGCATCCTCTCCGCTCGCGGCTGTCGTGAATTCGTCTTTAAGGATACCGACCCGCTTGTCCAGATCGTCGAACAGGGTTTGAATTTCGCCATTCAATTCTTTCATTCGGTCCGCATCGGAAACCGCGATTTGTTCCCGGGTCAGACGCCGTAGTTTTTCGACCAGTTCGAGCACATAGCCGAGCCGTTCCTGCCGTCCGACGAAACGTTCCGGAACGAACGTCGCTTCCTTGCCGTCTTTGTCGGCGACCATTTTTTTATCCCGCTCGATCAGTTCGCCGACCCGGTCGATGATGCTTTTGATCGCATTTTGCACATTATTCGCCTGACTAAGGCGTAATTTGGCGGAATCCAGGATCTCATCCTGAAGGTTTGTCCATTGGGTCGTGAACCGGTCATAGGCCACAAAACCAGCGAGCGCCTTTTTGCAGCGGTCGATATCTTCTTTGTCGCTTTCCGGATCGAGTTGTTTTTCGACTTTTTCCAGTTCGGCTTGCGCTTCTTTCAGGATTTTGGCCGTTCCGTCCACGAGATAATCGCGATAATACAGTTTTCCCGCAATTTTTTTCCCATCCGGTGGTATCCTCATGTCTTTAACGGTCATCCCACGCATCGCGACGAAACGAATGTCGTAAATACATTTCTGCAAAACTTCGGATTGGATCACGATTTCCTTCTCTGCCGATTCTTTGTCGGCATACGTGTTGGCCAGTTGCAGGGCGAAATACCCGGTCAAACCGACGATCAATAAAAGGAGAACGATCAGGGCGAAACTCGTCAGGAGCTTGGTTTTCAACGAAAATTGATTGAACATGGGAATCGATATTATCGAGAGGGATAATTTTTCAGTACTGAATTGTGTTTAATTGTAGCTGTTAAAATTCGAGATATCCCTGTTAAGATAGGTTATAAATAGGGATTGTCAATGAAATTGTCGGTTTTGCATAAATTTGGCGTATTATTCTCGGAAAGATTTCGTCCCCGGTCTCTCCCACTTCCCGATTGAACGGTTTTATGCGACAATCTCGGCGTAGTGATTTTTTCGGCCGAGGCTCGAGTCAGGAAGTGAGAGCCAGGCTTCCTCCAAAGCCGATACCTCATGAAATCGATTCTGTTTCTGCGCTCGACTTTTTGGTGCTTCTTTTTTTTCACCTCCTGTCTTTGCACCTTTCCCGCACCGGTTTCCGGAGAGGAGTCGACGATCCCTCCTCAGGATCTTGCCGCTTACAAGGAAGAGTATGACCTCATCAATCCACAGGAGCGCGTGGAGAAATCGAAAACCGCCTCGGACGATTCTTCCGGCCCCCACTTTCACAACCTGATCGAGAACCCGCGAATCCTGTTCGACCTCGTCCCCCCACCGCCGGCCCGATGGGATTTGAGCGAAAAATTTCAGTCGATCGAGCAGTTCCAAGGCATTGACCCGATCCTGACCATCGTCGAACCGGGCGAAACGAAAATCGTCGAGCCGTCGCTTGAAGGAAACACGTTTATCCTGAACTGGAAAGGAATCGGAAACAGCGAAATCACGCTGGAAGCGATGAATCCGGAGACCGGGTTCACCGTTTACGATAAAATCCGCTGCGAAGCGTGGACTCCGAATTACTGGACGATGTTCTTTTCCGTCGTCGGCGGGGTCGGCATCTTTCTTCTCGGCATGAAATACATGTCTGAAGGGCTGCAAACGGTTGCCGGAGAAAGTCTGCGTCGCATGATTGCCCTGGTTACGGACAACCGCTTTCTCGCGATCGGCGTCGGGCTTTTCACGACCGCCCTCATTCAATCGAGCAGCGTAACGACCGTTATGGTCGTCGGATTCATCAACTCGCAAATCATGACCCTTTCCCAAGGGATCGGCGTGATCATGGGCGCGAACATCGGGACGACGATTACCGGCTGGATTCTGGTACTCGACATTGGAAAGTACGGACTGCCGATTCTCGGTTTCGCCGGATTCGTCTACATGTTCTCCAAGCACGACAAAACGCGTTTCATCGCCATGGCGGTCATGGGGCTCGGGTTCGTGTTTTTCGGTTTGGAACTGATGCAAAAAGGGTTTGCGTTCCTTCGGGATCTGCCGAGTTTTACCGCCTGGATGAATTCGTTCCACGCCGACACGTATATCGGAGTGTTGAAATGCGTCGGGATCGGTTGTCTCTTGACGTTGATCGTCCAATCCTCGTCGGCGACGTTGGCGATCACGATTTCGCTGGCCGCGATCGGGATCATTCCGTACGAAACGGCCGGGGCACTCGTGCTCGGAGAGAACATCGGAACGACGATCACCGCGTTTCTCGCTTCGATCGGCTCGACGACCAACGCTCGCCGGGCCGCGTATTTTCACATTCTGTTCAATGTGATCGGCGTCGCCTGGGTTTCGCTCTTGTTTCTCTCGGTCATGGTTCCGACGATCAAGTACCTGGTCGGGACCAATGAACACGGCGTCGTGGTCGATACGACCAAAGCGATCGCGTTAACGCACACGTTGTTCAACGTGATCAACACGCTCCTGTTCATCCCGTTCACGCGGGTATTCGCCGATCTTTTGACGCGATTCGTTCCGGAACGGGAAGGGAAGGAAAAGAAATCGTATTTGACCGGATTGCATGTCCGTTTGCTGGAAACTTCGGCGATTTCGATCGAACGGTCCCGCGTCGAAGTGCTTCGCATGTCCAACGACTGTACGGAATTGGCCCAGTGGGTCGAGACAATCGTCCAGTCTCCCACACCGGATGAAAAACTCATCGATCAGGCGTTTCGGCAGGAAGAAGTGCTCGACATGCTCCAAGACGAAGTGATCGAATTCATGGCCGACCTTCTTTCCGGAAATGTGTCGCACGATGTCGCCGAAATCGCGCGGAGCCAGTTGAAAATGGCCGACGAACTCGAATCGATCAGCGATTACCTGATCGTGATTCTCAAATCGGCGCTGAAACTGCAGAAATCCGGCCTCACATTACCGGAACCAATCCAGACGCAAATCTGCGAGTTGCACAACCAGGTCGAAGCGTATATGCTGATGATTCACCGCTATTACGCCGCGAGAAAAGACGGTATCGAGCTTTTAACCGAGGTTCATGCCCAAGGCCGCAGCATCACCAGCCGTGTCAAATCGATCCGGGACATTTTTCTCAAGCAGATGTCCGAAGACCGGCTCGACCCGCAGGTCATCATGGCCGTCAACACGCAACTGAACGCCTACCGCCGCGTCCGGGAACACTCCCAAAACGTCGCCGAAGCGATCGTCGGCGTGAAATGAGGATGGACTATCTGCGAATCGCGTTTTGTTGGAATTGGTGTATTTCGTTCACCATGCGTTCGTTGTCTTTTTGGAGCTTGTCGATCTTCTGCTGCATTTGTTTGCATTCGGCGATTTTCGCGTCGAGCAACTGTTTTACTTCCTGACGCTGCGATTCCATTTGCTGCGTTTCTTTTTCGATCTGGCTGTTTTCGTTTTGACAGTCCGTCAGGGCTTGTGTCGCCAGTTTGTTCGAAGCGTCGATGGTCGCTTCTTGCGCTCGTTTTTCATCGAGCAGCGCCGAATTTTCGATTCGCTTTTGATAGTAGTAAGTCAAAAGCGTCCCGAAGTCGTAAGAAGTGTAGTTTTCCGGATCTTTGTCGTATTGGGCATATTGGGATCGAACCGGTTCCGGGAGATACTTTTCCTTTTCCGCATCGGACAGATTCGTAAACAAGTCGGGACGGTCCGTGGGACATTTCGAGAAAATCGACCAGGCGGCATTGGTTTCCGCGATCTGTTCCGGGGGGACCTGTGAGATTTCATTCCGACTGGACAGCAGATTCTGCATCTCCAAGTCGGTCATGACATCCAGAGAAATCGCGGCGACATCCTGCCCTTGGATCTGGGACACGCTGAAACGTCCGAGATATTTCCCTCCCTGTCCGAACGGTCTTTGGTCGAAAACGTAAATCGTATCGCCGACTTTCATCGTCGAGGTCGTTTCCGATTTGATCGTGAAAACGATCTGGGCATGTTTGTTTTGCGTGGATTCCACCGCTTTCGGTGCGCAGAAGAGCCAGTTTTCAGCGCGATCGGCCAAAAGAGCGGCGTTGCGTACATCCCAAGTCGGGACGCCCTTTTCATAATCGGAGTCCGCCGCGATGGATTTGAGGGCGGCGGCCGTTTCGTCTTCCATCTTCTTGATCGCCGCGCCTTGTTTGACGTTGTTGCTCATGACCTTAGCCGACCAAAACGTCGCAAGCACCCCCAAAAGACAGATCAAAAAGATAAGAACCTTATTCCAAATATTCATTGCACTGAGGAAATTGTCGTTGTCTTGTTGTCAACGGGGCACGACGTCTATCACCCCGTAATCGTATCGGCACTTCCGCGATCCAAGAGTACGGGAACTTCGAAATGTACAAAACCGGGCGTCCAGGACGCTCCGGCTAAACGGGTAATAACTTCAATACGCAAAAGCCGCAGAACCGCTAAAAACCACCCGGTCTCGCCGGATTCCAACGAAAGCGAGTCCCTGTGCGAAATGTACCCTTTTTTAGTGCTCTTGTCAACAAAACCATTCCTGTGACTTGCGAAAAGCGAAAAAGCGTATGGGAAACTCGTTTGGAGCGTTGCATTCCCTACAACCCGTACAACCCTGTCGTCAGGCACGATTATTTCAACTCTTCCGGGTGGTTTACCCCCTCCATTCGGTAAAGCGTGATCTTTCGTTGAGACGATAACAAACGGGACCCCTCTGTATCGAACTGTTTCGAGGTACAGATCAGTAAATATTTGCGGATTGTATCGGTAAAACAATAAAAGCGGATTATTATGTTTGCCAATCATCATAGATATGTTCGGTTTGCGGTTGTGATACTCTGTGGAACAATGTTGCTCGGACTCTGGTCCGGTTGCAGTCGATCGCATTATCGCAAAAAAGCGGATAAGGAAGTGTACGCTTTGGTCGACACCGTCGCGAACGATTCCCGTTGGCATTTGCGCAACTATTCACTCCAATCGTCGCCCGATTCCCGGTTCTACGACCCGTACAATCCGGATTGCGAACCGATGCCCAACGATGATCCGACCGCGCATCGGCTCATGCAACGCGTCGACGGGATGAAAGGGTCCAAAGCGTGGAAAAAGTACGGACGAACACCATACGTCGAAAACCCGTATTGGCGGCAATATCTTTCCGTCGACGAAAGCGGCGCGATCGTGTTGGACAAGGAAACCGCGGTGCGACTTGCTTTGAAGCATTCGCCGTCGTACCAAACCGCCGAAGAGGAGCTCTACAAATCCGCTTTGTCCGTTTCGACGCAACGTTATTTTTTCGACGCGAAATTTTATGGCGGCAATTCGCTCTTCTACACCGCCGACGGAACTCCGTCGACGACGTTGGAAGATACGACGACTTTGAGCATGACGAAGAATTTCGCCAGTGGAGCGGACATTCTGGTCGGATTGGCCAACACGCTCACTTGGCAATTTTCCGGCCAGGACTCGTTTTCGTCGCAGTCGGTGTTGAACTTCGCGTTTCTCCAGCCGCTCCTTCGCGGCGGCGGGCGCGCGGTCGCTCTGGAAAACCTCACGCAGGCGGAGCGGAATTTCCTCGCAAGCGTCCGGCAAATGGCGTATTTCCAGCAAGGGTTTTACGTTTCGACCGTAACGGGAACCGGCGGCGTCACCGGACCGGGCGGAGCAGGCAGCGCCGGCGGGGGCGGGTATTACGCGCTGCTTTCCGAACAGGTTCGGATCAACAACCAGATGCAGCAGATCGCGTCGCTGGAAGACACGCTCAACCGAACCACGCAGATGTTCGTCGCGGGCCGACTTCAAAAGAAAGTCGACGTGATCCGCACAAGAATTCAGTTGCTAAGTTCTCAAAACGATTTGTTGCAGCAGAAGGGGAATTACGAAGGGGCGATCGAAGCGTACCTCCAATCGCTCGGCTTGCCGCCGGATCTGAAAGTTCGGGTCCAGGATCCGTTGCTGGAACAATTCGAACTCATGTCGCCGACTCTTCGAAAATTGCAGGACGACGTCAACTTGCTCCTGGCGATTTTGCGAGACGAAAATCAAGCAATACCGGACGAATTACGGGGCCGGATTCCGTATTTCGCATCCCAGTTGCGCAACGAAGTCGAGATCGTCGAAAAAGATCTCGTCTTCCTGGAAAAAATGGTTCCGGAACGAATTTCCAATATCGAATTTCTCCAAGACCGTCCGTCCGTCCGCAACGGCGAAGTCGCGGCCGATGTGTGCAGTATTCCCGATTTCCAGGACCGGCTGCGCTTGGTGCAAAATACGCTCCCGGAAAAGCGAAAGCGGATCGATATGATCATCGAACTGAACGATCTGCTCGCCCCTTATAGCCAGTCGCAACTGCACGAAATCGTCGACGACGAAAAATTCGACGAAAAAACGTTGTGGATCCTTTACCAGTTAAATCTCATGGATCTGGCACCGATTCTCAGTGAAGACATCCGTGGTCGGATCGAAATACCGTATCGGGTGCAACTCGATCCTTTGAACCAAAAGCGACGGGAAACGCAGTTGGAGCTAAACCGTTTGGAAAGCTTCCTTCCGAGTCTGGGAGAAGCGAAGGCGGACCGCCCTTTGGTGGAACAGAATTACCGTGAATCGGTGGAGAAGATCAATCGACTGCGACAGGAGCTCCAAACGATCCTCGCCAAAATCGCCGAAGTCGAGGCGGCCAAGGAGAAAGAGGTGATCCAGCGTATCCACGATTGGGTTGCCGGCGATCGAAAACCTTGGCGATACGCTTCCTTCGAGGAAGCCAAGGAAGAACTGCGCAAGGAGCGCGATTTCGGTCATGATTTGATTCGTGTTCCCGATCCTTACCGAACTTGGCTCAACCGGGTTTCCAACCGTCTTTCGGCGGAATTGAATGATCTGTTGATTCTCCAGGCGCGGGTCCGGCTTGACTCCATTACGTTGACGCCGATTTCCATGTCGGCGGAAGAAGCGTTTCAGATCGCTTCCGAAAACCGACTCGATTGGATGAATCGCCGAGCCGCGCTGGTCGACGCTTGGCGTCAAATCGAAATCACGTCCAACGCCCTGCGGGGATACCTCAATTTGAAAGTCGATGGTTCCATCGCGACCGAGGGGAACAATCCATTTAATTTCAGCTCGAAAAACGGTCAAGTGTCCGTCGGCTTGGTCTGGGATTCGCCGTTGGACCGATTGATTCAGCAAAACGCTTATCGAGCGGCTTTGATCGATTATCAAAGAGCCCGCCGCGCGTATTACACTTACGTCGACGGGCTTAAAGCGAATTTGCGTTCCGACGTGAGGAACATTCAGGTCAGTCAGCTCGCGTTCGAGATTCAGCGGGAAAGCGTTTTCAGCGCGATCGTCAACGTCGACTCGGCGATGCTGAACCTGGAAGATCCGAATGAATCGAACGTCAACGCGACCCGCGACGTACTTGACAACTTAACCAGTTTGCTCGAAGCGCAGAACATGTTCATGTCGACATGGGTCCAATATTTGGAGCAGCGGATGCAGTTCGAGCTTGCGATGGGAACGCTCCGGCTCGATTCGCAGGGAATGTGGATCGACACCGGCCCGCTTTACGGCAAGACGCCGGGCAACGGATTCCCCGACGCGCCGATTCCGCAAGAAGGGGGTCCGGCCGTTCCGTATCCGGCGCCGCAGATACAACAGCCGATTCCGGCCCCGCAAATCGACATGACGCCCCCCCAACCGCCGGGACGCCCCGACGATCTCCCGGAAGGCGCCGGCGAAGCGGACGCGATCGGAGAATTGAAACAGTTCGACTTGACGAATTGATTTGTTGTAAGAGTAGTCGGTATAGGTCGCGGTTTCTAGTCAGCAGGGATTATTTCGGGGTTGCTTCAAATTTCGGGATTTCGTGTCGTTCGGCTTTCAATTTCACTCACAACACGAAGGATGAAATGTTCACGAAGCAACAAGTAGACTCGGTGCCTTTTTATTTGTTTGTACTTTCGACACCTTGTGTTGTTTTAACGGGCTTCCTTCCGCCCTTGTAAAAACGTGAAAATTTGTCGATAATTGGAACGAAAGGAGAAATGTTATGTCTGCAAACAAAACCGAAACCGACCTTCTCGCTCCGTTTGAAATCTGGGAGGTCCTGCTCGACAACTCGACGATCAAGTTCCACAAGCCGCTTGTGATTCGGCCAGATATTCTTCCGCCAGAAGAGCCGGGCGATCCAATTTACTGGACGGCTGATGTTCCTGATCTTGATATTTCCGCTGTCGGGATTAGCTTGGAAGAGTTGGGGAGCTGCGTCCGGAGCGATATTCGTATGACCTGGAAACGGATCGTCCAAAAAGGCGACAACGAACTCACGCCAGAGGATCAAGCGACCAAACAGCGACTTCTTGATATTGCCGAGGAGGTCAGCAATGGGTAGGGTCCGAAAGGGGCGAGACATTGATGTGGCTTTGTGTAAAAAGGGGTTTCGTCGTGAAATCGACGGCGATCATGTTTGTTATCTTTTGACCGGTTCCAAAGTAAAAACCAAAACGAGCCATGGGGCGATGGGTGATACGATCGGCACCAATTTGATTTCTCGAATGTCGCGCCAGCTCCATTTGACCAAATCCCAGTTCCTCGACTTCATCGACTGCACGATTTCCGAGGAGGATTATCGGGAAATTCTTCGCAAACAGGGCGTCGCGGTTTGATCTTTCGTGGTCTTTTCGCCGCTTTCAATTTGACGCGGTGTTTTCTCTGACCTACACTTAACGGGGTTTGCGCGGATGCCACACGGCGTCGATCCGACTACGCAGGATCATCTTTCCCCGCGGTTTTGTTGCGTCCGTCGGGAAACTGCCCTCGATTTTTTTCATTATCCTCTTGACAGAACATTTCGGCTTGCATAGAATGCCTTGAAGTCGTCGGGGAAGTTGCGTTTTCTTTTGAATTTTTCCCGATGGCCGGACGATAAAACAAACGGAGAGAATGCTCTTCGTCCTGAAAATACAATGAATCAGTCCTATTACGTCTACGCGTTCAACTTTACCCGGTATTATCGGTATTTTACCGACAATGCTCCGGTCGCGTTGACTCGTTCCAAGGACTGACCCGTTCCCGATACAAACGAATCCGACAAGCCGCGAGCATTGTGTTGCTCGCGGCTTTTTTTTCGCCCGAAATGAAAAGCCGCCCCTTTGGACGGCTTTTTTTATTGACTTTAACGATTCACGCCCTCACTCCCATGGACTTACAACCTCTTGCCCTCCCCTTGGAAGAAACCCGAAGTCTGACGCTGATCGCCGGTCCTTGTAGCGCCGAATCGGAAGAACAGGTTCTGGAAACCGCTCGTCGTCTCGCCTGTCGCGGCGTCAAAGTCTTCCGCGCCGGAATTTGGAAACCGCGTACCAAGCCGGGCGGATTCGAAGGAATCGGAATCGAAGGGCTCTCTTGGTTGCAACGCGTGAAACGGGAAACCGGGATGATGATCGCAACGGAAGTCGCGACCGAAGAACACGTTCGACAGGCGATCAGAGCGGGAATCGATCTTCTCTGGATCGGAGCCCGAACGACCGTTAATCCGTTCGCGGTTCAGGAAATCGCCGACGCTCTTCGCGGACACGACCTACCCGTTTTGGTGAAGAATCCGGTCAATCCCGACTTGGAACTTTGGATCGGAGCGATCGAGCGTCTGCATCGGGTTGGAATTCGCCGAATCGGGGCGATACACCGCGGCTTCAGTTCCGCCGACAAGACGGTCTACCGCAACGCTCCGCTTTGGGAGATTCCCCGGGAACTGCGGCGTCGTATTCCGAATTTGCCGATTCTTTGCGATCCAAGCCATATCGGTGGAAAGCGGGAACTGATCGAGCCGCTTTCGCAAAAAGCGGTCAGTCGCGGATACGACGGCCTTCTTATAGAAACCCACAGTAGTCCCGAACAGGCTTGGAGCGACGCCGCCCAACAGATTACGCCGGAAGAAATGCAAACGATCGTGGAACGACTTTCGACGGACCGAACCGAAAACGAATCGGAAAACCTCGAAGAATTACGGCAACGGATCGACCTGATCGACGAGCAACTCTTGGAGCTTCTTTCCCGTCGGATGCGTATTTCCGGAGAAATCGGGGCCTATAAACGGGAAAACGGTCTTTCTGTCGTCCAACCGACCCGCTACGGTGAAATCCTGGAAAAACGAATCTCGCTCGGCGTTTCGCTGGATCTGAGCCCTCGGTTCGTCAAAGAAATCCTCAGCGAAATCCACGACGAATCAGTCCGACGGCAAACGGTTTCTACCGTCGGGTGCGGTTGAGACACCATGAGTAATTGACGCTTCGAATCAGAGCAGTACAGGGGCGCGAAACGGCGTCGAACGCGGATCGAATGGCAACGCTCTCAGCGTCTTTGCGGTTCTCTCCGACAGAATCAAGGGGCGGTTGCGTGTCGTTGGGAAAAACGGTAAAATGCGCTGCCCGTTTTGTTCCGAGGGATTTTTAGCAGCTCAATTCTTTCCTTCCCTCCTCCTTTTCCCACCTTCCCCACGATATTTCATGCCTTTGGACGCGTATTCCCCTTGCCCTGGAGGTCGGGATAAAAAAATCCGATTTTGCTGCCCCGATAAACTCAAGGATCTTCAGCAAATTCAAACGATGATGGAAAGCGGCCAAAACGCGGCCTGTCTCGCCTTAATCGAGAAATTGGCGGCGGACAAGCCCGAATGTGCCTGTTTGGACGCCGCGAAACTGTCGCTGCTCCGCGCCCAGGAACAATGGCCCGAAGCGCTTGAACTGGCCGAACGGTTCTACAAGCGAGAGCCGGAAAACTCGCTCGCCGCATCGGAATTGGCGATGTCCTACGCGTTTTGCGACCGTTGGAAAGACGCCGTTTCCACGATCATCGACGGAATCGAGCGCTGTGAAGATTCGTCCATTCACAGCTCGCTGCTCACCGGAATGCTGGTTGTCGGAGAAAAAGCACTCGCCGATGGAAACGTGATTCCCGCGCTAAGTATTGCCCGGCAACTGCAACTGTTCCAACGAACCGCCGAGCAGGGACATAATCTCTATGTTCGTGGTTTGCGGACGGAACTTCCCTTGGTCGCGAAAGATTTGGTCTTCAATCGGGACTGCCCGGCGGATTTTCCCGAAGCCGCACAGTTCCGCAAAGCCGCCAATTACGTCGTTTCCGCTCGTTGGAAAAAAGGGTTGGCAATTCTCGAAACACTGATTCCGCATGCCGAAATTTGGCCGGAACTCTGGAAAAACATAGCTTTGCTGCGCCTGTGTCTCGGGGAAATCGATTCCGCTGCCGAGGCGCTGTCCCGATATTCCCGCTGCGAGAAATGCCCGCAGGAAGACGCCGCAGATGCCGAACTGCTCCGGTTGTGCATGGTGAACGACCCGCTGGGGGACTGCATCGATCTGCAACACCTCGTTTGTAAGATCGGCGACGCGGAGAAGGCTCAGGAAGCTCTCTTGTCCGACAAACGGTTCCAAGCCGTCGATTTCAATCCGGGCGACTTTTCGCAGATCAACGCTCCGCCGCCGAGAATGATGTTTTCCGTGATGGATCGTCCGTTCGCTCCGGTCGAAGAGAAAATCACAGCCCAGAACATCTCGTCGCTGCTCGCCGACATGCTTCTGTACGGGAAAGAAACCGACCGGGACGCCAGGTTGGAGTTCATCGACGTTCGGAGCACGGAAAAAGACCTCATCATGGGGCTGGTGCAGGAAGTGCTCGGCTCATGGATTCTCGGCTGGGACGAGCCGCAGACCGTCCACACGCTTTCCTCGACCTTTTTGCAGCTTCAGCCGCGGTTTTTGGCCGATTTGAAGCGGAACGATCCACGGGAAGGGCAGCGGGAAACGCTTCGGGAAATTTTCGAGGAAACGTTCGTGTCCCATTGGCTCGACCAACCGCTCGGCCTTTTGGACGGAAAAACACCGCGAGAAGCGTCTCCTGATCCGAATTTCACGATTCGAGTCCTCGGTGCGATCCAGGTGATCGATTTCTGGTTGACCGGTTCGCCGGCTCAATCTCTGTGCAATACGCTCAGGCAGCGTTTGAACCTCCCGACGCTCGGCGTGATTCCGGTTCCCGACGAAATGTCGTACGCGTCGAATCCCGGCCCGTTCCAGGAAGACGAGCAGCTCGCTCCTTCTTTCCTCGACAAGCAACCGATCTGGCGCTGGTATCGCATTGACGCCCGATCGCTGCCGACCCCGGCGCTGCTGCGTGGATTCCACGAGTCGATCCTGTTCAATGACGCCAGAACGACGGTCCCGTTCGCCGAAGCGGTTCTGGAGCGGCCCATAAACGATATGCCGTACTTCTTCCGCAAGGAGGCGATCCGGCAGTTGATCCTCAAGGCGCAGTACGATTTCGATACGGAAGGCGCGTTGATCCTGATCGAAAAAGGAATGAACGAAGCGGACGAAGCGAAAAGCTCCGACGCTTGGCTGAACGTGATGGAGATTCCCTTCCGGCTCGGCCAGGGAGATTTCCCGAAAGCGCAGGAGTTGATCGCCCACGTGATGCAGTATCACCGTCGGGAACAGGACGCGATGCTTCTGCTCCAGAATCTTCTGGTATCACTCGGACTGATCAACCCGGACGGAACCCCGGTTTCCCGGGACGATTTCGCCGGAGGCCCCCCGCCGACCGAAGCCGTGGAAGAACCGGCGCCCGCAGCGTCAAAACTCTGGGTACCGGATTAAAACACAAATTCCAAATTACGAATTACGAATTACTGTTTACATCAAATACGAGCCGTGATCTGCGATCACGACACAATGCGACATGAAAAAACTCGGCGATTGGATCAGCGGGCGCGTTTTTCAAGCGGTTCACGGTCATAACCTGGTGTACAACACCTGCTGGGAAGATCCACGTTTGGACAAGGTCGCGCTCCAGCTCGGCCCGGACGATAATCTGCTCGTGATCACGTCCGCCGGTTGCAACGCGCTGTCGTACGCGTTGACCGAGTTGAATCACGTGGACGCGGTCGACATGAATCCGCGTCAAAACGCCCTGCTCGAACTGAAGATCGCGGGAATCCGGAACCTCGATTATCCGACGTTTTTCAAAATGTTCGGCGACGCCAAACTTCCCGGCGCCCGGGAAATCTACAAGGACAAACTTCGCGGAGAGCTTTCCCCCTGGTCGCAGGAATATTGGGACAAGAAGATCAAAAAGTATTTCGACGGTCGCCGCAAATCGTTCTACTTCTGCGGAACCGCCGGTGCGTTCGCGAGAATCATCAAAGTCTACATTGACAAGGTCGGCGGTTTCCGCAAGTCGGTCAACGCCCTGTTGGAATCCAAAACGCTCGAGGAACAAAAATCGATCTGGTACAACGACATCCGCAAGAAACTTTGGTCCCGCCCGATCCGGTTTCTGGTCAATCGCGACACCACATTGTCGATGCTCGGAGTCCCGCGAGCGCAACGCAAACAGATCGAAAAGCAATACGAAGGCGGAGTCGTCAAGTTCGTCATGGATTGCCTGGACGCCGTGTTCGGTGAACTTCCGATCGCGGACAACTATTTTTGGCGGGCTTACGCGACCGGACATTACACGAAAACCTGCTGCCCGGAATATCTCGAAGAGGTAAATTTCCACAAACTCAAAGGGGGCCTGGTCGACAAGATCAGCGTCCACACGGACACCGTCGAAGGTTTCCTGCGAAAGACGGACCGCAAGATTTCCCGGTTCGTGCTGTTGGACCACATGGATTGGCTTTCGGACCAGCTTTATGACGCCTTGGTATCGGAATGGGATGCGATCCTTGATCGGGCCGCGGACAAGACCCGTATCCTCTGGCGCAGCGGCGGCCTACGGACCGAATACATCGACACGGTCCCCATCGTGCGAAACGGACAAAAGCATCAGCTTTCCGAATACTTGTCGTACAACAAAGAACTCGCCGCCGAATTGCACCAAAAAGACCGCGTCCACACCTACGGCAGCTTCTACATCGCCGATCTGGTGTCGCCGAAATAATCATGGCGTATGAAGTTGAAATGAAATTTCCCGTACTCGGGGCGCTCGAATTTCCGTGGGAAAACCCCATCGAAGAAGTGGACACTTATTACGCGCACCCTTGCCGCGATTTCGCTTTAACGGACGAAGGATTAAGGATCCGCCAATGCAACGGAACTTCGGACATTCTTACCTATAAAGGTCCGAAAATCGATGCTGAAACGAAATCCCGCGAAGAAATTGAATTTCCGCTCGTTCCGGGGACCTGCGACGATTGCCGGAAGCTCTTGGAATCGCTCGGCTTCACGCCGGTTGAAACCGTTCGTAAATTTCGGAAATCGGCAAAGCGAGTTCACGAGAACCGCGAGTTTCATCTTCTCCTCGATTCGGTTCCGGTCCTGAAAGATCGCGGTCTGCCGTACGAGTTTTTGGAAATCGAAACCTTTGCCGATCATGACACCTTGCACGAAGCCCGGGAATCGCTGTTGCGTTTTGCCCGAACGCTCATCGAACAGGGGCGGCTCGGCGAGAGTGTGCGAAAAGGGTATCTCGAAATGATTTTGGAGTCCCGTCCAACCCCTTCTTCACCATGACTCCACGTCTTTCGGTCCGCGATTTGAATTACCGTTTCGGCAACCGCGTCCTGTTCGAAAAAATCTCTTTCGACGTGATGCCGGGCGAGTTCGCCGCGATCATCGGCCCCAACGGGGCGGGTAAAACGACGCTGTTACGCTGCGTTTTGCGGATACTGAACGATTGGCGAGGGACCGTCGAATTGGACGGTGTTTCCGTGCGTGAGACCGGCCGCAAACGGCTCGCCAAACGGATCGCTTACGTGCAGCAGAATCTCACGACCGTTTTTTCCTTTACGGTTCGGCAGATCGTCGAGATGGGGCGGTATCCGCATCTGCATCCGCTTTCGCCGCTCACGCAAGAGGACCGCCGGATCGTCGACGAATCGCTTGACGCCATGGAAATCGCCCCGTTTGCGAATCGGAAAATCGACACGCTCAGCGGCGGCGAACGACAGAAGGTGATCCTCGCCGCGGCGCTGGCGCAACAGCCGGATTTGATGCTCTTGGACGAACCGACGACGTTTCTGGATTATCGGCACCAGGATGAAATCTGCCGTTACCTGCGTCAAATCAACCGCGAAAAAAAGACGACGATCCTTGAAGTGACCCACGACGTCAATCGGGCCGCCCTCGAAGCGAACCACATCATCGCGATTTCGGACGCGCGGATCGTTTTCGACGGCTCGCCGGGCGATTTGATGAACGAAAAACGACTTGGCACCATTTACCACGCCGGTTTCGAACTCGTTCCCCATCCCGGCTGCGACCGAAAAATGATCGTCCCGCGCGGAACGGTTTCCTCCGGTCCGTAACACCACCTCGCAAATCGCGTTTCATGTTTCCTCCGTCTCCCTTCATGCTCGGTCCACTGCTCGTCGATCCGCCGGTGTTTTCGGCGCCGATGGCCGGGTTCACGAATTACGCCTACCGGGAAATGCTCCGTTTTTTCGGTGGTGTCGGCCTGATCGCGACGGAGATGGTCAGCGCCCGCTCGTTCGTCGAACTGGAAAAACGGGGGGGAGACCACCCGGACCGGCTTTGGGGCGTCCGGGACGAGCCGCGACCGCTTGCCGTACAGATTTGGGACAACGATCCGGGAGCGCTCGAAGAACTCGGCTCAAGACTCGCGCACGATTATCGGGTCAGTTTGATCGATTTGAATTTCGGTTGTCCCGCCAAGCAGATCGCCGGACGCAGCGCGAGCGGTTCTTTTTTGCTGCGTTATCCGGAAAGAATCGCGGAGATCGTCAGGCGGGTCGTCGGTGTTTGCCGTCCGATTCCCGTTTCCGCGAAGATCCGACTCGGCTGGACCCGGGACACGATCAACGCAACGGAAATCGCCGTTGCCGTCGAAGAAGCGGGTGCGGCGGCACTGTTCGTTCACGGCCGGACCGCTCAGGACATGTATTCCGGGACCGCCGATTGGGACCGGATCGGCGCGATCCAACCGTATTTGAAACGGATTCCGCTGATCGGCAACGGTGATATCAAAACGGCGGAAGACGCGGTTGCCCGATTCCGGGATTATCCCGTCGACGGTATCATGATCGGTCGCGGCGGATTGAACCGCCCTTGGATGTTCCGGCAAATCCGACAACGACTCGAAGGAAAAGAACCGGATCCCGACCCGACGCTCGGGGAACAGCGGGACATTCTGCTCAAGCATTACGAACTGGTTCGCGAGCGGTTCGGGGAGCCGCTTGCCGTGATTCTCATGCGGAAATACGCTTGTGATTACGCCCTGGGCAAACCGGGGGCCCGCAACTTTCGCAGTCTCATCTCGCAGGCGAAAAACCATGAACAGTTTCTCCGCGTCGTTCGGGAGGAGTTTCCCCGTTGATGCAGATGATTTCGGTCGCGAAAAAATTCGACGTGAAAGCCCGACGCGGTTCACGACTGGGAAAAATTCTCCTGAGGCAAACGGTTCTCTGGACCTTTCTGTTTTGTCTTGTCCATCAATTTTTCCTGATCGGATTGATCTCACCGCTCCTGATTGAAAGCGGTTCGATGGTCCCGGCGTTTTACGGACCGCGATACCACGTGGTGTGCGGCGAATGTCGGCATTCATTTTCCTGCGGCGCCGACGGATCGAGTGAGCGAAGGTTTTTCACTTGCCCGAGCTGCGGCTTCGCGGAAAACCCGATTTCCAAGGCACGTAGTGAGCCGGGAGAACGAATCGTGATCGACCGCATCGCTGCTGATCTCTCGGGAAAGCATCTGAAACGATTCGATACGATCGTTTTTCGGAATCCGGACGCCCCGTCCCGTTGGACCGTCAAGCGCGTCGCCGCTTTGCCGGGGGAATCGATTGCGTTTTCGGACGGAAACCTTCGGATTAACGGAACGCTTTACCGCAGAACGCTCGACGAGCTCCGTCGAACCGCGATCCCGTATCCATACGGTCGCTGGATCGACGCATCGACGGAATCGAAGCGCCAAATTGCGTTTTTTCCGAACGAACCGGTCCCGCATTTTACGCGGCTACGGAATTCCCCGGACGATACAACTCCGGAACCGACTGCGGCGTCTCCGGTTTTCTATTCCACGAGAAATCCGTACAACCAGTTGCGAAGCGAACGAAGGGGGGAAACGAACACGCCCACCGATGAAATTCTTCTCCGCTTTTCCCCACGGCTTTTCGAGTACGAAATTGCGATCACGACGCAATGCGAAACGATGACCTTGGTCAAAACGGACGATGAGACTTTGACGGTTCGGAGAAACGAAGAGGAATTCGCGACCGTCGAATTACCGTTTCAGGGTTCCGTTTGGCTTTCCACGGCCGATCGAACATTCCAATTGGGAGACGTCCGGACAACGAAACTCAGGATTCCGTTGCCGGAGAACGTTCCAAAAGAATCGATTCCGAAAACGCCTCCGATCGTTTTTTCACGTCCGGCATGCGAACCCGTTTCGGAATTATCCCCGGCGGATTTCCGCGACGTGGATGTACGAATCCCGTCCCTCTTTTTCGCTCCGGAAAAGAGTTGGATCGTCCCGTCGGACGGTTTCTTCGTCCTCGGCGATAACACATCGATTTCCGAAGACAGCCGACATTGGAAGAACCCGTTCGTGAGAAAAGATGCCGTTTTGGGGGTTCCGCGTGGATGCGTCCGCCGGAATCGTAATTGAATCGTGTTGCTGCTCGCTTGATTCACTCGGGAAAGATCATGCTCTCTCCGAAAAGCGTCGAAAAATTCGGTCGGGTTGAAAGATCGACATGTTCCGTTCGCTCGACAATCGCGTCGATCCGCGACTGAGTGTTTCGATCACATGCGAGCAGCTTCGCGCCTTGGAGCGAAGTGTTGCCGCAAAAACGAATACGATCGACGGTAATTTCCGGAGGGAACAATCCGATACGTTGCGCGCTTTCCGGGCGGATGTAATTACCGAACCCGCCTGCGAGAAAGAGAGAGCGAATCTCCGAAGGTTTGAGCCCGGCGAGCTCTAAAAGCAGCAGGATTCCGCAACGAATCGCGCCGGCCGCCAGTTGAACTTGTCGAACGTCTTTTTGCGTTAAAACGACGGCCGGTTCCCGGTTTTCCTCCGTTAAACGAAACGCCGATTTCCCCTCGAAATTCGTCAATCGCCGCTGAATTTCCGGCGGCAACGTGTCCGGTTTGGCGAAAAGACCTCTTGAGTTAATCGTTCCGGAGTTGAGCAGTTCCGCAGTCAAGTCGATCAAACCGGAACCGCAGATTCCTTTTATGGGACCGTTTCCAATCGTGTGAATCGAAATCGTCTCGCGGAAGTCAACGTGGTCGATCGCCCCTTCCGCGGCGATCATGCCAAATTGAATCCGAGCCCCTTCAAACGCCGGTCCGGCCGCCGTCGCCGCCGCATAGAGCCGGTTTTCGTGCGCGAGAATCATTTCTCCGTTGGTTCCGATGTCGATCAGAAGGGCCGCTCCTTCCCCTTCGGCAAGCCGATCCATATTTGTCGCAAGAATTCCCGCGACAAGATCCCCGCCGACGAAACCGCCCAGAATCGGCAACGTTTGAACCCGACCCGACGGATGAATCGGCAAATCGAGTTCTTTCGCCAGAATAATCGGATACCGATTCGTCGCGGGAACGAACGGTGAAAAACCGAGCGGACGCGGATCGATTCCGAGGAAAAGCTGCTGCATCACGGTGTTTCCCGATACGGTTAACAAGAGAATCTTTTCCGTGTCGATTTTCGCTTTTTCGGCCAACTCGCGAATCATCTGTCCGGACGCCTCCAAAATGGTGTCGCGCAGCCGCTCCAGATTGTTCGTATCGTCGATCACTTTTTGAATTCGGGAGATGATATCGTCGCCGAAGATTTTTTGCGGATTGACCCGAACAGCATGATACGATTCACTGTCCGGCGTTTCGGTGAGCGGGACAAGTTCCGCGGCGAGCATCGTCGTTCCGATGTCCAAGGCGACGGCGTAACACGTTTTTTGCGATTCGGCCCGATCGAAGAAATCGAGAAAATCGCCTTCAAGAAATAACGCGGCGCCCTTCCAATCGGCTTTTCGCAACTTGTTCGGGAGGGATTGGAGTTGCGCGAGCGACAATTCGAGCGGACTCGAAACTTTTTCGCGAAGCCGTGCAAGATCGGAGCGGTGATCTTCTCGGGTGGGGGGCGTCAAGTCGAGCGGAACGATCGTCAAACGATTCAAACAGAACGAACCATTTCCGGCCCCTTGGCCCGAATGAGCGACGATCTGAGCGGATTGATGCAGAAGCGACTCTTCCGGAACGAAAACCGAGAGATTCCGCCCTGCGACTTTTTCGCGACAGGCGAAAACCTTTTTCGCGGTGGAGCGGTCGAACGGGCCTGAATTTTCCGTGATGTAAACGGCACATTTGCCGCATTGACCGGTTCCACCGCAATCGTTTCGCAGCGGAATTCCGGCAAGATGCGCGGCGGCGAGCAGTGTCGTATCCGGCTCGACATCCACATCGAGCGACATGGGAAGAAAACAAAGATGAGACATTTGGTTCGGTAAACTGTGGAGCAGAAAACGTGGTCCCCTCGCCCCCGGTACTCCGGGGGAGAGGGGACCGGTGTTTTGGTTGTTTAAACCTGTTTGTTTCTGCTTATTCTACCTGATTTCCCACTGCCTCTCAAAGATGAAGCGGAACGCTCCATTAAACTTTCGCCGTTTCCATGGCGAACAGGGCGTCCAGCCGTTGTTCCTGCGAAGTGATCGTGTCTTGAGAAACTTTCAGCGGGCCGGCCCACTTGCTTTTTTCGACGGGGCGATAGACGCCGAGGATCGTCAACGGAATCCGACCGGTCAACTTCACGACCTTCAGCGCGGTTCCGAAAACGAGCAGGAAATCGAACCAAAGCGAGGCTTTTTCGATATACTCGAAATCGAGAACGAGTTTTTTACGAACATCGTTCAAGTCGATGTCCGACGGGAGGTTCAGTTGGGCGTATCCGGTGATTCCCGGCTTGACCAACAGCCGATGACAGTAGCCGTCGATCTTTTTGTCGAGCGCATCGACGAATTCCGGGCGTTCCGGTCGGGGACCAACCAAGGACATGTCGCCGCGAAGGACGTTGAAAAGCTGCGGAAGTTCGTCCAAATGCAGCTTTCGGAGAATGCTTCCCAAAAGCGTGACGCGTGGATCCTTGCGGGAAGCCCAAACGGCTCCTGTCGCGGCTTCGGCGTCGATTCGCATGGAACGAATCTTATACATGGTGAACGACTTACCGTCTTTCCCAACCCGAACCTGCTTGTAAATCGCGGGTCCCTTCGAGGTCAGCCGGACAATCACGACCAAAACGCCAATGATAGGGAGAACGAAAACGAGCAGCGCCAAAGCGATCAGCTTGTCAATTCCCGACTTCCACGAAAAATAACGGGCGGCTTTAGGTTGCGGACAACGTGTAATTCTTTTTGCGGCGTTCATTTTAATCCTGATTCGCTCTGGCGGTTGCATCCTTTTTTCGATCTGGTTTCCGACATCGTGTCGGCTGCATTCTTCGTTGGAGAAGTAAAGCAATAACCATGCCAAAGCGAATAAAATTCTCTATACTATGTGTTGCGAATAAAAACTAGGAGCATATCCATAACTCCTCCTTCTTAAACAGATGCAATTCGGGGAAAAGTATCGTTTTGAACGTTCAAAATGATACAGTGTGATTCAAAACGATACAGTTTTTGTCAAGCGCTGTGCGAGCCGCAGGCAGTTCAACCGAATTGGTCTCCACAGTCACACATCACAGGTGGGGTAAATAACGATCTGCTTTATCCATTATAATCCGACACCGAAGTCTTGCTAGATGTAAAAAACGAAACGGAAAAATTTTACAGTGATTTTTTTGCTTTCTGTTAAAGTAGGCCAAATACGTCGGGTAAAACTGGAAACAGCAAACCCAATCCACCGGTAAAGATCCCTCCTGAAGGGTGCGTGCAAATTTCCTTGTCTGTTTGGGCAAAATAGGGTGTCATGTCATGCCGAGGTATTCCGAAGCATCTGGTTTCAAGCCGTGTTCGCAACATAATGCGTGTTGCCGGATGCACCAGATTCTTCCCTCCGTGAGT
>JAVBPO010000109.1:0-39071 GCA_031549565.1 Thermoguttaceae bacterium
GGTCAGCGTGACTTTGTACAGTTTCTTCATTTTACCTCCTTGTCGTTGAAATTCCCGCCAACGACAAAGAGGATACACGTTTTTCGATTTTCGGGGAAGATCAAATACGTAATTTAAGGTCTGGTCGGGTAGTACGGTCCCTTTTTTGTACTGTTGGCAGGTCCAGTCCGCGACATTGCCGTGCATGTCGTAAAGACCGTAAGCGTTCGGTTTCTTCTGCTTGACCGGATGGTATCCGCTTCCCGGTTCGCAGTTTTTGGCGGTCCAAGCGTACTCGTCGATGGGATTCTCATCGTCGCCGAAATAAAAAGCGGTCGTCGTTCCCGCCCGGCAAGCGTATTCCCACTCCGCTTCGGTCGGAAGTCGGTAATAGCGGCCCGTCGCAACGGTCAACCACATGCAATACGCTTGAGCGCCGAACTGCGTCATTCCGCTGGCCGGATACCGGTCCGGATCATCGGCCCGGTCAAAGCTGATCGCCCGAATATTGACGGGTTCGTCGGAGCGGCGAACGCGTCCACCAGTTCGAGCCTTTTCGAATATTTCGCGAGCGACGGCGGGGCGTTTTTACGCAGTTCCCGGAGTTGTTTCAACGCGTAGAGTTCGAACTCCCGCCAAGTCACTTCCGTTTCTCCCATCCAATACGGTCGGACTTCCACCTCGAATTGCGGCGATTCGACATCCCGGTGTCCTTTTTCCGTCGCGGGAGAGCCCATCGTGAACTTTCCGCCCGGGATCGGAACCATCGTAAATTTTCGCCCGCCGGGTTCGTTCGGAACGAGGATGCGTTCCTCGTATTTTTTCATTTCCGCTTCGGAAGACGCCATGGAATTTTCCAACGGCGTCGAATTCCGAAGCCATTCGACCGAGGATTGATGAATCGGATTGCCATCGTCTTGATTATCCTGCGCGTCGGCTTTCACCGCAAAAAAGAGAACCGCAAACGCAGTGCAAAGAAAAACAATACGTCTCATCATTATCATTCCCCCGTTAGCCGGTTCGCCTGCGAACCGCCGTCCGGCCCGTCGCAGGCGACGGGGCTAACTACATGCGTTGGTTCAATTCACGATATTTCGTCCAGACTTCCGGGTCGGCGTCGTACATTTTCGCTTCTTCGGCCGTTTTCGGGTCATGAAGGGGACGAACGACACGGAATCCGACGTAAGGCGCATCGGTCACCCACCAAATACTCTGCGGAAACTGCGGATCCTGCTTTTTCCAGTCCTTGTTGGAGATTTGCCGTGCGGCGCTACGACAATCGGCCGGGTCGTGATCGCAGGAGCCGCCGCGGGCGACTTGTCCCCACTTTTCCGACGCTTTGACGCCGTACTTAGACTTTTCCGAAACGGGAATGAAGCCGTTTTTGATTTTCCCGTCGGCGAATTCTTTGTAGTCCCCTTTTTTGTACTGTTGGCAAGTCCACTCCGCGACGTTGCCGTGCATGTCGTAAAGGCCGTACGCGTTCGGCTTCTTCAGTTTGACCGGATGGTACCCGGTTCCCGTTTCGCAGTTTTTCGCCGTCCAGGCGTATTCGTCGATCGGGGCGGCGTCTTCGCCGAAGGAAAACGCGGTCGTCGTTCCGGCGCGACAGGCGAATTCCCACTCCGCTTCCGTCGGCAAACGGTAATAACGGCCCGTAATCGAAGACAACCATTTGCAGTAGAGCTGGGCCGCGAAGTGCGTCATACCGCTGGCCGGATACTCTTCGCTGGAACTCGATTTATTGAAGCTGATCGCACCGATATTGTACGGAGCGGTCGGATTCGCCATGGCATCGGCAATGGTAAAGCGTTTCTCTTCGACCTTATCTTTTTCGTGCGCAATCCGCAGATATTTGAGGGCGTACAATTCGAATTCCCGCCAGGTCACTTCCGCTTCTCCCATCCAAAACGGCTGGACTTCCACCTCGAACTGGGGGGCTTCGTTGTCTTGATGTCCTTTTTCCGACGCGGGCGATCCCATTTTGAATTTTCCGCCGGGAATCGGAAGCATTTTGAACTTCTGGTCGCCGTAGGGCGCGGGCGCGGGAATCACGTCGACATACGCATTCATGTCGTCCGCCGAGGTCGCCGTCGAATTCTCACACGGCGTCGGATTTTTGAGCAACTCCAACATCGGGGTGTAAATGGTATTGTTCGCGTCGTCGTCGGCGGGGAGATTCGTACCGCTTACAAAGATCGCGAAGGCCGCGATCAAAAGAAAATGGACCGTCTTTTGCATAATCAGTTCCTTGGGATTGAGGCTTGGGAAAAAGGACAAGACACGTTGAGTATAGCAGAAAAAATCACGGTTTGAAAGAGTCCAGAACACCATTCCGAGAGCCTCTTCGCCGTTTCTTTCCGGCGACCTTGGAAAGAGCGGCAGAACCGGAGTTTTCACCCCTGTTTACGCCGAGAGTGGTTTTTTTCCGGTTTTTCACGACTTCTTATTGGACAAATCCGTAAATATGTTTTATGATTGGGCGTGGTTCCTGTTTTTTCGAACCCGGCGCGGGTCGGGGTCTGTCCCTACTGGAGGTTTTTTCAGATGAAACGCAATGTTCAAGTCCTGTCTTTGACGACCGCGGCGGTCCTCGTTTTCACGATGGTCTGTGCGGCCGCGGAAAAAGCGACGAGCGGCGCCCCGAAAAGCATCGATTTCTTCGAAGCGAAGAAACGGGGCTTGATCGAGGTAAAACTGGTCGCGAAAAATTCGCTCAACGGCCAGATGCAAGTCAAAAATTTGACGGATGAACCACTCGTGGTCAGCAAACCGTTCGCTTTCGGGGCCGTTCCGGTCCTGGCTCAAGGTTTCTTCGACGACGCCGGAGGCGGCTTGGGCGGAGATATGGGGGGCGGCCGCGGCGGACGCGGCGGTGCATCCGGCATGGGCGGTATGGGAGGCGGTACCACCGGCGGCGGAGGAGGTAATCAAGCCATGGGCGGCGGCATGGGCGGCGGCGGTGGTATGGGCGGTATGGGGGGCGGTATGGGCGGTATGGGCGGCGGTGGTATGGGGGGCGGTATGTTCAACATTCCTCCGAAGAAATCGGTTCGGGAAAGTGTGAAGACCGTTTGTTTGGAGCATGGTAAGAAAGAACCGAATCTCCGCGTGAAATACGACGTCAAACCGATCGGCGAAGTCGTCGAAAAGCCGGAAGTCGCCCTGCTTTGTGCCCAAATCGGAACCGGTCGCATGAACCAGGCCGCAGGACAAGCCGCCATTTGGCACGTGAACAACAATATGTCCTGGCAGCAACTTGCCGCGAAAACTACGAAACCGTTGCAGGGGACTCCCAATGTTTATCCGTATTTTTCGCCGCAGCAACTTATGGTCGCGCAGAACTCCGTGGGAAAAATCGAGCAGTTCGTCAAAACGAACAACATCGAGTTCGTGAAGGAAGAAACCGGTACAACTTCCGAAAGCACCGGTTACGAGGACGAATACGAAGAGACCACGTTCGACGAACCGGAAGCGGATTCCGCGACAACGGATGTCGAGTAACGAGTAAGATGTGTCCAAGAAAATGCAAATGCTTGTGGAGCGTTTTTGATATTCCGCAAGCTGCGAGTGCGGCTCTTTTTTTACTCTTTCCGCGTTTCCGTGGTCTTGCCGTTCAGTGAACGGATCGTTTCGAGCGGGATTTTGATCACTTTACGGTCGTAAGTGATCAGTCCGCCGCATTCGCTTTCCACGTCGGTCAGTTGATGGTACACCGCCGCGGACAGTGCTTCTTTTTTGACGAGTTGTTCCAACGCAACCATGGTTCGTTGGTATCGCCTCGCAAAATCGTCCGGGTCGGTCGCCATTTGATAGCCCCAAGTCTTTTTCGTCCAATTATGTCCCGCGATCGGACAGGCGATTCCGCCGAATTCTCCGAGAACCGAGGCGCGATACGGTTCCGGCTTCGGCGCGGCCGGCCCCGGAAATTGATGAAGATCGACGATCTGACCGACGTTTCTGTCCCGCCAACCGCTTGCCGCGTCGACCAGACGACTCGGGTCCAATCGATGAAGCAAGTCGGCATAATGTTCCGTATCGTGCTGCCCTTTTCCCTCATGGAACAATATCCACGCAACGATGCTCGGATGGTTCTGTCGCGTCTGGAGCATTCGCGTCAGCTCCACTGAGAACTGTTGTTGGTCGGAAGCCCGGTGATTCTCCGCGGCCGGCATATCCTGCCAAACGAGAATGCCGAGCCGGTCGCACCAGTGATACCACCGTTCCGGTTCGATTTTCGCGTGCTTGCGGATCATCGTGAAACCGAGCTCCTTGATCGTCCGGATTTCCCGACGGACCGCTTCGTCCGACGGAGCGGTATAAAGACCGTCGGGCCAAAGTCCCGGATCGAGAACCCCCATTTGAAAACGGAACATGTTGTTCAAACGAATACGGACCACGCCCCGGGAATCCTTCGCCAAATCGATCTTGCGCATCCCGAAGTATCCCTCGACGGAATCGACGCTGCGACCGTTTTGAAGAAGTTCAATTTTCAGCGTGTAGAGGAACGGATTTTCCGGCGTCCAGAAAACAAGCTTTTCGTCGGGAATCGGGAGTAAGATCGTCCCCTCGGTTCCACCGTACACTTTGGCGATGCTTTCCTGTTTTCGGAACACTTCCGCGACGACCAGCGGCGGATCGACCGAGCCGCCTTTCGCGGAATCGACAGACACCCGAATCGCGACGTTCGATTCATCGATGTTCGGCGTTGCGGCGTATTCCGTGATAAACGTCGCGGGAACCGGCTCCAACCAGACGGTTTGCCAAATGCCCGTAACGCTGCTGCACCGGGGCCCTTGCGGATTGGTCGACTGTTTGCCGCACGGTCCTCCTTTTTGTGTCGGGTCGTACACGGAGACGATCAATTCATGAGAAACGCCCCGTTCGTATTTGCCGTCTTTTCGCAATACTTCGGAAAGATCGAACGAAAACGGATCGTACCCGCCGCGATGTATTCCGATGAGCCGACCGTTGACGATTACGGCTGCTTCCCAATCGACCGCTCCGAAATACAATCGGATCCGCTCGTCGTCCGACCAATCGTCCGGAATCATAAAATGACGGCGATAGGCGACGGAATCGAACGGGTACCGAATCCCCGAAAGCGACGACTCCAACGGAAACGGAACCAGAACGCGATACGGATATGATTCCGTCGCGTCTTTTCGGGAAAGCCGAACGGATTGACCGAGGTAGAGCGGTTCGGAACGGTTTCGCGTCAGATCCGGCGGATCGAGCGAATGCGGTTTCAGGTCATGAATCTCCGGCGTCGGCGCATCGCTTTCGGGCGTCGTA
This sequence comes from Thermoguttaceae bacterium, assembly GCA_031549565.1. Taxonomy (GTDB): domain Bacteria; phylum Planctomycetota; class Planctomycetia; order Pirellulales; family Thermoguttaceae; genus JAVBSX01. The sequence continues at coordinate 5,275 of JAVBPO010000109.1, forward strand.
TTTTCCGTTTCGATTTTTCCCTCGTCGAACTCCTCTTCGTCCGGAACCGCGAGTTGCAAGTCGGGCATCTTCCGATTCGGTTGAGGGGCGTAATCCTTCGGCGTCGGATGCTGCGGATCCAATTCCGGTTTCATCTCCCAGACTCCGTTGAGATTCAACCATTTTTCGCGGACCATCGTCGGACGGGGATACTCTTGAAGCACGTTTTTCGGCGTGATTTCCTTGGCGTACGTGGTTTCCAAGGCATTACTCACTCGCTTCCACCGCGAATCGGGTTTTGGCGCAGCGTCGAGTTTTTGGACCTCTTGGGCGCCCGCAAGAACAGGAATCGTAAAAACGCATAGAAGAAACGTAAATCGTGTCATAGAATTCGCAAGCCCGTTAAAACTTCTTCTGCTTGAAAGTCTAAAGCCCAATGTCTAAGGCCTTTTCTCAAACTGTTTACAGTTTGAGGAGGTATAAAGCCGCACACATTATCTCCCAAGTATTTCCGATGGGCAATCCCATTAGCAAAATGTGCGACTTTTCAACTTTTACCGTTCACCACTTCCCGCGACGCGAATCTTTTGGTATGATCGGGGCGATTCTTTGTTTTACCTTGTCGCCTTGATCGGTTATGTCCAGTCCTTTCACGAGAAACGAAACGCCGATCCGGATCGAAGGAGCCCGGGTCCATAATCTGCGGAATGTCAGCCTCGATATTCCGCGGAACCAACTCGTCGTGATTACCGGATTGAGCGGATCCGGAAAGAGCACGCTTGCCTTGGACACGGTTTTCGCCGAAGGACAGCGTCAATATATCGAATCGCTTTCCGTCTATCCACGGCAAATTCTGCACCAGATGGAACGTCCGGAAGTCGACCAGATTCGCGGACTTCAGCCGACCATTTCGATCGATCAAAAAAGCGGGACGCAGAATCCCCGCAGCACCGTTGCGACGATCACGGAAGTCTACGATTATCTGCGTCTCCTTTTCGCCCGGGTCGGCGATCCGCACTGTTATCGTTGTGGGCGCACGATCAAACCGCAATCGCCGGAACAGATTCTCGAAGAAATCCTCCGATTTCCCGAAAATACGCGGCTGATGATCCTCGCTCCGGTCGTTCGGGGGAAAAAAGGGCAGCATAAAGATCAAATCCGCAAAATCATCAAGGCCGGTTTCGTTCGAGCCCGGGTCGACGGAGCTTTAGTCGATCTGGACCAACTCGGCGAACTCGATCCGAACAAACGGCATGAAATCGAAGCGGTGATCGACCGGATCGTTCTCAAAGACGGGATTCAATCGCGTCTTTCCGAATCGCTGAAACTCGCGCTTTCTCTCGGCGAAGGAACGCTGATCTGCGTTTACGAAAAGGAGAGGATTTCCAACCCGGACGGAACAACCCGGAGCGTTTGGAGAGACGTTTTATTCAGCTCGCTGCATTCCTGTCCGAAATGTAAGATCAACTTCGCCGAAATCGAGCCGCGAACCTTCAGCTTCAACAGCCCCTACGGTATCTGTCCCGAATGTCAGGGGATGGGAGTGCAAAAGGAATTCGACCGCGAACTCGTTTTTCCCGACCCGATTCTTTCATTCAAAAACAACGCGATCGCCCCGTGGAATCTGCTCTCCGAAACGTCGCAAAAAATGATTCGCGCGGCGTTGGAGAAATTTTTCGGGAAATTGGTCGATTTGGAAAAAAGCGAAGCGTTGCCTTACGACCCGCCGCTTTCCTACACGGCGCAGCTCTCGAAACTGAAATCTCCGAGCAAGGTAAAAAAAATCGAAGTCTTTTACCGGACGCCGCTTTGCGATTTCGACGAAAAACTTCAACGGGTTCTTTTTTACGGCGAAAACTATAAACGCGAGCGAATGCCGGAAGTCGACGAAACGGTGATTCCCGAGGATCCGAACGCGTTTCCCGGCATTTTGCCGCTCTTGGAACGGATCTACGAACAAACGACCGGCAAAAAGGAAAAGGACGCTTTCCAGCCGTATCGCAGCGAAGTGCTCTGTCCCGATTGCGGCGGAAGTCGGCTTCGGCCTGAAGCGAGAAGCGTAACCGTTGGCAAACGAAGGATTTACGAAGTTTGCGAATTGACGATCGACGCGGCTTTGGCGTATTTCCGGGAGCTCGAATTCGCGCCCGCCGCAAAACAGATCGCGACGCCGATCATTGAGCAGATTGTGCAGCGAATCGATTTCATGCACCGGATCGGCTTGGATTACTTAACACTCGACCGCGCCGGTCAAACGCTCAGCGGCGGCGAATTGCAGCGGGTTCGGCTCGCGAGCGGTCTCGGGAGCGGGTTGGTCGGCGTTTGTTATATTCTGGACGAACCGTCGATCGGTTTGCATCCGCGGGACAACAGCCGTTTGATCGACGCGATGCGGCTATTACAGTCGCAGGGCAATTCCGTGCTGGTCGTGGAGCACGACGAAGCGATCATGCGACAGGCGGACTGGATCGTCGACATGGGGCCCGGCGCGGGAAAGCTCGGCGGGCAGATCATGGCCCAGGGAACGCCGGAGCAGATTCAAGCCGCTCCCGATTCCATGACGGGACGATATCTCGCGGGGACTGAGTCGATCCCCGTTCCGAAAAACCGCCGTAAAGCGAACAAGACGAAATCGATCACGTTGGAAGGGGCGACGACCAACAATCTCAAGGACATCACGGTTTCCTTTCCGCTGGGAACGTTTATTTGCGTAACCGGCGTGAGCGGCAGCGGCAAGAGTTCGCTGCTCAACGAAACGCTGGTTCCGGCGATTATCCGTCGCTTGGGGGGAATCGCTCCGACGCCGGGGCCGCACAAGGGGCTCAAAGGTGTGAAGATCGACAAATTGATCCAGATCGATCAGACCCCGATCGGACGGTCGCCGCGAAGCAATCCGGCGACGTACTGCGGCGTGTTCGACGAGATTCGAAAAGTGTTCGCGTCGACGAAAGACGCCCGGCGATTCGGGTACAAGTCGGGCCGGTTCAGTTTCAACATCGTCGGCGGTCGCTGTGAAGAGTGCCAAGGGCAGGGGATGCAGAAAATCGAGATGCACTTTCTCCCCGATTTGTACGCTTTATGTCCGATCTGTTCCGGAAAACGATTCAACCGGCAGACGCTCTCGATTTTGTACAAAGAGAAATCGATTGCCGACGTGCTCGACATGCAAATTGACGACGCGGCGGTCTTTTTCGAGAATTATCCGGCGATCGTTCGGCAACTTGACAGTCTCAAGCGGGTCGGACTCGGTTATTTAACGCTCGGACAGTCGTCGACGACGCTTTCCGGCGGCGAAGCGCAGCGGATCAAATTGGCGACGGAGCTCGCCCGGGTCGAAACGGGCAACACGCTTTACGTTTTGGACGAACCGACCTCGGGCCTTCACGCGCACGACATCAAAAAATTCCTGGAAGTGGTGTCGGAACTTGTCGACCACGGCAATACGGTGATCGTAATCGAGCACAATCTCGACGTGATCAAGTGCTCCGATTGGATCATCGACCTCGGCCCGGAAGGGGGCGAGGGGGGCGGCCAGCTCCTGTTCGCCGGCACCCCGGAAAAACTCGCCCAATGCACCGACAATTCGACCGGAGTGTTCTTGAAAAGCGTGCTGGGTTAGTGTTGAATATGGTTAGGTATTGCGTTTGTTTGAAAAGCACTCCGTTAGCACCGGGGCTTGCCCCGGGCTGGGCTGGGCGGACGGCTCCACTTGAGAGGGTTTGGCAGGATGCGACGTTTCACACAACAAACGCGGGGCAAGCCCCGCCGTTAACGGAGAGAGCCATGTTTAAAATTCACCTGATTTCTCTCATTTTCGTACTGTTCGTGATCCAACCGGTCTTTTCGGAAGACGTATCCATTCCACCGAGTTCGCATAGTTGGGAGAATTGCGTCGTTTTTTCGGACGGAAACTCGCTTTACGCCGTCAGCCGGGCGAATTCGCGGCCGCTTTGGAGCGACTCGGGCCTGTTCTACCGGGAAGCGTTCGATTTCGACGATTTCCTATTTGCGTCGGAAAATCAAAGAAAAAAGCGGAGACGTCCCACGCAAATGTTTGCTTCGCACTTGGTTCAGGAGGGGCGGCTTTACGTCCTCCTGAACCGTTCCGCTTTCGGACCGGAGCGGGGCAATGTCCTCGCGGCTTTCGATTTGACGCAAGAAGGAAAAATCCTCTGGCGACTCGCTTGGGACGAAAAAAAGTACTCCCAAAGACTCCGTTTCGAATCGATCGAAACCCTGCAAGACGGTCGGCTGACCGTCTATCTGTCGGACCAAGCCCTCCTGCGAATCGACGCGGCGACCGGAGCGATTCTCACGGATCGATTTTAACGGCGACGTATTACTCGACTTTTCCGATGCCTTTGAGTTGGTTGACCTCCCTCGGCGAAAGTACACGGTAGTCGCCCGGGAGCATTTTACCGATTTTGATCGGACCGATGGAAATGCGAAGCAGTGCGAGAACCTTGTGATGTACATGCGCCAAGAGCCGTCGGATTTCCCGATTGCGTCCTTCGGTGAGCGTGATTTCGAGGATCGTACTTTGTTTATGGTGTCCTTTGACGACGACCCGCTCGGCTCGGGCAAATCCTTCGGCCAGGTACATTCCTTTTTTCAGTTGGTCGATGGTGCGATGCTCGACGGTCCCGGCAACCTGGACGCGGTAGACTTTCGGGACGCCGAATCTCGGATGAGTCAACCGCTCCGCCAAGTCGCCGTCGTTCGTCAGAAGGAGTAATCCTTCACTGTTCATGTCGAGCCGCCCGACGGGAAAAAGCCGTCCGAACGACTCGGGAACCAGATCGACCGCGCGACGTCGTCCCTTTTCGTCCTGATTGGTGCAAAGAAAGCCCTTCGGCTTGAAAAGAGCGAGATAAACCGGTTTGGAACGTCGAAGAAGTTGCCCGTCGACCCGAATTTCGCAGAGATTCGGATCGACTTGGGCGCCGAGTTGATCGACGACTTTGCGGTCGACGGTAACGCGTCCGGTCGAGATCAATTCTTCGCAAGCGCGACGGCTCCCGAATCCGGCGGCGGCGAGGATTTTTTGCAGCCGTTGTCGGGGGGAATAATCGGCGCGTTTTTCCCGGCTCGGTTTGGAATAAGACTTTTTCTTGGGCGCCGCCCGATCGGGAGTTCCTGTACGCCTTAGTACTTTTTTTCCGATTTTTGAGGAGACGACCGCTTTGCGACGAGCGGTTTTGGCGGTCTTTCGACTCGTGCCCGGACCGGTTTTTTTGACGAATTTTTTGCTCATGCGAAGAAAAATTGAGAAAGAAAAGAGGTGGAACATCCCTCCCACCGGGATGCGTACAGCATACCAAATCCCCGAAGTGGTGGATAGTCCCGTCGCCGATCCTGCCGACGATGGGGTGCGGGCAAATTAGGCAGCCTGGGACCGCAGGCATCTTGCCTGCACCTGGGTCTATGGGCTTCCAGCCCGTAGCGAACCCTCGGCAGGCTGGAAGCCTACCGACCCAGATGCAGGCTGGAAGCCTGCGGTCCCAGGGAAGGCCCCGTAAAATTTGCTCGCACCCCCGGCGATGTTTAATTTCCTCACGGTCTTTCTTTTTCACTCGCCCGCTGGTATAATCGCTACAAGTTGCGTTTTGAAACAACGCGTAAGTTGTCGCGTTATTGTTAAAGAATCAGGTACTACCAAAAAGGAGTTTGCCGTGTTTGTTGCCGCTTCGACGAGTTGCTTTCCCGATCTGGGTCTTTCGGACGCCATGGAACGACTTGCGGACTTGGAATACACCGCGGTTGAAATCGTCGTCGACGAAGTGAACGGAGCGCTGCGTCCTTCGGAATTGATCGAAAAATTCGATGCGACGGTCCAGATTTGTCGCTTGTCTCGTCGGATTACACCGATTTCGTTTCTGTTCAACGTCGATCCGAACGACGAAAAGTATTACGAATCGTTCGGCGTTGTGTGCCAGTTGGCTAAAGCGATCAAAGTCGTTTCCATCTCGGTACTTCCGTCCAAGTTGGGAACGCCGTTCAACGCGGAAGTCGAGCGTCTGCAAAAGCTCGTTCACCTCGGCAATCGCGATGGAATTCACGTCGGCGTCATGACCTTGGCCGATACGCTGACGGAAAACCCGGAGACCGTCGGTAGTTTTTGCAAGACGGTCCGCGGATTGACCGTAACGCTTGATCCGACCCACTACATTTACGGTTGCCCGAAGCCGAAGGATTACGATGCCCTCATCGAAAACGTCGGCCATGTCCGTTTGCGGGACTCGACGAAAGACAATTTCCAAGTCCAGATCGGACAAGGGGTGATCGAATATGGACGGCTCGTCATTCAACTCAACAAGGTCGGTTACCGACGCGCCCTGTGCGTCGATTTGGCCGTACTGCCGGACATCGACCCCATCGCCGAACTCCGCAAAATGCGGCTGTTGCTGGAAAGCTTACTATAGGCTTTAGGCTGTAAGCCGTAGGATTATTGAACCGGTTATTTGTTATTTGTTATTTGTTATTTGTTATTTGTTATTTGTTATTTGTTATTTGCACGCTCGCTTACGTCTCCTGACTCCCGTCTCCTGACTCCCGTCTCCTGACTCCTGACTCCTCCCCCTCCCCCCCATGAAACGCCGAGATTTTCTTCAAGTGTCCGCTTCCGCGTTTGCGGCGGCGTCGGTTCCGATGGTTGTTCCTTGTTCGGTGCTCGGTAAAGACGGCAGCACCGCCCCCAGCGAGAGAATCGTGATGGGGGTGATCGGCTGCGGCGGTCGGGGAACGGATAATATGCACAACTTTCTCGCCTTTCCCCAAGTGCGGATGATCGCCCTGTGCGATCCGGTCCGGGACCATCGGGAAAATGCCAAAAAAATCGTCGATCGGAAGTACGGAAACAGCGACAGCGTCACGTTCAACGACTTCCGCGAACTGCTCCACTTGGAATCGCTCGATGCCGTGATGATCGCGACGCCGGACCACTGGCACTGCCCGATCGCGCTGGAAGCGTGCAAAATGGGGAAGGACATCTTCTGCGAAAAGCCGGAAACGCTCACGATCAAAGAAGGTCGCGAAATGGTCGACGCCGTGAACCGGTACAATCGCGTTTTTTCCGGCGGCAGCCAGCGGGTGCTCGACGATTACGGCGACATTCCGCGATTGATCTGGAGTGGTGCCATCGGCGAAGTGAAGGAAGTTTACGTCGACTGCGGCGGTCCGTCGGGCGATTGCAACTTGGAAGCCCAACCGATTCCGGACGGCGTCGACTGGGAAATGTGGATCGGTCCCGCCCCGATGCGGCCGTTTCACGAAAAACTCATCAAAGGCGGATACCGTCCGTATCGCGATTTTTCCGGCGGCGGCATGACCGATTGGGGGGCTCACCGTTTCGGAGCCGCTCTTTTCGCAACGCAGCAGCATCACACCGGCCCGGTCGAAATCATTCCGCCGGACGGCAAGGATGTGAAAGAGTTGACGTTCGTTTTCAAAAACGGAATGAAAATCTATCACTCCAAAGTCGGCGACATCGTTTACAAGGGGACCGAGGGGGAGCTTCCCAACGGAAATCGCAAGACGCCGGAAAAATTCGTCGACGTTCCCGGCTACAGCGGAACCGGCGGCTTGTTCGGCGATTTCCTCGATTGCGTCAAGACCCGCAAAAAACCGTTTCGGGACATCGAATCGGCGCATCGCGCCGTAACCGTTTGTCATTTGGGAAACATCGCTTATTGGCTTAAACGACCTTTGCGTTGGGATCCGGAAACGGAAACAATCCTCGACGACGAACTCGCCGCCCGCTGGCTGAGCCGCCCAAGCCGCGCGCCTTGGGAAAGAAGCTAAATTGAGAAGTTTTTCCTGGGATCGCAGGCATCTTGCCTGCACCTGGGTCAGCGGGCATCTTGCCTGCTCCGCGCGAAGCGGAAAGAAGCGATGAATGCCGGTCCCTAAACCGCCCACTGGCAGGCTGGAAGCCTGCGTTCCCAAGGAAATGCCATGCTTGACGTTCGGAAAATCGCCAAGGATTATTCGACTCGCAGCGGAACGATTACCGTCTTGGCGGATTGTACGTTTCAGCTTCAGCCGGGTGAATCGCTCGCGGTCGTCGGCCCGAGCGGATCGGGAAAGAGTACGCTTTTGAATATTTTGGGAACCTTGGAGCCGCCGACGTCCGGGACGTTCGAGTTGGACGGCGTTTCCCCTTTGGGGCTGGGCGAAAACGATCTGGCCGCGTTTCGACGGAATCGAATCGGTTTCATTTTTCAGGACCACCATCTTCTTCCCCAATGTGGGGCGTTGGAAAACGTCCTGGTTCCGTTTTTGGCCGACGGGGCGGTTTCCGAGTCGCAAAAATCTTACGCCCAGGAGCTGCTCCAACGTTTCGGGCTCGGCGACCGTTTGGATCATCGGCCCGGGGAACTGTCCGGGGGAGAACGGCAACGGGTCGCGATTGCCCGGGCTCTGGTTCGCCGTCCCGCTTTGGTCTTGGCCGACGAACCGACGGGAAATCTCGATCGCTCGACCGCCGCGACCATTGCCGAGTTGTTTCAGAATCTTCTGGATCACTCGAAAGAGAACGGAATCATGCTGATTCTCGTAACACACGACCGCGAACTGGCCGCGAAGATGCATTTCGTCCGGGAACTCGATCGCGGCGTTCTCAAAACCGACTTCAAATAGGGACGGCATGGCGATCCTTCTCGGTTTAAGGTATCGTGTTTCCGTGCCCGGCTTGACAAAAACGGAAACGGGAAGAGAATAGGGGCCCATAGGTTGCCCCCTTCGTCTAGTGGCCTAGGACATCGGGTTCTCAGTCCGATAACACCGGTTCGACTCCGGTAGGGGGTATTCGCGCATCGTTATTCAAATCGCTCCAAGCCCCGCATTTTACGGTGCTTCAAGGACTTACGCGATTCTTTCGTCTGTAGGACGGTTATCTGTGATAGCCCGTTTTGCCTCATTTTCCCGCCCGATAGGTGGGGGAATTCTCGGCCCGTTTTCGTTTTTCCGGCCTTCGTTCGGAGACCGGTCGAACCTCCCATTCCGACGCTTCAAGATAATCGGAATCTTGGATCATCAGGTAATGGTCCTGTCGAAAGAGTCCTTTCGGGATTTCTGGAGAAGAAATATGGAATGGGTTTGTCGCCCAATTCCGCAGTTTTCAATTCCTCCATGAACCATGCGTTTTCCATTTTGAGTCCTTTCGCGAGATTGACGTTCGGCTGCTCCTTTCCACGCCCTGCCTGTTTTACCCGATTTTCGCAAACAACAGCCCAATAATAATATATTTGTGTGGTACAGCGAGAGCGCAAGCCGGGGGAAACGGCATCCAAAGAAAGATCAGCCCCAACGGGGCGCTACTTTTTCCTACATTCATTTTCACGATTCTGTTACGCCCCGTTGGGGCTGGGGAGCGTTTGTCGCCGCTATCCGCCGGTTGGCACCGGCGGTTATAGACGTATCGCCCCTTTGGGGCTAAGAGAACAGATCTGTTTTGTGCGTTTATTCGGATTATTGATTTACGGCTCCTGACTTTACGATTCCCCGTTTTCTTTCGGCTCTCGTCCTTTACGGTAGAAGCCGAATTTTTCGAGGGCTTTGTACACTTCTTCCAGCGTTTTTTCGCCGAAGTTGGGAACGGCCAGGAGTTCTTCCCGGGTACAGCGAAGCAGATCGCCGATCGTTGTGATACCCTGTTCGTCCAAACAATTCGTCGTTCGAACCGGCAGTCCCATTTCCGAAGTACTCAGTTGCAGCTTCTTCTCCAACTCGAGTTCTTTCAGATAATCCTTGTTGAGCGGTATGCGTGTACCCATCGGAGTTATGAATTATGAATTACGAATTTTGAATTATGAATTGAGGAAAAAAGCTCATTTCTTATTTCTTATTTCTTATTTGCAACGCTCGCTTACGCGTTCCGCTCTGGTCGGTGTCTTTCACTTTTTTTCCTTTGTCGGTTGTGGGTACGGAGAAGAGGGGGGTTTCCGTGCCGACCAGGGGATCGCCTTCTTCGATGTTGCATAGGCGATCGCGGACCTGATTCAGGTAATCGCCGGACAATTCGTAGCCGAGATAACGTCTGCCAAGCTTTTTCGCGACACATGCGGTCGAACCGCTTCCGAGGAACGGATCAAGCACGACTTCGCCCGGATTCGAGGAAACCCTGATAATGCGACTGAGGACCTGCTCCGGCATCTGACACGAATGCCAACCGGTTCGCTCCTTAAATGTACCGCAAACGCGAGGATAATACCAGACGTCCTGATCGTCGGTAAAACTTTCGGCAACGTCGTGCGGACGGAGGATCCAAGTGTCGTCCGGAACGCGTCCTTTCGGATTAGCCCGCTTGTCCGCGTACACCAACTGTCGGGCGCTGGGGACCCGGACCGCTTCGTCGTTGAACGTGAACGCGTTCGCATTTTTGACGAAATGAAACAGATGTGTGTGGGATCGCGTAAACTTCCGGGAACAGTGGACGCCGAACGTGTAATACCAGACGACCCAGCTGCGGCAAATGAATCCGAGTTCGCGTGTCGCCGACACTTTCAGCTCCGCCGCGAAGTCGTCCCCGATCGCGAGCCAAAACGATCCGTCGTCTTTGAGCACGCGGCGGACTTCGCCCATCCACCTTTTCGACCAGGCCAGATAATCGTCCGCTTTGAGCTTGTCGGAGTATTTGTCGTATTCGTACCCGATATTAAACGGCGGATCCGCGAAGACCAGATCGATGCACCCGGCGGGAAGTTCCAACATTCCTTCGAGACAGTCCTTGTTTTCCACGCGGTCGAACGTGGGCGGCTCCGGGAAAAGGGACGGCTGTACGGATGTTTTTCGTTTTTTCATGGATTGCTCTTCGACGGGTTTCATTCCTTTTCCACGGCGTAGATCGCGCCGAACATGGGGACGAAAAGCGTTTCGTTGGCGGCGGTGATCGACGATTGGATTCGGTCGGGAACCGTCGTTTGTGAAATCAACTGGTATTCCTTCCCATGCCGGAAAATGAAGCACTTGCGGCCCAGCGTTCCCAAGTAAACCTTGCCGTCGGCAACCAGCGGCGAACCCCAGATCGGCGCCCCGAGCGACTGGACCCAATACAGTTTGCCGGTCTCGCGGTCGAGACAGTGAAGCTTACCCGATCCGTCGGCGATGTAAACCAGCCCGTCGGCGACCGCGACCGTCGAAGAGCTGCTGGTGATACCGTCGTAAGCCCAAACCAGTCCGCCGGTCCGCGTGGTGTCGCCGGTTTTCGTCGCGTCCAAGCAGAGCAGCCAACCGTCCGGGATGTTGTGGAACATCTCCTGCGTGAACGCGACGTAAAGCCTGTCGTCCTGGAACACCGGATTGCCGATCACTTCGTACGAACGCGTATCGTGGAAATGCTCCAGCGGAACGATCTCCTGCGTTTGGGCGAGCGGGTGCCCGTTGAATTTCCAAACGGTATTGAGAGTTGCCGGTTCGCCGGTCGTTCTCGCCTTTTCCGCGGCTTCGTCCGAAAGAGCGTCCACGGCAAAAAGGTATCCGCTTCCGGTTCCCTGGAAAATTAGCTTGCGACCGTTCACCACCCCGAGCGTCGGGGACGACCACTGTCCGTGAACGATATTCGGCCCGAGCCGGAAATCATCCTTGGCAAGAACTTGACCGCTCTTTTTGTCCAGCACGATCAGCGTCGGCGCAACCGGATTCATCACGCGGCGATGCGTCCAATCGACGCCGTTGCCGGTGCAAGCGTAAATCAGGTCGCCGTCGATCAGGAGCGAACAGTTCGTCGCGTTATGGAATTGAACACCGAGCTCGTCGACCAGATCGGTCAACCAAAGAATGTCGGCGTCTTTGTCGTTGAGTTCGATCGGTTCCATTCCCGGATCAACGGCGTGTTTCGCTTCGTCCAGGAACGGACCTTGATTTCCGTTTTTCAACCCGAAAAGATCGAGACAAACGATTTCGCCGCGATTGGTCGTGATGTAGACTTTCGAGTCGCTCACCACGGGCGCCGACGACAGCCCGACATTGAACCAATCGGCGAATTTGATTTCCGTGAGTTTCGGAACGACGAGTTCCCAAAGCAGTTCGCCGGTTTTTTCGTCGAGGCAGGTCAAGACGCCGCGATCCCCTTGGAGTTGCGGTCGTTTGGAGCGGGTCCCGTTGGAACCGATGAGCACGCAACCTTCGGCGACGACGGGGGTTCCATGAACGACTTCGCCGAGCGGGGCGATCCAGCGGACATTTTGTGCCGTTTTCAGATCGATCTGCCCGGTGCGTGAGTCCCGACGTCCGGCGTTCCAGCGGTCCGGCAGGTTCGTTTCCGACGAAACCATATTTCGCGAAAACCATTCCCCCCACTGCGGCTGATCCGCCCCCCGAACCACCCCGGCAAACCACCCCAGCAAAACGACAATGGCGATAAATCGAGACATGTGTATAAATTGTGTGAAATTCAAACGGGGCGGGAAGTTAAACAGAGCGGGAAGCGTAAGCGAGCGTGGAAGTAGTAGTCAGGGGTCAGGAGTCAGGAGTCAGAAAATATTTGTTATTTCTTATTTCCCCTTCTCCCTATACATCTTACTCGCTTTCTGGAGGATATCTTTTTCTTCGGGTGTCAGGCCGGATTCGCCGACTCGGGAATATTTTTTCAGTACCTCGTCGACCTGCGCGGCGAGTTTTTCTTCTTCGGTCAGTGTGGTTTGTTTTTCTTCGTCCGGGTCATAGAGGTTCAGTTTCGGCTTTTTCGGACGCGGTGTAAAGATGGGAGCGAGAAACCGGCGGTGAAACTTTTCGAGTCCTCGTCCGAAATTCCAGCCGTAGCTTTTATAGACGAACGCGAAATACGCTCCCGCTAAGTGAACGGCGACGGCGACTCGCTGATTCCCCATACCGAACCCTGAATTTCCCCACAGGGCTGTAAAAACATCCTGCCCGACGATAATCACGCCGAGCATCCAAGCGGGCATCGGAATGAACCAGAATAAAATGGTTCGATGCGGAAAAAGCATGGCGAACAGAACGCAAACGCCGACCACGCCGCCGGACGCGCCCCAGCAAAGTGAACGTTGCGGCGTATTGACGTTACAGATTCCCCAGACGAGGCCGCCGAAAACGATCGTCGCCAGATAAAAGCGGAGAAATTCCCGACTCCCGAGCCGCCGTTCGACTTCCGGGCCGAGAAAGAACAGTCCGAGCATGTTGAAAAGAATGTGCGTGATCCCGGACGGTTCGTGAACGAAGCCGTACGTGAGGAATTGCCAATATTCCCATGGGCGTTCAATTGTATGCGAAGTGATCGCAAGTGTCAGCGAAAGCCGGTTGTCCGGAGTCAGCAAACCGTTAGCGAGAAAAACCGCGACGTTGGCGACGATGATTTTCGTAACCATCGACCAGCCCGACCCGTAAGAGCGGCCGCGTCGGGAGCCGGGCGATTCGTGATAATAGTCCCGATCGTAAATACCCATGAAGCGTCGAAAAAGAAGACTCTAGGCGAAGTAGAAAGCAAACGAAAAAACACGCCATGAGTATAACGCATGGACGGGAAAACGCCAACCCGTTCGAACCGCCTCACTCGGATACGGTACGCACCCTCGCGCGCCACACTCCAGCACCGCTGTTGAACGAATCCCTGTCGGCGGTATAATGTGAAAAAGTCGTTTCTTTCTTACTTTTCAGTCTATCGACATGGATAAATACTATTCCGGCGAAAACCTTTCTCAGGATATCGTTCACGGATTCATTCCGATCTGCTCCCCGGACGCCGACGACGAGCCTGGGGAAAAAACGGAGCGGGACCTGATTGACACCCCTTGGGTCCAGCGGCTGCGGCAGATTTATCAGTTGCAAACGTCGTGGTTCGTCTATCCGACGGCGGAACACACCCGATTTCAACATTCGCTCGGAGCAATGCACTTGGCGAGTCGGGCGATTGAACAGCTTTACCCGAGTCTGGCGGCGGAAACGGTCGGGTCGAAGAATCTGCCAAGCCGTCCGTACATCGAATCGCTTTTGCGGATCGCGGCGCTTTTGCACGACGTCGGACATGGGCCGTTCGGGCATTTTTTCGATTCGCATTTTCTCGCCGATTTCGGATTGACCCACGAAAAACTCGGCGCGATCATCATCCAGCGTGAACTCGGCGAATTGATCCGCGCGATTCGTCGCTGTCCCAAAGGAAGGTTTCAGCCGAGCGAAATTCTCGATCCGGCCCAGGTCGCGTTTCTCATCGTTCGGCCGGAAAAGGAAGACGCCGAGGGGGTTCCGAAATGGTTGCGCCTTTTGCGAACGCTCTTTTGCGGGCTGTACACGGTCGACAACATGGATTTCGTTCTCCGTGACGCCTATTTTACCGGCGTCAATCGTTCGGGATTCAACATCGACCGAATGCTGCATTATACGTTTTTCTCGCCGCAAGGATTGACGATTCACCAGAAAGGGTTTTCGACGCTCACACAGTTTTTGACCGTTCGCGCGGAGCTTTTTCGGTCCGTTTATTTTCATCGGACCGTTCGAGCCGTCGACCTGACGCTCGCAGATCTTTTCGAGCAGAGCAAGCCGTTTTTATTCCCGATTCGCGAATTCAGCGGCGTGAATCCCAATCGCAATCCGGCGGAAAATCTCGACGAATACCGTTTCCTGACCGATCGGACGTTCATGGCGGAAGTCGCCTTCTGGAGCCGTGCGGAGCACCCGGAAAAACGACGGCTCGGCAAGCAGTGGGACGCGTTTTTACGCCGCGATATTCCGTGGAAAGTCGCCGCGGAAACGACCGCGATTTTCCAGACGGACGAAAAGGAACGCTCGAGCATTTTTTCCAATCCGACGCTTTTCGAAACCGCAATCCGGGGCGTACTCCCCAAAGAACTCCGGGAAATCGAGCTCCGGGTCGACATCGCGAGGCACTTGCACCGGCCCGGCAAGAATCTGCCGACGAAAAATCTCAATTTTTTGTACGACTCGAATACCGATCGCGTTCGTTCGCTGGAAGAAGAGGAAGTGTTCCGACACATCCCGCAAAGCTTTAAAATATGTCGCGTGTACACCAAATACGCCGAACACCGTAAAGCGGTCGCCGATTCGCTTTCGAAACTCCTCTCCGCGTCCGGCGGAGACGACCTGACGAATATGTGACACCTCATGCATCTTCATTTCGAAGGAAGCGTCCGGCTGGAGACGCTCCGTGATATCGCCGAACGCAAAGGAATCGCCCCGCCGGGTGAAGGGACGTATTCTTTTCAAAATTTTACGGAATTCAACGCGATTTTTCCGGCGATTTTCAAACCGATCACGGAACAGCGGGATTTCTTCGAACTGGCCGCGGCGTTCGCCAATGGTCTGGCCGGACAGAAGATCACGTACTGCGAAACGTTTTGCGTTCCCTTGGCCCATGTCCGGCGCGGTATACCGTTTGAAAAATTCCTCCCGCCGCTCCTGGACGCGTTCGAGGAGGCGGAACGAAATCTCGGCGTGGACATCCGTTTGATCTTCTCGATCATTCGGGCCGGCGGAATCGCCGAATGGGGGCATCAAACGCTCGATTTCATCGAACAACATCCGCACCCTCGCATCGTCGGGATCGATCTTTCCGGACCGGAAAGCGACGACACGATCGAGCCGTTCGCGTCCGTGTTCGAGCGGGCGAAATCGCTCGGCTTGCACCGCACCGCGCACAGCGGCGAGTTTTGCGGGTCGGACCACGTTCGCCGGACGGTCGAAATCCTCAAGGTCGAGCGGATCGGGCATGGTATCACCGCCGCACGCGACAAAACGGTCATGAGACTGCTGATCGAAAAAGACATCCCGCTGGAAATCTGCCCGACCAGCAACGTGAAACTCGGTGCGGTCGCGTCCCTGGAATCCCACCCGATCCGAACGCTGTTCGACTTCGGCGTGCCGATCGTGATCGGGACCGACGATCCCGCGTTCTTCGGCAACACGCTCGAAGGGGAATACGAATTGTTGCGACGACACCATGGTTTCACCGAGCCGGAAATCGAAGTCCTCCGCCGCAACGTCGACCGATACGCGTTTTCCCGGGGACGGTGCCGCCATGAATAACTCCACTTCCGACACGCCGCACGGCCGGAGAATCCTGATCTGGATCGTCGCAACCTCCTTCTTCATGGAGATGCTTGACGCGACGATCCTGAACAACGCGATTCCCCGCATGGCCAAAGCGTTCGACCGCAGCCCGATCGCGATGCAGATGGTTCTCGTCGCGTATCTGCTGACCGTCGCACTGCTGATCCCGGTCTCCGGGTGGTTGGCGGATCGTTTCGGAACGAGAAAAGTCTTCTGTACCGCGATTTCGATTTTTACACTCGGATCATTACTGTGCGCTTTGGCGCCGAATTTTCCCATGCTCGTCTGTTTCCGCGTCGTGCAGGGAATCGGCGGGGCAATGATGGTTCCCGTCGGGCGGTTGATCGTGATCAAGGTATTCCCTCGACATGAATTGATATCCGCGTTGAGTTTCATTACGATCCCCGGTTTGATCGGTCCGTTGGTCGGTCCGACGCTCAGCGGTTTGATCCTCGAATACACGACCTGGCATTGGCTTTTCCTGATCAACATTCCGATCGGGATCGTCGGTGCGACGTTGGCGTTGCGCTATCTTCCCGATCTGAAAGACGGACATCGGCCTTTCGACCTGCTCGGGTTCACGTTATTCGGCCTGTCGATGGTCCTGATCATGCTCGGGCTCGACGGGGCGGGGGAATTGCGTTTTCCATGGCACGTCGTCGCCCTGTGTTTACTCGGCGGATCAGGGTGCCTGGCGTCATTCGCGGTTTCCATTCGAAGGACCGCGGTACCGCTGTTCGAACCGCGACTTTTCGAAATCCGGACGTTTTCCATCGGAATCGCCGGGAATCTCGTCGCGCGGTTGGCGAATGGGACGTTGCCGTTTTTGATTCCGTTGACGCTCCAGATTGCTTACGGATACACGCCGCTCGCTGCCGGATTGACGATGATTCCGCTGGCCGCGGCCGCGATCGTCGCCAAGCGGTTGGTCGAGCCGATTCTGCGCATTTGCGGTTTCCGGCGGTTTTTGTTCTGGGATACGGTGCTGCTGGGCGTCATGGTGTCGCTTTGGGCTTTTCTGACGCCTTCGTTCCCTTACCCGCTCCTGTTGGTTTTTCTCGCCCTGCTCGGCATGGTCAATGCGTTGCAATTTTCCTCGATCACGATCCTTACGCTTTACGACTTGCCGGAAGAATTGAAAAGCGAGGGGAACAGTCTGCTTTCGATCCTGATTCAGATGGCGACGAGCCTCGGGGTCGCTGTTGCGTCGACGTTGTTGATTTTCTTCGCCGGACACGTGCGGGTCGACCCGCACGCAAAAACATTGATCCTGTTTCAAAAAACATTTTTAGTGATCGGCTTGCTGGTCGTCGCGGCGGCGTTCCTGTTTCTCCTGGTTCCCCGGGAAAAACGTCCGGAATGACAACCGGAACAGTGCTCAAGAAACTTCCCACTCCATTTGCACACAACCGCGGGGTGCGCGCAAAAGGGGTTGGGAAAACGCTCCCTCCATTGTCTCTTCGGCCTTGACCGCGAAGCGTTTGATCAGAGGACTTCCGGTTTTTCCTGCCGTGAAGTCACTTTCGGCTTTTGCTCCGTTCGCTCTTTGAGAAGAACCGGCTTGCCGACGCTTGTCTTAGGCGGATTGGATGCGATTTCAGCCGTTTCCCTGTTCGCCGAGTCGACGGCAAACGCCCGTTGCGGGACGCCGAACTTCGCTCTACCTAACCGTTTCGGCCCTTCCAAGGTGAGCGGCGATTGAGCCGGTAAGCTCGAACGCACAGGAGCCGGTTCTTTCCGAGCAGAATCTCTCGGTTGCCAGTCGTTGGAGCTTTCCGTTCCTTGAACGACGAGTCCGGAATCATCTTCGGACGGCGTGTCCGCGTCTTTAGTCTTTGCCAACGGAACCCAGTCTTGAGTAATCTCGCTTTCCGGGATTTCGGTTTCTGGCGGGTATTCGTTCACCATCGGTGGAACTTTCCTCGACTGCGGGTTCTCGGGCTCCGCTTCGGCTTCCTGCGGTGGTTCCTGGGGCGTTTCGTTCTCTTTGGCCTTCTCCGGTTCCGTCGGACTTTCCTCCGGATGAGGAACCTGAGCCTGGGCTTCTTCGGACCGTTTTTCGCCGGAAGAAACTCGGTTGAGCGTCTTCGGGTCAATCGGCAACTCGCCGAATTCCGTCGACCGAAGTCCGATCGCTTTGAGACGGGGCTTTTTCTCCGTTGCGGCCTCGGCTCCAGAAGCCAAGTCAGGATCTTCAAGCCCCAAAATCAACGGTTTCCAAGGTTCGGCGTAAAATTCGTGCGTGTTCACACTCTCGGCGGAAAGGAATCTCGCATAAATCGGAACCTTGATCCGTCCCTGATCCTCCAAGGTCGTTTCAATGTCGATTGTCCTTGCGACTTTTTCCTGGACATCCTGCTTGGACGTTACGGTCACAGCGATGATGTGGATGCTGCTCGATTGGTCGGACGGCGAAAAAACGAACCGACGATCTTCGGGACAGCGGACGCTTCTGACGCGAAACGGCTGGGACGCTCGCAGAACGAGGTATTTCGTCACGGTTTCGCCCGGCGCAATCGATCCGAATTGGAACGGCGACGGTTTGGCGACGAGCGGATCCATGATCATGCCGTTCACCGGGAGCTCGATCGCGACTGAATTTTTGTCGTTGGTGATGAAACGCAAAATCTCCTGAATCCCCCCTGCCGGAGCCTTTTCACTGAGCGTGATGAGGATATTGTAAGTGATTTCGCGGCTGTTCCCCTGATTGTCCTGCGGTTCGGCTCGGGCATGGATGTAAGGGTTTTTGTTCGCGCGATCAATGCGAACCAAACGCCAATTTGGGTCGCCGGCATACTGGAGTTGAACCTTCTTGACGACCTCCTGTCCCTCCCGAATCGCCCCGAAATCAACGGCGCCCGGGTTAAGGACGATGTCGGGACGGATGTAAACGGACACTTCAAGCTGCACGAAGGCGGTACTCGGCTTATCGAATTGGACCGTGATCGTCGCCCCTTTTTTCTTAGTGTGCTGTCCGCTGGTATTAATTTTCGCGATAATCTCCCCCTTTTCGCCGCTGCGGATCGTCGTGACCGGAGCGGACGCATCTGTGCAGGAGCAGGAAGAGGAGACGGACGCGATATGAATATCCTGCTTCGACGTGTTGTGGAACACAAAGCTGTAATGCGTGTCGGACAGCAAGGGGACGTTGCCGAAGTCATGGCTTTTAATCCTGAACATATTCTCAGCCCAGGATTGCGCATCGGCAGCGTTGGAAAAGAAAAGGACGATCAAAAACGCCGACGCGGTATACGCGAGCATTTTGGATAAACGACGGGAAATAATAGCAACACGATCAGGAATCATTGAATTCGCCCTTGATAGTTTTGCACCGGCAATCAGAACATCTCTGTTGAATTATACGACCGGCAAAACGCAAACATTTGCGCATCGTATCCGTTATCTTCGGAATAACCCCCGCGGAAACTGTTGTCATAATAGGCGAATTTCAAAAAAACCGCATTTTCGCCCCAGCGTTCCAGCGGTTGACGCTCGCTACATTTCCGAATACGCTTACAGTTTCGAATCAGAGCCGCGCACGAAGTAAGCGGTATTGTGGTTCATAACCCGGAAATCCATTCAATGAAATCTCCCATTTTCATCTTTGTCTTATTGTTCACCACTACAGTGATCTTAACAGGTTGCAGTCGTTCGACTGTGGAGCTGGAACCGATTCGCACGATCGAGCAGTGGGAGAGTTACCGTCGACAGGGACTCGTTCCGGAGCGGATCGACAGCGTCTATTGCAGCGGCGGAACGCTTCGGTTGGTCGTGTACCTCGATTGTGCGGACAAGGTTTTTTGCGTCGACAGCAACGAACGCAAATCCGCGGAGCGGGGGGGAACGAAAGCGTACCTGGCCGCGCATCCGGAGTTTCAGGAGATGCCGATCGCCGGGGAAACCAGTGGACGCGATAATCCGGAGCTTTTGCTCGCACAAAAACGTCCACCGCAACTGATTATCAAAGCGGATACCGGCGCCGGGTACGATCCGGTCGAATTGACTCGGCGGACGGGCATTCCCGTGCTCCTGGTTCCGATGCGTGGGATCACGGTCGGCCGGGAAGATTTCGACGCCGGGCTCCGTTTGATCGGAACCGCTCTTGGAAAACCGGAAAGAGCCGAAGAAGTGATCGCGTTTTTCGATCGGGAAATCGCCGAACTAAAAAAACGGACGGAAAATATCGACCGGCCGAAACCGCTCGTTTACGTCGGCGGCGTGTCCTACAGCGGTTCGCACGGTTTCAACTCGTCCGAAGCCGGCTATCCGCCGCTGGAACTCATCGGTGCAAGGACGCCGCTTGAGGAAAACGCGAGCGACCCGATTCTGGGGAACCGGCACAGGATGCTTGCCAAAGAAAAAATTCTCCAGTGGAATCCCGACGTTCTTTTTCTGGACCTCGGGACACTCGTTCTTGGGAATTCGAGCGGTCTTGCGGAGTTGCGAACGGATCCGGCTTACCGCTCGCTTTCCGCCGTGCAAAAAGGGGAAGTTTACACGCTGCTGCCGAACACGTTTTATTTCGTGAATCACGACGCCGTGCTCGTCAACGCCTGGTTCGCCGGCAAAACGCTCTACCCGGACCGCTTCGCGGATGTCGACCCGATCAAAAAAGCGAACGAGATTTTCACGTTCCTGGTCGGCAAACCGGTCTTCAAAGAGTTGGACGAAGCGTTACAAAATTTCGCGTTCAAACGGCTTGACCGAGAGTTATTTCTTCGGCTGTAACACGGGAATGATTCCCCGGGTCGATTTGGCAATCGCATAAAGTATCGGAACCTCCGCCCAGATCGGGGAGATGTCCTTGGGGCGAAAGCCGAGAATGCCGGACTTCGGGTCGAGCGTCGGTGCCAGTCCGGTCGCGCTGGTCGGGATGAAGCGGACGTCCTCGGCGAACTGTTCGGCGTTCATCACGATTTCCGGCGCGATATTCATCAGGAGCGATCGGAGCTTGTCCGAAACGTCTTCGACCCGGCGCGTCGAGAAACCGGCCAAAGCGCTGCGAAACGGCTTTCCCGCGGTTTCTTTCTCCGGAGTTTCGCTCTTCGGGGCATCGCTCATTGCGAAAAAATCTTCCAAGTCGTCGGCAAAACCGAACTCGTTTTCCGGTTCGGCCGGCTTCGGCTTGACCGTCGGCAGGATCGGTTGCGTTCCCTCGGCGTTTTTCTTGACCATTAAATTGGCCGGGTCCCGGGATTTGACCCGCTTCCACGGGACGCTCCAGTCCGTTTCACCCAGCAAGTGAGACCACGCGTCCAATTTCGTAACGACAACGTAAAGCGGTTTTTTGTGCCGTTGGCCGGTCGGAAGGCCAAGTTGTTGCCGGACGCGTTTAACCATTTCGGCGAAAATCGTATCCTGCCGCATCGGACTGCGGTGAACCGGCGTTCCATCGACCGATTCGGCGAGTTGCGGATCGTTGCTTTTTCCGCGACAGGCGACCCGAAACCGGTGGTCCTGCGTCGGATCGTAAAGGAAGAAAATTGCGTGACTTTGCGCCAAATGCCGCGTGACCGGATGCGTTCCCGCGTCGGCGCCGGGCAGGTAACTTTCGCCGGCATTGTCGTAGAGCGAAAGCAGGTGCGAATACCGCATCGCGTTGTCGGCGTGGGGATGGTCCGACATGGGAACCATCGAAAAGACGAACGGTTGCGGGTACGAAATTCGTTGGTCGTTAAACAGGACCGTGCTGTACCAACTGCCGTACACTTCGGTCTTTTCCAGCGCGACGAGTTGGTTCGTATCGTCGCTGATGAACTGCGTCGATTCGTATTGGTGCAGGCGAAGATTCAATTCCGGATCGGCGTCGGAAAACGCGAGCCCGAATTCCGCTGGGAGCGTATGACGGAGTTTCCAGACCATCGACGCGAGGAAGTACGATTTTCCCGACGCCGGAGCGCCGACGATGGAAACGAAATACGGCAGAATCTCCAAAAACGAACGTGGAACGACCAAGTGGCAATGCGGACAGGCGAGTTTATGACAGACGAAACCCGCCGAATCGAGCGCAAGCCCGCGAGCGTCGAATCGGGTCGGCAAAAACCGCTGTTGCGCCGTTTCGCCGAGCCGGATGTCGCCGAGATTCTCCGCGCTTTCGGAAACCCAAAGCACTTGGTCGACCGGAAATTCGGCCCAGCAGTGCGGGCAGGTTACGAAATTACGGAGAGGAGTTGGATTCATAAAGTCAAAACGCAGGAAAACCGCTTCCAATTATTGGGGCCGTTCGACCGGTAAATCATAGACTTGCGATTTACTAACCGTTATCGTCAAGCCGGAAGTATCCGGTTTGGTGTATTTCCTGTCAACCAGCGGTTCAAGTTTTACACCTCCGCCGCTCACGGAAGCCTTGTCCGTTCCGTCCAGGTAAACTTTGTAGGTTCCCGGAGGAATGCCGGTACCATCTTTTTCCGAGTAAACGGAGTACGAACCATTTTTTCCGATTTCGCCACGTCCCGTATAATCGTTGCTGAGAAAAATAACGGTTCCCTGGGTCACCGGCGAATTATCATCGGAGTAAAACACTTTTCCGGTAAGTTTCGGATTTCTACCACACCCCACTGAAAAGAGCGAGAGGGCAACCATCATCACAATGAGTATAGCTTTCTTTGGCATGTTTTTGAATGAGAGAGGTCGAGTCAAATTTTTGGTGATGGAAGAAGAGTCGATAACGCCACGATGTTTTGTACGGAGTCAAACAAAAGAGGGAGCGTGAAAACAGCAAGCAAAGAGAGATAAACGGTGAAGGATTTCGATCAGAAAACATGGTCCCCTCTCCCCGGATTACCGGGGACCGGCGTTTGGGCTGTTTCGACCCCATCATTTCAGCATACTTTACCTGACTAACCACGCCCCCTTTTACGCTGCTCACTTCGTGCGCAACACAGATCGCTTACTATCCCCGCGTCGTCTTACGGGATGGAAACCGTGTTTCCATCATTACAGCCGCCCAACCAGGCGAGGGTGTCGACGCTGATCGTCGTGGAAAGACCGTGTACGGATCCGTCTCCCATCAGGAAGTTGCAGGTTCCCGTATGAGCGCTTCCGAAAGTCGGCCTCATGTTGTGAAGATCCATATCCTTGCTGGAAACGATTCCGAATCGACGATCCTGGTCCTGGGTGTGGAAGGCGTCTACAATTCGTACGGCACGGAAGGTCGCGATTTGACGGTTTTCGCCGTTGGTCAAAATGGAGCAGTCGCCTTGCGTTCTCGGGTTTCCGTCCGCATCGGTCACGGAGCATCGACCAATATAACCGTTGGGGATGTGCTTCTCGCCGAAGACGATTTGATTACTGGTCCCGTCGGCCCAGCGTGAGAACGTGTCGCGCGGTTGCCAGGAATTGCCGTCTCCGACGGCTCCGCCACTGAGCGTCGACGAGAGGATCGCCTCGCGGAGGGAGCCGATCTGGGCGCCGATCATGTTCGAATCGCCGCTTCCCATGTGCCAACATGCGGTTGCATGCGCCGTCGGGAGATAATAGTGAATGACGACGGCATAATCGCCGACCGGTCCGCTGCTAGTCGATTCCGCGCCGTGCTCGTTGTCTTTGCTGCCGGAATCGGCGGAGGTTCCCGGAGCGCGACGACTGGGGCAAAGGACCATCGGCAGCGAAGATTGCTGTTTGCGACCTTCGGCGTTCAACCCGTTGGTATCATCCCACCACCACTTGTTGCTGAACCGTACGTTAAATCCGGTTCTTCCGTCGTAATTGGCGTTGACGAACGTTTCGTAAAGCGCCGTTTGCTCCATGTACGGATAGATCAAAGGCCAAACGGTCGGTCGATTACAACGCGCATAATAGACTTCCGTACCATCCGTGCCGCCTCCGGAGCCGACACAGGCCGGAGGGAGTCCGTTTCTCGAATCGTGAAAATTGTGAACGGCCAACCCGATTTGTTTCAGGTTGTTCGTACACTGCATCCGACGTGCCGCTTCGCGAGCGGCTTGGACCGCCGGCAACAGCAGCGCGATCAAAATGCCGATGATCGCAATCACGACGAGAAGTTCGACAAGTGTAAAACCTTTTTTGGTTTTCATAAAAGTACCCTTTTCCCAAAAAGTAAAAAAAATCCCGAATCCCAAAGAATCGGGAAGAAATGTTAATTTCATTCTAGCAAGCTCGAAAAACGAAATCAAGATTATCGGTTTTAAAAAACCGAGGGGCCAAAGGACGCGAGAAAACGTCGTGCTTTGAAAAACATGGGGCAGGCACGCAGCTGATATCAGCCCATTTCCGTATCGTCGTTTCTCTGGTATCCGGCGAGCTGGGTGTGATAGGCGCGAAGAATGTCTTCTTTACGAAGCAAAAACACGATTTCTTTTTTCTCCGGACCGGACGCGATCGGGATTTCGTCCGTGGCAAACCGAACCATGGTTTTCAGTGCCGTCAACAAGTCGTCTTTTGGCGTCAAAACCATGTCTTGTCGCAGCGTCAAATCGGCGGCGACCATGCGTTTGTAGGGGCCGTGACTCTGGAACGCACTGCGAACATCCCCGGCGAAGAGAAAACCACACGGCGAGCCCGCTTCATCCACGACCGGAAATAACGTCGCGGAATTGCCCGCGAGAAGCGGCATCAGATCCGCAAGCGGCGTATGCGACGGGATTACCAACGGTTTGGGCCGATGGATCGGAAGATCGTCGATGTAAATCCTCATCAAAAGATCGTTGGAAAAATCGCCGAGATACACCGGCGAATCTTCTTTACCGATTAATTGTTCGCGAAACATCGTCGTCCGCGGCGAATGAACGGCCAGTTGGAGCAAATTCACGATCAAGATCGGAATCAAAAGTTCGTAGGAATGAATCATGTCGCAAACCAAGACAGTCGCCGTCAGCGGAATTTTACCGACGCTCCCGAGCAGCGCCCCCATGCCGAGCAGCATGAATGTCGTGGGGGCCGGGGCAAGACCGGGCAGTCCGATTCCGTTACATATCGATTGACCAAGCAGACCGAACGCATAACCGAACATTCCGCCGAGGAAAAGCGACGGAGTAATCAGCCCGCCGCTCCCGCCCGAGGAAATCGTAAACGAGGTCGCCAAAATCTTGAAAAACAGAAGACAAAGCAATACATTCAACGACAACGATCCGTCGAAAATCGGTTGAAGGTAGCTGTATCCACTCCCCCGGACCGGGGAAAGGAAAAGAGCGATACAACCGAGCAACAGACCACCCAGGGCGGGTTTGAAAATCTCCGGAATTTCGATCCGGGAAAAAAATCGGTTGCGTATTTCATGGAGCAATTTGACCTGAAACCAACCGATTAAAATTCCCGCGACCGCGAATGGAACGATCCACGGAACATCGGCGACATGAAAAAACGTAAAGTTTTCCGGAAGAAGGATCGGCTGGAATTTCGCGAAAAACAGCTCCCCGGTCGCGTAGCCGACCAACGAAGCGATAATGCAAGGGAAAAGGATGGGAAACTCGACTGCCGTGGAGCAGTACAGAATTTCCGCCGCGAAAAGAGCCCCGCCGAACGGGGATTGAAACAGAGCTCCGATTGCGCCGGCTGCGCCGGCCATGAGGAGCGCACGACGTTCTTGGGCATTGGTTTTTAATTTCCGGGCCAAAAGCGATCCGATCCCGCCACCGATCATCGCCAAGGGCCCCCCGGTTCCCGCGGAACCTCCGGAGCCGATCGTCGTGATCGTCGCCAGAATCTTCACGGAGACGGACCGAAAACGCATCATGCCGTTGCGGTGGTGGTAAGATTTCACCAGGCACTCGATCCCCTCTCCTTCCGCTTCCGGGGCGAAACTCCAGACGAGCATCCCGCAAATCAAGCCGCCGATCGCCGGTATCAGCAGTATGATGACACCGTATCGGGGAAACTCGTAGAGCCCGAAAAAGGAGTCCCGTTGCGATTCCGGAGCGATGAAGGGATTCGAAACGTGATCGGAATCCTTTGCCCGGATTTCTTCGCTGGCGGACGATTCGGTTTTTTTTTCCGCCGGCGAAACCCATTGGATTCCTGCATAGGCGTAAACTCCGACCATTTGGTCTTCCACGAACCGGACGGAAAACGTCAAGAGAACGGCAATCAAACCCGAAACGACGCCGACCAAAGCACTACAGACGATCAACCGTCCGGTGGAACCGAAATCGAACTTTTCAAACAGTTTCGCGGCAAACAACGGCGGTGAATTAAGTGAGAGGAACAAGTGATAGGTGATAAGTGATAGACTCTCTATCACTTATCACCTCTCACTTATCACCTATTTTTATCTTCCTCCTTTGAAGAAGTTTTTCAGAAGATTCGCGGCGGCGTCCCGGGAGGTTGCGGTTTTTTTCATTCCGAACTTGGAGGAATCACCTTCTTTAGGCGTTTGATCCGTTTCAACGGGCGTCGGAGGAGGATCGTTTTCAGGAACGAAAACTTCCACGGTCGACGGCCTTGGAACACTCACGGGTTTCGTTTCCTGGTCGTCCTGGCTCGGGTCGCTGCTTCCCAGGAGCCAATCCTCGACACTCAAACCGGCGCTTTCTTCTTCTTTTTCCACCGGCTTTTCAACAACGACTTCGCGAACGACCGGGGCTTCTTTGGGGGGAACGACTTGAGTCGGCGGTTGCTCTTCGATCTGTTGGGCTTGCTCGACTTCTTTTTTCGCTTGTTCTTCTTTGAGTTCGACCGTTCTCACGACGGCGGCTTCGACGGAATCGACTTTCGACTTTTTGGGGACTTTCGTACCGATGGAAAGATTGACGACGAACTCCAAGGGGCCGACGCTGAGTTTGTCGCCGTTTTTCAGTTCGTTTTCCAAGGCGACCCGTTCGCCGTTGAGATACACGCCGTTTTTACTGCCAAGATCGCGAATCGCAACGTAGCCGTCTTCGGAAATAATTGCGCAATGATAACGGCTGATCAATTCGCTTCGCGGCTTAAGATGGCAATCGTCCGCACGACCGATCAGGAATTTTTCCCCTTGGATCGGGATCGCTTGTCCCGCTTTACTACCACTTGCGACAACCAATTGTACTTCCATAACCCACCCTATTAGAAAATGCCGTACACTTCCATCGAAGCCGGGAAATCTGAAGAGTTCCCAAGGGGCCACGGGAGACTTTTTCAGCAAAGTCCCCGAAATGTTTTGCACATACTACCAATTTTCCACCGTTTCGTCAAATGTTTCTGGAAATTTTTCAAAATTCTTGAAACGGTTCTCTTCGCTTCCTTTAAAACCCCGGAAACCGATAATTGTATTGTCTGACTTTCGAACCTGAAAAGGAGAACTTGTGGCGTTTTGTCGTAATGAATTTGGCTTGATATCGCGAGCGTGCCGTTAGCGGCGGGGCTTGCCCCGCGTTTGTAATGTGAAACGTTGCGTCTCTTACCAAACGCCCTCAAGTGAAGCCGTTCGCGCAGCCCAGCCCGGGGCAAGCCCCGGCGCTAAGATTGACCAAAGACCAAACCAAATCCATCAGGAGTCTATTTGGCTCGAATGCCGTGATCGCAACGGTCGTGTCGAATCTGGCGAGGTTTCCGGAATGGAAAAACGATTTCACGATTCAAGTCCGACGAATCGACCGTAATTGCTTTTCTTTTACCGACTTTGAAAAAAATCGATTGACAATCGGATAAATTCAACCTATTTTTAGTGTGTTCACCTACTTGGAAGGTGTTCTCCCACTACGCTCATTGTCCGCCGGAGTTCATCAATGTCGAATATATCCTCACCCACGGATTCTCCCGCTCTCGCGAGCCCTTTGGAACCGCTCGTCCAAAAATTGTCGCATACGGAAACCCGGCTCAATTCCGTCAGCACGCAGCTTGTGAAGCTCGGGCTTGAACTCCAGAAATCGCTCGAACAGGTCGCGGAAATCGCCGGTGCGTTGGAAACGGCCAAAACCGAGCTGACCGAAGCGGAAGAGCGTTTTAACGCCGACCATCAACAACGGTTGGAAGCGGTCAAAACTCAGCACGAAGAGCAGATTCAAACCGCCCAGGCCGAGCTCGAACAAAAGCGTCAAGGTCTGGAAAGCGAGTTCGAGTCGTACCGCCAAAATTTCGAAACCGAACGTACCCGGATTCAGGCCGAATGGGCTGAAGAAACCCAAAAGCGGGACCAAGAGCGCCTCGCCGAAGAGCAACGTGTGACTGCCGCGAAAAACACGCTTCAGCAGATGCAGCAAATGCTCAGTCAATTCTCCAACGTCTTCGGCGGAGGGGCCCCGGCTGCTGTCGCAACGCCGGAACCTGAGCCGACGCCGGAACCCGAACCGGCTCCGGAACCCGAACCGACGCCGGAACCCGAACCGACGCCGGAACCCGAACCGACTCCGGAACCCGAACCGGCTCCGGAACCCGAACCAACGCCGGAACCCGAACCGACGCCGGAACCCGAACCGACGCCGGAACCCGAACCGATGCCGGAACCCGAACCGACGCCGGAACCCGAACCGGCTCCGGAACCCGAACCGACGCCGGAACCCGAACCGGCTCGGGAACCTGAACCGGCTCCGGAACCCGAACCGGTTCAGGAAACTCCGTTTGCGGAAGACGATTTTGTCGTTGATGTTCCGCCGGTTCAGATCAAAGACGCCGGTTCCGAGGAATCGACGACTCTGGAAGACGAATTTGAAGTTTCGCTTCCGGAGATTGTCTCTCTGCCGAAAGGAGAGGAACCACTCGCCGAAGAAGCGGAGGACGATTTCGATCTGGCCCCCTCGGTGGAAGCTCCCGCGGAGCAGAGTTTCATGGACGACGACGATTTTGAGCTCGCCGCACCGGCTCACGCTGCCGCCGCAGACGACGATTTCGAATGGACACCGTCGGCCTCCAAGGACGACGACGATGATTTTGATCTGTCCGACGCTCTGCTCCAGGATCTTACGAAACCGATCTCGACGGAATTCAATCAAATCGAAGAAAAGTGATACACCCGCTCCCGACACAACCTCCGAACGGCTTGGTCGATTTGCAGGTCAACGGTTTTGCCGGGATCGACTTCAATGCGGAAACGCTTTCAACGGAAGAGGTGGAGCGGGCCTGTCGCGAGATTCATCGTGAAAACGTCGAATACTTTCTGCCGACGCTGATTACCAATGATCCGGCGGTGGTCGAACGGAATATTCGCGTCATTCTCAACGCGGAAAATCGGGAAGGATCCGCGGTTGTCGGCTTTCATCTGGAAGGTCCGTTTATTTCTCCGCAGCCCGGGGCGAGAGGAGCGCATCCGCCGCAGTGGATTCGGCCGCCGGACATCGAATGGGTCAAACGGATTCAGGAGTTTGCCGAAGGTTCCGTTCGGATTTTAACCTTTTCGCCGGAATGGGAAAGAAGCGTACCATTCATCGAATCGGTCGTTGCCCTTGGGATTCGGGTCGCGATCGGGCATACTTCGGCAACACCGGAGCAGATCGCCGATGCCGCCGCGGCCGGAGCGACGCTTGCGACTCATTTAGGGAACGGAATTCCCGCGATGCTCCCGCGACATCCGAACCCGATCTGGTCGCAACTGGCCGAAGACGGTTTGTGGACGTCCGTGATCGGCGACGGCTTCCATCTTTCCCGGGAGATTTTTCAGGTGATTCACCGCGTGAAAAAGGGAAAAATGTTTCTCGTCAGCGACAGTACGCAGTTTGCCGGGATGACGCCGGGCCGGTATCACACCCTGATCGGAAACGAAGTCGTCCTGACGCCGGAAGGAAAGCTGCATCTTGCCCAGGACACATCGCTTTTCGCCGGCTCCGCGATGTCGCTCCGCCGGATGATCGAAACGCTGACCGTTAGCGGTTGGCTCAGCCCCGACGACGCTTGGAACCTTGGAAGCATTGCCCCTTGGGAGTATTTGCGATCATGAGTTGTGTCCCACGCCTCAAACGACGGCGTCTTTGAATCGACATTGACTTGGAATTCCATTTTTCTTATCCTACGAAATCGTGCCTGTGTGTTCCGCCGGACATTGCTTTCATTATGCTCAGAACCGCGTTTTTATCGACGATCGCCTTCGTTTTCCTGGTCGGGTTTTGCGCCGCTCAGGACGATACGCCTGTGGAATTGTCGTTCGTTCCACAACCGTCCGGCGGTCGGGAAGAAGCGTTCAGCGGTCTGGCGGACCGAATTTCGCTGGAAAGTGAATTGAAACAAAAGCAGCAGAGTCGGCTGATTCAACGAATCACTTTCGGGGCCTCCTGGACTCCCGAAGGGGGGGACGACGGTCTTGGTCTTGCCAATGCCCAAGCCGGATTGACGTTCGCTCTACCGGGTCCGAAATGGAAATTCTTTGAGAAATCCTTTTTTCTGTTTACTCCGGGTTTCAAATACACGAACGTCCAGTGGAAATCCCCGACGACTTTTCCCGACTCGCTGTATAACGCCGGGCTGACCGTAACGTGGATGAAGCCGGTCAACGAACGCTGGAGTCTGATGCTCAACGCTTCGCCGGGTTATTCCGGCGACGGGAAGACGTCCGACGAGACGATCCGCTGCCCGGTGATGTTCGGAGCGAATTGGACGCCGAATTCCCGATGGAAAGTCCTCATGGGGGTCGCGTACCTGGATCGCGGCGATATTCCGGTTCTCCCGATCGGCGGTTTCTCCTACACGCCCAACAACGATTGGAAGTTCGAGTGCATGGCCCCGCAACCGCGTATTGCCCGGCGGCTGACCGGTTGGAGCGATTCGCGGATTGACCGTTGGCTTTATCTGGGCGGCGGTTTTGGCGGCGATACCTGGGCGATTTCCAGTACCGGCGGTCGCTCCGATCTGGCGATGTATCGCGAGTTTTCCGTACTGCTCGGTTACGAATCGGTCCGCAAGCAGGGGACTTTCCAGTGGAACGCGGAAATCGCGTACTTGTTCGATCGCCGAATGGAATTCGAACACGACACCCAATCGACCGTCAAACCGGACGATTCATTATCACTGAGAATCCGCGTCTCGTTCTAGCGGAGCGCCCGTTATTTTGGCTTCCCTTTTCGCCTTGATGAATTCAACCACCGCGGGCAAAACGGAAATGAAGATAATGGCCAAAATGACGAGCGTAAAATTTTTCTTGACAAACGGAGTTTCCCCGAAGAAAAATCCGGCGTACGTAAACAAAGAGACCCATAATAATGCGCCGACGACATTGTAGCACATAAATTGGCGGTAAGTCATGCTTCCGATGCCCGCCAGGAAAGGCGCAAAGGTTCTGACGATCGGCACAAATCGTGCGAGGATGATCGTTTTGCCGCCGTACTTTTCAAAGTAGCGATGCGTTCTTTCCAGGTACTCTTTTTTGATCCATTTCGAGTTGTTTTTTTGCAGGAATTTCGGGCCCAAAAGATATCCGATATGATAATTCACGGTATCACCGCAAATCGCCGCGACGAACAGCAACACAAACAGCGAATGGACGTTCAGCGAACCGAGCGACGCAATGGCACCGGCGGCGAAAAGCAAGGAATCGCCCGGCAAAAAAGGAGTGACGACCAATCCGGTCTCGCAAAAAATCACCAGGAACAGGATGATGTACGTCCAAGCTCCGTAATGAGAGGTAATCTCCGCCAAATGCTTGTCCACGTGCAAAAATACATCTATCAGTTCCATCGTTTTCCTTTTTTAGATTTTCCCCGTGTCAAGACAGAGCGACCCGATTACCGATTCTACCCACAGGCCCGTTTTCGTCGAGCCGGTGATCGGTTTTTTCGCCGCCGGGGCCGTTGACTCGTCGTGTCGCTACTGAGAGTTTACTTCCGTTTATCCTACTGTATTACCACGGTCCCTCTCACGATTCAACCAACTCGTCCCGTTCGTATTCCCGGAGTTTGTTGTATAGAGTTTTCTCGCTGATGTCGAGCATTCGGGCCGTTGCGGCGCGGTTGCCCCGTTGCGAACGGAGCGTTTCCAGGATGAACCGCTTGATCATTTCTTCTTGCGTCAATCCGACGAAAGAAGCCAGGGAGGTTCCCCCATTGCGTCTCTCATTAAAAACGACATGCGCCGCGTCGACGACGTCTGTGTTGGTATGGACCAATCGTCGTATAACCTGGATGAATTCTTCCGTGTTTCCAGGCCAGGAATAGTCCATCATTTTCTTAACGGCCGCTTCAGTGAACTGGGGCGGTTTCGGACGTTCATCCGTTTCGGAAATCCACGCGGAAAAGAAAGTGATCCATTCCGGCAAGACTTCGGGAAACTCCCGCATCGTCGGGATTCTCATGCGGTTTTTCGAAAAAATCTCCAGCAATTCTTTCGAAAAGGAACCATCGGCGGCAAGTTCCTCCAGTGAAAGAGTACTCGTTACGATGATTCTCGTATCACACATTCGCGACTCAAACGCATTGATGCGGTAAAGCATTCCCGTTTTGAGATACGAGAGGAGACGCTCCTGAGTCGGTTTGTGCATGCACTGGAAACTTTCAATCAGAACCGTACCGCGATTCATCAATTCGATAAGTCCGATCTGCCCCTCCGGCATGTAGGGATGAGTTAACGGTTCAATTCCGAACAGTCGCGGCTCATAAAGTTCGCGAAATCCGAAATTCAGATGCACGAAACCGAAAGGAGCGAGTTTGCGGCTGCTCAGAGCGTGAATCTGCAGGGCGGCGATATCCGCACGAATTCCCGGCTCCGCTTCGATAAAGACCGGCACGTCCCGCGGAGCGATCGACTCGATATTTCCCTGGAAACGCCTTATCGGGAGCGCCGCCAACCCGAAATGGATCGGGACCACGGGCATACCGAAAGAGTGGCTGAACGCGATTTTTTCCCGAATCGTTCGATAAACCTGAAGCCCGGAATGAACCAATGTGAGCAACATCGTTTCGTCGAACTCGAAAAGACAGCCGATCAGGTATTCGGGATAGTCTTCCAGCGGAATAGCCTCGGTATGCCCGCGACCGACGAAGATCACCGGTGTTTGAGCGTAAGTGTCATGGAAGAACCGTGTACGGTTATCCCACGCCGAGGAAAGATGGTCCGTATCGACAATGACCATCGAAAATTCGCTCGCGTTTTTTTGGGAAAGCGTAATAAAATGTTCGCAGGAGCAGTCGTAGGTCTGATATTGAGAATCGTTAATCGTTTGCTTCCACAGCTTGCGGAAAGAAATCTCATCGCTGACGATCAGAATCGGCTTAAAGGGAATGGAAAGCGAGCAGGGAACCCTTTTCGATTTTTGGATTGCTTCCTCCGACAGTCCGACCATGGCGCGCGGATTATCCCTGTCGAACCCCGGGAGTCTGTAAGTGTACATTTCCTCCGGAGCGGAATGGTCCGGATCGTTGCTGGAGTCGGAGGTATGATACATGAGCGGCCCTTGAGGGGATCGAAATAAAGCGGCGTTTTCCGGATTTTCACCCCTCCAACGGAAACACTCTACCACTCACAATACCTAATTCTTGAGAGAACGTCAATCGACATGCGGTAAAAAAGACACAAATAATCTCAATAAATTATTAAATATCGAATACACAGATACCAATTTACCGATTGAAGTTTCGTGTTTTATTGAAAAGCCAGTAATATTTACCGATATCGCGATGTTATGAATGTATTTTGTGACATTTACGGGAATTATTGAAAATCGGCGATCAAATTGGGTGCTGTCGTCCTGTTAGGCCCCTTCGCCAGAAAAATATCAGGCCAACACAAAATCCATTTAAACCATAGAGATCGCAGAGATCACAGAGGATCTGAATTCAAGTGCTCTTTGTGGCAAAAGTATTCCGAGGGTGCGTGCAAATTTCCTTGTCTGTTTGGGCAAAATAGGGTGTCATGTCATGCCGAGGTATTCCGAAGCATCTGGTTTCAAGCCGTGTTCGCAACATAATGCGTGTTGCCGGATGCACCAGATTCTTCCCTCCGTGAGT
>JAVBPO010000133.1:0-7679 GCA_031549565.1 Thermoguttaceae bacterium
ACTCACGGAGGGAAGAATCTGGTGCATCCGGCAACACGCATTATGTTGCGAACACGGCTTGAAACCAGATGCTTCGGAATACCTCGGCATGACATGACACCCTATTTTGCCCAAACAGACAAGGAAATTTGCACGCACCCAACCTCGACCGTAAACATGGTTCCGTGCCCTTTGCGAAAAAGACGGTTCAAGATACAATTTACGGTAGAAGGATTTTCGCGAAGTCGTACAAGCTTGACCATGAATAGGAACGATCCCAATATCATCGACGTTTACTCGGAAGGTTCCGGCAATTCAGAAATCGTTGCCGCCGGTTTGACGCATCCCGAGTCGCCGGAAAACCAAGAACCGCCCCCTCCACCTCCCCCTCGCGCGCCCGAGGAAAAGTACCGCAATCTCGGTTTCTACGCGATGGGCGTGTACGGGCCCGACGGTTCGAAAGTCCACTATGGAACGTTCGGGAACAGTCGCCCCGATTCCTTTGAGCCGATGTTTCCGCCGTCGATGCAACCTCCTCCGCCGTGGAACCGGGATTTCGTCGTCCAAGCGGAAGCTTGGGACCGCGCCGAAGCGCAACGGGCCAAAGTCCGATATTGGCGGACGCCGTTGATTCTCTTCGCGTTGACCTGTTACACGACCTGGTATGCCGGTAAACTCGGATTCGGAGCGAACGGTTATCTGTTCGCGTTGGCAGTAATGGTGATCTTGACCTGTCACGAAATGGGACATTTTCTCCAGACGCTTCGCTATCGCGTTCGGTCAAGCTTGCCGTATTTCATCCCGATGCCGTTCGGACCGATCGGAACCATGGGCGCGATCATTCGAATGGATGGTCGCATTCCGAACATCAAGGCGTTGTTCGACATCGGAATTTCCGGTCCGTTGGCGGGGTTGATTCCGACGCTTCTCTTCTGCTGGATCGGACTGAAATGGTCGTACATCGGCCCGGTCGTGTTCAATCCGGAAGGGTTCGAATTCGGTCAGCCGCTGTTGTTCGACTGGATGACCTATTGGATTTACGGTCCGTTGCCGGCGGATACGAAACTGAACTGGCATCCGTTCGCGTTTGCCGGTTGGGTCGGGCTGTTTATCACGACGCTAAATCTGTTCCCGATCGGACAACTGGACGGTGGGCACGTTTTTTATTCCCTGTTCAAAAAGCATTCCGGATTTTATTCGGCCTTGCTTTTTTATATGCTGATCTTTCTCGTCTTGTATAACGAGCTTTGGACTTGGTCGCTGATGCTCATACTCCTCGCGTTGATGGGAACGCAGCATCCGCCGACGCAAAATGATACAATAGAATTGGGAACGGCACGCAAGATCCTCGGAATCGCGACGTTGGCGTTTATCCTGATCGGTTTCACGCCGAATCCGATCCGCCCCGACTTCGAGGAACCGTCGAACAAACCGGAAAAAGTGTACGCCGCCGCTCCCATAAAGAGCCGCATGTGAAGCGAAGCGTAACTTGCGGAACACGTTTCGTTGTATCCTGACAAAATAAACGTTCATGAAAACATTCGCGGTCCTGATCATGGCGGCGGGGGAGAGCAAGCGGTTTTCCGATCCGTTTAACAAGAAGCCGTTCGTCCTGCTCGACAACCGACCGGTCTGGATGCACAGCGCCGAACGATTTTTGAAACGGCCCGAGGTGAAGCAGGTGATCCTGGTCGTCAGTCCCGAGGACCGGGAAATGTTTCTCCGGAAATTCGGGGCAAACGTCGCGTTTCTTGAGCTGGAACTGGCCGACGGCGGAAAGGAACGGTTCCACTCGGTTGAAAACGGTTTGAAAAAAGTGAAGAAGGAAATCGATTTCGTCGCCGTTCATGACGCCGCAAGACCGTGTGTGAGCGAACTGTGGATCGACGATGTGTTCGAAGCCGCGATCCGACACGGAGCGGCGATCCTCGCGGCTCCGATCACCGGAACGATCAAGCGGGCCCAAAAGGAAAACGTCAACGGAAAAGAGACGTTCTGGATTGAGGAAACCGTATCCCGTGAAAATCTCTGGGAAGCGCAAACGCCGCAGGTTTTTCGGAAAGACCTGCTCGAAAAAGCGTACGCCGAGCGGGGAACCTTCGCCGCGACCGACGACGCTCAACTGGTCCAGCGAATCGGTCAAAAAGTCCAAATCGTGCCCTGCGACCGTATGAACCTGAAAATCACGACCAAAGCCGACATTAAACTCGCCGAACGAATCCTCCCGACACTGCCCAAACCGGCGATCGGGTTTTAATGAAATTGATTATCGAGCACAATTAACGCTCGCTTACGCTTCCCGCTCCGTTTTCTTATTTCTTATTTCTCTCTCATGAAACGTCTCCTCCTTTTCCTCGTGCTCCTTTCGGTTCCGCTCCTGCTCGGCTGTCCGGGTAAGAAAGGACAGCAATCCCATGTCGGCGGGCTCCTCTCGGAAGACCGTACCCGGCTCAACGACGAAGCGTTCCAAAACGTGCTTGAGCTTTTCAACTCGCTTGAGGAAACGCCGACACTACGGGGCTTACCCGGGATGAGTCTGGAACAGCAACGCGTCGGGCAGCTCGACAAGTGGATCGCGAATCGCTCTGAAGATAAACTCTGGAAACCCGATCCGCTTTATACGGAATTGAAAACCGGGTTCGATGGTGTTTTGGGCAAAATTCAAACGGTTCTCGACTCGTTCAAAAAACTTCAAAATGAAAATGAATCCGGTTCCGTCGACGCCAAGCTCTTGACGGCGACCCTTACCGCTTTGCCGGAAGAGTTGGCAAATCTGACCCGTTTGTCGTCCGTCAGCTTCCGAGGGGAATCCGCGATGTTCAAATCGCTCGCTGACCGTATGGAAACCGCTCGAAACGCCCAGGAAGCGGCAATCCTTTCCCGCGCCGAGCAGGTGAAAACCGAACTGGAGCGTGTCGTTGCGTTCCAGTCGCATTTGACCGATTTCGCCCACTTGTTTGATGTCCAGGCTTTGGATTTTCAACCGGCCGACGTCGATCATTTCAAGCAGGTCGTTTGGGAGCGAAATATCGCGCTTTGGGCCAAGGGGGACAAGCAGGGGGATCTCGACCGAGCCGTTTCGATTTTCGATTGGACGATCCGTAACATCGATTTGAAACCGGAAACGACGACCGCCCCGAACGGCCAGCAAATCGCGGCCCCCGTTCAGGAACCGTGGTTGACGCTGCTCGCCGGGCAGGGAACGGTTCACGATCGCACCTGGGTTTTCATCGACCTTCTTCGACAGCTCCGAATCGACGCGTGTTTACTCGCTTACGAAAAAGAAAATTCTCCCGGCCAGTACGAACCGTGGGCGATCGGCGTTTTGTCGAACGACGAGATTTACCTTTTTTCACCCGCTTGCGGAGTTGCGATTCCCGGGCCGCAAGGGATCCGATTAAGCGAACGAACCAAACAGCCGAACGAACCGGCCGGCGGTGCCGAAACCGGGGAAATCGCGTACAACGACATTGCGACGCTTGCTCAGGTTGCGGAAAACGATCAACTTTTGCGTCAACTGGACACGGAGTCGGCCCCGTTTCCGGTTCATTCGGAGCAGGTGAAAAAATCAATCGCGTTTCTCATCACTTCCCCATGCACCGCTTCGCAACGGATGAGCCTTGTCCAGAAAGAGCTTAGCGGAGAAGAGTCGATGGTGCTTTACCAAGCGTACCGGGATCAAGCGAACCGGTTTTCCAAGATCGCGAACATCGTCGAAGTTCGACATTCGCTCCGTCCGCTTAGGGCCGTGTACGAACGGGAAACCTTTCCGCAGTGGGGCGAAATGCTCTTGGGAGCATTTTATGTCGAGGATCCGACCACGAAACATTATTCACTCTGGATCGGAAGGGTGCTTTACTTCAAGGGAAAGCTGTCCGGCCCGGAAAGTGCGATCACGTTTTATCAGGAAGCCCGGGTGTCCGACCGAAAACTGGAAGAACTTGCCCGAAATCCGGAAGCCGGGATGAATCCGGAAAAATTCGCCATTTACACGGTCGCCAAACGATACGCCCGATACTGGATCGGATTGACCTGTTTGGAAAGCGGACGAACGGTTGCCGCGATGGAACAATTTCTCGATGAGGAAAAGGATCCGTTTGCTCTGTCCGGACAGCTTTGGAGCAACGCGATCGCGTATAATTTAGGACGTTCGTTCGAACGTTTGGGCCAATACGCCGAAGCGATCAAACGGTACGAAAAAAATCCCAAAGGCCCGACCGGCCCCGGAAACGCCGTTCGAGTCAAGTGGTTGAAAGAGTTGACACAAAAGTAGGATAACAATTCCCATTGGCGATTCCGTGTACCGGCGCAATTGTTCAATGCCGCATTTGCCCCCTTTATCCCATGAAACGCCGCATCTTGCTTGTATTGATGATAATGCTCGTACTGTTCGGTACGGCAGTTCTTTTAAAAAGCGATGACGCCGTGATCATCAAAAACATTCCCTACGTTCAGGGGGGCGGCGAGCGTCAACAACTCGACCTCTACCTGCCGAAGAATTACAAGGACGTCAATAAGCTGCCTGTTCTCGTCATGATTCACGGTGGCGGCTGGACTTCGGGAAGCAAGGAAGAATCGGCCTCCACCGAAGCGCCGAAGTTAGGGTATGCCGTCGCTGCAATCAATTATCGTTTGACTTCGACCGCGACTTTTCCGGCTCAAATCGAAGATTGCAAAGCGGCGATTCGTTGGCTGAGGGCGAATGCGTCGACCTACAATCTCGATGCGGAACATATCGGTGTTTGGGGCGGTTCAGCCGGAGGGCATCTTGCCGCTTTGCTTGGGACCACGGGAAAAACCAAAGAATTCGACGTCGGCGATCACTTGGATCAACCGAGCGATGTCCAGGCGGTTATCGATTATTTCGGACCGACCGATTTTACGATCATGGCCGAAAAGCCCGAAGAGTTTGCCGTCCTCAACGAACCGGTCGTTCTGCTGCTCGGAGCCGCTCCCAAGGATAAGCCGGAGTTGGCCGCCAAGGCAAGTCCGCTGACTTATGTCGATCAAGAGAGTGCCCCGTTTCTCATTTTTCACGGAGATCGTGATTCCGTCGTGTCGGTCGACCAGTCGATTCGTTTCGAAAAAGCACTCAAAGACGCCGGTGTCGAAGTTGAAATGTTTATTACGCCGGGAGCAGGACACGACGCGGCCGCATGTACGCCCCAAGAAGCCTCTCGCCTATTAGTCGAATTTGTCGAGCGACACTTGAAACCGAAAAAATGAAACTCGGCCGCTTCCTCCGAATCATTCACTGCTGATTCATGGCCGCGTACGCGTTAAGCGGTATTGTGTCCCCAAGAATGAAAGCCGTTCCGTAAACGCTTCACGGCGTCGGCCGACAGTCCGCAAAATCAATCCGGTCACGGATTCGCGAGGCGTACGTGAAACGATTCGACCTGCATCCCTTGCGAGCGGAGTTGCCGTTTGAGTTCGTCGGCGTTTTCCAGCAGCGCGGCCCGGGCGGATTCGGTTTCGGCTTCCAGATCGATGTTCATCGTCTTGTTTTTCGTTTTGATTTTCACGGAAACGGAACCGAGCGATTCCGGGTGGAGTTTGATCCGAATCGTTCCGTTTTGATTCGACGCGGAAAGACAGGCATTGGCGACCCGTTGAACCAGGCGGACCCGGTCCATTTGCCGAAGCATCGGGCGGTCTTTTTCGTTCGTTTTTTGCGTCGACGATCCCTGCTGCGATCCGGCCTGCTGCGATTGGATGTGAGGATCGTCCTTGACATTTTCACGCGGCTCCGACCTCCTGCGGCTCTTGGAAACCAGAGCGGCGTCCAAATTCGCCAGGAGTTCCGGCGACGCTTTTCGCGGACGTTTTTCCAACATCGACGAATCAAGCGGGACACTTTCCTCGGATGGATCGGACGACGATGATTCTTTCAACTCCGCGAAGCCGGGCCGGAAGTTTCCCTTGGGCCAATTCGGTCCGCCTGAATTTCCAACGGGCTGCTTGAAAACGGATGCGATTTTTTGGGAAACGTCGGAAAACGACGCGAGCATTTGCATCTGTTTCCCCGTTTCCACGGCGTCGGTTTTTCCAGGTTCGACAACTTTCCCGTTCGAGTTTGCGGTGTCACTCGCCTTCGCGACTTCCCCCCCTGCTTTTTGCCCGTACACGGAGTTGTTCACGACACCATTCCATTCCGTTAGCACCACGGGGCGTTGCGGCGTCTCATGCGACAAGTTTACGACCGGTTTGGAATTCCGCGGCATTTCCGGTTTGATTTCCGGAGAATTTTTTCCCGTTTCGGTCGCCGCCTGTTG
Source organism: Thermoguttaceae bacterium (assembly GCA_031549565.1). Lineage (GTDB taxonomy): Bacteria > Planctomycetota > Planctomycetia > Pirellulales > Thermoguttaceae > JAVBSX01. The sequence continues at coordinate 6,255 of JAVBPO010000133.1, forward strand.
CGAGATACCGAGCATGTTGGGCGAATCAGGCCGGATTTCCATCCGCTCACTTCCGGTGTCGGCTTGCGGTTGCAATGAATCCCATTGTTTTTCGACGTCCCGATGTTTCTGATCCAGCCGCCGATCAAGCTGGTTGGCGAGCTCTTTACCATCGAGTTCTTGTCGTCGCAGAATTTTCCGATCGTCGATCGCGTCGAGTCGATCACGGCGGTCCTGACTTTGCAACGATTCGGTGATCATTTGCAGTCGCGTCTGTTGCAGATCGTCTTTGCGTTTGTCCGCGTTGCGTTGCACCTGTTCAGCGAGCTCTTTCTTCGCCTGCTGTTTCGCTTCATCCGACTCTTCCGCCTGCTTGCGCAAATGCTCCAGAAACGAATCGACCTGCTTTTCCGAAAGCGTCGCCAAGACGCCGGAACTAAGGGAATTCGTGAAAGGGAGAGTGGTGGAGATCATGGATTAAAAATAAGAAATAAGAAATAACAAATGAGAAATGAGAAACAGAGCGGGAAGCGTAAGTGAGCGCAAATCTATCCTCTATCCTCTGTGCTCTGTCCTCTGTCCTCTATCCTCTGACTCCTGACTACTTAAAATTAGCGAGGTCTTCTTTTGCTTCATTAATCAGCCGTGATTTCGGTTCGCCGTCGCCGATGCGGCGGAGGATGTCGGCGAGTTTTTCGGCTTCTTCGTCGGTTTTCATCGCGTTGAGCAGTTTTTTACGCGGTCCTTCTTCCATTGCGTTGAGAACGAGAACGACCCGATCTTCCATTTTCTTTTCGAGCATGAGCATGACCTGCTTTTTCGCTTCTTCCGGTTTCAAGCTCGACATATCGGCGACCAATTCGGTAAAACCGGCGCTTTTCGCCTCTTTATCCAGATCGTCCAGACGCTTCTCCCAGTTGCGGACAATTTCATTGAAATCCTTTTGCTTTTCTTCATCGCCGCGGATCTGAGCTAAAATGGAATCCTGGAGCAACCCGCCGCGGGTTTTGTCCATATCCTCTTTCGCCAAACGATCGGCCCGAATTTGCAGCACTTCGTCGTATTTTGCCTGCTGGATTCTGTCGGTCAACTCTTTCCGTTTTTCCTCCTCCATCTTGTAAAGGTCGTACCCTTGCGCGACGGCGACCATCTGATTGATCTTGCTTCGATCGATCTTCCACGCAAACGCAAGATACGCAAATAAAAGAGTTTGGGCAAAAAACAGGCTTGCCGCAAGATAGAGAATCCCAATCCCGGAGATATTTAATAATCGATTGAGCATGATAGACGGCAGATTTCAGAGGGTAGTGGTTCGTCAATGTTAAAATTTCATGTTGACCTGAATGGTTGTTAAAGAGGACAGACGACAGAGGACAGTCGACAGGAACACATGTCTCGTTAAGCTCCAAGGATTGCATAGTAATTCTCTTTCTGTTCTCTGTCCTC
>JAVBPO010000158.1:0-27233 GCA_031549565.1 Thermoguttaceae bacterium
TTTAATACGGAACGGCGGTCGTCCATTTACAGACGTATTCGTTCGCTCAAATCAACTGCAACATACTTAAAATAAACGAGTTAGGAAACTTTTGATTTTCGGATGAAATGATCAACTGGAGTAAATTGGATAACCAGAAAACCGAAAGAGAAGCGGTCGCGTAAGTGTTTCGACCGTTCCAACGGATCGCGGGAACCGAAAGATTCGGGACCGCCGCGTTCCATTCCCCAAGGTCCGTTTCCAACGAAGAAACGACCAATCCGCCGGCGGAATTTTCCCGATCCAAAGTTGCACAGAGTGTCCGCTGCTCTGGAAGTTTTACACGAGCCAGCAAATTCGCCAATACCGGAACAAAAATAAGCCCCAGTCCGCCCCACCAGAGTTGCTCCCAGGAAACCCAATGGAGCACCCTGAAAACGAGCACGCCGATCCCCCAGAGAAACAGCCAAAGTCCCGTCAATAACAGGAAGTATTTGAGAAACAGCAATCGAAACAGCCGCTGTCGCAAGACGTCGAGCGAAACTTTCCGACGCGACTGTGGAAAGATCTGTTCTGAAAACATCGGACAACCTCGCGGATTTCGGATAGAATTATGGGTGGAGGGGTTCCAATCGCAACACATTCCATTTTACTCAAAATTTTCCAAAAAAGCGACCACGAACATGGAGAAGAATGTTCCTTTTATCGAAGTTCACATCACGACCGCGACGGAAGAAGAAGCGATTCGAATTGGGGAGGGGCTTGTCGCGGCAAAGCTCGCGGCTTGCGCCCAGATTTCCGGACCGATTCGCAGCATTTACGTTTGGGAAGGAAAAAACGAATCCACCGCGGAATGGGTCTGTTGCCTGAAAACGCGGGAATCTCTCTTTTCCGAATTGGTTGAGAGTGTTCGCAAAGTCCACTCCTACCAATGTCCGCAAATCGTTGCCGTTCCGATTCTCACCGCAACCGACGATTACCGCCTTTGGATGGAAGAGAACACCCGTTAGCTTTCGAATCAGAGCCGCGCAAGAAGCAAGCGGTGTTCGAGTCGACTGTTGCATTACATTTTTGCATTGGATAAACCACAACACCGCTTACCACATGTACAGCTCCGATTCGAAGGCCAACCTTGTCGATTATTCCGTTTGCAGAGATTGAAAGCGACTTTGAGGCAAAAATTTCCAGGAAATATTTCAATTTACGATTTTACATCTTGATATTTTAGATTATCCAACCATATTGTTTATACTACCTATTTTAACATTTGTAAACTGATTTTGCTTTTCCAGCAACATTACCGAGGGTGAGGGTTTTGAGGATCCTAGGAGGTCTTCTACGAACCTTACAGAATGTATATCACTCCCTTTTTGGCTTGGCTTCGAGTTATTTTGATTTGGAGTCGAAAACTAGAGGTGAGACCGCGTTTTGGGAACCCGACCGATTTCGATCCAGCACTAAGATTACGAGGAATTGACGAAAATGAACGAAATGTTGATTTACAATGAACCTTCCACATCTTCCGCGGTTCAATCGCCGTTGGAGACGTATCTTCGTGAGATCAATGAAACCGCTTTACTCACGGCTAAGGAGGAGCAAAAGCTCGCCATAGCGATCGGCGAGGGGGATTTGGAAGCTCGCGACAAGATGGTTCGCGCCAACCTTCGGCTCGTCGTCAACATTGCGCGGGGTTATACCGGCAAAGGGTTGGGGCTCCAGGATTTGATCGAAGAGGGGAATCTCGGACTCCTGCGGGCGGTGGAAGGGTTCGATCCCGGTATGGGGACGCGATTTTCGACCTACGCGAGTTATTGGATCAAGCAATCGATCAAGCGGGCGCTGATCAATTCGGCCAAAGCGATCCGTATTCCGGCGTACATGGTCGAGCTTCTGTCCAAATGGCGTCGGGCCAGCAATCGGCTTTCCGACGAACTCGGCCGCAATCCGACGCCGGAAGAGGTCGCCCGGGTTCTCGGTTTGCCCCGCAAAAAGCTTCCGATTATCAAAAAAGCGATTCTGATTTACAATCTGACGCCGCAAACGGACCAGTCGGACATCGGTTGGTCGCTCGGGGACATGATCATGGACGACCGTTCCCGCAGCCCCGACGAAGAACTTTTGGAAAACGATAATCTTTCGTTCGTGTTGGAACAACTCGACCTGATGGATCCGCGGGAATCGGCGGTTCTGCGCATGCGGTTCGGGCTCGGCGAATACGAACCTCAAACGCTCAAGGAAATCGGGGAAACCCTCGGCTTGACTCGCGAGCGCGTCCGGCAGATCGAAACCGAAGCCCTCAATCGACTTGCCGACTCCTTGGAAGGCTCAAGACCGAAGGTCGCTTACAAGTGGTAAAGTCAACCTTTCGAATCAGAGCCGCGCACGCAGTAAGCGGTATTGTGGCTCATTCACTGCAAAACGTCGCGACGTGATCGACTCGAACACCGCTTACTTTGTGCGCGGCTCTGATTCGAAGGGCGACGTTTTCCTCCACAAACTCCTGCGGTTACCGGGCCTCACGGGTAATGTTTTCTTCTTTGATGGAATGCAATTCTTTCTCGATCACGCGCATTTTTTTCCAACGTCCCTGGTAGAAGCGTGTGAAAAAAATGATGCCGGTCAGTAGGACCCACGACGCCATAACGATCCAGCACCAGTAGAGCCCGAGTCCGTAAAAACGGATTCCGAGGAAACAAGCCAACGGCGTCACGGGTGCCAAGAGGACCGTTACGGCGAAAACGAATTTCGTGTCCCCGGCCCCTTTGATCGCGGAGGAAAAAATGATTCCGAACGCGTCGAACGCCAGGAAAAACGCGACGAACCGGAGCAAATATTTCGCAGTGGTGTACGTTTCGGCCCCCTCCACGCTGACGCCGGTTTTGAACCAGGAGAGCAGAAAATCGGGAAAACACAGGAAAACGAGGCCGAACATCAGGACGTAAAACGTCCCGATCGAAGCCGCGGTGTAAACGGCCCGTTCGGCCAGGTCCGGGCGGTTGTATCCAAGCTGGTTGCCGACCATCGTCGCGACCGTGATCCCCGTCCCGACGATCGGCAGGAAAGTGAACGTGTTGAGCGTGAAAGCGATCGTCGTTGCGTTATAGGCGACGGCGCCCAATCCGCCGACGAGGAACACAAACATCGAAAAGCAGAGCGTATCGAGACAAATGTGAACGCCGCTCCCGAAACCGTAATACATCAAACGTTTAAACAGCGCCCCGTCGAATTTCATGCCGGAAACGAGGTTGTATCGTTTTTCCTTCCAGTCGGAAAGAAACATCAAGCCGATGAAAAGCGCCAAGCGTATCCATTGGGCGACCGAAGTCGCTATGGCCGCTCCTTCGAGTCCCCAAGCCGGAAAACCAAACAGCCCGAACACCCAGCAGATATCCAAGTAGAGATTGACGAAGACGCAAAAAACGTTGACGTTCATCACAACCTTCATCTTTCCCCGACCGTAGAAAAACGACGCGGCCGCTTCGCTGCCGATCACCGCGCCGGCTCCCAAGAGGACCAACCGGAAATAGGAGCACTCCATCGCGAGAATGCTCGGGTCGTGTCCGAACAAGAGAAAGATGTGTTTTCCCAGCGGTTCCAGGAGCATCACGAACGGCATCATCAGGAATCCGAAGCCGATTCCGTGCCAGACGACCGGGCCGATGCGGTGGAAGTTGCCGCTGCCGTTGTACTGGGACACGAACGTATTAGTGTACGCGGCGACGCTCATCGGCAACGAGATAAGCGTCCAAAACAGCATTCCGCCCTGCATCGACGCGGACATTGCCGTCGGGGAGATCACATTGAGGATCATCCGGTCGGTGAAATTCATCAACGAAATCGATCCGGCCGAGATAATCAGCGGAATCGCGAGACGCATTACATCATAACCCCCGCACGGTCGCGACCACCATCCTGTTCGTTCGGTCGGCCTCGGGGGATCAGTCCAAGATTTTTGATTCATGCAATTTGCGTAAAAACTCGATTTCGTCGATGTTGGACGAAGGCCGCTCGTCAAGAAGCCGATACTGGTCCAGTCGTTCGATCAGGAGCAAGTCGTAGATATCCTGCTTCTCATCCACGGCGTACAACCGATCGAAGGTGAAGTATCCCACAAAAGCGGCCAAGAGCAAGCCGAGAAAAAAGAAAAACGTATGGGTTCCGGCTTTCTTTTTTTGTTGCGAGGCGACAAATCGGGCATCTTCTTCCGCGCGCACGGCGATCAATTCGAGAGTTGAGCCGACCATTTCCCGGTCCGTCTGACATGTTTCGAGAAAATCCAGAATGTTCCACGCTTTTTCGAACTCCGCCAATTTTTGTCGAAGCGCCGGTTCTGCCGCCAAGCGTTTTTCGAAAGCCCTCCGCTCTTCCGCACCGAGTTCGTTGTCCATGTACGCAACCAGCAACAACTCTTCCGTATCTTCCGGAAGCGGCAGCGTTTCGTTGTTGAGCGGCGTTAAGGACATGGGAGAAAATCAGAACGGGAAACGTAAGCGAGTGTAGAAATAACAAATAACAAATGACAAATAAGAAATAAGAAATGAAATTTCCTGACTCCTGACAACTGACTCCTTCCTCCACGCTCGCTTACGCTTCCCGCTCCGTTACTACTTTCCCCTCCTCAATATACGGTTGGAGTAAATCTTTCAAGGTCAAGCGGGCGCGGCAGAGGAGCGATTTGACGGCCTGTGGTGTCAGATTCATCGTGGTTGCGATTTCCGCATAACTCATTCCCTCGAATCGGTGGAGGAGCGTTGCGATTTTTTGGCGTTCTCCCAAGGCGTCGATCGCATGTTGGACGACTTCGTTGAGTTCCATCTTGTCGATTCGCCGGGCCGGGATCATACTGCTGCTCGCCTGGATCGCGTTTTCCATTTGAAATCGGCTTTCGTCGGCATTGTACGGTTGATCCGAGTGTCCGCCGAATTGGACTTCCGGCCGACGACTTCGCCCCCGCAGCGCGTTCAGGGCGACGTTATTGGCGATCGTGAACAACCACGTCGAGAATTTCGCTCCCGGAACGTAGGTCGCTCGAGCCCGGTAAACGCGGAGAAAAACATCTTGCGTCAAATCCTCGGCCAATTCCTGATTACCGACCAAGTGCTTCAAAACGGACAAAACGCGACCTTGAAAGCGCAACATCAACTCTTCGAAAGCGGTCGCACTTCCTTCACGGACTTCGAGCATCAACCGTACATCCGGATCGCGCAGCGCGATCTCCTGCCCGGACGGACTCAGATTCCAATCGGTCGATAGGGACAAAACAGTCGTTTCATGGAGGATAGGAATTTCAAACGCTCCATCTATTATAATTGAACCACGAAACTAAAAAAGGTTACTCGAAAAAAAGGAATTTCCCGCGAGAGAACCAATTTGATGGACTGCGAATGTCATTCTGAACGAAGTGTACAATCGCTTCGGCGACTTCAAAGAGTCGCACTGGATCGGACACTCGGCCAAGACGCGGCAAGACCACTATTTGATGATCCAAGACGCGGATTACCTCAAAGCGGCTGGATGGAAGGTGCGTCCGGAAACGCGAAAACTTGCCGAGATTTCCCCACCCTAACCCGAATATTTCATTGGCCGGAGGGTTTTAAAGTTGAGTTGATGTGGTAACGTATTGTCTGACAAACAGTTGCGAACGATTTCGCAAAACTTTATTCACAATCAACCCAAACACAGCGTACCATGTTCAATGCCAAATTTGCAGCCCCCGGAAAAAAAATGTCGAATGGCACAAAAATGCCGTTCAACTCCATGTCGTGATCGCTCGCCTTGACGACCTCCGACCAACGCAGACGACCGCCGCGTGAGAACTCGCCCAACTTGACCTTTGCCTTCGCATCTAAGAAAGTTGTTTTGACGTCATTTCCTACCGATTAACACCGGCGGTTAAAGACATTCAGCCCGCTGGAGTTGGAAACCATTCGGAACGCTCCCGGTCTGTCGCCGGTCCCTTACCGGCAAACGCTCACGCGCTCATCAAGGGAGCAAGTGAATTGACAGGCCGGTCTGAGCAACTATACTCCTCGATTCGGGACAGCAGGTCCCGGCTCGTTGAAGTTGAAGAAATTTTCCGAAAAATCCATGACCCGACTCGAACTCGCGAAAAAAATCGCCCGGGAAGCCGGTGAACTGACGCTGCAATATTTTTGCCGACCGGACCTCGTCGTCGATCGCAAAGGGGACAAGTCGCCGGTCACGGTCGCCGATCGGGGAGCCGAAGAGCTGCTCCGCCGCCGAATCGAGGAAACCTTTCCCGAAGACGCGATTCTTGGCGAAGAGTTTCCCAACAAAGCCGGAACCAGCGGATACCGTTGGATCCTCGACCCGATCGACGGTACGAAATCGTTCATCCACGGCGTCCCAATATACAGTACGCTTATCGGCGTCGAAAAAGAAGGAGAATCCCTGATCGGCCTGATTTCGCTCCCCGCTTTGGGAGAGATGCTCTGGGCGGAAAAAGGGGGCGGGACTTGGTGGGAATCTCCCCGGTTCGCCGAACCGGTTCGAGCTCGGGTCTCGGATAAACAACGGCTCGACGAATCGCTCTTTTTGGTCAGCGAAGTGATTTCTTTCGACGATTTCGGTCGCCGCGACGTTTACACGCAACTGGAGCGGAACGCGCTTTTGACCCGGACTTGGGGGGATGCGTACGGTTATTATCTGATCGCGACCGGTCGGGCCGAGTTGATGGTCGATCCGATCATGAGCCTTTGGGATGCCGGACCGCTTCTGGTGATCATGGAGGAAGCCGGCGGCGTGTTCACCGACTGGAAGGGAAATCGCACCATTTTCAACGACGAAGGAATCGCGTCCAACGGCCGCTTCCACGACCAAATCATCGAACTGACCCGCCGATTCGAGAAGAAACCAAAGTGAACAACCCCGCCCCCTTCCCACCCGATTCCGTTTGGTTGAAAACCTTTCGTCGGCGAGTCCGCCAATGGTACGCGAAAAACGGGCGTGAGCTTCCCTGGCGTGGAACCATGAATCCGTACGAAATCTGGGTCAGCGAGATCATGCTGCAACAGACGACCACGGCGGCGGTTGAGGGGTATTACCGGAGATTTCTGAAACGTTTTCCCGATATTCGTACACTTGCGTCAGCGGATCTTTCGGGGGTATACCGCCTCTGGGAAGGGCTCGGTTATTACCGTCGAGCGGCACAACTCCATAAAGCGGCGGGAGTCGTCGTCGAACTGTACGGCGGCGTCTTTCCCGAGACGTTCGAGGAAGTGTCCGCCCTTCCCGGCATCGGACGGTACACGGCCGGGGCGATTCTCTCCATTGCGCACGATAAACGGCTCCCGATCCTCGAAGCGAACACGATTCGGTTGCACTGTCGGTTGCTTGGCGTCAGGACGAACCCGTTCGAAACGGAAACGAACCGGCGACTCTGGACGTTCGCCGAAGAGGTGTTACCGAACAAACAGGTTGGGCATTTCAACCAGGCGCTGATGGACCTGGGCAGTCGCGTTTGTTTTCCGAAACAGCCGCTCTGCTTGAACGAAACGGGTCTGCTCCCGTTGGACGCCAGAGCGAATTCGTGTCCGCTGGTCGATCTGTGTCAATGCGCCCGGCTCGGTTTGCAGCGGGAAATCCCGGTCCCGAAAGCGAAGCCGAACGTCGAGGAAACCGTGGAAGTCGCGGTGCTCGTTCGTCGGCGGGGCAAAATCCTGATGATGCGGTATCCCGACGGCGTTCGCTGGGCGGGCCTGTGGGATTTCCCGCGGTGTCACGGCGGTTCCGAAGAAGCGATTTCCGAAATGCTCGGCGAACTGACCGGTCGCAAGATCACGCCGGGCCACCCGATTTCGACCCGCAAACATACAGTCACACGCTACAAAATCACGCTCCGGTTCGTCGAAGGAGAGGACCACGGCCCGTTGAAAGAGCCGCGATACCATGTTCGTTGGTTCAAACCGGATGAATTGCACGAGCTGCCGTTGAATTCCTCCGGTCGAAAACTGGTGTCGGAAATCGAAAAACGATGACACACCCTCATTGCTCTTTTGGCACCATCTCGTCAAGGTTCGGATTTACGTCGGTCACCTTGCCGTCCGGGCCGACCACGATCAGCGTCGGAACCGCGAAAATGCCGTACTGTTCCGTCAACGGCGAATCCGGATCGGTTCGCAGTTGTATCCAGCCCATGTCAGATTTTCTGACGAGAAAATCAAGCAGCGTCTGTTCGTCGTCGTCGATGCTCACGCCGATCAGCACATAATCGGGATTCTCCTTGATTTTTTCGTAAAATCGTACCATTTCCGGCATTTTTGCCAAACACGGTCCGCACCAGGTCGCCCAAAAATCAATCACGACCGTTTTGCCGCGAAGACCTGAGAGTTTGATCGTTTCTTCGGCGCCGTCGCCTGACGGCAGGAGCCGTTTCAACTCGAAATCGGGCGCGTCCGCCCCGACGGCGATCACCTTCGGTTGCGGTTTCGCTTTGTCCAGCGTCAGCGTTCCGGCGTCAAACGGTTCATCGCTCTGCGCTTGGCCGTCCGGGATTTCCGGAACGGTTACGGTTTTCTGGAGGGTGCCGAGGGATTCGCCCCATCCGCATTGCCCTTCCGGCGGCGGAGCGGTGAGATCGACCGCGATTTCCCAGTCGCCCGGTGCAACATCTTCGAGACGAAAGCCGCCGGTTTCATCGACGGCACAGGCGACTTGTCGGTCAAGCGATTTCCTGCGAAGAATCGCCCAGTCTCCGGTCACTTTTTCATAAGCGGAACCGATCTCGTCGAATAATTTTCCCTGCTCGGTTTCCTTCCACCGGTCCAGAAGTTCTTTTCGTTTTTCGTCGTCTTCTTCCGTCCGAATTTCGGCGGGGATTGTTTTTCGCAACTCTTTCAATTCTTTCGGTTCTTCCGGCCGGGGAGCGATCGCAGGCGTCGCGCGGACGTGACTGAAATTCCAATTAGCCGCTCCTTCGAAACCTTCCGGAAGGGCGAGTTTCCCGACCATGGGCCGACCGACTCCTCCGAGACGGACGGTCGCGGTGTCACCCGGTTTCAATTCCACGCTCGCGCCGTTGGTAAAACAGCTTGACCTTCCGCCGGAGCTGATCGCAAAATCGATCGACCGCCAGATCGTCACCTTGCCCGGCAGAACATTGCCGAACGTGAATCGACCCTGTGAATCGGTTGTCGCGCGGTAATCGAAAAAGGCACGCGGTTTGCGCCAATCGACATTTTCCTGGTTAATTTGGAGATTGACTTGCTTGTCTTTCCCCGGTTGCGAACCGAGTTGGAGCGTTCCTTCGACCCGCCCCCATTTTTCCAATCGAATCGTTTGATTTTCCTTTTGAAAATCCTCTTTCGAGATTTCCGCGAAGCCGGACGGATGCATCACGAACAGTTTGAAATCCGGATCGGTTTCCTCCTCCATCTCCTCCGGGTCCGTCGGCGGAAGCGTAAAATGTCCCTGCTCGTCCGTTTTCGCTGAGAGACAGCCGGAATTGTCGTACAAAGAACCGTTTTGAATGTACGGGACTCGATTGGTCGCAGCGAGCGCAACGGTCGCGCCTTGAATCGGTTTTCCGTCCGGACCGTGGACGACGCCACCGATTCCCGTCGCGGTCTCACCGGTCGGTTTTTCCATCGCGAAATCGAGCACGACGTTCGTTTCACTCAAATCGATTTCCCGCGAAATCTTCGGGGCATATCCGGGCGCTTCGATTTTGACGAAGATCGGTTGCCGCTCGTCGTCGTAGGAAACGTCGAACGCGCCGTTGTATCCGACTTTCGAGTAGTAGGTGTCCCAGTGATACCGTCTGTCGTTCGAGTAACGGTATCCTTTGAAAATTCTGAATTCGGAAATGATATCCTTCGTCGCGGCGTCATACACTTTGGCGGACACCTTGATCGCCGGTTGAAGCATGAATCGATATTCGGCATCTCGCGCAACGATGGGTTGGCCACGAAGACACCGGAATCGACCGTCCTTGTGGTCCGGGAGCAGATCGAAAACGATCTCATCTTCCGGGGCGTTTTCCCACACGAAATTTCCTTCGGCATCGGTTGATTTATGTCCGCCCATGATTTCGTCGGTCAAAAGCCGTTGCGATCGCCAGCATTCCAGTGCGAACCAGACGCCCGGGACCGGATTGCCGTCGGGATCGACGACTTTGGCGCGGATCGTTTTGCCCGGTTTGAGCGTGAATTCCAGCGGCTCCATCGTCGGACGAACCCAGAGTCCGGCTTTCATTTCCGGCGCGAACCCGTCGGCGCGAACGATCACGTATTGTCCTTGCGCTTCGGTCCAATTGATGAACTCGAATCGTCCGTTCTCGTCGGTCGCCGTTTCCTGCGGCTGAAAACTCCGGGTCGAATTGGAACCGAATATTTTCGCACCGACGATCGGCTTCCCCTCGGCGTCAACGACTTTCCCTGACACCGTGATCCCCTTTTGCATCGTAACGCTCGATGTGAATTCGCCGTCGGCGTCCGGGGCGAAGCGGGAAATCGACATCTGCTTGTCGAGCATCTGGTAGTCGGGGTGTTTGAACGTGAACATCTCGGGGCGATTCAAATACTCCGGCGGAAGCGATTCGAATTTCCAACGACCGTTTTCATCGGTCGTCTGCTCCGCTGTACAGTAATAGGATTCCTGGACGATCCGTTGCCGGTCCGCGTAGGGAAAGGTGAAACGGACATTCACTCCCGGGAGCGGATTGCCGACTTCGTCGAACACGACACCACCGACTGAGATCGCATTTTCGAGTCGGAACACGTACTCGTCCGGAATCGGATCGGTTTGTGGCTGGCGCCATAGGGCCGAAAACGGAGTAAAGCCGGGCGTTTGCGCACGCACGGAGAAGTATGTCATTTCTTCTTTTTTCCTGAGCGGTATCACAGCGATGCCGTTTTCGTCCGCCTGGGCGTCATAGCGTCGGCCGTTCCAACCTTCGGTCTCTTGCGGCGGATCGGCCTGAACGAGGGCTTTTGCCCCGGGGATCGGTTGACCGTTCGGGCCGAAGAATTTCAGGGTGATCGTGTTTTCGGCGGTCGCTCCGGAACCTTCGGTTCGCGGGCTAAACGGGGAGATGCAGATCAACACAACGGCGAGCGAAAACACGACCGTGAGTTTTTTTGGGGGTGTCATGGCTTATTTCTCCATTTTTTGGACAGAATCGAAAAGGGTTTTACCCGTGTAAAGCTCCGGGTAGGTTTCCGCCGTTTCCCGCAGTTCGCGAACGATTGCGGGGTCCGGTTTTTCGCCGCGCACTTTCATTTTTACGGCGATCACGCCGATCGCTTCGGCGGCGGCGTCACGGACGTCCATCATGTTGTCGAAATCCTTGACGACCCCGAGCAGGATCGGTACGGATTTTGAGTCGCCGAGCCGCCCGAGCGCCGAAGCGGCCGCGGCGCGGTGAACCGGCGTCATCGCTTCGTTGAGGAAAATGTTCGGCGGCGGTGCGCTTCCGAAATCGAATTCCTTCTTTTCGTCCGTCAACGCGGCCACCAGATACGGCGTCGCCTCCTGGTCGTCGAGCCGTCCGATCGCACGTGCCAGCATGAAACAAACCCAGGAGCGTTCACGTGACGCCTCTTGAATACGGAACTTCTCAAACGCTTCCCGAATCCGTTTTTTACGCGGCTCGTCCTTCGTGTCCCAAGCAAGCACCATGATCGTCTGCGCGGCGCGGGACGTCGGTTCGAGCGGTCCGGTCGAAACCGCCGGGGGTGACGCCGTGACCGCTTCCCGCAGCGCCGGATCGGTCGCCGGTTTGCATTCGAGCACGTCGAGCGCTTCGTCGATGTAACGCTGGGCGACACCCGACCGCCACAGAACGCGACCGGCGACGGTTTCGTAAACGTCGTTCTCCAAAAGAATTCCGCGATCGGAATCGATCGGGACGCTCTTGACGATCTTGTCGGCGATTTCCTTGCCGCGCACCGAGCCGAGGGTGTCAAGCGATTCGAGAATCCGGGAATGCAGGATCGACGTGACGCTCCCCATGAGCCAATCGTGGTCGGCGACCCGGAAGGAATAGAACCAGAAATCCCCCATCGAATCGAACGCTCCGATCAAGGCGTTTTCGGCGTCACGACCACCGATGCGGCCCAAGGCTTCCGCGGCGGCACCACCGAGATGATCGGGCATCGCGGTCCAGCCGAATTCGTGGGAAGCGGGCGCTTGCGGCATCACCTGCTTGCAGGACTCGTCGAGCATCGTTTTGAGCAGCGGAACGGCCGCTTCGTCGTTCAGATATCCGAGCGTCCGAACGGCCGTGAGTTTCGCGACCAGGTCCATCTTTTCGCCTTGTGATTCCAGAAGAGTACGTATTTCCTTCTTCGCGGCGTCGGTTCCGTAATGGGCCAGCGATTCCAAGGCTCGGCGTACGCGGAGCGAATCGGCCGTGACCGTCCAATCGCAAGGGGTTTTGAGAACGGCGATTTGCGTCTGTTCGATCGTTGCCGGTGAATTGGCGTCAAACCATTTCGTCCACAGCTCCTTGCGGGCCTTCGCGTCTTTCTCTTTCAGCGTGCGAGGATCCATTTCCGTATTTCCGCTGATATGCTCCAACGTCGAATGGGCCGCCAACGCGACCTGGTCGAACGGATCGTCGAACGCTTCGAGCAGTGCCGGAACATGCTCCGACTTGGCGCACACGGCGAGCACCAAAGCCGCTTCCATCCGCACATTCTGGTTGGCGTCATTACGCATGACACCGGCCAAAAGATCGCCGGTCGCTTTGTCCTGGGGCCGCAGAATTCCGAGACGCTGCACGGCGGAGAAACGGTCTCCTTCGCTTTTGGAGGTCGCCAGAATTTCATGGAGCCGGGCGGTTTCGCCGTTGCGGCCCAGGGATAGATCGCTGCCGGGAACGAGCACCGACTCGGGATACAGGTCGACGGAAATCGTTTCCCGCATCCGTTCGAGCTGGAGATTCAAAACGCCGCCGTTGGCACCATTATTGGCGCGAAAACGGGGCGGAGCGGTTCCGAACGACAAACTCGGCGGTTGTTTCTGCACGGAAGCCGGAGCGGTGAAGCCCGGTGTCGCGGCGCGGTCCGCGTGACACCCCGTACAGGAGCGGAATTCGTCGGGGCGTGTGTAAATCCAGGACAACTCGCTCACCACGGCTTGTCCTTCGGCGTCAACCGCCTGGATCGCCAAGGGAACGTCGGCGGGAACTTCCACGATGAACGAGCCGTCCGTCATGAGCGGGATCGTTCCCAGTTCGACGCCGACGGTTCCGACGTGACCGTACTGGTGCCGCGCACTACGCAGTCGCATCGGATTGCCTTCGTAGATTCGAATCGCGCGGACCCGATCCCATTCGGCGTTTTTCTGTTTCGTGTTGTAAACGTCCGCACAATAAAAGTAACCGACCGCACGGGTATCGGTCGGCACGAGCGTTTCGTCGACCATGTCGGGCCAAAATCGGGGCATCGGTCGCGTTCCGAGAAAGCAGACGCTGTGAATCGGAAGCGGCGATTGCAGGATGCGGACCGCTTCGCCGGTCTCCGGATCGACCAGCGCGATCGCTTTCTTCTGCGTTGACACCAGAATCCGATTGTCCGGCGTCGCGGCCAGGTCGTTGACGGAGACGCGGCACGGCATCGGAGCGACGTTGTGCGGGATCGGTTTGTTCGGATCGATCGCGGCCAAATCTTCCTCGTCTTGCGTCGGTGTGACGCCGTTTTCCGTTTCCTTCGGCTTGACGGTAATGACCGGTCCGGCGTGGGACATCGCCGCGATACGACCGTCCGTAAGCGGAGCGGGAGAGCCGAAGCCGAAATTGCGCAACCACGGATGACTTCCTTCGGCCGCGCGGCTCAAATCGTACGAAATCGCCCCACGGTCGGGACCGATCAGGATTTCTCCCGTGGTACCATCCGGGCGGACGCAGTGGATGTGCGTTTCGACTTTGGCGCGTTCGAGAAAATTGTCATGTCGCACGAACGCGATTCGGCCGTCTTGCATGACTTCCGGGTCCGCGTCGGCGGTAATGTGGTACGTGACCGGGCGAATCGTGTCCTCATCCGGATTCCAGCGGAAAAGCGAATGGGCGGTGTTGGCGTGATACTCGTCCCGGGCGCCGGTCCGGGTCGAAGAGAACACGACCGAACCGTCCGGAAGCAGGCACGGATCGGTGTCATGCCACGGACCGTCGGTCAACTGTTGCAAACCGGTTCCGTCCCGGTTAATTTGATAAATGTGAAAAAATGTCTTTCCCTCGGGCGCCATGCAGAAGAGAATCGTCTTCCCGTCGTAAGAACAACAGGGGGAGCCGATCAAACCGGTTCCGGCGTCGAGAATCTCGGTCATGACGCCATCGGGCGAAGCGGGAACGAGCGTGAACATTTTGAAGCCGCTGATCGAAGGAGCGGGCACGTCGTTTTCCCAGTAAGCCCGGGTTTCCCCGATCCGGAAGTTCGTCGTGGCCAGCGGCGTCGAATTGTCGGGAGCGCGGCCTTGCAGGAAAACGATCCCATCCGGCCACTGAAAATCGGCGGCGGGCTCGGTAAACGAATCGGTCCGCCTCATGCCGCCACCAGTCCGTTCGACCTTCAGCGTTTCCGGGTCGGTCACCGTTTCGGCAATGATCAAACGGTCGCCCCACGGCCCTTGGCCGAACGGCGCGAGATTGACCGATTTCCCCCAAGCGGAGTCGTCGTGGTCGGGCTCCCACCAGTTTTCCTTCGGTTCTTCGGTCGCCAACCAGGTGTCATCGGAATATTTTTCGAGAATGTCGCCGTTTTCAAACACGATCTTGATCGCGACGAGCAGACCCGAGGAGGCGCCGAGACATTCCGCCTTGATCGCGATGCAGTTGGCGGCACGGGGAACGAGATTTTTTTCGATGCGATACCGTTCGACCGTTCCCCATTGATCGGCGGAGGCGCCGAGCTCTTCAGCGATGAATTTATTGTTGATACGTAAATCGTAACCGTTGTCGGCGGTGATCAGGAGCGTTGCCTCCTTGATCGGCGTTTCGGGGCGGAATTTGAAGCGGAAGTACGCTTCCCCCCCGCCTCCGGAGATCGCTTCCGGGAAAGTCCACACCCAAGTCGCCTTGGTCAGGTCCGGGTTGGAGATATCGTCATTGGCACAAAGCGTGCCGGCGCAACAGAAAATCAATAAAAGGCAGAAGCGTTTCATGGGAGGGGGAGGGGCGAGAGAGAGGAATCGCGGAGAGAAAGTCGTTGAGATAAGATCGTTAAATAGGAGTTGCTTGCGGAACACCGTTTGACGTTCCGCAAGCTCCGCATGCGGCTCTTTTTTGTTACTTGTTGTTAATCGTAACGCCTGGCCACATGTCGGTACGGAACGGACACGCGGGGAGGTCGGCGCCGTTGTACAAATTGCAGTCCGGATTGTCCGCCCAAGCGTATCGGACCGAGACCGGTTGCGGAACGTCCGCGCAAGTCAGTTCGATACGATTATTGACGATTTTCGCGTCGGCCCAGTAGAACTTCCGGTCCGCTCCGGCAACGGCGAAACCTTTGACGTTGCCGCCGTCTTTCGTTTTCAAACCGTTACCGGTGAAGAATCGGTACGAAATGATCGCCTTGTTTCCGTCGATCTTCATCGACTGGAATCGCGGCCCTTCGGACGGCGTCATCCGCGGACGACCTTGTCCGCCTTGGCCGGGTTCACGATAGTCCCGGGCCAGGGAAAGCAGGGCGAGCCGGAGTCCGACGTCCTGCTTGTTGCGAGGGTGAATGTCCTTGGCGTCACCGATATCGATGATCACCGCTTCCCCGGTGTTGCGCAGCGATTGGGCGGTCATGCTCTGCGCTTCCCGCAGTTCGGCCCAAGCGCTTTCGCCCGGCTGGTCTTTCCGGTCCATAAAATTGGCGAGCTGGACGAAATAGAACGGGAAATCCCCCTGGTTCCATTCTTCACGCCAATTCTGAATCATCAACGGGAAAAGCGTCCGGTATTGGTAAGCACGGCCGGCGTTCGTTTCGCCCTGATACCAGATCGCGCCTTTGATCCCGTAGTTCTTGATCGGAACGATCATCGCGTTGTAGAGGTATCCGGCCTGCTGGTTGTCGCCGCCGTCCGGTTTGTCCTTCTCGGCGTTTGCTTTGCGGTTCATGATTTCGTCGTAATCCCTGTACTGGGCGACCACGGCGGGATCGATCCACGTTTCGCACGAGGAACCGCCCCAGGACGAATGGATCAAGCCGATCGGAATGTTCGTTTCCCGATACACCTTGCGGCCGAAGAAATAGCCGACGGCGGTGAAACCGGGAATCGTTTCGGGCGAGCATTCGACCCAGTTTCCGTCGAAATCTTCTTTCGGCTTCGTGGAGCTGGCGATAGGAACGGTAATCAAACGGATGTACGGATACTTCGCGGCGGCGATTTCCTTTTCGGCGTCGTTGGAGCTTCCGACGTTCCATTGCATATTCGACTGGCCGGAGCAGACCCAAACGTCGCCGACGAGGATGTTTTGGAATTGAAGTTCGTTTTTACCGACGATTTTCATCGGATGCGGTCCGCCGGGTCCGACCGGATCGAGCTTGAGCGACCATTTGCCGGCGTCGTCGGTTTTCGCGGTTTTCGTTTGGCCGTGAAATTCGACTTTGACTTCTTCACCGGGATCGGCCCAACCCCAGAGGGTATTGGCCTGGTCCCGCTGCAAGACCATGTTTTCGCCGACCAAAGCGGGCAGCTTCACGTCGGCCATCGCCGCCGAAACGACGAAAAACGCACAAAAGAAACCAAGGAGAAACGCAATTTTTTTCATATTGACAAAGGGGTAAAGGGGTGAGAAACAAAAAACGGGAATCAAAACAGAGCAAAACAAACCAAAACAGAGCGGGAAGCGTAAGCGAGCGATTTTTAAATAAGAAATAACAAATAACAAATGAAAAATGAAAAACTTACTCCTGACACCTGACTCCTGACACCTGACTCCTGACACCTTACAGTATCTCCCTCATTCTTTTCATTAATTCTTCTTCAATCTGGTCGGCGCAGGATTCGTAGAGGGCGGGGCTTCCGCCGTAGGGGTCGGCGATGTCGCCGCCGTCGGTTCGTAGGACGGACAGCCGGGTGTCCGCGTCGGGCCAAAACGAGAGGATCGCTTCCCGGTGACTTCGCGTCATGGCGTAAATCTTGTCGGCGAACCGGATATGCGTTTCGTTGAGCGGCTGCGAAAGGTGGTCGGAAAGGCGGAAGCCGCGTGACGCCATCACCTGCTGGGCCGAAGAGCTCGCGGGAGATTGATCGCTTGCCGCGACGCCGGCGGACATCACGACGAAGCCGTGGTTTTCGACCTCTTCCGGCGCACAATGAAAGTGGGACGCTAAAAGCCCGCGGCACATCGCCTCGGCCATCGGGCTGCGGCAGGTGTTTCCTGTACAGACGAAAATGATAATCTTCGCCGTCAAACGTCGGACGGCGGCGCTGGAAACGATTCCTTCCCGCAAAATTTGGACCGATTCCCCGTCGACGAAAACGACCGTCGACGGCTTCGACGTCTTGGCCGGTCCGTCCTCGAAGATCAGATCGACGTCCGAGCCGAGATCGCGAACGATTTCGTCGACGTCCGAGGATTCTCCCTGTCCGCTGCGATTGGCGCTGGTCAGGACGATCGGCTGGTCAAGCTGTTTTAAGACATCCAGCGTAAAGGGATGATTCGGCGCTCGAAAACCGACGTTTCCGTGCGAATAAATGGCGTTGATAATCGTTGGCGGGAGTTGACGAAGAAAGCATTCCTGTTGCTCGACGGGCAAAACGATCGTAATCGGACCGGGCCAAACCCGCCTCGGAAATCGTTTTTGCG
Organism: Thermoguttaceae bacterium; assembly: GCA_031549565.1. GTDB lineage: Bacteria > Planctomycetota > Planctomycetia > Pirellulales > Thermoguttaceae > JAVBSX01. The sequence goes on from JAVBPO010000158.1 coordinate 17,738, forward strand.
TTTCGGCCAAATTCGGAAGCAGATCTTCGAGCATGGCCAAGCCGGAAACCGCAACGGTGAGCGGTCGCTCCGGATCGCGTCCTTTGATTTGAAAGAGCCGTTGGACCGCATTTTCGTCAAGAACCGACGCCCCAAGACCGTAAACGGTTTCCGTCGGAAAAACAACGAGTTGTCCCGCACGAAGCGATTCGACAGCCGCGTTGACGAGCGGTCTCAGATCGCGATGAGAGCGAAGATTGATGCGTTCGGTCATAACGAAACGATACGGAGAATAACGGGAACCTCGTCCGACGTTTCGCATTTTACCTTGTTTAAACGGCGGCGTCTACAGTGATGGAAAAACGACGTTTGCGTATAATCAAGACATACCAACCCCAAGCGTAAGCGCGGGGTGATCCCTTACTCACAGGAGACTCCCCATGAAACGTCGTGAATTCATCACAACCACCGTTGGAATGACATTGGCAGCCGGAGCGGCATTTTCAACCCAGCCAACCGCGTGGGCCGCCGAGAAGACCGGCTCCGACCCGTTTTTGCAGCCGCCGCTTCCGTATCCGCTCAATGCGTTGGCTCCGTTCCTTTCGGAAGAGCAAATGAGCTACCATTACGGCAAGCATCATGCCGGCTATTTCAAAAAACTAAGTGAGCTGCTTGAAGGGAAACCGGACGGAAAAAAGTCGTTGGAAGAGCTGATTGTCACGACTTCCGGACCGGTTTTCAACAACGCCGCACAGGCTTGGAATCATACGTTTTTCTGGAATTGTATGACTCCGAAGAAAGAAAAGGGGCCGCAGGGCAAGCTCGCCGCCGCGATTGAGCGGGATTTCGGCGACTTTGCCAAATTTCAGGATCAGTTCAAAAATACCGCCGTTTCGCTTTTCGGCTCCGGTTGGGCTTGGCTGGCGAAGAATCCCGACGGAAAACTGGAAATTCTCCCGGGCTCGAACGCGGACACGCCGCTGAAAGTCGGCAAAAAACCGATTCTGGTCGTCGATGTCTGGGAACATGCGTATTACGTCGATTATCGGAACGAACGCGCGAAATTCGTCGCTGAGTTCTTGGAGCATGTCAATTGGCCGTTCGCGGAAAAGCAGTTTGAAGAGGCATAGCCGTACCGCGGCAATATTTCAGCTCCCGGAATCATCGCCTTTTCAGCGACACTTTTCGAATGACCAGATCGTCTCCGTCGACGCAGAAGCGAAAATCGTTGCCGTTGGCACGGTTTTCGAAACGCGGTTCCGGCAAACGGAATACGGCGACGCTCCAGCCGTCTTTCTGTTCGATTTTTTCCGGTCGGACGCCGCGAAACGCCTGCTCCAATCCTTTGAGCCCCGGGTGGTAGGAATCGTAATGGACCGCGAAAGAATCCGGATTCGCTTTCGGTCCGAGCCGGTATTCGACCGTCAGCTCCACGGCGTCCGCCTGTTCGTAAAGAAACATCGGATCGACGTCGAAATAGAAGAACCGTTCGCGGGGATTGATGCGGTCCGGCCAGGTCGTCGTGGACCAGGCTTTCGTTTTATGTCCGTTTTCCTCGATCTCGACGGTCCGGATCGGCCCGTCGCCGGGTGGAGCGAAATCGACGGCCGTGATTCCACGCTCATTGCCGGGCTCGACCGAGGGCTCGGCGTACTTCGGCGCTACGGAAATCGCGGCGAGCCTCGTTTTCGCGTGGAACAGTTTCGCGTACTGTTCGGTCAGTTCGAGGTATTGCGTTCCGTATTCTTTCGATTCGGCGATATCGGTTCCTTCGTGAAACTCGCTCCAGGTTTCAATATGCACCAGAAACGGTCGCGTTGCCGGATCCATACGCAGCAATCGCTCCCAACCGAGCCGATAAAAATCGCCGTTCTCGCGCAGACGAACCAACGGCGTCCGTCCCGGAACGGCGCTGTGATCGTACCCGGGGCCGATCGCGGCGGTGTCATACACCAGGAAGTTGACCGCGCCGCCCCATTGGTAGACCGAATCGGCATCCCCGGGCCATTCCGCGGTTTTGACGAGAAACAGATCGGTACCGAAATCGCGCCGGAACATTTCGCGTACCTCCGGGAAAAGGGTGTCGTCGACGTTTTTCGCGAACGCGGCGGCGTAAAGAAAGACGAGCGGTTTCCCGTCGATCGTCGCACGGTATCGGGGTGGCACCATCGAGAAGAAGTCCCGGATCGTCGCGTAAAACCACCGTTTTCCGGCGTCGGTCGTCAAATCGACGACGTAACCGCCCTGATTGTGTCCCCCGAGCGTGCTGGTGTCATAAAACAGGCCGAGCGTCGGAATCTTTTCCCCTTTCGCGGTCATCGTGTCCAACGCGGCGACCATCGGCGGAACCCCTTCGTTGCTGAACGCGAAACCGGTCGGTTGCTTTCCGGTCGGCGAACCCCAATAAACCGGGATTGCGACATCGATTCCCGCTTCGGTCATTTGCCGAAATTGTTTTTCGTGCCATTTCGGATTCTTCCAACTCATCCCTTCCGTACTGACCGGATGCGTGGTCAAGGCGTCACTTCCGTCCGGGTTGAGGAAATGGGATTTCGAGTCGATGTCGTACCAATAGAAGTACGAAGTCGCGATCACGGGATCCCCCGACCGGTACGGGACCAAACTCTTTTCTCCCGGCTTGGGAGCGAAAAAGGAGCCCGGCGCCGGAGCCGGTTGAAAATCGCTCGGAAGATCCGCCGCGAAAATTCCCCGGGAAAACAGGAGGAAAAACAACGCCGCTGGAAAGAAACGCTTTGAGAATTTTGTCATGAAAATATGAAAGGTTTTGAGTCGGGACCGAAGGTCCCGGCTCGTTGAGAAGGATGATGTTAACGGGAGATGATGACTCGGTCGATGTAGACCGCTTGGACTTCTCCTTCCCGTTTCGGGGGGGCGAACCAGACGTACATCGACGTCGTCAACGACAGCGGACCGAATTCGATTTTTTTGTACTCCGAACCGGCGATTTCGGACACTTCGAGATTCTTTTGCGCAACGCCTTTGCGTTCCTTTTCGTCGTAGATTCCGCAGGTCATGGCGAGCCCGTCCTTGGCGGTCGCGTCACAGCGGACATAAGCGACGACTTTGAATTGCGCATCGGCTCCGGCGCCGCCGAGCAGCGGAGCGACGGTTTCCAGCGGAACCGAGGCAGCCCACTCGAAGTGATTGCCCGGCATTTTCACGGCCCGACCGTTCGACGCCGCCGGATCGTCGACGATCGACGCCCAATTGTTCACGTTCGACGTGCGGAATTCATATTCCTGAACGTCGGTCCAAGTGTTCGGATCGAGATTTTTGAACTCTTCCGGTACGGGAGCCGGTTTGCCGAAACGACGGAACATATTCTCTTTGAATTCCGCGAACATGGTCGGCGTGTTGTATTCCCGGTACGCGGTCACGTTGTACTTTTCGCAAATCGCGAAAAAGTCCTTGCACGCTTCAATCGGATCGGCGGGACCGAGGAATTTTTCCCCTTTCGATTCGGCGATCCGTTTGAATTTATAGTATCCCTTGAGCCAAACGTGCTCTAACGGCAACCGCTCCCGGAGCAACCGCTGGACGAACTCGGAATCCTTACCGCTTTGTTGCTCCGCGGCGGCGATTGCTTTGTCGAAAAGCACGGTCGCTTTGCAAAGCGTTTCATAATCGAGCCAGTCGTCCGTGTTTTCGCGAAAACAGCCGATGTGCTTGCCGGTCGATTCCGCTTTGTTCAAAAGGGTGTCAAAGTATTCCAGCAGGAAAGGCGTCGCCTGAGCGCCGTAGTATTCGGTCAGGAATTCGTGCGTCAGTTGCTTTTCGTCGAGCGTCGGATCCCACATCAGGCGTGAGATCACCCAGTTGCGCATCCGGACGAAATCGCCGACGGTGCAGTACGAATCCCCTTGCTCGAACAGGCCGATGGTACCATGATCGACGAAGAACCGGATGTTCGGCGCGAGAGAGCGGAGATTCGGATGCGGCAAAATGTACGACGAGAAATTCGTAACATAGTCCCAGACGAAAAGCTGCTTGGCGATTTTGCTCCATCCTTCCATGTCGTCGCAGAGCGATTTGTTCTGTTCGCCGGTCAGCGGTTGGACGAAGGAACATTCGATCGTACACAAACGAACGACCACGTTGTCCCGCGGTTTGACGTGTTTGGGCGGCTTGCGGGTGTACTGGTACGCGAGCGTTTCGACGAACACGTCGGGAAATTCCTTGCCGATATCCTCGGCGACTTTATTGACGAAAACGATCAGCGGACCGGATTGCGAACCTTCCTCTTCGGCGATTTTGTTGCAATTTTCGCAGGTGCAGAAGCCGTACCAATCATTTTGGCTGATCGAAATGAATTTCGCTTCCGGATTCTTGCGAAGCGATTCGATCGCGTTTTTCGTCAGTTCTTTCCGCATTGCGTCGTTGGTCAAGCAAAGCTGGGCGTGTTCGTGCTTTCGTTGGCCGTCGATTTCACTGAACCATTCCGGGTGGTCCGCGAAGTATTTTTCCGGCGGTATCAGCGGGAAGAACGAGTGAACGAAATAAACGAACCGGTGATGCCCGCCGTATTCGGCGGGAATGTTTTCGCTGGATCCGTTGCATTTCATCCGCGTCGCGAACATCGGATTGAACGCGTCCTTGTAATACGCTTCCCGATAAACCAGTTTCGGGTGGTACGAAATGTCGAGCGGTTTCAATTCGAGCGTTTTATGGGCCGGGACCTTTTGCTCCGTCGACGTCCACCAACGGACGCCGAGTTCGTTTTCAAGGAATGTGTTCACGGCGTAAAACGCTCCGCGCTGCTCATGCCCGGTCAACAGGAGTTTGTTTCCTTTGGCATGAATTTCGATTCCGTCGTAAGGAATTTTCTCCGGATCGATTTCGGGAAAGAATTTCTTCGCACGCGGCGAATTTCCGACGAGGATCTGCGGGGCGGTTTCCGGAACGTCTTTTTCCGCGGCAACGGTCCAATTGATCCCGGTGCTTTCGTCGAGATACGTTTTCAGCTCCTTCGCGGCGGATTGTTCGACGGCTCGCGGCGCGTCGGCAAGGACGATTTTGAAATCCGTTTGACCGTCCTTGACGAGAAACGGATTGTCCGCCCGAAGATCGGAGACAAATAAGAATAAGACGACGACAATTCCCGAGAGAATCTTTTTCATGATCAATGGCTCCTTGTTTCGTGGTTGATGAAAAGTTACTCAACGGGATATTTTACCTTCTACCGACTCAAGATACAATCTTCGTCGGCGGCGATGAAGAAAATTTTGGAGACGGTGCGGCTCGGCACGCGTCTTGACTTTCGCACAGGAGAATGCGACAATCGGCGGGGTTGGTTTTGCCCGCTTGCACTTTTACACGACACTTATCATGAATGGGTACGAACGAATCAAAGCGAAACTGGAAGGACGCCCGACGGACCGTTTGCCGCTGACACCGATTACAATGATGTTCGCGGCCGACGCGATCGGCGTCCCTTACGGACAATACGCGACGGACCATCGGCTCATGGTCGAAGGACAGCTCAAGGTCGCCGAGCTTTACGATTTCGATTACGTTTCCTCGATCAGCGACCCGGCCCGGGAAGCGACGGATATTGGTGCATCGGTCCATTTTTACGACGATCAACCTCCAGCGCTGGACGAAAGCAACTCGCTTTTGGCCAAGATGTCCAAGCTCGATTCGCTCGCGATTCCCGACCCGCTCAAGCCCGGTTCGCGAATGTGCGACCGGGTCCAAGCCGTTGCGATTTTCAAGGAAAAAGTCAAAGGGCAAAAATGGATCGAAGGCTGGGTCGAAGGCCCCTGCGCCGAAGGAGCCGACCTCCGTGGTATCAACAAGCTGATGCTCGATTTCATCGATTCGCCCGAATTCGTTCATCGGCTTTTCGATTACTGTGTCAAAGTCGCATTGGTGTTCGCGAAAGCCCAGATCGATGCCGGCTGCGATATCCTCGGGGTCGGCGACGCCGCCGCTTCGCTGGTGGGCCCACGCATCTACAAGGAGTTCGTGTTGCCTTATGAAACCCGGCTCGTCAAAGGAATCCATGAACTCGGCGGTCGGGTCCGGCTCCATATTTGCGGCAATATTTCGCGGGTACTGACCGAAATCGGAACGCTCGGCTGCGATTACGTCGACCTCGATTACATGGTAAGCGTCGAAGCAGCTCGCAAGCAAATGGGACCGCGGCAGGTTCTCACGGCGAACATCGACCCGGTCAAGGTGCTGCGCAACGGAACACCGGAAGCCGTAACCGCCGCCTTGGCGAAGTGTTACGAAGAGGCGGGTGAAAATTTTATCGTCGGCGCCGGCTGCGAGATTCCCCGTGACACCCCGAAAGCCAACCTCGAAGCGATGTGCGCGTTCGCGAAAAATCGTTCCTCATGAACCTGCTCAAGCATCGGCTTTTCCGGATTTTTTTGTACGTTTCGATCGTCCTGTTCCTGATTTTGGGACTTACGGTCGCAGCGCTCCTGCTGGCCGTGAAAAGCAAACCGAAATTCTACGCGAAATCGCTCCAGGTGGAGCGTTCGATTTTAGCACGAAAAAGTCGTGAGGCCACCGAAAAAACGACGGAAACATTCGCGAAACTGACGCCCCTACGGTCCGGATGGGAAACGAAATACACGGAGGACGAAATCAACGGGTATCTTGCCGTCGATCTGGCGCGGGACCACCCCAAGATTCTGCCCCCTGAGATTAAGGACCCGCGAATCTCGCTGCAAAACGAGAAGCTGGAATTCGCCTGCCAGATTGAGAACGGTACTTTTACCGGCGTACTGAATCTGGTGATGGACGTCAAGTTTCCTCAAACGAATCGTTGCGAAATTCGATTTCAGGTCGCCCGGCTCGGGCTGTTGCCGTTTTCCCGCGAGACGGTTCGCGATCTTTTGGCGGACGGATTTCGCCAAAGCGGCGTCAAAGTCGAAACGCCGACGATCGAAGGAGATCCGGCCCTGGTTCTCGATTTTCAGATTCCGATCCAGGAAAAAAAACTCTCTCTTCTTCTCGAAAGTCTCACGATCGAAAACGGCGAGATTTCTTTTTCCGGCGCCGTGGAAAAACTGAAAAAGTAACTCGCCAAATTCCCGAAAGGGGCAGTAACACTATCGAAAAAATTTATTATTGTGCCATATAATGACCTCTCTGATGAGAACACCACTTCATTCCGTTTTTTTCGTTCTGCTGCTTCCAATGTCGTGTTTTGCCGAAAGCTTCACGCTCACGACTTCGAGTTGCCGCGGCTCGTGGTGTCGGGAGATGACAATCGCGAAACGATCCGGCTTTCCGATCTGCGCGGCAAGACGGTGATCCTGAATTTCTGGGCGACCTGGTGCGGACCGTGTTTGAAAAAAATGCCGGAAATCGTGGCGTTGTACGACAGAACCAAAGACAACCCGACAATCGTGCTGATCGGCATTTCGCTGGACGAAGATGATGCGACCGCGATTGAATTCCTGAAGAAAAGAACGTCATCTTGGTCCTGGATTCAACTGCGGGCCAACTGGCCGTCACCGCGGTGAAAAAATCGCCCTCCTGTTCGGTATAGTGTCCACGAAGGGAAAACAATCCCTCTTGATTTGCTGGAATCGGGTCCCTATACTTGTGATTATTCCCGAACGAAAAATAATTTTATCCCTCGAAATCATGAGTGATGACGGTAACTTGATAACCGAAACGTCGGTGAAAACTTCCCAAAATTATCCGCGCTGGGTCGGCGTCGTCATGGGATTTTTGATACCGGGCTCCGCCCATTTTTTATCGGGGCGAAAATTACTCGGGCTCGGCTGGTTCTTCGGTTTTTACGCGTTGCTCGTTGGAATGGTTGCCGCGGCGGGCGCTCCCGGTCAGTTTTGGGGGATACTCGCCTGGTCCCTCGCGGTTGCTCTTGTCCTTTACCTCCCCTGCCTGTTGATTACATCTTATCGTCCGGTTCACCGACTCGGCTGTTTCGGCTGGATTCTTTTTGTGGTGCTACTGTTTGTCGGACCCGAATTCGTTGCTTATCCCGCCGCCACAATTTTCAAAGAGTACGTCACGGAAGCATTTGTCGTAACGGGATCGGCCATGTCGCCGACATTACTCGGGACTTCGGATTCGAGACCGTCGACGGAGTGGAGCGATTACATTGCCGCCAACAAATGGATTTATCGCGTGAGCGAGCCGCAACGGGGCGATCTTGTAATTTTTCGACACCGTGCGGGTTCTCCTGAACCCAACGATTCTTCTTCGACTATTTTGCTCATGCGGATTGTCGGACTGCCGGGCGAAACGATCGATATCGAACCGCCAAACGTGTTGATCGATGGAAAACCGTTGACCAAACCGCGGATTTTCAAGAAGATTTCGTCGAAGCGGGACGGTTACTCCGGATATTTTCGTCTTGAAAATCTCATGCAAAAGGGGATTCCATTGCCGATCATGCTCGGTCCCGACGAGTACTTTCTCTTGGGGGACCATTCGCCTGGAAGTTACGACAGCCGCTTTTGGGGACCGGTTTCGCGACAGGACATCATCGGCAAAGCGATCCGGATCTATTTCCCCTTCTCGCGAATCCGTGAGTTGGAGTGAACGGCAAGACCTCCCCTTATATCGCCACGTTTTAAACGTAAAATGCTACACAAAGTATCGCGAATCGATATTTTGTCGCTGCTTGTTTCATTACCCTAATCCTTTTTTGAGGTGAACAATGTCGGAGAATATTAAGGATACGTTAACCAATATGGCGATTCACGCGGTCGAAGAAAAGATCGAGTCGGCGATGCTGCCGGGACACGGCGCCAAAGAAGGGGAAGGACTCAGTTCGCTCGCCGGGGTCGGTTCGACCGTTTCGAGCCTGCTCGGCGGCGGAGGAGCCGGCGGCGTGATGAAACTCGTCGAAGAGGGGCAGGAAGTTCTCAGTGGGAAAATGAACGTCGGCGATTTCGTGAAAGACGTGATTAGCGAGTTCGGCGGAGCCCGACCGGCTGCGGAAACCGTTCCCGTCGAGGAAAATCAGTAAACGAACATAGCTCCACCGCAGTGGATGCGTTGCGTTGTACCGTAGCGCGGCCTTGTTACGCTGCCGGCATGCAAAAGTATTGGCGTTTTGGAGTCGAAAAGAACAATTTGTTCCCGCTTACAGTTACTCAAACTGTAAACGATAGGACGTAATATAAGAGAGGCTGCGGTAATTCAGGTAGAATAAACCGCCAAAACGCCGGTCCCCTCTCCCCGGTATTCCGGGGAGAGGGTTAGGGTGAGGGGAAATGAGGCGTCATACAGCTCCACCCCCTCACCCTAACCCTCTCCCCCGGAATACCGGGGGCGAGGGGACCATCTTTTCAGATCCAAATCCTTCCCAGTTTAATTTTCTTTGTTTGTTTGCCATTCTACTCATTTTACGACATCACCTCTTTAGGGGTGCGCACAAATTTCCTTGTATGTTTGGGCAAAATAGGGGTGTCATGTCATGCCGAGGTATTCCGAAGCATCTGGTTTCAAGCCGTGTTCGCAACATAATGCGTGTTGCCGGATGCACCAGATTCTTCCCTCCGTGAGT
>JAVBPO010000171.1:0-3889 GCA_031549565.1 Thermoguttaceae bacterium
ACTCACGGAGGGAAGAATCTGGTGCATCCGGCAACACGCATTATGTTGCGAACACGGCTTGAAACCAGATGCTTCGGAATACCTCAGCATGACATGATACCCCTATTTTGCCCAAACATACAAGGAAATTTGTGCGCACCCGAGAAAAGTGTGCCCAAATTTTCCGGGGTTAACGAGTGCGGGGGATCCATCTTTGGATGGTGTCGAGCAAAAGTTCCGGATTGATCGGCTTGACACAGTAGGCGTCCATTCCGGCGTCAAGACAAAGCTGCTCGTCCCCTTTCGTCGCGTTGGCCGTCAGGGCGATGATCGGGATTCGAGCGGCGTACTCTTTCGGCAATGAAGAATGATCCTGCTCCATTTCCCGGATACGGCGGGTCGCTTCGAATCCGTCCATTTCCGGCATCTGGCAATCCATGAGAATCACGTCGTAATAATCGTTTCGAACCGCCTCGCAGACTTTCACGCCGTTGGGAACAATCCTGCAATCGTATTCGGCGTTGAGCAGAATTTCCCGTACGACGACTTGGTTGATCCGATTGTCTTCGGCGACCAATACGTGAATTTTGTGGGCGCCGGATTCCGGCGATACGGTCGCCGATGAGGTCGTCCTAGTCAACGACTCGTCGTTTTGTCCGGTTTTCCGATTCCCGACGAGCGATTCGACGATCCGGTTGAATAGTTCGGAACTGCACACCGGCTTGCTGAGCGTGTAAAATAGCGGAATAATTTGGTCCGGAACGCTTTGCATCCGCTCCTCGGTTTCGACGAGCGGTTGGAGATAGATCACGGGCGTCCGCGTCGCTTGGAGCGTCTGCTCGATGTCGCGGATCAAATCCATTCCACTCTCATTGCTTAACGTGCTGTCGACGATCGCCAGTTGGTAAGGACGTTTTTCCTTGGCCGCTCTTTCAAACGCCCGTGCCGCTTCCTCCCCGGAGGAAAAAGTCGTTACGAGAATTCCCCAGTGTTTCAACTGGTCTTCGAGCGAACGCCGGAGCACTTCGTTGTCTTCAACGACGATCGCGGTTCGACCGGACAAATCGACGGAACCGTGCCGTGTTTTCGAACGATTCGTGTCGGTGGGAACGATTTTCAACGGAATCGCATACCAGAATGTTGAACCCTTTCCGACTTCGCTCTCCACGTCAATGGAGCCTCCCATAAGCTGGACGAGTTGCATCGATATCGCGAGCCCTAAGCCGGTTCCGCCGAAGCGGCGTGTGAACGAGGAATCAATTTGGGAAAACGCATGGAACAATTTCTCTTTCTGTTCTTCCGAGATTCCGATCCCCGTGTCGACGACGGCGAATTTGACGCAAATGGTTTCCCCGCTTTCCGGAGGAATGAGGGACACTTCCAACCGAACGCCGCCGTGGTCGGTAAATTTGACCGCGTTTCCGACAAGATTGACTAAAACCTGCCGAATACGATCCCCGTCCCCAAGAACCGTTCTTGGCAGTTCTTCGGTAAAAATGCCGCAAAGCTCCAAATTCTTTTCCGCCGCCTTGGGCGCAAGGATCCCGAGAACCGATTCGCCGACATCCCGAATGTCGAACGGCGTTTCGGTAATGTCGAGCTTACCGGCTTCGATTTTCGAGAAATCGAGAATGTCGCTGATCAAGGAAAGCAGCGCCCTTCCCGACGCTCTGACCAGTGTCGCATATTCGTGCTGTTTCGAGGTAAGATTCGTCTGAAGAAGGATGTCGGACATGCCGATGACGCCGTTGAGCGGTGTCCGGATTTCATGACTCATCGTTGCGAGGAATTGGCTTTTTGCCCGACTGGCCAACTGCGCCTGGTTCGCCATTTCCTGGGCGAGCCGCGTCGATTTCTCCAATTCGAGGTTCGCCTGCTCCAAGGCGGCGAGCGTCTTGTGGAGTTCTTCGGTCGCCCTTTTCTCCGCGGTAATATCCAAACAGGTCCCGCGAATGGAAGTCGGGCGGCCGTCCCCATCTCGAATGACTTTCACGGAGACACGCAGCCAAACCAGGCGACCGTCCCGACGCGCGGCTCGCAATTCGCTTGTTTGGATCGTCCCGGTTCCGCCCAACAGGGACTGAAAATCGTTTTCGATTTTCGGGAGATCCTCTTGGGCGAAGAAATTGTCGATTTTTTGACCGATCAACTCGTCCGGGCGGATTTCAAAAACGTCATAGAGTTTGTCGGAAATATAGGTAAAAACCGTGTCGGGGTCGACTTCCCAAATGATTTCGCCGGTCGCTTCGATGATGTCGATGTGTCGCTGTTCGGAGGAACGGAGTTCGTTGAGAATCTGCTGTCGATGAAGAGCCGCGGCGATCAGCAAACCGGCTGACCGCAAAATCCCCTCTTCCGGCGTACTCCAAGTCCGTTCGGTATGACATTCGTCAAACCCGATGAATCCCCAGAACGTGTCGTGGAACATGATCGGCGCAACGATGATCGAAAGGATTCCTTGCGGCGAAAGCTGATCCTGTTCCGCCTGCGACATAAGCCGAACCAGATTGTTGACACAACGACCGGAGGAGAGAATTTCTTCCCAGCCGGGGATATTGTCGTCGTAGGGGATCGAAATGGTCAAATCCAACCCTTCCTGTGGCGGGGCTCCTTCGGACCATTCATGAATCTGCGTTGCGCAAAGCCGCCCGTCCGCCCCGATGTGGTTCGTCCAAATGTAGACTCGATCGACCCCTGCGGCGCGACCGAGCAAATCGAGGACCTGCCAAACGACGTTGTTGACGTCTTCATGGGTGGAAAGCAGAATCTGAGCCGACTTGTTCGCGGCTTGGAGCATTTTTTCCTGTCTTAGCAGGAGGTTTTCGGCCGCTTTTCGATCACTAATGTCGTTGAATAGAATGAGATTTTCGTTCGGCCCGAGCCGGCTGGCCGTGATTTCAACGGTTCGCGCGACCCCTTTATCGGAATACAGATCGATTTCCGTGGTCGGCAAACTTCCCTCGGTTTTGATTTTTTCCAAAATCGCGACGACCTTTTTTCGCGTTTCCGGGGGTTGGCGTTCTCCCCAATAGACGATCATGCCCGGGTTCCAAGCCCGGTCCAACAGTCGACTTCCGGTGGGGTTGAGTTCGTGGTAACGCCCCAAGTCGTCCAGGACGGCAACTCCCAACGGACACGAATCGACATACTTGCGAAATCGGGCTTCGCTTGAGCGAAGTTCTTCCAGGATTTTGACCCGACCGGACATGTTGCGCCGGACAATCATCAGGCCGACTTGATTGTCTTTTCCTTCCGTCCGGATGGGAAACGGCGTCCGCATCGCTTCAAAGGGGACCAATTCTCCTTGCGACGAGGTGATCCATTCCTCATGAAAAAGCGGGGAGGGATTTTGGCGTGCAATTTCGTCGGATCGTCGCAGAATTTCGACGGTTTCCACGGGAAAAACATCTTCGTCTTTTTTTCCGAGAATCCGCGGGGCTTTCAATCCGACCAATTCCTCGAAGCGGTGGTTGACCATTAAATATTGCCCACGATCGTTTTTCACGGCGATAATGTCCGGGGTATACAAGAGTACCCGCTGAAATAGGTCCGCGTCGAACGAATGATCGCCGAAGATCGCAGCCGTTTCATAGGGGGATGTCGGATCGTTGAGCATTATCTTGGACAAGGGAAATCGAACTGAATTGGAAGAGCGAGCGAAAGATAGATACTGTACATACTACCGTCTTAATTCTAGCAAATGACCATGGTTTTGGCCAGATCACCTCAATGAGGTGAAAGCTCTTTGTAGGCGTCCTCTGGGTCTTTTGGGGTGCGAGCAAATTTTCCGGGGCCTTTCCTGGGACCGCAGGCTTCCAGCCTGCATCTGGGTCGGTAGGCTTCCAGCCTGCCGAGGGTTCGCTACGGGCTGGAAGCCCATAGACCCAGGTGCAGGCAAGATACCTGCGGT
>JAVBPO010000175.1:0-5671 GCA_031549565.1 Thermoguttaceae bacterium
AAGTCCGGGCGGAAAGCGGTGTCATTTTGAACGAAGTGAAGAATCTGGTTTCAAGCCGTGTTCGCAACATAATGCGTGTTGCCGGATGCACCAGATTCTTCACTCCGTGAGTACACTTCGTTCAGAATGACAACTCACGACCCGGAAAATTTGCGCGCACCCTGACATTCTTTTACTCGTCTTCCGGGTTTTCTTTAAGCCGATCCTTGGTAATATGGGGCCCTCAATGCCGTTAAGCGTTTTTGGAGCGAGGACGCCTCGCCCGCATCCAACTGCCGTAAAATCCGGAAGAATCGTCAACAATGAAATTTTGGCATAATAAAGTCGTCTTGATCACCGGCGGTTCGAGCGGGCTCGGGCGGGTGATCGCGGAATCCTTTGTCGAAGCGGGGGCGAAAACAGCAATCGTCGCTCTGGAGCGGGCGGACGTCGAAAAAGCTGCGACCGAAATCGGCGGCGACACGTTCCCGATTCACGCGGACATTACGAACCAGGCCGACGTGGACCGTGTCTTCCGGGAAGTGCGGGAACGGTTCGGTCGGCTCGACGTTTTGGTCAACAACGCGGGCCGCTCCATGCGGGGCAAGGTCCTTGACACCACGCCGGAACAATTCCAATCGCTTTTCGAGTTGAACGTCCTCGGGACGGTTCGCTGCACCCGGGCGGCGGTTCCGTTGCTTTTGCCCCATCGCGGGAGTGTCGTGAACATCGGCTCGTTGGCCGCGAAGAGTGCGTCCCGCTGGGTCGGCGCGTATCCGGTTTCCAAGCACGCCGTCGCCGCGTATTCGCAGCAGTTGCGTCTGGAGCTCGGTCCGGATCTGCACGTTTTATTGGTCTGTCCCGGCCCGATTAAGCGGGACAATCCGCGACTGTATCCGCTTGAGGGAACCGAAGGAATTCCCGAAGCGGCTCTTGCGCCGGGCGCTGGTGTCAAAGTCGGCAAAATCGATCCGGTCTGGTTGGGACGGCGCATCGTCCGCGCGTGCGAAAAACGGGAAATCGAACTGGTCGTCCCATGGAAAGCCCGGCTCCTTTTCGCAATCTCCCAGCTTTTCCCGGCGCTGGGCGACTGGCTGGTCAAGAAAAACACATAACGGCGTTGGTTGACATTGCAGCGGATTATCTGACACCAACCTCCAGCCTCCAGCCTCCTGATTACTGCTTCTCAAACCACACCGGGCCGCCGTATTTGCCGGTGGTGATGATGTCCAGGTCGCCGTCGCCGTCCATGTCGAATGCGACGATATTCATACCGGCCCCGATTCCTTCGTCGTATGTGATGATGTGCTTGTCCCACACCACGTTTTGCCCCTCTTTCTTCGGCTTGTACCAATAGATTCCGAGCGGTTCGAATTCGCCGGGATCGCCGCCGTTGTGAGCCATGAATCGCTTGCCGGCGATCAATTCCGGCTTGCCGTCCCCGTCGATATCGGCGAACTGGACGGCGTGAACCTGGGACCAGGATTTGTCGATCAGGTGCTTTTTCCAGGAGATTTCGGAACCGTTGCGGACCTGTTCGTACCAAAAGATTCCATAATCGTGCGCCGCGGTTGCGAGAATGTCGGGTAGTCCGTCTCCGTTGACATCGTACACGTAAATCTGGGCCGAGTCCTTGATTTGCATCTCTTTTTCGTCGTCGAAGAGATTCAGCGGATGTTCGATCCATTTCCCGTTTCGAATATCTTCCGGCGCTTCGAACCACGCTTCCGGACGGATCAGGTCGGCCCGGCCGTCCCCGTTAATGTCGCCGACGCCGTTTCCGAACGCCAGGAGTTTTTCCGAGACGACATGCACGTCGTATCCTTTGGCGGTTTTTTCGTACCAAACGGTCCGCTGTACGGCCGGAACGATATCCTGTGCGGTTCCCCGACCGGTGATGTCCCAAAAATCGAGCGTTTCGAAATTCCCGTTCTTTTCGATCAGGTGCTCTTCCCAAAGTCCGGCTTCTTCCAGGGGGCGATCCTTGCCCGGATTGCGGAACCACACCGATTTCGCTTCGAACCAATCGCAGCAGACGACGTCCGGATAACCGTCTCCGTCGACGTCGATCGGCAGGTCCGCAAAATTCCAGGCGTATCCCATTCCTTTTTCGTCGACATCCGATTTAATGTTGCGGATTTTAATTTTCTTCCAATCGGGCGAAATGTACAGATATTCCCCCGCGACGATGTCCGGCTTGCCGTCCCGGTTGAAGTCGGCGACACCACAAGTTTCCGCCCGAACATTGTCGACCCGGTGCAACTTGAATCCCGTCGCACAATAAGCGGGAAGAGTGAATAAAAAACCCAATAAACATGCCGACAATAATGGTTTTACTGACATGAGATTTGTATTTTTCGGTAAAAGTTTCAAGTGGATAAGGTATTTGCCGATAAATCACACACATATGTGTCATTCCGAGCGCAGTGCACTCACGAAGCGATGAATCTGGTGAATCCTGTCAACACACATGGTATAACGAGAGCAAATTGAAACCAGATTCTTCGGAGTACCTCAGAATGACACAGTAATCATAAGCCAACCGTTTTTTCGAGGAATATCTCAATCCCATCATTCTTCCCAATTGACGCCGACATCCGCGTCGACGACCAGCGGGACGGCAAGGGGTTGGTCGAGCGACATTTCGCGGATTACGAGTTCCTTGAGCGTCTCCAAGTCGGCCAGGCTCGTTTCGAACACCAGTTCGTCGTGGATTTGCAGCAGCATGTTCGCTTTGAGATTCGCCGTCTGTAATTTACGGTGAACCCGGATCATCGCCTGCTTCATTAAATCGGCGGCGGAGCCCTGGATCACGGTGTTCACGGCAGTCCGTTCCGGCAGGAGCATCTGTCCCGCTTTGCGGACCGCCCGGACGCCGCTGATCGTCCGGCGTCGTCCGAGCAGCGTCGCAACGTATCCGTTGCGGAAACAGCCGTCGAGGATTTCTTCCAGGTAAACTTGAATCCCGTCGTACTTCGCGAAATACGCGCTGATGAACGTCGCGGCTTCCTCCTGCGTGACACCAAGCTGCTTCGCGAGCCCGAACGCCGACTGGCCGTAGATCACGCCGAAGTTGACCGCTTTCGCTTGACGCCGCATTTCCGGATCGACCTGATCCAGCGGAACGCCGAACACTTGCGAGGCGACGCTTGTGTGGATGTCCTCGCCGGATTCGAACGCTTTGCGGAGATTTTCGTCCCTGGAAAAGTGAGCGAGAACCCGCAGTTCGATCTGCGAATAGTCGCATGATAAAAGGCGTTCGTATCCGTTTTTCACGTCCGGAACGAACGCGGCCCGGATTTCGCGACCTTCCCGGGTTCGGACCGGGATGTTTTGCAGATTCGGTTCGTTGGAGCTGAGCCGGCCCGTCGCGGTTACGACCTGGTTGAACGACGTGTGAACCCGTCCGGTTTGCGAGTGCACCATTTCCGGCAGGGCGTCGACGTAGGTTCCCTTGAGTTTCGACAACTGCCGGTGTTCGATAATCTTCTTCGGGAGCAGATGTTTGTCGGCGAGTTCTTCGAGGACTTCGATATCGGTACTCGTACCGGTTTTCGTTTTCTTAATCACGGGCAAATGCAATTTGTCGAACAGGATTTTCTGCAACTGCTTCGGGGACGCGACGTTGAACTCCTCACCGGCGATCTCGAAGATTTCCTTTTCCAGCTCCCCGAGCCGCTTCGCGAATCGATTGCTCAGCTCTTTGAGCAAAGCGGTGTCAATCGCGATTCCGTGAAATTCCATGTCGGCCAGCACGTCCAAAAGCGGCAGTTCCCATTGCGTGTACAGTTCATACAGCTTCGGAATTTCTCGCAATTTTCGTTCCAATATCGGGCGTAAAAGCCAAGGGACCAAAGCGTCCTCGCCGGCGTAATCGCAGACGACTTCCGTCGGGACCTCGTCCATCTTCTTCTGCTTTTTACCGGTCCCGATCAGTTCGGCGATCTTGATCGTCGTGTGTCCGAGGTAAAGATCGGACATGTCGTCCATGTTGTGATTCTGCTCGCCGGTCCGCAAAAGATAGTCGGCGATCATGGTGTCAAACTCGATTCCGTTCAATTCGATTCCGACGTTGCGCAAAACGATCTTGTCGTACTTGAGATTTTGTCCGATTTTTCCGATCCCGGGATTTTCGAAAATCGGCGTGAGCTTTTCGAGCGTCGTTTTGGCGTCAAGGCAAACGGCCCCGAGCGGACCGCGAAACGGCAGGTAATACGCGTCCGTTTCGTTCCAGCAGAACGAGAGCCCGACGATTTTCGCGAATCGGGGCCGGACGTCGGTCGTTTCGCTGTCGTAGGAAAAGTGTTTCTGCTGTGTTAGTTTCGCGTAAAATTCGTCGAACAGTTCGGGGGTGTCAACGAGATGGTTGACACATTCCCGTTTAGCCCGCACAGCGAAGCTGTCGGCGCTGTCGGGGCCGGTTTCCGTTCCGCAAGTTGCGCTGCGCTCCACATGTGGCTCTTTGTTGTTGTTGTTAAAAATTTCCAGGTCGTCGAACTTCGCGAGGAGCGAACGGAAACCGAAGCGGTGGAACAGGGCTTTGAGTTTCTGCGGATCGACGCCGTCGTATTTGCCGCTGCTCCAGTCGATTTCCAGCGGGACGTCGTCGCGGAGTTGGACCAGTTGCCGACTCAACAACGCGATTTCCCGGCCTTCGAGGAGGTTTTGTTTTCTTTTTGTCCCGGAAATTTCGTTCGCGCGATCCAGTACGCTTTCGAGGGTTCCGTATTTCTGGATCAGTTCGGTCGCGATTTTTGGTCCGATCAGCGCGACGCCGGGCACGTTGTCGGTCGAATCGCCGCACAGGGCCTGAAAATCGACGACCTGCTCCGGTTTGATCCCCCAGTCGTCGAGCAATTCCTTGGCGGTGTAATACTTTTGCTTGCGTAAATTGTAGAGCGAAACGTGCTCGGTCAGGAGTTGGCGGCAATCCTTGTCGGACGTGACCAGGACGCAATTTCCGCCCGCTTTTTCAACCTGGTGCGCGACGGTCGCGAGAACATCGTCCGCTTCGAATCCTTCCTTGGCGAGAATCGGGAGCGAAAACGCGTCGAGCACGTCCCGGGAAAACGCGATCTGCGGCCGCAGCGAGTCGGGCATCTCTTTGCGGTTTTCCTTGTATTTCGGGTAAAGCTCGTTGCGAAACGTCCCGCCGGGCAAATCGTACGCGCAGAACACGTAATCCGGTTTGTGTTGCCCCAGAAGCGAAATCAGGTCCCGCGCGAACCCGAACACCGCCCCGACCGGTTCCCCCTGCGGCGAACTCATCTCCGGCAGCGCGTGGAAAAGCTGATGAAGAATCCCGTGAGCGTCGAGAACGAAAACCGTCTTGTCGTGAAGTGAATGCATGAAATCGAATCGCAATACTGTAACCCGTCATAAAATGGTTTTTTCTCTTTTTAACCGGTACTCCGTGTGTTCGGGTGTTTGAACGGTTAAAAGCAGTGCAGAAACGACCTGTTCTTGACAGTGTGGAGTATAAATGGAATCCCGCCATTCTACGTGTTTGGGCGAGAGGAAACAAGTCACAGACTCTCACCGGGAAACGCGGGGGTGCGCACAAATTTCCTTGTATGTTTGGGCAAAATAGGGGTATCATGTCATGCTGAGGTATTCCGAAGCATCTGGTTTCAAGCCGTGTTCGCAACATAATGCGTGTTGCCGGATGCACCAGATTCTTCCCTCCGTGAGT
>JAVBPO010000077.1:0-11979 GCA_031549565.1 Thermoguttaceae bacterium
GAGGACAGAGAACAGAAAGAGAATTACTATGCAATCCTTGGAGCTTAACGAGACATGTGTTCCTGTCGACTGTCCTCTGTCGTCTGTCCTCTTTAACAACCATTCAGGTCAACATGAAATTTTAACATTGACGAACCACTAACCAACACGGGGTTCGGAATCGTTGCTCAGTGCCATGACGGCGGCCAAGCCGCTGCGAACGGCTCCTTCCAAGGTCGCGGGCCAGCCTGTCAAAGTCCAATCTCCGGCGAAAGCCAGGTTCGCAATCGTCGTCCGCTGAGAGGGACGAAATCGGTAAACCTCCGGGGTCGGTGAAAAAATCGCGTCAAAAACTGTCGTCGTTTTCGCGTGAAGGAGCTGCGTTCCATCCGCTTCCGAACAGGTATCCGGAAATATCGCCCGAAGTTGCTCAAGGACTCTTTGGATCAAGACCTTGTTCCCTTTGCTCGTCAACTCCTCTTCGGAAAGTAGTCGGTGCGAGGCGCTGATGACGACCTGGTGATAGAAGCCTTTTTCTTGGGCGCCGGCGGGAAGATACGTTTGATCGCCGTAAAAAATCCATTGTCCCGGCCCGTCGAGGATTGCCGCTTGACGCTGCGACTTCGGGAGGATCGGACGATCAAACCAAAGGTGAACCGCCGTGATCGAACCGAGTTCGTATCGGTCCAAACCCAGCGAGTCCGCCAACGGATCCAATTGAGAACGCTCCAGCAATTTCCAGATGCGATATTCCGGAATCGCGAGGACGAAAGCGTCGAACTTCCGCTGCGCTCCGTTGCCGAGAACGAGCGATCGAATTTTCCCGGAAATCCGATTGTCAACCGTGTGCTCTTCCTGATCGCAAATCAAACGCTCGACTCGGGAATGAAAATGGATTTTGACGCCGAGTTGATCCAGCTTTCTTCGGGTTTCGATGTCGTAAATTTCCCGCAAGGGGCATTTGGGGACGAAAACCGACATCGCGTCGCGGCCCGACATGAATCCTTGGGCGACGACCTTGACGGCGGCGAACAGGCATACTCCGTCGACCGTATCCGAAAGGGCGCTGTAAATGAGCGGCGACCAAAAATGTTCGACGGATTCCTCCGACGCCCCTTCACGCCGCAACCAACGTCCGAAAGTTTCCTGTTTGGAGAAAAAAAGCTTCCCCGGTCGAACCAGAGAGGCTGTTTCGTCCGGTTCGGCGGAAAAGAGCGGTTGTTGAAGAATCGCTTCCTTGTCTCCCCAAAGATCACGTTGGAACCGGATCATTTTACGCAGCAATAATCCGGTCGCCAAACGATCGCGAAACGACAAAAAAGGGTTTTTCAGGAACGCCGGGAGCAGTTGCCAGCGGGGAGGCAAAAACGGAGACGCGGTCAAAACCCAACGGCGATTGCCGGACGCCGCGAACGGAATCGAGTCGAACTTCTCGAAAAGATCGGAAACCCCCAATCGTTGATTCAACGCCAAAAGCTCGCTACAGCAGCCGAGAAAGACGTGTTGCCCATTGTCGATCCAACGTCGGGATTTCGAATCGAATTGCGATGCTGCCCGACCGCCGAGAACGCGGCTCCATTCGAACAATTCCACGGCCCAACCCTGCCGGACGGCGGATTCCGCGGCGGCGATTCCGGCCAGCCCACCGCCGATGACCGCGAGGGTCGGCGTCGAACTTTTCGAAAGAGAACCGGTTACGGCGAGGCGATCCTGGACTTCCTGCATGCGGGAAAGGTGTACGATACTTAGTGTCGGCAGAGCGCTCCGGCTCTAACCGAGACTATACTACCATAACTTCAAGGGAAAAACAGATCAGCCTGAAAATCGCCGTTTCACTTGCAGGTGGGACGCCCACGCTCCAAACTTAGGCTTTCGCCAGAAATTGGAGGCCAAGTTTTGTCATTCTGAATGTAGTGTACTCACGAAGTGAAGAATCTGGTGGATCCGCCAACACGCTGTGCAAAACGGGCACGGCTGGAAACCAGATGCTTCGGAGTACCTCAGCATGACAGGAGCGACACGTTATTCATAAACTTGCCGCTTATTATCTAGCCTCATTTGCGTGCTTTTCCGAGCGCGTCGGCGGAAATCATTGCGTCGACGATTGCGTCGACCGTAATCTCGAACGGGTGGTTATGGCAGAGTGAGCCTTCGCCGGCGCAAACTTCGGCGATCTTGACCAGCCGATCCCGGGAAATTCCCTTGAGATTCAGCTCCTCGAATGTGACCGGCAAGCCGACCTTGATCATGAAATCGACGACCTCGTTGCGATAATCGACGTCGACTCCGTCGTCCAGGCAAAGCTGCGTGATCACGCCGAACGCGACTTTTTCGCCGTGCATCAGGCCGATCTTTTGACATTCGGGAATGTTCGAAAGTTCGTTCCCCAAAGCGTGTGCCGTTGCCAAGCCGCCGCTTTCGAAACCGAGGCCGCTTAAGAGCGTATTGGCTTCGATCACCTTTTCGACGGCCGGGGTCAAAACTTTGTTTTCCACGTCCCGTTTGGCGTCGACGCCGAATTCCATGAGCGTCTCGTAACAGAGTCGGCCCAGATGAACCGCGGCAAGCGTCGGGACGCCACCGGAAAGATTTTTCGAGCGGGTTTCCATCGCGGCTTCCGTTTCGATCCAGGTCGCTAGCGCATCCCCCATTCCGGCGACGAAACTGCGGACCGGAGCACCGGCGATCACCTTGGAGTCGACGACGACCAAATCCGGATTGAACGGCCAGCATTCGAAGTAGAGGAAATTATGATTTTCATCGTACCAAACCGACGCGGCACTGGTCGGCGAATCGTTCGACGCGATCGTCGGGCAGGTTACCATTTTCATGCCGGTATCCACGGCCGCTCCTTTGGCAACATCGAGCGCTTTTCCGCCGCCGATTCCGACGGAAACGTCGCATTGCTCCTTCGCCGCGATTTCCGCGACCCGCTTACGCTCGGCAAGCGTCGCTTCTCCTTGAAAATCGACTTCGACGAACGACATTCCGCTTTGCCGCAACGAATTCCGAACCGCGGCGCCGACGATTTCCTTTAAACAACCGTCCCAGAGAATCAGCGGTTTCTTGCCGAGCGGTTTGAGAAGCTCGCCGAGCTCCGCCAAGAGGTTCGGGCCCTGGACATACTTACGTGGACAAATCAGTGTGCGCTTCATGGGATTAATTTTGAATTGTGAATTGTGAATGAAACAGTTCGACTGACGGCACTCAGGCTATAGGCTTCAGGCTTCAGAATAACAAGGATGGGCCGACATCTGAAGCCTGAAGCCTTTCGTGAAAAAGGTCAAAAAAAGTGAGACAGTACAATTAATATATGCCATTCTTACCGTAAACAACCGTGAATTTCAATGGCCGCGTAAAAAACCTTTTCCCAAACGAAGGTCGCCTTTCTATCTTTTCACACGCACTCTTGGTAGAATGGGCGGTTCGTGGTTTGTTCCCCAACAAGATCCTCCAGTTCACTTTCGGAGATTTTCAAGATGAAACATTTGCTTTCCCTCACTCTTTTGTTTTTCCTCACTTCCGCGGCAACAGCCGAGGACGGTTTCGTTTCCCTCATGCCGACCGATTCCGGGCTCTCTTGGAAAGAGAACGGCAAAGCCCAAGCCGGGTGGGTCAAATACGGCGGCGAGGCGACTTACGAATACGACGGCAAAGCGATCACCGGTCGCCGCGGACCGGGACACAACACGTTCCTCTGTACCGAAAAGAATTACCTCAACTTCGTCTTCAAGTGCGAATTCAAATTCGACGTCGATTGTAATTCCGGAATCCAGTTCCGCAGTGTTGTTCACAAAGAGAATCAAGGCGACATTGACAACGGCGTTGTTAGTGGATACCAGTACGAAATGGCGTCCAACGGCAACACGGGGCAAATTTACGACGAAAGTCGCCGCAATCGCTGGGTCGAGCCGGTTTCGCCGGAAGCGGTCGAAAAGACCAATCGCGTCTTCAAAGCGGATGGCTGGAACGCAGTCGAAATTCAGTGCGTCGGTCCGTCGATCAAAACCTGGATCAACGGTGAAAAAATAACGGATCTGCTCGATATTTACTGCGGCGACGGATTTTTCGGACTCCAGGTCCACTCCGGTCCCGACGGCGTCGTTCTTTGGCGCAACATTCGGATCAAGGAACTCCCGGCGACGCCGTGGATTTCGCTCTACTCCGACAAAACTTACGGTCCGATCGAAGAAAAGCCGGTCGGCAAGTGGGAAATTCAGGAAGACGGCTCCATTCTCGGAACGACGGAACCCGGCGAAGCCCGCGATGGGATGATCCTGAGCAAAGACATCTACAAAGATTTCGCCGTCAAGGTTTCGTACAAGGAACAGGGGGGCAACAGCGGTTTGTATTTCCGCGCGTCGGAAGTCGATAAACCGTACTGGCTCAAGGGATTCCAGTGCGAAATCGCGGACATCAACGCATGCTGCAATCTTTGGGAAGTCGATGGACGCGGCTGGGTCGCCAAAACGAGCGAAACGGAAGCGGCCGTCGCAAAGGTCCTCAAGCCGAAAGAATGGAACGACGTCGGAACCGTCGCGATCGGCGATCATTTGGTCACGTATCTCAACGGCCAGAAGATCGTGGACACGATCGACCCGGAATGTGCGAAAGAAGGCAAAACCGGCCTGCAACTTCACGGCGGCGGCGACCAGGGCTACTTTTTCCGTGAATACTGGATCATGCCGCTCGACGCCGAAGCGGTGAAGTTGATCAACGAACGATAAGTTTCGGATCACGGGTTCCGGGACCGCAGGTCCCGGCTCGTTGAAGGTTACCGGAGCAAATCGAGTACCGTCTGTTTATAGAACCCGCCGCGGATTACGGTCGGAGCGGTCGGGTTCTCCGGCGTAAACAGGGCGAGAACCGGGACCGCGCCGCTGCCGAGTTTCGCGAGGAACACCGCCCCTTCCATCTCCGTTTTCGTGCAGTCCGCCTTGAGCGAGACGATTCCCTTTTCGTCCAAAAGCGATTTGATTTCGTCCGTCTGCAAGACCGTCTTCTCGAAATACTTGCACGATAAACACCAATCGGCGGTAAAGTCGATAAGCACCGGCTTCCCCTCGGCAAGGGCGGCGTTGAGCTTTTCTTCCGTAAACGGAGCCCAGTGCGTGTCTTGCGGCACGGTCGCTCCGGCTTGGACCGCCCATTCGTCCAAGCGGTTTTGCATCGCTTTTTGCAGCGTGTACGGATTGTTGATTTTCGGAATATCAAACGAAAATTGCGCAACCATTCCCACCATAAGCAACGCACAGAACCACGCGATGATGCGATCCAATGCGGGAGCAGTGTACGGTAAACGCCCGACGAACCAGCATGCAAACCAAACGGCAAAAAGCAGGGCAACGGTCGGGACGATGCACGAAAGCGAGATGTAGTACAAAATCCAAACGACCGCCGAGAGGAGAAAAAAGCCCATGAGCTTCTTGAACGTGACCATCCACATTCCGGGCCTGGGCAGAAAGCGGAGCAGTTCCGGAAACGCCCCGATGAGCAGGAACGGCGACGCCATACCGAACCCGATGAACGTGTAGGCAAGAAAGACGTTGTGCGTCGCCCCGGCCCGAATCTGGTTGTCCGACCAAAGCAGGGCCGCACTCAAAAACGGCGCCCCGCACGGAATCGCCAAAAGCGTCGTGATGATGCCCTTGAAAAACGCGCCGGCAATCCCTTCTTTTTCCATCAGTTCGACCGACTTGCCGCTCCCGAGAAAGCCGGGAATTTGCAGCTCCCAAACGTCCATCAGGCTCAAAGCCATCGCGAACACGACGCACGCCATGATCACGTTGAACAGGTCGTACGAAAACATCCGGTTGAGCCCGACGCTTAAAAACGCGAGCACCAGGAACACGGACAACAGTCCGAACGTATACCAGACGTTCAGGTAAAACGCGTGCGCCCGGTTTTTACCCGCTTGTTCGAAAAAGGAGAGGATTTTCAAACCGATCACCGGCAAGACGCACGGCATCACGTTGAGAATCAATCCCCCGAGAAACGCACTGCCGAGAATCCAGAGCAGCGAGTCGGCCGTTTCGGTTTCCCGGGGCGTGAACTCCGTTTGGTCCGTGATTTCTTCGGGAGCGTCGACGGCCGGCTTCTTTTCAAGCGGGGAGATTTCGTCCGCTTTGGTCAGGAGCGGAGCAACGTCGAAGTTGGGGGTGAAAACGGCTTGAAATTTTTCGTCATTGATCGGGACGCAAACGCCCCCTTCCCCTTCGCAGACCTGCCCATCGAACGAGCCGGAGATTTTCAGCGTTTCCAGCGCTTGGCCGGGCGCAAGTTTCAGCGATGCAATCCAGTCGGCGTTGTCCAAATGCGACTCGATCCGCAACCCGTCGAAAATATCGGAGATTTCGACATGCATGTCGCTCGCCGTTCTCAACGGATGGACGAATTGATACTCGTCCGAAGGCGCGAAAGTGAATTTTCCCCGGATCGGCCCCCCGCTTGGCTGAGTGATCGAGTAAAGATGCCAACCGTTTTCGATTTTCGCGTTGACGACCAGATAGGCGTCGGCGTCGCTTTTCTCGGGAGCTTTCACCAGAATCGCGGAAAACGCAACGTATTTCTTCCCGGCGAAACGGGGCGTTTTTTCCGTAAACCCGCCGAAATCGTCGTACAGATCCTCCAGCCCACCAATCGGTCGCGGTTGCGAAGCGGCGAAAAGTTCCGATGCGCTCACGGAAAAAGCGAGGCACAAACAAAGACCGTAAAAAACGCGGGAAGTAACCATGAGTGATACGACGAAACGCGGAACATCGGTAAAAAACGATACGCGGTACGATTGTACTGAATATTCCGGCAAAAGCAACGGCAATTTCGACGCCGTCGAACGCTGTTTGAAACGGTCTGTCTCTGAATCGAAATTGACAGCCCACTTTTTTGCAATAGAATAGGCTCGTAATTTTGCGATTTCCGACGATCCTCTTGAATACCGAACCATGTCCGAGCCGGAGAAAACACCCCAGGAATCGATCCCGAACCAGGAATTGGCGACCATCGCGTTTTGGAACGAACACGAAATTTACGAAAAGTCGCTCCGAAAACGACAAGGCGCGGAAAAGTTCGTCTTTTACGAGGGGCCGCCGACCGCCAACGGTATGCCGCATCCGGGGCACTGTTTGTCCCGGGCGATCAAGGATCTTTACCCGCGTTACAAAACGATGCGAGGCTTCTTCTGCGAACGCAAAGCGGGCTGGGATACGCACGGATTGCCCGTCGAAGTCGAAGTTTGTAAGGAAATGGGAATCCATTCCAAAGAGGAAATTGAAAACTACGGAGTCGAGCCGTTCATCCATAAATGTATGGAAAGTGTCTTTCGGTACACGAAGCAGTGGGAAGAACTCACGCAACGGCTCGGATTCTGGATCGACCTGGAAAAAGCGTACGTCACTTACCATCAATCGTACGTCGAATCGGTTTGGTGGTCGCTGAAAAACCTGTTCGACCGCGGTTTGCTGTATCAGGGACATAAAATCGTCTGGTGGTGGGCGCAAGGAGGAACCGCGTTGTCCAGCGGCGAAGTCGGACAGGGATACCGCCAAGTCGCCGACCCGAGTGTTTTCGTGCGATTTCCTCTGGTTGACCGGATTCCCGGCAACGATTGGAAAACGTTCAACGAAGACCTCTGCTTTGCGGTTAACGCGAAGTTGGGTTTCACCGGCGTCGTCGATCTGATCGTGTGGACGACGACCCCGTGGACGCTCCCGAGCAACCAGTTCGCGGCGGTCAATCCGAAGCTGGATTACACCGTCGTCCAGTTGACTCGTGAAGACGGAACCGTCGACGATCGCTTGGTCGTGATCGCCAAGGACCTTGTCGAAACCGTCGCCGCGAAAGCGAAGATGAAAGCGAAAATTCTCGAAACCTACAACGGTTCCGAATTGGTCGGTTTGCGGTATGTTCCCCCGTTCCCGTTTTATCACGACAAAGGCGGTAAAGCGAAGGGAACGCTGAAAAACAAACTGAAAGAGTACAAAGCCTGGCGGATCGTCGCGGCCGATTTCGTAACGCTTGACGCCGGAACCGGGATCGTCCACCAGGCGCCGGCGTTCGGAGAAGTCGACTTCGACGTTTTGCAGGCGGAACAGTCACGATTCGTCGACGGCGAGGGACCGGAATTGATCTGCTGTGTCGGCCCGGACGGAAAGTTCACGCACGACGCGGTTCCCTATGAAGGGAAATGGGTCAAGGACGCCGA
Organism: Thermoguttaceae bacterium; assembly: GCA_031549565.1. Taxonomy (GTDB): domain Bacteria; phylum Planctomycetota; class Planctomycetia; order Pirellulales; family Thermoguttaceae; genus JAVBSX01. The sequence continues at coordinate 8,180 of JAVBPO010000077.1, forward strand.
CAAGGAGATCGTCAAGGATATTCGCTCGAAAAGTCTGCTGTTCCATCAGGAGCAGTATTTGCACGAATACCCGTTCTGCTGGCGGGCCGACGCCGATCCGCTCATCCAGTATCCGCGGAAAAGCTGGTTCATCCGAACGACACAATTCAAGGACGCGATGCTGGAAAACAACTCGCAAATCCACTGGATGCCGGAGCACATTAAGGACGGGCGGTTCGGGAACTTCCTGGAATCGAACGTCGATTGGGCGTTGTCCCGGGAACGGTATTGGGGAACGCCGCTGCCGATCTGGGTATGTGAGCAGACGGGCCAAATGGAAGCGATCGGTTCTTACGACGAACTTTTAGCCAAGCCGGGCGTTTCGGGAACCGAAGCGTGGGAAAGCGCGAAGAAAGCGAACCCGAAGCTGTCGGACGATTTGAAGGTCCACAAACCGTACATCGACGAGATCACGTACGATTCGCCGTTCGCGAACGGAAAGCGGATGCGCCGGGTCCCGGAAGTGATCGACTGCTGGTACGATTCCGGCGCAATGCCGTTCGCACAGTGGGGCTATCCGTACCAAAAAGGTTCGACGGAGCTTTTTGAACAAAATTTCCCCGCCGACTTCATCAGCGAAGCGATCGACCAGACCCGGGGCTGGTTCTATTCCCAGTTGGCGATCTCGACGTTGATCTTCGCGAAAAGCGATTTCCGCAACTGTATCGTGCTCGGCCTGATGCTCGGCGAAGACGGGCAGAAAATGTCGAAGAGCAAACGGAACTACCGTGAGCCGAACGAGATTTTCACCAAATTCGGTGCCGACGCGCTGCGGTGGTACCTTTTCGCCAACCAGACGCCGTGGACCTCGATTCGATATTCCGAACAGGCGATCAAGGACAGCATGCCGGAATTCCTCCTGCGGCTCTCCAACGTCGTTTCGTTTTTCGACGTTTACCGCAAGATCGATTGCTTCAATCCCGACGCCCCGGACCAGGCGAAGCCGCGAGAGGTCAAGGATCGGACCGAGCTGGATCGCTGGATTTTGAGTGAACTCCATTTGACGAACAAAAACGTGGTCGAAAAAATGGACCAGTACGATCACTTCGCGGCGTGCGCTCAACTGACCGCGTTCGTCGACTCGCTCTCGAATTGGTATGTCCGACGCAGCCGCGATCGGTTCTGGAGTTCCGCGGACGCCCCCCCGGAGGAAATGCAATCGAAAACCGACGCGTATTTCACGCTCCACGAATGCCTGGTCCGGACCGCGAAGCTGATCGCGCCGTTCGTTCCGTTTTTGGCCGAACGGATGTGGTCGCAACTGGTTGATACCACGAAGCACGGAGAAAGCGTTCACCTGTGCGATTATCCGATCGCCGACGAAACGCAAATCGAGGAGGAACTTTCCCGGCGAATGGGAACGATGCGCGAAATCGTCTCGCTCGGACGCAACGCGAGAATGGGTGCGAAACTCAAAGTTCGCCAGCCGCTCGCGAAAGTCGAGATCGTGCTCGTGGATCGCGGCGAACTCGATTGGCTTTCCGAACACGCCGACCTGATCGCTGAAGAACTGAATGTCAAGTCGGTCGAGTTCATCGAAAAGGCGGACCAATATATTACGTACACCGTGCTGCCCGATTTCAAGATTCTCGGGAAAAAACTCGGCAAGCTGCTCCCGGAAGTCAAAAAACTTCTCGGCCAATCCGACGGTGCGAAACTGCTTGCGGAAATGGAACAACACGGCAAGGTCGTGCTCCAAACGTCGGAAAAACCGGTCGAATTGACGTCGGACGAAATCCAAATTCGCTTACAAGCGAAAGAAGGCTGGGCCGCGGCGCAGGGACACGGCTGCGTCGTCGTTCTCGAAACGGAACTGAACGACGAGTTGTTGACCGAAGGCCGTGCGAGAGAACTGGTTCGGTTAATCCAGGATCAACGGAAAGAGATGAACTGCGAATACACCGCCCGGATTTCGGTCGAAATCGCGACGGAAAGCCCGCTGCTGCTCGGCGCGATCCGGAAGTTCGGCGATTACATTCGCGGGGAAACGCTTTGCGTTGCGCTCAACCATGTTCCGAAAGCGGACGCGGATTTCGAGTCGTTCAAAGCCGACGGCGAACCGCTGCAACTCCGCGTCTGCGTCTGCTAGCATCGCCCGTTACCCCACGGGGCCTTACCCCGTGCTTGACGCCCCATCACTTCGTATTCGCCGAGATCTGTGTTTGCCCCAACGCCGATTCGAGTTTCAGCGCGAAATCGGCGAAGTACGACGGGCGGTCCGCGAAAGAGTTGTAGTTCTCCTGCGTCGAGAACAGGTAGATACGGCCTTGATACCAAGCGCCGTAATGTCGCTTTCCTTTGATCCGCTGTCCGCCCTGGATCATCTGAACGACGTCTTCCCCCATCGCGACCGGCGTGTACAGGTGCGGATTCTTCGAGAACGTCTTCATCGCCTCTTTGCTGGAGAAGAGAAAGAATCGGTCCCGGTAATGGAGGGCAAACTCGGTTTTTCCGGCGATCCAGTGTTCATTGTCCTGTAATTCGACCGGACAGAATCCATCCAAAACGTACGGGGATTCGTATCCGAGATTTTCCTGCTCCTCGATCGACTGAAGATTCGGAATCGACAGTCCAGTCATTTCGCCCGTTGACGTCGCCGGACCGGCGTTGTCCGCAAAGAGCATTTCGCTGTCCACCGGTTCGGCGGAAGCGGCGATTTCGGCGGGAGCGGTCAGCGGTTCATCCGGCAGAGCGAAATCGTCGACGACCGGCGCGGCGGTTTCGGCGAGCGTGGTTTCGTTGGGAACGAACAATTCCGGCGTTTCCGACGCGGGAGTGTCCAGCACCGCCGTTTGCGAAACGACGGGCGATTCCTCGGGAGCCGGCGCCGCGGACACCGCCTGAACTTGCGGAACCTGCAATCCGGGATTAAGTTCGGCCTGATAAACCGGATCGGGTTGCACTTGTTGCGGACGGTTTTCGACCTGCGCGATTTGGAGTCGTTCGGCGTCGGTCATTGCGGCTTCCCGTTGGGCTTGCAGCGTTTGAATGACCGAAAGAAGTTCGTCGATGTATTGTTCCGCAGAACAGCCCCCTTTACGCCGGAAAATGATTTCCCGCTGCGGCGTTACGATCAGGTCCATCGGAATCGACGTGATGTTCAGGTTTTGGACCGCCTTGGGATTTTGTTCCGTGTTGACTTTCAGCGACACGAAATGCGGCTCAAGCGCGTCGGCGACCGCTTTTTGCGGAAAAACCTCTTTGTCCATCATCCGACACGGAGGGCACTGGTCGCCGTAGAAGTGAATGAGGACGAGCCGGTTTGTTTCCTCGGCGGTTTTCATTGCCGTCTTAAAATCGGTTTCCCATTGGACGCCCTGTCCGCCCCAAACCGGGGAGAATCCGACCAACACAAAACAGATTGCCGCCAAACCATTATAAATCTTCATCGCACAACGTCCAAAAGGGAATTGTCGAGTGATCGGATCGCGCACTGGGACCGACCTCGTCGAAATACAAGTTCTCACAGTCTCCTTATCGGATAGACCGAACGTGAGAATCAGGAAAAACATGCCGAAAAAATGGATTGCAGCGAATTAACGCAATTTACCAACAAAGTGCCGCACGTGAAGCTTGCGGAACAGACAACATAGCTTTCGGCTGAAGCGGTACCCATATTTATCGGGTGCGCGCAAATTTTCCGGGTCGTGAGTTGTCATTCTGAACGAAGTGTACTCACGGAGGGAAGAATCTGGTGCATCCGGCAACACGCATTATGTTGCGAACACGGCTTGAAACCAGATGCTTCGGAATACCTCGGC
>JAVBPO010000035.1:0-4905 GCA_031549565.1 Thermoguttaceae bacterium
TGCTTGATAATCTGCTGGATACTCGCGACGGTAATCGGATCGATGTTCGCGAACGGTTCGTCGAGCAGGATGATTTTCGGATCGGAAACGAGCGCCCGTGCGATTTCCAAACGGCGGCGTTCCCCGCCGGACAAACCGCCGGACTGACCTCCGCTGCCCGCCAGGTTCTTGCGAATATGCGTCAGTTTGAATTTCTCGAGCAGCTCGTCGCATTTTTTGTGCCGGGTTTTGTAATCGATCCCGAGCAATTCCATGACCGCGAGCAGATTATCCTGTACGGTCAAGCTGGAAAAAACGCTCTTGTCCTGCGGCAGATATCCCATTCCTCCTTCCCGGGCGCGGCGGAACATCGGCCAATTCGTAACGTCTTTCCCGTTGAGAAACACGACGCCGCCGTTGGTGTCGATCATGCCGCAGGTCATCCGGAAACTGGTCGTCTTGCCCGCTCCGTTGGGACCGAGCAGTCCGACGATTTCACCGCGGTTGACGTAAAAACTGACACCATCAACGACGCGGCGTTGACCGTAGATCTTGATCAGTCCGTCCACCTTCAGGATCAGCGGCGGCACGTAAACGGACGACGAGGGATCGACTCTGTGCCGCAAGGACGATTCCGGCTTGTCGCGTCGATCCTTTTTTGGAATCGACAAAATCTCCGAAGGAGTCGGGGAAAATTTGTACGGCAGAGACATGTTGACACAAATTACGAATTATGAATTACGAATTATAAACAGAGCGGGAAGTGTAAGCGAGCGTCTTCAGCAGGATGAAATTTTTTCCAGGTTCGTCGTACAAGGTTGGTTTTCGTAGAGCCAGCTTTTGACGAGGGGGCGGTCGCACAGGTTCACGTCTTCGGCTTCGAGGAACCGTTGAAAATCGGTGCAGCCGCGTCCGACGACCAATACGCAATCGTCCGGTTCGGCGTTGGACAGCGCCCAGTGGATCGCTTCGGGCCGCGTCGGGATCACCTGCACGTGATGCCCCGGCAGTTCCCGGACGATTTTCTCCGCCGACTCCGGATCGAGCGTTCCCTCCGGCGAACGGAGTTCGTCGGCGGTGATCACCGAAACGTCGGTCCAGTTTTTGAGCGTTTTACACAGTGGACCGAGCGAATCGGAATTCATAATCGTGTTCGGCGAATGCTCGTCGATTCCCAGAACGCAAAACAAGCGTCCCTGGACGACTTTTCGAAGCGAACGGAGCGATCCGGCAAGCGATTCGGGGGTCGGGGCGGAATCGACGAACACGCCGAACGGTTGTCCGCAGTCGATCCGTTCCAGTCGGCCGGGAACCGATTTGACCCGCTCGATTCCGCGCACGGCAACCCGTAGATCGATCCCGAGCCCGATTCCCAAAGCGGTCGCCGTCAAGCAGTTGTACAGATTTTCGTCGCCGATCATTTTCGTACTCAGCGGGACCGTTTCGTTTCCCGCGGTGATCAAAAACGTCTGGTCGCCGGGATTGCGATCGATGCTCATCCCGGACACTTCACATGGGTTCCGGACGCCGACCGTCAAAACCGGATGGTCGATCAGCGGCAATATCGCGGCGGTCACCCGGTCGTCGGCGTTGCAGATCGCGATCCCTTTTTTCCGGAGCGAACGGAACGCGAGCAGTTTCGTACGGCGATACGACTCGACGGTTCCGTGATAATCGAGGTGATTGCGGCGAATGTTCGTCAAACACATCGCGTCGAATTGAATCCCGGCCAAGTGCGACTCGGCAATCGCTTGACTGGAAATTTCGACAACGGCGTGCGAGCAGCCGTTGGCAACCATCCGCATCAGCCAATACGCTAATTCATCCGGCGGCGGCGTCGATTGCGAGCTCGGATAGACTTTTTCGCCGTCGAAAATTCCGAGCGTCCCGATCAATCCGACCGGGCTGCCCGATTCGGCGAGCATTCCGGCGATCAGGTAGGAAGTGGTCGTTTTACCGTACGTTCCGCTCACGCCGATCATCGTGAGCGCTTTGGCCGGATTGCCCCAGAGGGCGTGAATACAAACCCCGTACGCTTCTTCCGGGTATTGTGTCACCAAAAGCGGGACCGGCAGATCGTCGATCACGCGGTCGGCGACGACGACTTTGCAACCGTTTTCAATCGCTTGCCAAACCGCTTGACCGAGTTCGTCGTCGGACCAGTTTTGCGCGGTCGAATCGTCGTCCGACTCGGCAAAGTGAGGGCGAACCGGCGCAACGGCGAAATAAGCGTCCCCAGGTTCGACTTCTTTCGGATGATTGGTGCAGGACTCGACGGTCAGATCCGCGGTCCTTCCGGAAAAAACAAGATTAACAGACGATTTAAGTAACTGCTTCAGTTGGACGGATTGTCCCATTCTTCCCTGCTTGTGCATTTTGCCTCCTTGCAACACCTTGACGTCGATCATCGACGTTGCGCATTGTTCCAGATTTCGCGATTTGAGTCAAGATCAAAATAGAAATCGAATCGGTACAAAATCCCCTTTTCGGGCGGTCCGGCCCCTTGGATAGAAAAAAGTGAAAAACTTGCCATTTTTCCACTTGAATTACGATGGGTTGCTGCGAAGAATTTCAGTGTTGGGGGAATCTCGCCATACATTTTCGGGTTTTCGAGTCAGTGCGTGGAGGGGGCGGCGGAGTGGTATCGTTCTGGAATCTCATGATTCCACGACTGTGACTTAACATCCCGAGTGTTTTAAGAGCAAGCGACCATCGAAAACAACGCTTTTTCTGGCGGCGGTTCGATTTGGTTACAGTCCTTCCGCCCTGCAACTACAGGAGAATCAAATATGAATGAAAGGCAATTCGAAAACGTACAAATGACACGAAACGATGAAGACTCTCCGACAAAAGACATGTCTCCAGAGGAGATCGTTCGATTCTGTCGTAATTACTTGAGCAAAGTTCGCTACCCCGTGGAGGAATTTGGTTTGCATTTTGCCGAAAGTGAAAAAAGCCATACATATCCCCCCAAACGTCAATAGTGGGGCATTTTCAAATTTCATTTCGACTCTCTTTCTTTTCCTCTCTTTTTCGTTTTATTCGTGATAATCGAAAAAACCCGCAAGTTCGGCACGGACGCTCTCCGATAAGTGGGGGTAGAAGCGGATCGAATCGTTCGTCCAGGCGGGTTTTCTCCCGACCGACATACGATTCTCCAGCCGGACGCGTTAATAAATTGGTAGGCCGGCCTCAGGAAACATTGGCCCCATCTGTCGAGGGATTTGAAGAGATGAAAAAAACAATCATAACAGCGGCTTCGGCCTTATCGTTGCTCATTGCATTGACTTCGACCGGATGCGTCGGAGTAACCTCCCCGGCCTGGTCGATTGGGCTCGCGAGTATTCCGGTTCCGGTCAGTCCCTATTTCCAACAGGGATATGAGGACATGCACTGGGAAGACTTGCGTTATAACAAGGTTTCGATCATGGGACCGGTCTGCAACGGTCAGGCGGTCGCTTTGGATGCTCCATCGGACGATCAGATTATCCGCGCTTTGGAAAAAGTGCGGCCGGTTTCCGGCTCGATTCCGTTTCTGGAAACGACTCATCGCACGGATATTCGGATTACGAAGGAATTGATGGCCGATTACCTCGACTCACCGACCATGGTTCCGCTCGTTGGACCGGCGCAAGTCCATCATTCGCACTGGAAATGCACCGTTTACTTCACGGAGACCGTGAACTGCGGTTGGCCGATCCCTCAAACGCTCGTCGACGAAGAAGCCCAGGAAGTGCTCTACATCGACTTGGACCACCTGCATCGCGTCGGCGGACCGGACGAAGAATAAGAAAAAAGACGCAATCGCGCAAAAAAATTCCGGAAGGAACAATTGTCGCAGGCCGCTCCAGTAAGGAAAACTTGCATTTCCGATTCGGTTTGACGCCCGAGGAAAAAGCGGCTCACTTCAAATGTTCACTTCCGGAGTGTTCGGTTTTTCTCGTCTATTGAGAAAGCACGTTCAGTAAACTACGGAATTTCGGTATATATTTTTCGACGTATCGAATCCACTTCTGCGGATGCCATATTTCGACACAAATCGTGGCCCCGACGATCATCACTTCATTCCCGGCTTCGACGCCGAGATACTCTCGAAATCCTTCCGGCAGAACCAGTCGTCCTCTGCCGGCCATTTGCAGCGGGCGATGCCGCGTCGAAAGGAGTCGCCCAAAAGCCTGTAATTCCGAAACTTTCTGGTTCAGGATCCCGGCTTTCAATTTCGCCTGAACCACTTCAACTCTCGTGTCCAAGTTGGCTTGCCAGGTTTTTTGTTCCCACAGGGAAAGGCAACCGCTTCGTTCTTTCGCAATGATGCAATCCCCGGACTTCGGAAACAAATCGGCAAACTCCGACGGAAGCGACAATCGAAACCGATCGTCCAGCTTCCGGCTGAATTCGCCCACAATGATTTGCTTCTGGTCCGTCATGGAATCCGATTTATGTTTTCTGAATAAGTGATCTTTACGCGATCACAAAAATCATCATAACACAAATTGGGCACGATTCCCACAGGTTTCCAAAAAATATTTCACTTTTGGGCTCATTTCCCACGGATTCGAAGTTTAGCAGATTCGGTTTGTAATGCAATAACCGATTGTAGGATTTTGTAAAGATTTTCCGAAATTTATTAATGCGCAGATTCTCCGTGATCAAAAAGACAATCAGAGACGCGTACGAAGTAAGCGGTATTGTGCTTCACACAATGTAAAGTGGTTCGGAGCCGTCGACTCGAACAAGGTGCGCGCAAATTTTTCGGGTCGTGAGTTGTCATTCTGAACGAAGTGTACTCACGGAGGGAAGAATCTGGTGCATCCGGCAACACGCATTATGTTGCGAACACGGCTTGAAACCAGATGCTTCGGAATACCTCGGCATGACATGACACCCCTATTTTGCCCAAACATACAAGGAAATTTGTGCGCACCC
>JAVBPO010000177.1:0-6963 GCA_031549565.1 Thermoguttaceae bacterium
ACCGGACGGAGCGAAAATCAAAAAGAAGATCGCCGCCGATCTTGAAGAACTGTACGGCGAAAAACTCGTCGAAGGACGCAAGTCGGCAACCCATGAGCGGAACTTTCGCGTCAAAGCCGACACCGCTCACGCCGCCTTGAACCGTTTGGAAGGGGTTCCGTTCTTTGGATCGACGGCGGTACCGGCGGCAAATGGTCGATCATCCATCTCGGAGCGAACACCCTCACGATTCATACGGGAAAAGTGTCAAAAGAAATCAAAGCGGGTTTCGATCCGACAAACGACTCCTACGGCGGTGAAGTCGACGAAGAGGACGGCGAATCCGGACAACGGGCTTTTGCGGGGATGCTCGAAAAAGACGGGAAACTCAAGGTCGGAACGTGGGTCGAACAATTTTCGCTGCACTTACTTTCACCGCCTGTTCTCGGATCGCCGTCAACAGGGAGTTCCCGACGCCCTGAAATTGGTAGTCCTTGTGAACGCACATCATGTCGAGATAATCCGGTTTCTCAAGCGAAGCGAAGCCGACGATCTCGCCGCTCTCCGAAGTCGCAACGATAAAATACTGCGATTCGATCCGTTTGGCAAGCGAGTCGGTTCCTTCGACGGTCGAAGACCAAGCCTGAATCTGTGCGGCATCATAATCGGCGGCACAAACGGTCGTGATCGTCTCACGGTACAGCGTTTGCAAGTCCGGGATATCGTCCAATGTCGCCCGGCGGCATGGGAAAAAGCGTATCTTTCATTTTTCAACCGGCGCCAATTTATAGTACAGCGAATGCGGCAACCCGTCATCCGTCGGAGAGAACGCGATTTGATTGAGAATTATGACACCGCTTTTGCCACCCCTTTTCGCAGCGACTTTTTCCACTTCGACGGGAATCGAATCTCCGGCCCAGTATTCCTCGGTGAGCGTCTTGCCTTTCTCAATGTAAAAGGCAACGACTTTGTACCGAATCGCGTATTCGCCCGGATCCAGAGCGTAAACGGAATGAGGAATGAAAATCGAAACGACACTCGCTTCGTCGATCTGTATGCTTCCCATGAGACCACCACCCGGTCGCGAGGTGTTGTACCGCTTTTCCACATCGATATCCGTTCGGACCGGGATCAGCTTGTACTTCCCGTTTTCTTCGGTGTAGCCGTAGATCGCGATTCGGGTTGGGCCGGTGATTTCCCCCTCGTCGTCGGTTTGCGGTTGCGCACTGAAAACGAACATGTCGCCGTTTTCACCGACGGGAGCCCGGAATTCGTTGTTCTTTACCCAGTACGGCGTTCCCTTGACGCCCGTGTACAGCGTTCCGGCAAAGGAAAGACAAGTGGGTTGAACTTGATCCTCGTATTCATCTTGGGCGACGACCGGAATGGCGACAAGGGCGAAAACGAAGCAGAGGCAAAATCGGTACATTTTCATCGGACTCTCCTTGGGAAGGGAAAAAGATCGAAACTCTTTTCAGAATTTTATCCGATTTGTCGCCGCAGGTCGAGAGTTGTGGAGAGTGTTTTCGGCAAAAGGACAGGCTTTGATCGCTGTAAAACGCGGCTATAATGAACGAATTCTCATTTTCATCATGGAGACTCTATTTTGCAGCGTATTATCATAGTCGGGACAACGTCGGGAATCGGTCTCGTGATTGCTTCGCTTTACGCCGAAACGCTTGACAAACAAATCCTCGAAATCGAAGGAGAACTCGTCAAACGCGCGAAAGCGAATCCCAAGATGATGTTCAAACTGAAATCGATACCCGGCATCAGCGTGATGGGAGCGATCACGTTGCTGTCGCGAATCGGTGACATCACTCGGTTCAAGACGCCGCCGCCGAACAGGGCAAAGCAGTTCCGGTTATAAATGCGATAAACGATATCAATAGAACGAAAAATCAAGAGCGGATCACGGTATTATGTTTGCGAGCGTAAAGATGAAACAACTTCGGCACAAACCGGAAAGTGGTGTCTTGCGCCCGAATGGACTGAATTTTCAACAATTTATTACGAGAACCCTCCTTGACGGGGGATTACTTTCAGAGATGAAAAAGATCGACTGATGCGGTTTGGGTTTGCCGTTCCTGCGGCAGCCGGATGACTCGCTTGTCATTTTTTGAACAGATTCTTACAGGAGTGCGAAGCCGCTCGAAGGTATTGGTTCGGCGGCGGCATGCCACGGCCAGCGGGGATCGAACGACACGCCTCGTCCGACGGCCACCAAATCGGCGTCACCCAAAGTTGCATACGGTGCAAGTGGAGGCATTTGGGTGAAAAAACAGGAATCATGTAACTGTCTAGCGAAATATCTAATAATTTGTTACACTTGAAACATGTTGGACGGCATTGAAAAGCGAGAAATCCTTTTTCAAGCCCGTTGTCTGTTTCGCCGGTATTCTGCAAACCCTTTGATTTCCATGAAAAATGACCTTAATTGGTGGAAAGCTCTGATCCTTCTCGTCGTTTTCGGCCTGATCGGATACGTGATTTACTGGAAATTGACCCATGTCGTGGAAGAACCGGAACCGGAGCCCGGTGAACAGATCCAAGTGGTTGCGGCACCTCTGAAAACCGACGAGCCCAAAATCGGCGATTTTGATACCGTGTTTATGGCTTGTCAAAGCCGACCCGAAATCACCGATAGGGGAAATGGTTATGGAATCGCTTTTATCGATTCCGATTTCAAACGGGAATTGGTTCGCGAAGCAATCCTGATTGCCGCACGAGATGAAATCGGCGCATTGACCCGGGATGAATTGCTCGGCGAAACCGCTCCGCAAAATCCCCGAACTCTCGCCCTGAAATACGAGTACGCTCTGCCGCGTGGGAGTAAGGATCATTTCGTCAAAATCAAACGCATTGAAGACGATGGACAAGAAACCGCTCTTCGCGATTATCCGCTGTCCCTGATGGTTCAAAACGCCGTCGAATATCCCGGCTTAATCACGAAAATCGAAGAACATTCTCGTCAACAGTTCGTCGCTTTCCTGAAGAACAGCGGTGTGAAAGCGTTTACGCCGCCCCCATCGCCCCCCGTTGCGGCAACGGAAGCCGCTCTCGATCCCGAATCGGAGACGGCTTCCCAAGTCGATCCGCTCACCGAGATCGACAACCTTCTTGACATTGCGACGCTATGCGCCCAATATGACGCCGTCAGGCGGACGCACCGTTTGATCCGGGAGAACGGCGAAACCCTTTCGTTGCTGCGTCGACTCGTTCGCGGCTATTCGCAACTTTATTTACTCACGGAACACCAGTTGCTCAAAACACGCTTGGTTTTCCAGGTCCGCGCGATTCTCTACGCCCAACGTGCCGCCGCCAAATACGGTTACACGCCGGACAATATCGAACTGCAAGGCGCGGCCCTGGGAGCGACGACTCTGTTTCCTCAAGCGCGTTGGCGCTACAAGGATGCGAGGGAAGATCGGGAAAAAGCGGGACCGCAAACGATACCGCCCGCAGATGCGGAAACCGATCCCGGCTACTTGAAATGGATTCGAATTCACAAAGCCTATTCGGATTACGACGTCGAAACGATGGAGAAATTGTCGCAAGAAACTCCGTCGGAGCCTTGGGCGAATGTCGTTCTGTTCCTCATGTACGAATACGCCAACGATCCTCAGGAAGCCGTACGCATCGGGCGCCGTTTGGTTTCCGAAACGCCTTGTACGAGAATTTTCGACGGGATCACATTCCTGGACGGCTCCATACCCGTCCAGGGACCGGGCAAGGTGGAGTATCTCGAATATTACGCCAAAACATTACCGCAGCAGATCGGTTCCATCGCTGAAATTCCTCCGGAAGTGCTGAAAATCGCGAAAAAACGTCCCTCGACCGGATCGGGCGGGCTCTTCGGTTTGTTCGGGGGCAAACGGACTCCCGCGGAAACCGTGTACGACCATCGCCGTAAAATCATCGACGCTCTTGTCGCGACAACGGACGATCCGAACGAGCTTTCCTGGGAAGTTCTCGCCCGCTTGATTCGGGAAGAAACCGCCGTCCAGGTTCTCCATGCGGCCCGAAATGAGATGCGGCAGTTTCGAAATTCGGACGAATTATTGGAACAGGCGGCGCCGATGCTTGAGGGGCATCCGTTCGAGAAGGCGATCCTGTGTACGACGCATGATACTTCCGACGCTCCGACCGAAACGCGGGAAAACTTCCTGAAATCGAACGTCTACGAACTCGCCGATATCGCTTCGGCGCGAATCGGGAATTATCGAATCCTGTTTCGCGAAACCAATCCGAAGAATCTTCCCAAGCCGGACGACGTCGCCGCGATGCAAGTCGATTCCCAATGTTTCCGCGACGGTTTTTTCCTGCTCTACCGCCATAACGAACTTCGGCAACCCTTGCCCGGTTTCGTGGATCAGAAAAAATTACGGGAGACACTCGATTGGGTTGCGCCGAATTCTCCTTTAAATATCCATGAAAAACTGGCGGATTGGGAGTATGACGACGAACAGGTTCAGGATTGGATCCGGCGGATGAATCGATTTCCCTCGATCCTGCGTCGCGTTTGCGGGATGATCTCCATTCTGGATTTGCCCGTTTTCGTTTCGAAACGGGAACGATTGTTAACCGCGATTTATCAACGGACCGGCCGCTATGACGATCTGCTCGCATTGGCAAGGCTTTATTCCGAAAACAAACGCAAATCGGAAGCGGTCGAGCTTCTCAAGGGATACTGCGAAGAACCGGGAACAGATCCGATGTTTCAATATTCCCAATACCAGGCCGCGGAGCTGATCGTTCGACAGCTCATGAATGAAAAGCGATTCAAAGACGCCTATCAATACGTGCAAAAATCGGCGCCGTCCGGTTTTGAAATGGGGAGTCCGGTTCTCGCGGAATGTTTCGAGGCCGGCGGAAATTTCACGCGTGCGGAAGAAGCTTGGCGAAAACAACCGAAACTCTACACGCTTGACATCGACCGCGCGTTGTTTTGTGAACGGGTCGGTTCGAAAGATTGGGAGCAAGCCGCCAAAACGGTCTCGAACGATTACAAAAAACTGCCGTTCAAAAGCCCGATGATGCTGCGCCCTTTCGCCGATTTCTATTCGGTCTGCAATATCGAGCCGCCGGACGGTTTCCCTTCTTCCGAGGAGATGCCCGTCCCCCAGGAGGATTATGCGGCGCACTGGATATTACTGCTTGACGCCATGGAAAAAGGGGACGAAGCGGAAACGGAATCGGAATTTCGGATTCTTCTCCGGGAGCATGATCGCCTCGCGCCGAAAAAGTCCAAGACGATGTATGTCACGTTTTACGCCCATTCCCTGACCAATCTGCTCCGGCTCGATTGGAATCGGGAACGGAAAGGCCGAATCGACGAATCGGCGATCCATTACGTCCTCCAACTCGCGGACAACTGTTGGTTCGACGAGGATTCGGTCACACTGGCCTGTTTCGTTCTCGCACGGTATTTCCAGATCGTCGGCGAGAACGACAAAGCGATCTTTTACGCCCGACAATCGCTTGCCGCCACGAATAAAATATCGACACCCCATCGAAATCGGGCGATCCATTTGCTCAAAAAGCTTCAGGGAGATTTCACCGTCGAGGATTACGCGAAACTGGTCAAAACGGAAAAGGTCGAACTTGGTCCACCGGTCCGAATGAACTCCTACGCCGATTATCTCTGTTTGATGGTGTTACAGGATTACACTCGTGATTCCGCCGCGATTCTCAAAACGGAAACACACCGGGATCCGCCGCCGGGAGAGATCAGGACGTTCGAGATTCCGGAAACGTATTGGTGTGTCAAGCGGCTACGGTTCCGCGATCGGCAATGGGAGGAAAAGGAAATTCCGTTACGCTTCTATTTCGATCGCGGAGCCGTCCAGTTCCGGGGAATCGGAAAGAACCTCGATTTTTGGGCATTCTCCGCCAATCGAAAAGGGGAGGTTTGTTCGATCAAATTGTACAATTCCATCAGCGATACGGCGTTTCGCGGTTTGGTGCTCTACGAAGACGAAAACAAGCCGATGAAAATCTGTCTCAATTTAACGGAAAACGGCAATTATCCCGACGCAATCGACGACACCCCCGACGAATCGAACTTCGTCGTATTCGAACTGGAACGGATGAATTTCGATTTGAAATAAATTCGCCTTCGTTCGACGGTACCTCAGGAGCGAGGGCCGCATGACGATGGGCGAGCTGGAGCGACTGGACGTCGAGATCGAAATACCCGGTCAACTTTTCCGGTTCCGTATCGGATTTGTGGGCGTAGGTGTACTGGAAAATACCGTTCCATTTTTGAAAACGTCCGAACGCCGCGATCATCGGCAACCCTTCGCCGCTGAATTCGTTGAGGTACGGGTGGTTGTATTCGCTGATGGTGTACGATATTCCGGCAATTCGCCGTTGGGCCAGGTCGCCGAGCGTTCCCAGGTCGGCGGCGTCCACCAAGGCGCGATTGCGAACGTGTCAGTCTTTGACATCCCATTGCCAGTACCAACCGCTGCGATGGAAATCGATCGGGGCGGAAAAGTCGCACCCTTTGAGAATCTCCGCGCCCAGCGGTTCGTTGACGATTTTCCATGCGGTTCGGAGTTTTTCGGTCGTTTGATACCGCTCGATCAGCCACTCGTTCCATTGTTTTCGCAGTTCCGCCCTGTACGGATCGGGTAAAAGACTGATCGACGAACCGTTCCAATAATTCCCCCATTCGACGACGATGGAATCTTCGTTGCTGATTTCCACCATCGCGACGCACGGATCGTCGACCAGTGAAAGTTTCGTGTACGGATTGACGTGCGTGAGGAGCGTTTTCGCGTACTCTTTTTGTTTGTCGATCATCGCCGGATAAAAATTCCCGATCCCTTTATCGTACGTCGGCGGTTTGTCCGGCGGGGAACGCCGCCGTTTGGAAATCGCACGGGCGCTCGTTTCCGATCCGAAAATCATCCTGCTCGACGAACCGTTCGCGAACATCGATCCGATTACCGTCGCGAGTATCCAGCAGATTATCAAGCA
>JAVBPO010000190.1:0-14755 GCA_031549565.1 Thermoguttaceae bacterium
CAAGACGAGTACATTTGCTTCCGTTGCACGCAATGGCTTAATCGCACGAAATTGGCGCTCGAATATTGCAAAAACAAGCATAATCAGTGACGTATTCCTTTATTCTACCGAAGGTTAGGGATTTTACATACAGTAGAAATAGATTGTCCTGGAGGTTGAGAATTAGTGAACGACGGCGGCGTCCAACTTGGTCGCGGTGGACGATTTGCGGGGCCAAGCCTCATCGAGATCGATTATGATACCGCGACAATAGTATTCGCGTTCGTCACCGGATGTATCGAACATATCGAAGGTGGCATGCGGTATCGATGTGTCGTAGCACCATGTCGGTTTGCCGAGCGCGGCGTATTTCACGGCGTCCATTTTTTCCTGATTGCATTTGCCGCACCAATAGACTTTGATTACCCGCACCGCCTCGTATTTAAGGGCTTCCTTGAGATTTTCGGCGTTGTAGGGGCAGTTTTCGTCCTCGCAACGATTTCTCGGGATTCCCGTCCGGCACAACATGACCGTGCCGCCGTCATAGGCATCGGCTTCGTCGTCGATTGCCCCGGACAACAGAACGAGATCGTCCGACGCCCCATGAATGACCACGAGTCGATTGTGTTTCGCGAGTTCCCAAAGTTCCTCCGAGAAGACGTCCCGGTATTCGCAACCGTTGAGCTTGACGGCAAGCGATTCTTTCGTGAAGGTTTTTTTCATGGCGAAATGGAAAAAGATTTATTGAACGGGAAAAACGACCGGAACGGCGGAATCGTCTCCGGACAGAAAAACGTGGGTCGGCGCGACACCGTTCCACTTACGAATCGCTTCCAATTGAGCCATGCCGGGGCTGTTTTTCAACGCTTCGCCTTTGACGCGGATCGATTCCGCTTCCCCTTCGGCGGTCGCGACCGCTTTTTCCGCCTCGATTTTCGCTTTTTCGAGTTCGTAGCGGGCTTTCAAACTTTCCTGTTGTGCGACTTGCTTGCTCTCGATGGCCCGTTCGTAAGCGTCCGAAAAGTCGACGTTGGTGAGCACCACGTCCTGAAATTCGACCAGTTCGGCAAGTCGTGCCCGACATGAAGCCAGTACGTCGGAACGAATTTTCTCGCGGTTTTCGATCACGAGTTCGGCGGTATACTTCGAGACTTCCTGCTTCAGGATTTCAAATACTCGCGGCACCACTTGGTTGGCGTATTCCGGTCCGACGGTCGTAAAGACCGACTGAGCACGACTTTTGGGCAGCGACGTCATAATGTTCAGTTGCACCTGCAGAAGCTGCAAATCCTTACTGAAGCATTCGGTTTTCGTGGTGAAGTTCTGGATTCGCGTGTCGAGTACCGTGACCGCATGCCACGGAAAGACAAGGTGCATTCCCGGCTCCAGCGTTTGGCCGGTCACGCTCCCGAACGAGGTGACGATCCCGACGTGACCCACCGGTACGGTGCGAATCGCGGTGATTCCACCGAATAAAACGGCGAAAAACAGTGCGACGCCGACTACGAGAGCGGCGATTTTCCACGGGTTGAGTTGAGATTCCTGATAATAATGTGTCATAAAAATCTTCCTTTCATCTTGTGGGTTGTTGAAATCGATGTACAATACTTCGATCTATTGAACAGTCATTCGTTTCAGCAGGGCGAGCCGTCGATGCCAAGCACTTCCAGCAGCGTCGCGACACCGTCGTCCCAGCCGAGCCAGTCGTCGAAGGAATCGCAGTCGATATCACGATCGAGGTCGCAGTAGTCAATGCCCTGCATTTCCTCCTCGGGAATGCGGACATTAACGATCGTGGCGTCGTTGTCCAAGAGCAGCGTGTACTCCTGCTTGTGTTCAAGCAGATATTTCCAGCGGTCCTTGTCGGTTTTCAGGGCGTTCCAAGCCTCCGCGATGGGGCGGTATTTTTGAATCAATTCTTCGTGAGTCATCATTTTCCTTTCGTAAAGTTCGTTCATAGGTTCAATGGAAATGGCGGGACAAACCGGGCAAACAGCTTTTGATCTCGTGATACGTTTTTTCGATTCTCTTGCAGGAGAGTTCGAAAAAACGCTTATCGATTTCACAGCCGATAAAGCGGCGCCCCGTCAAAAGGCAGGCAATAGCAGTCGTTCCGCCGCCCAAAAACGGATCGAGCACGGTATCACCGACGTCGCTGCTGTTGAGAATGCAGCGGCGGAACAGTTCGACCGGTTTCGGTGTCGGATGTTCGCCGTGGGGTTCGCGTGGTATCGACCAGAGATTCGAAGGACGCCCTTGCCGAAGCAACGAACGTCCGAGATGGGCGTACAAAATCAATTCGACTTGATTTCCGTAGTCCCCCGCCAAATCCCCAGCGGTCCAATTCCGCTTGTCCCAAACGATGGTCGTCTTGATTTTTGTCCCGGCGTCCTTGAGAGCTTGTTCCCACTGGCCGTAAACGTCGAATCGGGTACAAAGGTAAATCGCGGAATCCGGCTTGACCGCATCGACAAGCGGTTTGACGAACGCTAGATTCGGTTTGGCGTCACCGGCGAGAATCTCCGGCGTCTTCGATATTTTGCGATGGTTCGTTTTATAGGCGCAACCGTAAGGAGGATCGGTTACGACCAGATCGGATTTTTCCAGTTCGGGAAGCACTTCTCTACAGTCGGCGTGATAGATCGTGCAACTGCCGATTTGTATAGGTTTCATCATAATTGGACTTTCGTGAGAACCGGTTATCCCAGCAGAAACGCGAGGATAAGTCCGGAAAGTAGAGAGAGAAGCAGTAGGAACCACTGCTCAAAAGAAAAACCGTTTGGGTCAGAAGGGTACGGCGTCGCTGTCATCAAAATCGTCCTCCGTTGGTTCATCGAGATATTCCGAAACGCTATGCGGCTTTTCGGTGAGTGTGTATTTGAGGATTTTTTCAAACCGTTCCCCGGCGATTTTTCGGACCGTGATGTTTTCCGGGACTGCGACACCACCCGCTTTCGCGATCCGGACCGCCTGGGCCGCCGTTTCGGGGAGGGGATCGTTCGAGCGTTCCTGCCACCATTTCTCGAATCGTTTGCGTGCCCAGCCGGAATGTTCCGGACAGACCCATTCGGACTTGGAATCGTGGAACCCGATCCCGTAATCGATTCGCATCGTTTCCGGGGCTCCCTCTTCAGCTCCACGTTTGACATGCACGCTGTAATACACGTCTTTCACGTCGTATTCGGTGTCAACGATCTCGCCGGACAAAATCCCTTCGTTCGATGCGGTCGCCTCATGCGAATCGCGATCCGGCTTCGGAAACTCGAATCCGCATTCCGGACAAATCGCAACGGCGGCATGAAGAATCGCAAGGCATTTCGGGCACTCCTTTGCCGGGGCATTTCCGGTTCCCTTGCCGTTTTTTTCCTTGACGGTAATCGCGTCGACCGGACCGTGCCGCAAGATGTTTCCGCCGTAATCGAGCACCAGGCAATCGGTTTTCGATTCGTGCAACCGGAAACCGCGACCGGTCATCTGATAATAGAGTCCCGCCGACGCCGTGGGCCGAAGCAATACGACGCAATCGATGTTTGGGGCGTCAAACCCGGTCGTCAGTACGTTTACGTTGGCAAGATATTTGAGCGGGCCGGTCGCGGTTCCGAACAAGTCTTTGGAAAACGTCTCCCCTTTGAAACGCCGCAATATCCGGTCCCGGTCCGTCGCCGGGGTGTCGCCGGTCACAAGCCCGCATTCGGCGCCCGTCAGCTTCGTAATCGTTTCGGCAATATGGCCGGCATGTTCGACCGAAACACAAAATATCAAGACGGAATTCCGATCCCTCGTTTGTGCGATGATCTCACGACAAGCGGCGTTGACATTGTCGCCGGTATCGATCAGTTCCTCGACTTCCGAAGCGATAAACTCACCACCGCGAAGATGCAAGCCGCTACAATCGATCTTATGACGCCCCGATTTGCTCTTGAGCGGACACAAAAAACCTTGTTCGATCAGCTCCCGGATCCCGATCTCAAAGCAGATTTCGTTGAGAAGGTTATTCGGGCCGATCAGCGTTCCGGATTTGAGTCGGTACGGTGTCGCGGTCAAACCGATGAGCCGTACATGAGGATTGACGATTTTGGCATCTTTGAGAAACGTTTGGTACATTCCTTCCCCGTCCGGGGGAAGCAAATGCGCCTCGTCGACCAGAATCAAATCGAACCGGTCGAGTTCACAGGCCCGTTTATAAACGGACTGGATGCCCGCGACGACGACCGGAGTGCTCGTATCCCGGCTTCCGAGCCCGGCGGAATAAACGCCGACCGGAATCTCGGGACAGATCATTTGCAGCTTGTCGGCGGCCTGTTGCAGTAATTCCTTGACATGCGCGAGAACCAGAACCCGACCGTTCCAACGTGACACCGCATCGCTGCAAATCGTCGCAATCACCGGGGTTTTTCCGGCGGCGGTCGGCAAAACGACGCACGGGTTGGTCTCTTTCTCGCGCAAATGTCGATAGACGGCGTCAATCGCCGCCTGTTGATAGGGACGTAAAGTGAGCATGAAGAATAAACAGGCGGTAGACGGGAGGCGGGAGGCTGGAGGAAGCCAATGACACCCCGATGAATTATTGAATTATGAATGAAGCGTGTAAAAGCTGAATTGCATGAACCCTCCGGTCTCCCGCCTCCCGCCTCCAGCCTGATGTCATACAATTCGTGTTTCACCGCTGAGGGTTTGATTACAGACAACTGCGGCACCACCGACGTAAACGTTGCACAGCAGTCGCGATTTTCCGCAAATCACGCTGCGTCCGGCAGCGATCACGTTTCCGCCGAGCCGGGATCGTCCGCAGATTCTCGTATTCCGGATCGCCTTTGCGTGATCGTACAAAAACGCTTGCTCTTCCAGAAGGGCGTTGCCGCCGGCATACGAATCGTCTTTCATTCGTGCGTTGCCGCAAAGCACCGCATGGTCGACAGCAATGCTGTTTCCGTCCATCGAAGCCCGATCGAGTACTTGGGCGTCATCTCGGACAGTCGCCTTTCCGTACAGGTTCGGAAGCCGCGTTTTACCGCTGTTGCTGAATCGACACCGACAATGAACCTGCGCATGATCCCGCACGGAAACGCCGTCTCTCAGGTACGAATAACCTCCGACGACCGCTTCCCCGTACACGGCGACGTATCCTTCCAGAAGGGCGTCATGTTGAACGATCGCGCGATCGTTCACCGAAACATGGCCGTCGATTCGCACATGATCCCGGATCTGGGCGTCACCGCTGACGCGGCTCCACCCGGAAACGATCACGCCGGGTTCGATCCAGCAAAGTCCGCGTTGCGACAGATTATCGATCCATTCGACGTATCCGCCGATATCACCCTTTTTCACGGTCCCGAAATCCCGGACCGCCATGATCCGTTTGACGATCCGACCGTCTTCCAACCGAAGTTCCTGTGCCAATAAAACAAACTTTTGCATATTTTTTCCGTGTGAGGTGTCATTTATTCGTCATCGTTCAACAATTGTTTTAGGGCCGCGATGCAGTCGACCAGATAACCGGGCGACCAGCGGTTTCGTAGTTCCACCGCAAAAAGCGACGGATTGTCAGAAGGGAGATAAACCTTCAAGCAACCTTTCAGGCGGCGATTCTGGTGAATGCCTTTGCCGAGTTTGCGAGCCTTTTTTTCGTCGGCGATCACGATATTGTCGTAATCGGGGGGCGGTAGTTCGCGACGGGGAACGTCATCGACGAGCCTGCTGAAATCCTCGCATGCCTCGTCCCACGGCAACTTTTGAGTGTTGTCGTTCGTACAAAGCGGTTCCTTGTAGCAGACGCAACGCATACATCTCGCGTCTTCCGGCAAAAATTGTTTGAAAAGACCTATTTTGGCCGTATTGATTGTGCGACCGTCCAGACCGATTCTCACATCTGACTTGCGGATTTCGCAAGTCAATTCCAATTCCCTCCGAAATTTTCCGACAGTATCATGGTGAACGCCAACCTTTTTTGCGATCTGGTTATCACTTAACGACTCGCCATTTGTATGCAACAATGCTCGTTTGACCGCATTGCGTTTGTCGGCATTCGTCCTGCGAATACCATGCGATTGATTGGCGATAATCGCCGCCCAACGTGCCGCTTCCACGTCGCCGAGCCTTGTTTCCGCGAGAATCGGATCGTTCGGCATCACCCGCCTGTGAGCCTCCAGCCGATGAAAACCGTCCGCCAAAATGTACCAATCGTTCGGTTCGTCGTAGAACAGGAGTATGGGCGGGAATTCCGTGCCGCTTTCCATCAGTTCGGCGTATTCCCTGACCGCCTCTTCGTTCCAATCGACCCGAATTTGAGTGTCAAGGTCCGTCCGTATTCGTTTCAGATCGATTTTCGTTGCCATGTTCGTTTTGCTGCGGTGTTTGAGGTTGATAAGGGGCAAGGATTGTGGACAATCGGGGCAGGTCGTCTAGTCGGACGACCGCGACCCACGATTGATGATTCTTGCGGTGGAAAACGACCGGAATTTTCGTCTTTCCGGCGTCATTCACCGCCTGTTCGAGCGCTTTGTAAAGGTTGAAGCACTCGGTCCGTTTGCATTCGATATGAACATCGGGAATATTCGTCACGACGTCCGGGGAGTCGGGACCGCCTTGAAACTGGGCGCCGCGTCGGGCTTTGACGCCGAAGACACGGCCCAGTTCGCGGGCGAGTTCCCGCTCCCCGCTTTTACCTTTGTTTCGGGAAAATAGTCCCATATTGGTCCTCCGTTTTCCAAAGGTTGGCGTCGCGGCCTTTCTCGACTTCCGTCTTGAGTTTTTCCAAGAGGGAAAGCGGTGTCAGATTCGGTCGTTTGACCGGCTGTTCCTGCTTGTCGTCCAGTTCGAGAATGATCGTCGTTTGTTGAATAGTAATACGCATGATAGGTGTCCTGTTTTTGTTTTTGGATTGAAAATGGATGGTCGAAAACATTACGCTTGCCGCTGCCAAGGCGGAGTGCCGTCGCTTTGCGCATACTGGACCGATTGCTCCTGCGACGCTACAGACGGCGGCGGGGGTTGCGGTACGAGGGATTCCCGTTTCGCGTACCCTTTCACTTCGTTGAAAATGGTGTCGCTGTCCTGGTCCTTCTTCGCCTTGACCGTGATCGTCAGCGGGATATTGTGCAGTTCGCGGGAATCCTGCGGCTTCATGACACCGACCGCGTGACAGATCGCCGACAGGTTCGCTCTGGCGATCTCGACGGTTTTCTGCGTCGGATGGTTCAAGCAGAGCCGGTCCCAAACCTTGCGGCCCCGGTGTTCGCCGTCGATCACGGTGAATTCCAGTTCCAAGTAGGAACCGTCCCCCGCTTTCGTCGGCTTCAGTTCGGAGTTCGTGATTTCGGAAACGTATCTGCCGGACGGGATCGCTTCGATCGGAAGCGAAGGATTGACCTGTCTGGCGTCGAAATTCAATTGAGGCATCTTTGTGCTTTTCGTAAAAAAGAAGTGTTTTGGTTCGACGAATGCGTAAAAAAACGGGCCGAAGCCCGTTCTACGGTTTCGTAGGAATATTTACTCGGTCCTGCTGTAAAGCGGAAACAGTTCTTTGTGATCGCGAACCATTTCGCACGTGGTCTCACCGAGTGCGAAGGCATTCAAAACGGTTTCCGCCCGTTTGTAGATTTCGCGACGAGTCGCTTCCTGTCGGTCTTGGAGCCGGAGGAGCCAGTGCCGGAACTCGAGGACGAGGTTCGTGCTCGGGTGATCGCCGCCGCCCGTCCGGATGATGTTGCAAAATTCCAGCAGTTTTTCTTTCGGTACGGTATAGCCGGCGCGAGCGATTACCGCCATGAGCGTCGTATTTCCGCCGACGCTGTTGTCGAGCATGTCGACGGCGAATCGAACGACGAGATGATAACGGCGATACATCGAGATTACCTCGGTCGCCGAAAGGTGGTTCTGATTTTTGCAGTACCGCCCCGCCCACATTTCTTTCAGGACGCTCAAATGCTTCCCTTTGATGGTGTCGTCCAGCAATTCCAACCGGACGACGTCGAGGAGCGTTCGCTGTTTGCCGCCGTCGATGGATTCGTGTGCCGCCTGGTTTTCGTTCAGAAAAATCAGCATCGGCTGGGATTGGCCGGTCCGAACGATGGCATGAAGACGATGTTGACCGTCGAGGACAACCCCTTCTTCGTCGAACGCAATTCCCTGGTGTGTCCGGCGCCAGTTTCCCGATTCGATTTGGCGAACGTAATTGTCGACCAGCCTCGGCTTGAGCGGACGATTGAAATTGTTCTTCATCTCTGAAAGTAATCCCCCCGTCAAGGAGGGTTCTCGTAATTAATTGTTAATAATTCAGTCCATTCGGGCGTAAGACACCACTCTCCGGTTTATGCCGAAGTCGTTTCATCTTTACGTTTGAATACAATATGGTGTGATCAGTTCGTGATATTATGTTCGATTTATGTCCAATCGTTTATCGCATTAATAAGCGGAACTGCTTTGCCCTATTCGGCGGCGACGTCAAAGGCCGCTTGCGTCCCTATCCATCTCTTCGTGAACACGGCTCGCCGTTTCCCGCGAGACGCTCGACACCACTCGTGCCGACACGGATGATTTTTACCGATCTTCTTGAAAACATCGCGGAACCTAATCATGAGCACGCCCAACAGAACAAGTGTTCGCCGAAGCGAATGAAAGACACGGCTCTCGTCGAATTTCAAGGAATCGCCCCGAAGGACGATTCGACTGACAAACGATTCAACTTTTTTCAAAAATATTTTCTCCTGTCGTTTTCGTAAGCTATATTGTTCTTGTCCGGTGAAGCGGAAGTCGGCTCTGGTGAGGACCAACCGACCGAGGAATAATCGGATCAACGAGAATCACGCCTTCGATTTGCCGACGCTTTTCGAGGGCGTCTCTCCTTTCTTGTTCTTTTGATTCTTGTTGTCATGCCTTGAAAACCTTCGGGCCGCAGGCCCGCTTCCATTTTTCTTCGTGGTGGCATTCGGTTTGACCTGTTCGTATCGAAATTGATACGGCTTATCCCACCGAAGCATGTGCCAAATAATCGTTGCCAATTTTCGCATCACCGCGACACGGGCCGTCTTCGCTCCCTTCTTGCCCTTGATTTTCTTGTGCCATGCCTTCATTTCCGGGTCTTTGCGAACGATGTGATTTACCGCGAAATTCAAAACTTGCCTCGCGACCGGGCTCCCCGTTTTCGTGATGCCGCCCAGTCGCTGCTTGCCTGCCGTGTTGTGACACCCCGGCGTCAGACCGAAATAATTCGCAAGGCTGCCCGGCGTTTTGAATCGCGTGATGTCACCGATTCGCGACAACAACGTGATCGCTCCCATCGCGCTGATTCCGGGTATCGATTTCAGCTTGAACAACATCTTGGGATTCGCCTCAGCGCGTTTGACGAGTTCTCCTTCGATTTCGAGGATTTGTTTGTCGAGCGTTTTCCATGATTCGAGATTCATGTCGACTTCGATGCGGTCGACGGTCGGCAACGCCACGGACGCGATCCACTGCCGGAATTTGTTCGTGTGGTAAAGCTCGGTCGGCGAGTTCTGAGCCATATTGTGTTTGTTGATGACACCTTTGATCTTGTTGACGATTCTCGTTCGCTGTGACACCAAATATTGTCGGAAGTTGGCGAGTTGGCGAACTTCGGCGTCTTTCGGATCGGCGGGAAATATGCGCCGGATACCGTTGGGCCGCTGCCCGCCCTGGAGTCGTTTGCGGTTGTTCCAGAGGAGTTCGCAGAGGGCGTTGGCATCACGATGATCGGTTTTTTTGTTCGAGGAATGGTCGGGCTGTATGACGACAATCTCATCGCAGCCGGATTTTTTGAGTTTTTCGAGGAGCCAGTCGTTGAATCCGCAGACTTCGACGATAGCCATGAAGCCGCGATGTTTTCGGGCTTTTTTGACGAGCTTGGCGAAAAAATCGTTACAAGCCTCGTGATCGGTACTGACTTGTTCTTTTTGGATGACATCTCCGTGTTCGTTGCGAAGATTGATGGTGAGTTGAGTCTTGTGTTGGTCGATAGCGAGATACAGCATTTGGGTCTCCGTAGGTGGAAGTGGGGTGGTTGTAAAACCAACTTTAGCTTACGAGAGACCTTTTTGCGTTTCTTTCGCTTTACGACGGGGGGATTACTTTCTGAATATCATACCCAACAGAAGGCGGTCGAATTGTCGAACTGGGCATAGTCCGGCAAACCGAATTCCGTCCAGTGCTCGATCATCTTTCGCACCGTGTTTTCAGCAGTCATTCGGCTCATCGGCAAGGAACCGACCAAGCCTCCATGCAAGGAAACGACATTCAATACGTTGGAGATCGTTCCTCCTTGGATACACAAGTCTTCCACGAAATCGAATTGATCAAGCTCAGCATTTCTCTTCACGAGCGGTTTCAAGTACCATCCCGGCGGCGGAGCTTTACGTCGTTTTCGAACTCTCACGTCGAAGGCTCCGTGTCGTTTCAGGATCCTGTTGATCGTTGCTTTGGAAGGAACGTTCAATTGTACGATTTCATCTCGCGGAGGATGGCCTCGGCTCCGTGTTCGCCGAGAACGCTTTCCTCCTTGAGTCGCTTGCGGATCGCCAACACGCATTGTTCGATTTCCACGGAGGATCGATTGGCTGGTCTCGGCGGTCCATCGGTTTGATCGGTCCAATCGATGCGATCCAGCCGCTTTCCATCGGTTCGTCGTTTCCATCGTTCGACGGTGGACTTATTGACACCGAAGTGATCGGCGATGTCACGGATCGATTGGCCGCTTCGAACGGATTGGATCATCTTACGGCGATCCTCGGGCGAAAGGCGGTTGCACTTGGTTTTTATTCATATCCATCAAGGAAAAAGCTCGTTTACAAAACTACCATTTTACCCGGCTGTCTGCCCAGTTGCTGAGACTTCACTGTCTGCCCAGTCGCTGAGACTTGGCCATTTACACCAAATCAATGGCCCCCTTTTTCGCAAACACTCCCGGTAAGATTGACTTTCCCCTTGGAAAACTGTAGGCTTTCATTTGGTCGTTTCATTCGGGAGGTACAAAATGAAAACAATGGTAAGCACGATTGGTATTGTTCTATTTCTATCAACACTCTCTTTCGGAGAAGACAGGCTGGACGAACCCGAAAACCTTGCCCGGTCCGCAACCGTCGCAGCGAATTCGGAATACAGCGATCACTATTTGGCGAAATTCGCCGTCGACGGTGTTGTCCCCCCCGTGAGAAGCGGCGGAGCGGATCTCGATCACTGCTGGTGCGTCCAAAACGAAATCGCCAAAGATTATGGTGAGTTCACGCTCTCCTGGGCCGAACCGGTTCCCGTCGCGGAAATCGTTTACTGGGGCCGTACTTCGTTTTTCGTTTCCGAATGCTGGAAAGATTATCAGGTCTTCTTCGACGACCAAACCGTCCCGGTCGTTGAAGGGACGTTTCAGATGATTCCCGGGCCGCAGCGGATCGCGATTCCGTTCCGGGAAGCCGGCTCGCAAACCGCGAAGAAAATTCGGCTCGTTTTCAAAAACTCCTACGGCGGTCCAAATCCCGGCGCGGCGGAGATCATGGTGTTCGCCGTTTCGCCGACCAATGCGGAATTGAAACGAATCAGCGGCGACACCACGCCGGATCCGCCCCGGGAAATCGCCGAATTGGAACCTGCACTCCGGGATTACCTCCTCCGTGGGCTGGAAAAGTTCGTCGCGGTCAAGCGTTTCGAGATCGAAGCGTCGCACGTCTATACGTACCACTACGAAGCGTTTCGACCCGGCGGCGGTTTGTATGTGTACGACGTCCGCGACCTTTTGAATCGCGATCCGAATTCGTCCGAACCCGTCCAGGGAACCTGCCTGGTTCCGACGCCCGAAGGACAGATTCTCGACGCCGATCTTTCCTACGACGGCAAAACCGTCCTGTTCAGTTGGCGTCAAAAGCAGTCCGAGCCGTATCATTTGTGGACGATCGGCGTCGATGGGACGGGATTGAAACAAATTTCACACGGTCCCTGGCACGATTACAATCCCTGCTGGCTGCCGGACGGGGACATCGCGTTTCTTACCAGCCGTTCGCCCCAATTCGCCTACTGCTGGAACGCCCCGGTCGGCGTGCTGCATCGGATGAAACCGGACGGAACCGATCTCGTACAGCTTTCCGCCAATTATTTGAACGATTTTACGCCGACGCTGCTCGCCGACGGGCGGATCATCTATGGCCGCTGGGAGTACGTCGACCGGCCCGCGATTCCGATTCAATCGCTGTGGACGATTCATCCCGACGGAACGAATTTGCAAGTGTTCTACGGCAATCGGGTTCTCTCTCCGGCGACGTTCATGGAAGCGCGACAGATTCCCGGTTCGACGCGGATCGTGTGTACCATGACCGGACACAACGGCCCGACGCGCGGGGCGATCGGGATCCTCGACCGCGGTTATGGCGTCAACGAACAGGACGCGATCCGGAATATCACGCCGGACATCCCGATACAAAAAGTCGACGAAGGGAGCGGGAACGATTGGCCGATCCAGATTTACAGCGGTCCGTATCCGCTCGATTCGGAACGGTTCCTGGTGTCCGCGAAAGGGCCGATTCTCGTACGGACATTCGAGTTGGACGAAAAAAACCGGGCGCCGAAATCGGTCGCGACGCTTCTCCCGCAGCCGAGCGACGGGATGCAGTATTTTTGCGCAACACCGATTCGCGCCCGGGCGGTTCCGCCGGTTCTGTTCAGCGAAGTTCTCGGCGAATCGCAACCGAGTTGGTCGACGATCGTGCTCCAGGACGTGTACGAAGGCTTGGGCCCGGAAGTTCGGCGCGGCGAAGTCGCGGCGGTCCGAATCGTGCGGGAAATGCAGAAATCGGTTCGGATCGAACCGCATCTTCGCTCGTTCGGTTTTCAATTTCCGACGATCTCCTGCGGTGCGACTTACGCCGGAAAAATGGTGCTCGGCGACGTTCCCGTCGCGCAGGACGGATCGGCGTATTTCAAAGTCGGAACCGGCGTCACAAAAGAAGCGAAGGGTTACGGCGACGACATGCCGCGCAAAGAACCGGGGGACGTTCCCGAATTGCGACCGTCGACCGGGCCGATCTATTTCATCGCGTTGGACAAGGAAGGTCGGGCGATCCAGCGGATGCGGTCGTTCACGCATTTGATGCCCGGCGAGAAACAGACATGCGTGGGGTGTCACGATTCGCGAACCTCTTCGCCGCCGTCGTCGGCACGATTGGCCGATCAAACGGGAACGGAACCGGTCGCACCCGTCTTGCCGGACTGGGCGGACGCAACGGCTGTCGAACCGGAGCGGGCCGTGTTTTCGCCCGGCTTCGATTACGTCCGCACCGTGCAGCCGGTCTGGAATCGGTATTGCGTCGATTGCCATAACGCCAAGGAATCTCCCAAGGGAATCGATTTGACCGGCGATTACACGGAGTATTTCAATGTCTCCTACGACGTGCTCGCTTCGGAAAATCAGGGGCCCGGCGGAAGTCCTTACGTCAGTTGGATTCCGACATACAACGGACAGGAACAGAACATCCTGAAAATCAAGCCGAAGGAATGGGGTTCGTACGCCAGCCCGCTTACCGAACTGATTCGGAACGGACATCCGGACGAAACCGGACAAAAGCGTTTCGAAATGTCCGACGAGGATCGCAGGAAAGTGTACGCCTGGATCGACCTGAATGTTCCGTATTACGCGTCGAGCGAAACGTCGCACCCGGATCTTTTGGGGTGTCGCCGCATTTATCCAGCGGATTTGGACGCGGTTTTGAACGACGTCGGACGCCGCCGCTGCGCCGAATGCCATTCGCAAGGGAACGTTTCGCGTCGAAGCTGGATTTATTACACGCAAAATCAAATCCAGTTTCCGCAAGAGGATTCCGACGGGGTCGTACCGCGCCGAACCTGGATCCGGATCACGCGGCCGGAACTGAATCCGTTTCTCACGGCTCCGTTGGCAAAATCGGCCGGAGGAACGCAAAAGTGCGGCAATGCGGTTTTCGCCGACAAATTCGATCCGGACTACCTCAAAATTCTGCGAACGTTCGACCCGATCGACGTGATGCTCACCCGGCAACCGCGCATCGATATGCCGGGCGGCGTTCCGGCGCAAGACGTTTGCAGATTGACCGACTGAAGTGAACGGAGCCAGCCATTCACCCGTCGTTTTTCCCGATAAACGTGTCGCTTACGAATCGTAAAACGCCGGGCATTGCTTCGCGCCAGTATTCCCAAGTGTGTCCGCCGTCGCCGGTGCGGTACTGATGCGGGATGCCCAAATCCTGCATTTTTCGATGCAATTTTTCGTTGGCGACGATCAAGCCGTCGTCCTTGCCGCAGTCGATGTAAAAACGAACGGACGAATCGGATTCCGCATATTCCTGAAGCAAGGAAACGAGATCGTTGGCCTTCGGTGCGACATCACTCACCGTCGCATCTTGCACTGCAATGGCCGCACCAATGGCGCAGCATGACGCGAACATCTCCGGGTGTTTCAAGGCGTAGAGCAACGCTCCGTTTCCTCCCATCGAATGTCCGGCAACGGCACGGTTGTCCTTATCCGCTCGAACACGATAAGTTTTTTCGACGGTTGGCACCAACTCGTGAAAAAAATAATCTTCGTAATACTTCAGCCGATTGGTTCTTAACTTTGTGAAAAAACTGGTATTGCGCGATTGGTCGAGTTGGTGTATAACACTTCCTCATGGCGTTCGCCCAAATTACCGGACGCGAAAGCCCGAACGAAACAATTTTATGCCTCAACGCCGTTCCTGCACATTTATACCACCTCGGTTTGCCGAGCCGTCTCGTTCGCAGTAACGTCGCTCATGCCAATCATCGG
>JAVBPO010000072.1:0-16757 GCA_031549565.1 Thermoguttaceae bacterium
GTGCGAGAAACATCCGCCGTACTGTTCCGAAGCGGTGTCACGTGCCTATCGGTACGCCGGTCAGGATTTACGCCCGGACCTGGCGGACCGGTTCACGCTTCCGGAGCATTTGGCGCGGTCGCCGTTTTTGGAGCGGGTGGGAAGAATGCGATTCCCAGTTTTATTTTTTCCCTTGGATTCCCACTGGACGATTCCCTTTTTAATAAGCGAGCCTGCTGGAAGTGGGATTGTGTAAAACGGCTTGATAAGAGATCCCATAATTGTTTTCTTGCACAAATCTTGTACTAACTTTTCGAGCAATGGCGTACTAACGCGAACAAACATAAACAACAACGAACAGTTTAACGACCAAAAGAACAGCCGTCAAGACACTGAAAAACAAGGCGTTTCCACAAAAAACCCGCGAATCTCATGATTCACGGGCATTAGGTCAGGTAGGACTTGAACCCACGACCTAGGGATTATGAGTCCCCCGCTCTAACCAACTGAGCTACTGACCCGAATGTGGTGTTACGCTCGCTTACGCTTCCCGCTCTGTTTTTGCTATCGGTGTTTCATCATCGAGAGTCGCAATCCGCGGGCGGCTTCGGCTTTTTTCTTGGCGTCACGCTTATCATAATCCTGCTTGCCTTTGCACAAACCCAGCAGGACCTTCGCCAAGCCTTTTTTGAAATATAATCGTAATGGAACCAGTGTCAATCCTTTCTCGTAGGCCCGCATCGCGAAGCGTTTGATCTCCCGCTGATGCAGCAACAACTTCCTGTCCCGCTTCGGCTTATGATTGAAACGATTCGCCTCGACGTACTCCGGTATGTCGCAACCGACCAGCCAAACTTCGCCGCTTTTGAGCTTGCCGTAAGACTCCGCTAAAGAGACTGTCCCGTTTCGCAGGCTCTTCACCTCGCTGCCGACCAACATAATACCACATTCCAACGTCTCCAGAATGTGGTAGTCGTGCTTCGCTTTGCGGTTTTCAGCGATCACCCGCTCGTTCGGGGAAGACGCTTCTTTCGCTTTGCCTTTCTTGGATTTCGACATGGATGCCAATCCGATTACGTGTTAATTTTCAAAATACGGTTCGCGGGCTTGCGGCGGTTTCGCATTCGTGTCGGGAATTTCGCGAACCCAAATATTACGGAATCTCATCAGGTTCCCGTGGTCTTGCAGCCGGATCGATCCCTTAGGAGCGTGAGCTTCATAAACGGGCGCCGTATGCCAAAACGTCGTTCCCTCGATTTCGTGGTGATTGACGACCAGCACGCCGTTCTGGAAAACCGTGATGTAACCGGGCCGCACGACTTTGACGACTTTGCCGTCTTCGATTTCCAACTCCGGACGATTGTAAACGATATCATACGTTTGCCAATCTCCCGGTTTGCGACAAGCGTTGACCAACGGCGGTCTTTGCTTGTAGATTCCGCCGCACTGGCCGTCGTAATAAGTTTCGTTGTCGAAATTATCCAGGATCTGGACTTCGTAAGTGTCGTTGAAAAACACCCCGCTGTTGCCGCGACCTTGACTGGAACCGGAAACCTCGGACGGCGTTGCGAACTCCATGTGAAGCTGGACGCTTCCGAACTGCTGCTTCGTGCGAATGTCGCCCGTGCCCGGTTTCACTGTCACGATACCGTCTTGGACGGTCCAATCCCCTCCACTCCAAGCGGAAAGATCTTTCCCGTCGAAAAGAATGATCGCGTCCGACGGGGGATCGCCCGGCTTTTCGCCCGGAGTTACGATTTCCGGCTTCTGCCATGCGATTCCGCTCCTCCAATCCTGAGCGATGAGAACCACTGATACACCAAAAACGACCAAAATTGCCGGTATGAGCAACCGTTTCATCATATAATCTCCAACGTTATCCATGAAGTAAATCGTAACACACCCAAACGCCCCGGGCCCATTATTGCAGAAATCCATTTAAGTTTCCAGATTCCCCTCCCAAGAAGTGAGTGAAAATCCAGACCGTGGCCAATGGACGTCTTGAGTTCGATTCACGCGAGTTGGAAAAAAAGACAAAAAACCTTCAACCGACATATCCTTTGCGACCGATAGTAAGACGTGTGGGGGTGCGTCTTATTTTTGATTGTAGGTAAAATATGTCCATTTCGCCGACCGGAAATGTTTACGTCCAATTCTCGACCATTTTCCAGCGGGACCAATCGTCCCCGCTGCAAGGTTTCAAGGCTTCGTTCAGCGCTTTGAGCGGGAAAGACATCGTCCAAAAAGTCAACGACGCAAAGTCGCACCAGAAGGACATTCTCGATCTCTCGCCCGAAGGGTTGAGGCAATCGCTCCTGCCGAAAACAAAATCGGACGCGACCGACGCCTCGCTCCAATCCAGCGAGCAGGCGAGCGCTCCCGTTTCGCAGATGTCCGAGATCGATCGCGTCAACCTGATCCGTACCAACAAGAACGCGGTTCTCGAGCGGATCAACGAACTGTTCGCGGAAAAGGGAATTGACGTTCCGCAGGACCAATCGTTCGATATTACCGTCGACCAACAAACCGGCAAGCTCGAAATCCGCGGCGTGGACGATCCGGAGCTGCTCCAAGCGATGAACGACGCCGTTGCGGGGGACGATCAGCTTGTTTCGCTCATGAAAAAGACTCGGGAGGATCTCGGAGTTCCCTATCCGGAAAACGTCCGCCCGGGCAACTTCACGATCGGGTTTGATTCGATGATCCCGACACCGGAAGACGCGGAAATCGCTTACCAGATCGACGTCGTGATCAACGCGGCCAAGTCGATGGAAGCCGCTGAGTCCTCGGAAGCGGAAGATATGGAATCGAGTCCGGAAACGAAGACGCCGACCGCTCCGGTGCTGCAATTTTCCATATTGCTGACGAACAAGGTCCCCAACGCGACCGAACTTCTGACCGATCCGACGAAAACCAAGTCGGGCGAAACCGACGAAACGGACAACAAAAGCGAGAATTCTCAGTTGGTTTCCGTAACGCCTGAAGGAAAGGCGGAACAGTTGTTTCGGATTCAATCCCGGGTCGAAATCGACGAAACGGGCCTGCATCATTTTTGGAGCATTATCAACGAATCGGCGTCGCAAGAACAGAATGGGGCACGGATTTTGTTGCGAACGGAAATCGGAGGACAGTCGGACTACGCGTCCGGCTGGACGTTCGCCGGCATTGAGTCAAGCGACGACATCTCTGCTCTGAACGCCGCGTTCCAGGATGGAATGAAAGCGTGGATTTTCGGAAAACAAGACGCTCAAACATCGGTTCCGGACTGGATGAACGAGTTCGCCGCGGTCAACGGACTGGAATTGCTCGGTTGATGTGCGCCAACACGATCCACCCGGAATTCTTTTCATTCTGATCCATCACCGCTTACTTCGTGCGCGGCTCTGATTCGAAAACGAAATCGGGGCCGCGGAAAGAGATTATTGCAAATTCGTCGAGACGACCTATAATTTGCGGCAAAATCCTCTTTCTCTCTTTAATTTCTCATGCATATCTCGCTCGATTGGATTTCCGATTACGTTGATCTTTTCAGGATCGATCCGAAAGACATTGCCAATAAACTTACCCTCGCAACCGCCGAAGTCGAGGGAATCGAACACGTCGAACGCTTCGTCGACGGCGTTTTGGTCGGCAAAGTCGTTGCCGCCCTACCACTCGGTGAAAAGTTGACGTTCTGTACCGTCGATTGCGGCTCGAAAACTTATACGACCGTTTGCGGAGCCCCGAACGCCCGGGTCGGACTGATCGCTCCGTTCGCTCCCGCCGGTTGTACGCTCAAAGGGAACGTGAAAATCGAAAAGGGAACGAAAAACGGCAAGCCGTCCGAAGGGATCCTCTGCTCCGCCGCCGAACTCGGAATGAGCGATTGGCATGAAGTCGTCTTTGAGTGTCCCGCCGATACGAAAATCGGGACTCCTTTCGCCGATTACGTTCCGAAATCCGACACGCTCATCGAAGTCGATAATAAAAGTCTGACACATCGGCCCGACCTGTGGGGACATTACGGTTTCGCCCGGGAACTGGCCGCGATCTTCGACCGACCGCTCAAACCGCTTGCCGTCGAAGATCTTTCGCAATACGATTCGTTGCCGCAATATCCGCTTGCCGTGGACGACTTGGAAAACTGCCCCGCTTACGGCTGCATCGAAATGAAGTTCGAGGGAAAGGCGACCGTCCCGTCGCCGATCTTCATGCAGCGGCGTCTGCACGCGCTCGGGCAGCGGACGTACAACCTTTTGGTCGATGTTACGAATTACGTGAACCAGGAAATCGGGCAGCCGACCCACGCGTTCGACGGTGATCTGGTCGCCGGAATCCGCGTTGCGCAAAGCGGCCAAAACCGCAAATTCCGTACGCTCGACGGGCAGGACCGCAATCTGCTTCCGGAAGATTTGCTGATTCTCGGTGTTCTGAAAAAGAACGGCAAAACGAACCTCGCCGACGCGGAAGCTGTTGCGTTGGCCGGTATCATGGGCGGCCAGGAAACGGAAGTGTCCGACGCGACGAAAACGATTCTGCTCGAAAGCGCGAATTTCAAAGCGGGCCGGATCCGCCGGACTTCGGGCCGTTTGAATTTGCGAACGGACGCGTCGCAGCGTTACGAAAAATCGCAGCCGCCGTGCAACGTCCGAACGGGTGCGCAACGGATCGTTCATTTGGTCCGCGAATCGGGTTTGCCGCTTGCGGTTTCGAGCCGGTTCACGATTTGCGGCGATCTTTCCGATCAGATTCGCTCGATTCGGCTCGAAGCGGGCAAACTGGAACGGCTCGCCGGGATCGAGCTTCCCCGGGAAAAAGTCGTCGCGATTCTTCATTCGCTCGGGTTCTCCACCGAATACGACCAAGCGGGCAATCTCACGGTCGGCGTTCCGCCGTTCCGAAGCGTCAAGGACATTTCGATTCCGGAAGACATCGTCGAAGAAGTGCTCCGGGTTTACGGATACGATAATATCCCGCCGATTCTGCCGATCGCGCCGCTGAGCCCCTTACACGTCGAAAAGTCGTTGCGGCTGGAACATCGGGCGAGAAAATTGCTCGCGGCGTCACACCAGTTCATGGAAGTGCACAATTACGGCTGGACCAACGACGGTTGGACCGCGAAGCTCGGTTTCGAGCCGGGCGAAACGCTCGTGCTGAAAAACCCGGCCGCGCAAGGAGAAGCACGACTGCGAACGACGCTTTTGCCGAATCTTTTCGCGATCGTTCCGAAAAACCGTTCGCTCCGGGACAAGTTCCGTATTTTCGAGCTCGGACACGTTTATCCGCCCGGCAAGTCTGCGGAATTGCCCGAGAAAGGGAACGGCGATTTCGAAACCGGTTGCGCCGAATCGGTACGCTTGGCGGGCGTTTCGTTCCAGCAGTCCGGTTCAACGCTCGAAGAGCATTACTTGTCGATCAAATCGGCGGTCGAAGATTTGATCGTCCTGTTCGGCGGCGCGGAGCCGCGATTCGTTGCTCCGGAACAGTCCGATCCGAAGGTTCCGTGGTTTTCGGCGGGAGAGTATGTTGAGATTAGAGGACAGAGGACAGAGGACAGGGAACAGGGGGTTATTGTCGGGTATTTGGGGGTGGTTGGAAAGTCGTTATTGGAAAAGATTTCGCCGGAAGGGGGGCAGATTGTTTGGTTTGAAATCTCTCTTGAGCAACTCGGCGGGGAGCTTTTTCCGAAGAATCGATATGCGGAATTGCCGAAATTTCCCGGTTCTTGGCAGGATTTCTCGTTGGTGTGGGAAATCGACAAAGGGTTCGCGGAGCTGGAAAAAACGCTCGACGCGTTCACACATCCGCTGATCAACCGCCGCGAATTCGTCGTCGCTTATAAGGGAAAAGGGCTCGAAAAAGGGACGGCGAGTTATTCGTTCCGGTATTGGATCGGCGCCGACGACCACACGCTTTCCGGCGACGAAATCGACACGTTCCACGCGACGTTCCTCGGTTTTCTCCAAGCCCAAGGGATCGCGCTTCGCAGTTAGCGGCGTGATCAATTTCACGCAAGAATCAGAGCCGCGCACGAAGTAAGCGGTATTCAGGTATATGCCGTATCACCACTTATTTCGTGTGCGGCTCTGATCAGCGTCATCCACTCCTTAATTCCTCCCGAACAGGCCGTGGAACAGACTCATGCCGCCTTTGATCGAACGGTCTTTCGGGAATGAAATTCCCGCCGCGTCCAGAGCTTGGATGTAATCGACGGTCGTTGCGAAAACTTCGTTCAGGTAATAGGTCCGTTCGATTTTCTCTTTACTTTCGTCGTTTTCCAGCTCCATGAGCTTGTCGGTTTCTTCCTTTTCCGCACGGAGTCGGTCTCGCTCCTCAAAGTATTTCGTCTCGTTGAGCGTTCGCGTCTTTTTCGCTTTGTATTCCAGGTAAATCTGGATGTCTTTGAGCGTTTTTTGGAAGTCGGGGCTCGCGTTGACCCGGGCCGCCGATTTTTCCCTCAGTTCCTTGACGATCGTATCGTTGACGTACGGGAACGTCGGATATTTCGCCGCCGGAATCTTCTCGAACGAAAGCGGATAATCCAAATCCTTCTCGGAAATCCCCTCGTAATGATTCAAAAACGACGGGTACTCGACATCCGAAGCGACGCCGTGAAGTTGCGGCGAGTTTCCGCTGGGGAGATAAAATCCCTGGACCGTCAACTTCAACGCCCCGTACCGCGATGAATTCGGCGCTCCACCGAGCAGGAGCTTTCCGATATCCTTCAGATCCTGGACGGAACCTTTTCCGTGCGTCGTCGAATCACCGACGATCAGACCGCGATGATAATCCTTGATCGCTCCGGCGAAAATTTCGCTCGCACTGGCGCTTCCCTTGTTGATCACGACGACCAACGGGCCGGTCCAGTCGACGCTTGGATCACGATCGTCGAGATTCGTCGCCCGGGATCCGAGATCTTTCGTCATCACGACGGTTCCCGTCTCGATGAACAACCCGGTGAGCGTGACGACTTCCTGGAGCGATCCGCCGCCGTTCATTCGCAGATCGAGCACGACGGCGTCGACATTGTCGGCGACGAATTTGCGGAGGATTTTGCGCACGTCGTTTGTCGTACTCCGGAAATTCGGGTCTCCCCGCTGGGCCGCTTCGAGATCGAAGTAGAAACTCGGCAGATCGATCACGCCGATTTTGAACGGGCTGCCGTCCGATTTTTTCCCGGCCTCGAACACCTCGGACTTCGCCGCCTGGTCGTCAAGTTCCACTTTTTCCCGGGTAATGGTGATCGTTTTTGTTGCCGGTTTCGGTTTTCCTTCTTCTTTGTACTCGGCATACTTATCGACTTCGGTCGGATCGGCGATTTCCAGACGAACCTGAGTTCCGCGCTTTCCACGAACTTTCGCGACGACATCGTCGAGTTTCATGTCGAAAACGTCCTGCATCTGCCCGTTGGCGTTTTGTCCGACGGCGACGATTCGGTCGTCCGCTTTGAGCAAACCGCTTTTCGCCGCCGCACCGCCCGGTACGAGCTTGTTCACGACGGTAAACCCGTCGATTGTGGTGAGCGTCGCTCCGATTCCGTCGAGATTCAACCGCATCTGGATCATGAAATTCTCGAATGTCGACGGCGACATATAGCTCGTGTGCGGATCGTAAGCGTTGGCGATCGCCGTGAGAAATGATTCGAGCAAATCGTCGTTGCTCCGCTGGTGGACACGTTTCTTATAGTAAAAATAGCTCCGTTTGAGCCGTTTGCGAAGCGTGTCCCAGTCGGGAACCTGCTTTTCCAGTTCGGCGGAGGTCGGAAGTTTGGATTCGTCAACGGTTCCTCCCTTTTCGGCGGCTTCTTTTTTCGCTTCTTTGCGGGCTTTATCTCTGAGCTTATCGATCTCTTCCGCTTTCAAGGCGAGGAGGTCCGATTTGATTCGTTTTCTCCATCGGTCCTGGGCTTCCGCTTCCGTTTTCGGGTAGGTCAAAATTTTGCGGTCGACGACGATTTCCTCATCGGTCGATAAATCGACCGGGTTGTCCAGTTGCGACATGACCCAATCCAAGCGTTCGTCGACCCGTTTCAAGTAGAGATTGAACACATCGAACGCGAAGGCAACGTCTCCGGTCTGGGCCTTGGCTCCGATACTTTTGGCGCGCTTGGCGAACTCATCCACATCGGACTGGTAAAAATAGTTCTTAAACGGGTCGAGCGATTTGAAAAACAGCTCGAATCCGCGTTCGGAAAGCGTTTCATCGGTCGGTTTTTTGGAAAGATGGCTGTGCCCCAAAAGCGTTTCGACCGCTTGGGCGATCGTACGATCTTGCTGGGTCGGAACGAGCGTCCCCGATTTTTGCGAATAGACGCTGCCCGCCGTCAACAGGCAGAGGAAAAGTAATAAAGACAAGACTTGGGTTTGTTTACGGATCATTCTATGTACCTGCAAAGGTGGTCTATGAGGACTGATCTCCAAAAAGAGACCGTTTTCATCACGAAAATTATCGACTTAAGGACGATTGAAGCTCTCGCGAAACAAAGGGTCGCCGTCCGTTTTCGAAAAGACGGCCTCCACAACCGCGAAAGTCTCTACAACGAGTGTTTCCCGCGCAATCGTCATGTTTTAACAAATATACACATTTTTCAGGAAACGGTGAATAGGGAAAATAGAAGAAACATGAAATAGGCTCGTCGTCTCTTTCCTACTCGGAGAAAAGACGCGCTCTTTCAAACGGTTTTTCTTTCTGGTAAAATCCCGATTAGTGTCGAAAATAGCACGAATCCCCCACTTTCCTACTCCCCGCTCCATGAAGGAACTGACGACGCTCCAGGAAATGCTCGCTAAGGCTGCACGCGAAAAATACGCGGTCGGCGGTTTTAATTTTTGTAATGCGGAAACGGCCCAAGCCGTCTTTCGCGAAGCCGCGAAACTGCGTTCCCCGGCGATGCTCATTGCCGCGGCGTCGGAAGTGAAACTGTGCGGCATGGAAGAAACGGTCAAAATCGTACGGCTCGTCGCTGAAGCGTTCGACATTCCCGTTTGCCTTCATTTGGACCACACCGACGATGTCGAAACGGTTTGTCGGGCCGTCGACGCCGGGTTTTCGTCCGTGATGATCGACGGTTCGCATTTTCCGTTCGAGAAAAACATCGAAATGACCCGGGCCGTCGTCCAGTACGCACACAACAAAGGGGTTTCTGTCGAAGGGGAACTCGGTGCGATCGGCGAAAACAAAGACGCGCTCCACGAAGGGGTCGGCCCGCAAAGTTTGACCGATCCGAAGAAGGCGGAAGAGTTCGTCCGGCGAACCGGCGTTGATGCGTTGGCTGTTTCGATCGGAAACGCCCACGGACTCTACGCCAAACGCCCCGAGCTCGACTTCGATTTGCTCAAAACGATTCGCGATCACGTCGAGATTCCGCTCGTTTTGCACGGCGGTTCCGGAACCCCGACGGAGCAGTTGCACCAGGCGATCTCGCTGGGAATCTGCAAAGTCAACGTCGCTTCGGAAGTCGGCAAAGCATTTACCGATTCGTTCGTTCAAACGATGACCGCCGGCGGAACCTGGTGGGTCTTCGCCCTGCAAAAAGCCGTCCAACAGATCGGTCCCGTCGTCGAGCGATGGATTCGCAACCTCGGCTCAGACGGAAAAGCGTAGTTTTCTCACTCATACTCACATTAGCAAATTCATGAACGATAAAATCAAACTCGGTTTTCTCCCCGCCAAGCGTGGATGTTTCGATCCCGTTTCCGCGGGAGCCATGCGTCAACGAACCGTCGCCGCGCTGCAAAAGCTCGGCGTCGATTTCGTCGTTCCCGAAGACCGCTGCGTCGGAAACGGTTGTGTCACCACGATCGAAGAAGCGCAGTACGTCGCGGAACTGTTTCGCAAGGAAAAAGTCGACGGTATCCTGCTCGGCGCGATGAACTTCGGTGAAGAAAGTGCCGTCGCGATCGCTTTGAAAAAAACGGCACTCGATG
Organism: Thermoguttaceae bacterium; assembly: GCA_031549565.1. GTDB lineage: Bacteria > Planctomycetota > Planctomycetia > Pirellulales > Thermoguttaceae > JAVBSX01. Next base: position 9,885 of record JAVBPO010000072.1, read on the forward strand.
TTCCGGTCCTGGTCTTCGGCTCGCAGGAAGACGAAACGCTGACCATGAAAACCGTCAGGCGCGATTCGTTTTGCGGTCTTCTTTCCCTGTGCGAAGTCCTGCGACAGGTTGGTGTCAAATATTCCGTCGCGAAAACTCCGATCTGTTTTCCCGAGGACGCTTCGTTCGCCGCGGACGTTGACTGGTTCCAACGCGTTTGCCGCGTCGTCGGCGGTGTCAAAAACGCCCGGTACGGCCAGATCGGAACCCGCCCCGACTGTTTTTGGACCTGCCGTTACAGTGAGAAAAAACTACAAAAACTCGGCCCCACGGCGGTCGTGTGCGATCTGTCCGAGGCGTTGGCCGAAGCGAAGGCGATTGCCGACGACGATCCGGAATACCTGAAATTCCTCGACGAAACGAAACGGTACGCCGATTGTTCGCAATCCGATTCCGAAACGATCGGACGCAGCGCGAAGTTCGAGTTGTTCCTCCGGCGATTCAAGGAGCGGAATAAAATCGACGGTTTCGCGATTCAATGCTGGTCGTCGATGCAACTGAATTACGGGTGCAGTTCCTGCTTGTCCATGAGCCGGCTCGGCAACGAAGGAATTCCGTGCGCTTGCGAAGCGGACATTCTCGGGACGATGTCGATGCACGCGGCGACGTTGGCCAGCGGGACCCCGGCGGGACTGGCCGACTGGAACAATCTGCACAACGACGATCCGGAGTTGGCGACGATCTGGCACTGCGGCGTCTTCCCCGGCGCGTTCGCGAAAACGCCGATCCGTATCGGCGGACTCGGCGTCGCCGGTGCCAAGCCGGAGAACACGCAGGGAACGGTCCACTTCGTCGCCAAGCCGGGTCCGGTTACGCTTTTCCGTGTCACGCAGGACGTCGATTCGAACTGGCACGCCGTGGTCGTCGAAGCGGCGTTCGAGGACAACAAGGCCGAAACGTTCGGCTGTTACGGATGGTGTCGCATCCCGAATCTGCGATCCGTTTACCGAAACATCCTGCTGCAACACTTCCCGCACCATGTCGGTGTCACACAGGAGAAGTACGGTAATGTCCTCTGGGAAGCATTCGGAAATTACTTCGACATGAAAATGTACCACCCGACGCAGGCCGTTCCGGGACTGTACACGTCCGCACTTCCTTTTTGATGCGATAATTTCATGAGTTTTGATCTGGTCGGTTTCGGGGTCGCGTCGCTCGACAGGATCGAGGAAGTGGACGTTTTTCCCGCTCCCGGCGGTAAAACGAAAATTCTCTCTCGGGAAGAGCACGGCGGAGGGCTGACCGCGACCGCATTGGTTGCCGCCGCGAAACTCGGGGTTTCCTGTTTGTACGGCGGACCGCTGGGGGACAACGACGTTTCCCACCAAGTCCGGCGGATTCTGCGGGAGTACGGTGTCACGGTCCCGGACAAATTGCCGTACCCGGTAGACGCGGAGCCGATTTTAGCGACCGTGTACGTTGAAAAACGTTCCGGGGAGCGGACGATCTTCGGAATGGAATCCATGACGCCCCCGCCGAGGCTCAATCCGGAAACACACGAAACGGCGCTCAATGCGAAATGCCTTTTTGTCGACCAGTTCTACCCCGAAGCGCTACTCCCGCTTTACCGGCAGGCCCGGGCCAAGGGGATCCCGATCGTCGGCGATTTCGAGACCCTGGAGATTCCGTTCGCCAAAGACGCGCTCGGCTTGACGAATCACCCGATTTTACCTGCGGCGCTGGTGCGACATTATTACGGCGACGATATTCCAAGCACCGTATTGAAATTGCTTCGTGAAAACGACCGGAGCGCCGTGGTTGTGACCGACGGCGTTCGCGGAGCGTGGTTCGCCGAAAGAGGGGACGTTTCCGTACGGCATCAACCGGTGTTTCCCGTCACGGTCCGCGACACCACCGGTTGCGGCGACGTTTTTCACGGGGCGTACGCCGCGGCGCTGATTTTCGGAATGCCGCTCGCCGACCGTGTCCGTTTCGCGTCCGCTGCCGCCGCCTTGAAAGCGACTCGAATCGGCGGTCAAACCGGCGCCCCGACGCGAGCCGAACTCGACGCCTTCCTCGCGAATTCCCCGACGACCGTCTCGAAATGACACCATCATTTGTTTTTAATCTTGGCCTACAGCCTAACCCCAACCGAAGGAGACTCGAACCATGGCACGTCCCATTACGATCGTTACCGGCCAGTGGGCCGATCTGAAACTTGACGTTTTCGCCGAAAAAATGAAGGCGATCGGATACGAAGGCTTGGAGCTGGCCTGCTCCGGCGATCATTTCGACGTCGAAAAGGCGCTTACCGAAGACGATTATTGCGTGAAAAAACGGGCGCAACTGAAGAAATTCGGGCTCGACTGCTGGGCGATCAGCGGGCACCTGGTCGGCCAGTGCGTGCTTGACACCGTCGATGAACGACACCGTTCGATCGTTCCGGCGCGTGTTTGGGGAGACGGCAATCCGGCAGGAGTGGGCCAAAGGGCCGCGGAGGAGCTGAAAAACACGGCCCGGGCCGCGAAAAAGTTCGGCGTGTCCATTGTTACGGGATTCACCGGTTCGAGCATTTGGCCGTACCTGTATTCGTTCCCGCCGGTTCCGCAGCAGTGGATCGACGACGGCTTCAAGCTGCTGGCCGAGCGGTTTCATCCGATTTTGGACGTGTTCGGTGAATGCGGCGTCAAATTCGCGCTCGAGGTGCATCCGACGGAAATCGCGTTCGACATTTACACGGCGGAGCGGGCGCTGGAAGCACTCGGACACCGTCCGGAATTCGGGTTCAACTTCGACCCGAGTCACCTGATCTGGCAGGGAGTCGATCCGGTCAAGTTTCTGTACCGTTTCAGCGACCGGATTTATCACGTCCACATGAAAGACGCCGCGCTCCAGTTGGACGGGACTTCCGGGGTGTTGATGTCACACTTGAATTTCGGGGACCCTCGTCGCGGTTGGGATTTTCGTTCGCTCGGCCACGGCGGGGTGAATTTCGAGGAGATCGTTCGCGCGCTGAACCACATCGAATACGACGGTCCGCTTTCGGTCGAATGGGAAGACAGCGGCATGGAGCGGGAACGCGGCGCCCGGGAATCGTTCGAGTTCGTCCAAAAAGTCGCCTTCGAACCGAGCCGCATCGCGTTCGACGGGGCGTTCGATAAGAAAAACCGATAAGTCGCTCGACAAACGCTTGTTTTTTCGACAGGATAAACATGATTTTCAGGATTAGTGAGGATCTTATTTTGACCTTTTTCACAAATTTCGCGTTGAATCCGCTGTAAGGCTTCAGGCTTCAGGCTTCAGAATAACAGGGATGAGCCGACATCTGAAATCTGAAGCCTGAAGCCTATAGCCTGAAGCCTTGATCTCAAAAATTCTGCCAAAAAAACATTTCGCCACACCAATCATGCCGCGACAGATTTTTTTCACGCTTCTGGTCGTCGCTGTTTTGATCGGGATTTGGTTCGGTCTGTGGTCGATCTGGAAAACGGATTTGCTGCATTCCGAAGAGTATCGTTTGGATCCATCGCGGTTTCATCTTCCTCAACAGCCCGCTTGGGTTCCGGAATCGTTGGTTCACGACGTTCTTTTGTCAGCCGGTCTCAATCGCGTTGAATCGGTCCTGGACGCGAAACTGCCGGAAAAGCTTTCCGCCGCTTTCACGTTGAATCCCTGGGTCCGGAAAGTTCGAAAAGTGCAGATCAAATATCCGGCGGAGATCTATGTCGATCTCGATTATCGCCGACCGGTTTGCTTGGTACAGCTTCCTGACAATAACGGTTTCTATCCGGTCGACGCGGGGGGGATTCTGCTCCCGACCGACTATTTTACCAGAGGAACGCCGGACGAAATTGCCGCGAAAATGAGCGAGTTTCTCCTGGTTACCGGAGCGCCGTCCAGCCCGATCGGCAGTTTCGGGGATGCGTGGGGAGAACCGTCCGTCGAAAAAGCCGCTCAATTGGCCGGTCTCCTCGGAGAAGACGCGAAATCATGGGGAATCAACTCGCTCCGAATCATCACGGATAAGCGAGCCGGTACTCTCGTTCTCAGTTGGGAGATCGAGCCGCCGAAATATCAGCTTGTCGCCCCGAACGGTCGTACGGTCGATTGGGGAACCTACGATTACGCTCCCGGCTCCGCACGGCTTCCGGGTCTCACGGAAGAAGCGAAAAAAGAAAAATTGCGGAAGCGGATATCGCTTTACGGCTCCCTTGAGAATCTGCCGGATGAGGAGTCGCGGCTGGAGGAGGAATGAATATTTTTCGGGAAGTACGAGTACGAGTCTTTTGTCATGCTGAGTGAAACGAAGCATCTGGTCTCCAAGCCGACACGCCTTGGTTTTTCGAAAGCGTGAATGCAATGGAACCAGATTCTTCGCAAGCTCAGAATAACATTCGGGTTGCGTTTTCAATGAAAAGCTTCCCAACTGCGCTCACATCAAGTGCGTGAAGATCCAAACCGAGTGGTAGAACACCGGCGCGGCGAAGCAGAGCGAATCGATCCGGTCGAGAACACCGCTGTGTCCTTCGATCAAGGTTCCGTAATCGTCGACGCCGCGGTCCCGTTTGATCGCCGACATGGTCAAACCGCCGGCCAAACTCATCAGAGAGACGAACATCGACGCCAGCCCCGCTTCCCACCACGCCAGCGGCGTGAACCACCACAGCGAGGTGCCCAGCAGCGTCGTCGTCGCGGTCCCCCCGATCACCCCTTCCCAAGTTCGCGTCGAATTGATCGTCGGCGCAATCACATGCCGGGGGCGGACTTGCGACCAAAGGTAGACGAAAATGTCACTGAATTGAACGACAAGAATCAGGAAGAACAGCAGCCGCAAATTCGCGTATCTCATCTTCGGACGCGGCGAAACCAACGAAGTTTGCGAGCCGTCGGGATTGTTCTGGGTTTCCAAGTTGAGTTCATGGACGAATTTCTCTTCCACCCCGCCCGGCAAGGGGACGGAAATCGTTTTGTCCAGCACTTTGGAACCGCTCGCCGGTGGTATTTCCATCGTCAGAAGAGCCGGAGCGAAACTAAGACTGTAAACGCAAATCAACAGGCCGACCTGGATTTTCGCGATCCGTTCCAGGAAGTGTTTCGAGTCGCCCGACATTGCGATAAACGCCGGAATAATCAAAAACGCGTAAGCCGGAATCACGATGGAAAAGAGAAGATAACTGTCCAGATGAAAAACCGAGTCGAACCACGTTCGATCGAAGCCGATCAGGAGAAATTGCAGCAGCGGCAGACCGAAAATCACGAACGAAAGCGTGTTGTTGTCCGCGGGCCGGGTCGGCGTGAGGGTGATATATTCCTGGAATGCCCAGAATGACAGGATCGTGAACAAAAGAATCGTAACCAGCGGACCGAGTAAAAAGGCGCCGACAAGCGACCCGAACAGCATCCACCAAGCGCGAATTCGGGAGTGGAGCGTTTCGAGGACGGCGGGATCGATTCCGTAATCCTTCTTTTTTTGCAGAAACGTCACCGCGATCGTTGCCAACGCAAGGACCGATAAAACGCCCCCCAAAAAACCGATTGTCAGCGAATCCATGAGCGTTGGGGTGATATATCAAAGGTGGCAGTGGTGAATACACCGTTCCGTTAGCGGCGGGGCTTGCCCCGCGTTTGTTATGTGGAAAAGTCGAGTCTTACCAAAACGCCCTCAAGTGAACCGTCCGCACAGCCCAGCCCGGGGCAAGCCCCGGCGCTAACGGAACGCGCCACAACTCGCTCTCTTCCCAATTTCACATTTAAATCGGGGGAACGGTTACGATTTTCACTTTTTTTCCGAAATTTTCATTGCTTTTCACAGCCTGCCGACTAGAATAGTACTGTCGCGAATGGAAGGCAACCCGAAAAACAACGGGGAGCGTCCTTTTGTGGCAAATTGGGTAGGGCAGCCTCTTTCCATTTCCAGAAGGTATTCTATGACACTCACTTACTACTTGCAGTCTTGTCCGACCTGTGGTCGCCGTTTACAGGTTCGCATTGAGTATTTGGGGAAGCAGGTCATCTGCTACCACTGTCACGGTTCATTTGTCGCACTGGACCCGGATTTGAACGAAAGCCCCGTGGACGGCCAAAAGCCCACGGCATCTTGGGAGATTACCCCAAGCAAACGTACCATGCACCACTCGACGACCTGATCGACGCGGTAAGTGTTGTGCCGTTTAAAGAAAAAGCCGGAGAACCACTCCGGCTTTACGTTTTTACGAAGCCGTTCTCCAACGGCACCCCGTTTCATTTTTTTATTTCTTGGCAACGGCTTTTTTCGTCGCTGACTTCTTGCTTTTCGAAGTGGCGGCATCGGCGCCGGGAATCATCTTGAACGGGGCGTTTTTCACCTGCTTCACTACGGCTCCGCAGCGAATGCATTGAGCACAAACACTCAGTGTCTTGTGCGAACCGTTGGCGGTCGTCACTCGAACGGACTGGAGATTCGGAAGAAAGGTTCGTCTTGATATCCCGGTGACTTTCGTGCCGACCCCGCCGAGGTACTTCGCTTTACCGCGTGTCGTGATGGAATTCCCGATTCGACGCCCTTTTCCGCAAACTTCGCAAACTCTTGACATTAAAAACTCCCGATGAACTTAACTCTATAATATATTTTGACCGTCGAACACGACCAGAGCTTATCACTATAGCCGAGAGACAGCAAAGGGCGAATTCTACCAAATCTCTTCACATCAGCAAGGGGTACGCCGGGTGCGCACAAATTTCCTTGTCTGTTTGGGCAAAATAGGGGTATCATGTCATGCCGAGGTATTCCGAAGCATCTGGTTTCAAGCCGTGTTCGCAACATAATGCGTGTTGCCGGATGCACCAGATTCTTCCCTCCGTGAGTACACTTCGTTCAGAATGACAACTCACGACCCGGAAAATTTGCGCGCACCC
>JAVBPO010000007.1:0-7755 GCA_031549565.1 Thermoguttaceae bacterium
GGTCAGCGTGACTTTGTACAGTTTCTTCATTTTACCTCCTTGTCGTTGAAATTCCCGCCAACGACAAAGAGGATACACGTTTTTCGATTTTCGGGGAAGATCAAATACGTAATTTAAGGTCTGGTCGGGTAGTACGGTCCCGACACTTTCTCTCTTCCCGTCAAAGATTTTCCAAAAGATAATCCGTGATCAGCGTCCAGAGGTGTTTGGTCGTTCCGGCGCCTTCGTGAATCCCATGCGTCCGCCCCGGATAGACCATCATCCGGAATTGTTTTCCGTTGCGAATCAATTCATCGAACAATAATTCCGCCGTCTGGTAATGCGTGTTGTCGTCGCCGGTTCCGTGGATGATCAAAAGATTGCCCCGCAGATTCTTCGCGTAAGTGATCGGCGAACAGTTTTTGTAAGCTTCGTCCCCGCCGTTGGTCGCTCCCGGCAAACCCATGTACCGCTCCTGGTAAATGGTGTCGTAATACCGCTCGTCCGGAACCGAAGCGATCGCGATCCCCGTTTTGTAAAGGTCGGGATATTGAAACAGCGCGTGTAGTGCCATGGAACCGCCGCCGCTCCAGCCCCAGATTCCGATCCGCTCCGCATCCAGGTATGGACGCTCGGCCAGCATATTCCGCAACGCCGCCGCCTGGTCCGCCGGACCGAGTCGACCGATCTGTTTGTAAATCGACTTACGCCAATCTCGACCTTTCGGGGCCGGGGTTCCGCGATTGTCAAAGCTGACGATGAAGTATCCCTTTTGCGCAAGCATCTGGTGCCAAAAGTATCCGCCCGAATCCCAGCGGTCGAGCACCGTCTGCCCCGCCGGCTCGCCGTACACATAAACCAGCACCGGATATTTTTTTCCCGGATCGAAATCGACCGGATAAATGCAACACCCGTCGATCAGCGTATCCTCCTCCTGCCGACCGCCGTCTGCCGTCTGCCCTCTCACCGAAAAAAACTCCGTCTTCCCTAATTTCAGTTTCGATATTTTTTCACGAAGCTCGTCGTTGGTCTCATACTCCTTGACCTTTTCGTGATTCGGGAGCCGTACGAGTTCGGAAATCGGCGGAACGCCGAGCGACGAGCGGATGTGAAACGCGAGTTTACCGTCTTTGGAGATGTTGTATTGGTGGGTTCCGGCTTCCAACGGCGGCGTGATTCGGCGAACTTCCGTTCCGTCGAGCGGACAGTAGTACAAATATCGCTGCGTCGCGTTGTCCGGGGAAGCGTAGAAGTAGACGCCGCGTTCACGGTTTTCGGCGTCGTAATCGAACGCGAGGAATTCGATCACGTCCATCGGCTGCGGCGTCAAAAGCGTACGAAGTTCCGGGCGGGAAACGTCCGAAAGATAAAGGTGATTCCATCCGTCCGTTTCCGATTCGCTGAGGAATCGCTTGCCGTCGGAAAGTCGGCGGATCGGTTTCAGGTCGATCCAGGCGGCATCGGTTTCCGTCCGGAAGACCCAGGGATTTTGGAACGAATTCCTTTCCGGAACGATGTAAATCCGCTGTTCGTTCTGCAAACGGTTCATCTGTCGAAGGAAAAGCGACGGGGTGTCGCCGTCCGGAACCCAGTCGAGATCGACGAGATAATTGTTGCGTGGATCGCCCGGAATCGGAACCCAGGTTGCCGTCCCCGGCCGGTCGAGTGAAACGACGCCAATCTTCGCGGCCGGATTGGTCGTCCCGACGCGGGGATACTGGAATTGCTTGATCGTCGGGTAGAACGAACTCGTATTGTCGATCAATGTGAACACCGGAACCTCGGAGGTGTCCAGTTGCCAAAAGGCGATTTTCGTTCCGTCGGGACTCCAACGGAATCCGTCCCGCAAATCGAATTCCTCCTCGTAAACCCAATCGAACGTTCCGTTGATGAATCGTTCGCCGCCGTCGGTCGTCAACGCGACGATTGCGCCGGAGTCGACGGCTTCGGCGTAGAGATTGTTTTCCGAAACATAAGCGACCCGTTTTTCCTCGGGCGAGATTTTCGCGAACAGGAGCGATCGCGGCTTGAGCGACGCCCCCAGTTTTCGGAGCCGTTCGGTTTTGCGGTCGAAGATCCAGTAATCCCCTCTGGTGTTATGACGCCATACCCGTTGCGTGTTCGTGAAGATCAGGACTTTCGACCGGGATTCGGAAAACGTGAACGAAGCGACGGAAATCGCCGTTTGCGAGCCAGGCGGAATCAAATTCGCGGCGGAAACGAGCGTTTCCCGTTCGTCCGAAACCGGATCGACGCGGACGATCGCCCCGTCACGGATCTCGATGTACGTTTTAGCGTCATCCCAATTCGCGGAAAACGTCTTCGCCGAGAATTCGCCGGACAACCGAACCTGTTGGAGCGTCAGTTCCTGAGCATAAAGGGGCGAGGACAGAAAAAGGACGACGAAAATAGAGCGGAACATCGTTATTGTCGCGGTTGAAAGAGCCGCATGTGAATCGCCGCGAAACTTGCGGAACGGAGGAAGCTTTACCCTGTTCCGCGAACTCCGCTTCGCTACGTGTGCGGCTCTTTTGGGGGGTCTTGTACTCTCATGGTTTTGTCGGATCGGTTCACACGCGAAAGGCTTACAAATCATCGACAAACACCAACACGGGCAAGGGTGTATTTTGCCTGTCAATACTATCGAAGTCACGATCGTTCGTCAAAAAGAAATCCGCTTGAAGATAGGATGCCGTTGCCCAGTGGATTGCGTCCGGAGTTAAAAGAGAACAGTCCGCTCTAAGTTTTGCCGCGGAACATGCAATTTCTTTTTCGACTCTCTGGAGAAACAAATGTGGTGTTCCGGCCAAAATGGATTTATACCGCTCTGCCAGAAACCATTGCTTCAAGCGATAAGGTTTTGTGAGAACTTCCGTAATCGTTAGCGTTGACGTTAATGCTTCAAATTTTCCGTGATCCAATTTTGCAAAAAAAGGGTCCAGCAATTTTCCGTATCGTGGATTTTTTTCGATCAAATAGATGAAAGGAGCGGAATCAATGTACACCGATTTACCGTCCATACTTTCTAGCAATCCCATGATTCACGTTCCTTTCGCAGATACTCCTCAACACTTTCGTCTTTCCAGATTTCCGCCCCAAGCCCCTTCAGTTCCATGATTCGATGCGTCTTGGGGGGAGTATTTGAAGGTGAATCTATGGCAATAAGTCCGACATTTTCCAAATCTTCAAGAATGTTTCTTGCTCGGGGATTGAGCAATTCTATGGTAAGAACATCCATTTGATCGTCCTCAATTTTCTGTTATTATTGTTTTTGGTACGTTTCGGGGTTCTTCGTCGATTCCGTTTGCAATTCCTCCGGCAGGAACTGGAGGTAAATTTTCGGATCAGGAACCTTAAAGCAGCCGATCGTGAACCGATAGTTCCACGGATATCCTCCGCCGGCGGGATTTTGGGTCGGCGTCGAGAGAAAAACGGTGTACATTCGTTTCGATTCCAGTTGATACTTGAGCGTTTGAATCACGACCGGGTCCCGGACCATCGCGCTGATGTCAATCCGACCGGAGTAATACATTCCGTTTGCAATCCCCGTAATCGGGCCGGAGCGGTACTCCATCTGGTGGACGACCATGTCCTGCTGCTCCGGAAAATAGGGGGCGATGTCGCGGATCGTGTCAAGCCAGATCGCGTCGGACGTGTCGAACGTACTCGCATTGAATAGTATCCGGTAAAAGGGAGACCATTGGTTGTGGGTCGCGAGTAATTCATCGTACTTTTTCTGGACCTCGTCCTGATGCTGCGTCATTTTCGCCAACGCGGACCGATTCCAGTAGTAAAGTCCGCCGACGAGCAATCCGAACAGAAGGATCGAAAGAAGAACGATCCCGGCGATGTTGGGGGGCAGCGGCTTCGATTTCGGATGCAGCAGATCGACCGCCGGTTTTTTGCCGGACGCTTCGAGAAGCATCATCCCGAGCAAAGCGGCGTATCGACCGGGATATCGCGGTTTTTCATCGATTTGAACCCGGGCGGTTTCCAACGGATCGACGGTCCGAACATCCAGCGAATGATGGTGAAGTCTGTCGATAAGGGCGGGGAATTCGTCCTCTCCCGCGAGAAAAAGGACCGATTCGATCGGTTCGTCGGAAATGTCCTGAAGCCCGACCGCACTGGTTCGCGTGATTTCCTGAAAGATCTTTTCTTCCTTTGCACTCGAACCGCCCGAGTCGGGAAGCTTCACGCTCCGGATGTAGACGATTTTCCGTTCCTTGACGACGATCAGATCGAGTTCGTCGGCCAAAGCGTTGACGACCAACAACGGCGGGGCGGCTTCTTCGAGCAAGCCGCTGTCGAGCACGAACGAGGTTGCCGCGGCGGCGCGGTATTCGATTCTGTCCGGCTTGCGGTGGGCGGTTTTCCCGACCGTCTGGATCGCGCGCAGCCCCATCCGGCTTTGGGCGACCGCCAACACTTTTCGCGGTCCGGTTTGAGTCGTTCCGAGCGGCAAAAAATCGATCACATACGATTCCGAAAAGTTCGGCATATCGCGGAGTGCTTGATTTTTCAGCAGCTCCGGAATTTCCTCGTCTTTCGACGGCGGAAGCGTGAAGTACATCGCTTCCGCGGAACCTGCCCCGAGCGCAAAGAATGTTTTACCGGCGGGAACCCGATTCGATTGGAGCAGACGAAGCAGAGCCGGCCCGACTTCTTGGGGAATACCGAGACTGGTCGGAGCGGGAACCTCGTCCGGACCGGCTTCTGAAGCCGCTTGCATAAGCGGTTCGGCACCGATTTTCGCTACGGAAAGTTTGTCTTTATTTTGATTGCCGAAAACGAAACGAACTTCGACGCCGTCCCAATCGACCGCAAGAAAACGCGGCATACTCTACTCCCAAAGTCAATAACCTGACAGATTCAAATTCCACATCGATTCGACCAACATTCAAGAATACGCTTGAATTGCGAGCCGGCAGCAGCCTAATGAAGCCGCGGAACACTTCGACCGAAGACGACCGCCGGACCGTGCTACGGATTCAAATCAATTTCCAGTCGGTCGGATACTCCTTTTTCAAGAGTTTCTCCGCTTCGGGACAGTTGGTCGCCTTGAGATTTTTCGCGTCCCATTCGAGCTTGCGCCCGAGCCGATAGGAAACGGTTCCGAGCAGCACGGCCTCGGCAAGCGGGCCGGAGTACGAAAAATCGCAAGTCGTCGGACCTTGGCCGGTTTTGATCGCATGGAGCCATTCGGCGTGATGCCCGATCGAGTTGGGAATCGTTTCGGCGGGCCGTTTGTAATCGGCGAACTTTTCCTCGGGCAGCAACAGACACCGTCCGTAATCGGCCAGGATCATGCCGTCCTTGCCGACGAACAGGTTACCCGCTCCCCATTCCGGGAGCCCTTTTTCCTTGAGCAGAGCCGGTTTGATATCACCGTCGTACCACGTGAGTTTCACGGCCGGTTTGTCGCCCCGGGCCGGGTATTCGTACTTCACGGTCAAGTTGATCGAGGTACATTCCGGATGAACGGGGAACGGACTGGTCGCTTCGACGGACGTCGGATATTTCAGGTCGAGCGCCCAGTACGGCAGATCCATGTGGTGACACGCCATATCGCCCAGCGTCCCGTTGCCAAACGCCCAGTAAGAACGCCAATTGCCGTTGAAATATGTCGGATGGTACGGCCGCGCCGGAACCGGACCGAGCCAAAGGTCCCAATGGATGTTTTTCGGAACTTCCGGAAAGACCGTCGGCCATTCCTTGTTTCCCCAATAGGTTCCGCACCAAGTGTGAACTTCGTCGATCGGCCCGATCGCCCCGGCTTGGATCAGTTCCACGACCCGGCGGTAGTTGTTTTCCGCGTGAATTTGCGTCCCCATCTGCGTGATCAACTTCTTCTCTTTGGCAAGATCGGTCATGACCCGAACTTCATGAACCGTATGGGCAAGCGGTTTTTCACAATAGCAATGGATTCCTCTTTTCATCCCCCCGACGGAAGCGACGGCGTGGATATGGTCCGTCGTTGACACCAGTACGGCGTCGATTTTGCCGTCCAATTTATCATACATTTCCCGGAAGTCGCTGAACCGGGCCGCTTGGGGAAACCGTTCGCCGACTTGCGCGAGATAATTGTCGTCGATATCACAAAGGGCGACGACGTTCTCTCCGGCGGCTCCGTCGACTTGGGCCCCGCCGCGATTGGCGATCCCGATCAGGGCGACGTTCAGTTGATTGTTCGGATTCCTTTCCCGGGCTAAAGCCGGTGAAGGAAACGCCCCTGCTCCAAGACCCCAGGTTCCCGCAGCCAGCGCAACGGCTCCGGTCCCTTGTAAAAAACGACGACGGGACAGTTTATTCGACATGGTTTTACCTCGTGAATCGTGTAGAACGTGTGGAAGAAAGACGCCAGTATACCACCTTCAAACCCGCTTTGGAACAAGAAGTGGAAAGAAAAAGACCGGGAAGGTGGTGCTGTTTAACGCCTTATTTCCCCTCACCCTAGTACAAGTTTTCTCAAATACGATTCATTATCAGGTTTTGGCGGGCAATCCGGGGCATTTCCAGTTCATCGGCTTGGCGGGTTCGTTTTAATAATCAATGTAACTCAAAATTCTTGTATTCAAAATGTCAACGGATGTAAAACTGCCTCGACGCAACACACGACGACTCAAACCGCTGAACCAAACCTCAATCTGATTCAACCACGGACAATGTTTCGGAGTGTATGCAAACCGAATTCGATGGCTCTCGTCCTCTAAAAATGCCTTACGGCTCGCCATCGATTTCAAAATTCCAAACTTTTCCTTCACGCCAAGCAAATCTCGATTGATACCAAGCATCCGGCAGACCGAAAGAACCAGCGATTCGGAAAGGACGGCTTGAATTCGTCGCTTCATGAATTCCGGAACGGAGCGTTTGTTGTGGATTTTTCGTAAAAGTTCTTGTTCTGTTGCGTTCAACGTAATTTTAACAGCCGTCCGTGACATATCGCGTATCCTTTTCCGTTTTTTCCTGCAAGTCGCCCCCTTGGCGACCATTGACGGGATAGGATACCATTTTTTCCAACTTTAATGAAGGTCAATTGCAAAGGATTGTACTAGGACAAATTCCGGATAATCCTTCTCGGCATTCGTGCCGGTCCATCGGGCACTTTTTTGAGACGGTCGACGAAAAGATTGAGAGCAGGTTGGGACATTTGGACTTCCGTGAGTGAAAAAGAGACGAAAACCGTTTCGTCCCGCCTCCTGCTACGAGAGAATCCCCAAATCTGTTCGTCGAAAATTCCGTTTGTTCGCAAAAAAACCAAAAATCCCAAAACTTGTTAGCGGTCGGATTCGCCGTTTGCAGTTCTGCCGGTCCCTATTTACACATCGCGCCAACAAACTACAATACCCGGATATTTCGTGCGGTGTTTGAAAATGGACAGTCAAGAATCCGTCAGAGATGGGATCAGGCGGCGTAGCTCAGTTGGTTAGAGCAGCGGAATCATAATCCGCGTGTCCGGGGTTCGAGTCCCTGTGCCGCCAATGCAGGAAATCTTTTTTGAGTTGAAAAAGGTAATGTTATCGAGCTCCTGCAACGGGGGAAACCTTATGGTTTCCCCTATTTTTTTCTACTCCGCTTGCGAATATTCGCTAACGGCTTTGGTTTCGTCTCTGACGCGTTGGCGACTTCGCTCGGCTCTTTTTACCTTTTCTCCTCTTTCTCGCGTGTACACCCATTCTCCTTGCGTTTTTTTTCGCGAAACTCCCTGATCTGACAGTACAAACACGGCTCCTTCACCTGCCAACCGCATTTTTCGCATCTTTTGGTAGTCTGGGT
>JAVBPO010000193.1:0-5636 GCA_031549565.1 Thermoguttaceae bacterium
CCTTCTCGGCTTCGATAATCCCCGCAAAGCGCTTTTAACCTCCGTCAAGGAAGCGGTCGACAACTCGCTCGACGCCTGTGAAGAAGCCGGAATCCTGCCGGAAATCTGGGTCCATATCGAATCGACCGGCAAAGACCGCTATAAAGTCGGCGTCCAGGACAACGGACCGGGGATCGTCAAAAAGCAGATTCCGCTCATCTTCGGCAAGCTGCTTTACGGCTCGAAATTCCACCGGATGCGCATGAGCCGCGGACAGCAGGGAATCGGAATCTCCGCCGCGGGAATGTACGGACACCTCACGACCGGCAAACCGCTGAAAGTGATGTCGAAAATCTCGCCGAGAAAGCCGACCCACTATTACCTGATTCGGATCGACACGAAGCTGAACCGGCCCGACATTCTCAACGGCGACGGCGACGGCGTCGATATTCCGCCGAACGACGAAGGGCGGAAAATGATCCAACAGCAGGGAATCGAATGGATCGAAGTCGACCACGGAACCCGGGTCACGATCGAAATGGAAGCGAAATATACCCGGGGACGCGGCAGCGTGGACGAGTATCTGGAGCAAACGGCGATTTCCAACCCGCACGTGACGCTTCATTACACCGATCCGGACGGCGTCGAAAAACATTACACGGCGGTCGTGTCCGATTTGCCCCGGGAACCGGTCGAAATCAAGCCGCATCCGTACGGCGTCGAGCTCGGACGGCTCGCCCACATGATCCACGAATCCAAGGAAACGAGCATCGCGAAGTTTTTCACGGAGTCGTTCTCGAAAGTTTCGCCGGGAATCGCGAAGCAGATTTGTGAAGCGTCCGGAATCAGCGTCCGTTCGACGTTGGACAAAATCGCGCGAGCGGATGTGGAAAAAATGTACCACTCGATCCAGGAGATCAAAATTCCGGCCCCGTCGACGGACTGCATCTCGCCGATCGGAGAGGATCACATTTTACGCGGCTTGCACAAAGTGGTTCCGGGCGAGTTTTTCGCGGCGGCGACCCGGCCCCCGGCGGTCTATCGGGGCAATCCGTTCCAGATCGAAGTCGGTTTGGCTTACGGCGGCGGTCCGACGATGCACCGCGTTACGAAAGACGCCCTTGAAGAAATGCTCGGCGAAAGTGACGCGAGAACGCTCCGGCTGTTCCTGATGTCGTCTTTCGATGGAATCGGCGGCGACGGCGCGGACAAGATCATCAAAAACGCGAAACTGCGGCCCCGGGTCTCGCCGAAAAACATTTCCGAAAAGGAAGTCGTCCACCTGCATGAGGCGATGCAAACGCTCAACCTCAGCGAAGGGCAGACGATGAACGTTTACCGTTACGCCAACCGCGTTCCGCTGCAATTCCAGGCCGGGGCGTGTTTGATTACGCAGACGGTCATGCAGATGAATTGGCGTCCGTACGGTTTGAACCAAGCCCGCAACCAACTGCCGCGAGGGCCGGTTACGGTGATGGTCCACTTGGCGAGCGTTTGGGTTCCGTTTACCAGCGAATCGAAGGAAGCGATCGCGTCATATCCGGAGATTCAAAAGGAATTACGGCTCGCATTGCAAGCGGTCGGTCGGAAGCTCGGAATCTACATGAATCGCCGCGAGCGGGTCAAACAGCAGGGGGAGCGTCGCAGTATTTTTCTGCGGTATCTCGGCGAAGTCGCGTCGGCGATCCACAGTATCAACGGCTCGGATCGGGACACGCTTTACAACCAACTACTCGACATCGCGAAGCGGAAAACGTCCGACGCCGACACGCAGCTTGGCGAAGATGGCAAGCCGCTCGGCCAAGAGGAAATCGACCTCGGCGGAAATGTGCTGATCGTCGAGAATCCCGACATTACCCACAACCTTGGGCTGACTGCCGGAAAAATCGAATCGTGATTGTCCTACTGTTTTTACGACTAAAAATTAATTCCCGCGTATTTTCTACTGATTTCTTCATATTTACCCATAGTGGACTGAATTGTGTCCAACAATGAGATGAATTCGGGATTGTTCGTCATAATCCCGTCAATCGCCAATCTATTGAACTCCGAGATGAGTCCTCCCTTGACCTGAACTGGTTTCGACTTGTCGTTTTTGAAGAGTCCTTTGTTTGCCAAGAGCTTCTGGTGCAGACTCTTCATGGAATTGGCGAATGCGTTGAAAGCATCCTGGTAGTCTTTGGGGCATTGAGAAACATCGATTTCACCGATTTTTTGGAGAAATTCCTCGGATTTTTTGATATTATCCGGATCGGTTCCATCGAAAATCGTCAAATTCGGCCCCGGTTTGGTGGAGCCGAGCAGATTTTTAAATTTGAAATGAGCCTCTGTAACTTGAGTTTTCTTTGCTTGCTGATCCTTCTGGGCTGTCGCATTCGCCTGTGCGCCTCTCTCCCGTTCGTAATCTTCGTTCGATTTTCGAGGAGCGCCGGCGTCACAACCGTTGCCGACGAATATGAGACAGAAAAGAATGAAACACAACAGTAAATAAGTGGAACGAAATTGCATCTGACGACTCCATGGGAAAAATGAAATGAAAAAACGATCCGAAAAATCACGGTTCTTCACAAAACCACGGGGATAGTATATTATTTCCAGCAACGCTAAGCAACAACCGTTGAGTTTTCTTTGCCATGAAATACGCAATCTGTAACGAAATGTTCGAATGCTGGAATACCGCCGAGGGTTTCGATTTCGAACGGTTCTGTCGCTTCTCGAAAAGCTGCGGTTATGAAGGCGTCGAAATCGCGCCGTTCACGATCGCCCCGTTTGCCCACGACATTCCAACGAATAAACGGAACGAAATACGTCGTATCGCGGAGTCGGCGGATTTGGAAATCACGGGGCTCCATTGGCTTTTAGCGAAAACGACCGGGTTTCATCTCACTTCGCCGGACCCGGAAATCCGTCGGAAGACAGCGGAGTATTTCTGTGAACTGGTCAAATTATGCGCAGAACTGGGTGGGAAATTCCTGGTTCTCGGTTCGCCGAACCAGCGGACGCTTCCGCCCGGCGTCTCGAAAGCGGAGGGAGAGAATTACGCTGCGGAAATATTGCAAAGTGTTCTACCTCTTCTGGAAAAACACAACGTGAAAATCGCGATCGAACCGCTCACGACCGCGGAAACCGACTTCTGGAACACAGCGGCAGAAGTCGTCGAGTTCGCCAAACGGCTCGGCGCTTTGGAACACATTGCGCTTCACCTCGACTGCAAAGCGATGTGCGGCGAACGGCGACCGATTCCGGAGATTATTCGGGAATTCAAGGATGACTTCATCTACCTTCACGTCAACGACCCGAATCTGCAAGGGCCCGGCTTCGGAGATCTGGATTTCAAGCCGATCGTCGCCGCCCTTGAAGAGATCCGATACGACGGCTGGGCTTCGCTGGAAACGTTCGATTATTCTCCCGGTCCCGAAATTCTTGCGCAAAAGAGTCTTGGATATTTGAGGTCGTTGGAAAACCCACGTTAGCGCCGGGGCTTGCCCCGGGTTATGCCGCATATCTGGTTTCATTGAGAACAATTCGGTGGGTTCGGCGTTTACCGCTTCAACCCGGGGCAAGCCCCGGCGCTAACGGTTTATCCGGAATTTTCGTTGAAGTCGTTACAACCGATTTGCCGATTACCTCTTGTGGGACAATTTACCAATTATTTCGATTTTTCGCAGCGTGCTGAAAATTCGTTCAAAGATTTACCCAGGGGGGTGCCGAATGACTCGTTTGACTTTTGCCGCACTGTTGTGCGCAGCGGCGCTTTACGTCGCTTTTTCACCGTCTCAAGCCGCCGCGCAACAAGGTTTCGGCCGGACTTGGGGAAACACGAATACCGTGGAAGATTGGCAGCGTTATTATCACTATCCTTACCAATACTATCCGCAAAACTACCAATCGCCGGAGTATTACAAAGCGTCCGCCGATCCGACGAACCGTTATCCGGTCGAAATGAGGGTTCCTAAAAAGTACGATAAATCGTGGCAAAACTACTATCCCGTGCCCCGAAAGTACCACTTTGGACACCACTTCCAGTTGGATGTTCTTTGAGTCGGCAAAGGACAGAGGACAGAGGACAGAGGACAGGATTGGGGAGATTTAAGGATAAAAAAGAATCTGATTTGTGGGAAATGTTTATCCTATACCCCGTCCTCCGTGCTCTGTCAT
This sequence comes from Thermoguttaceae bacterium, assembly GCA_031549565.1. Classification (GTDB taxonomy): domain Bacteria; phylum Planctomycetota; class Planctomycetia; order Pirellulales; family Thermoguttaceae; genus JAVBSX01. The sequence goes on from JAVBPO010000193.1 coordinate 4,138, forward strand.
CTGTCATCTCTTTTCCGATTACGCCGCTTCACGGCGTGGAAAAGTCGGGGTTCTTTTCGATTCAGGCGGTTTTCTTCTGAATCTTTTTGCGTTTTCACACGATGAAGGTACTGGAAGTCCGAATTTTTCGTTTTCCTCAATACTCAAGAATCGAAAAGTGAAACTCAGCAGCACAATCGACCGGCAATGGATTGAGCAGATTGTTCGTGAAATCGTCCAAAACCGTCTCGGATCGCCGTCCGCTCTCGTTCCCAACCGCGTGACACCGGAATTGATCGTGAGCATTTCCGCACGGCACGTTCATCTTTCCCAGGAGCACGTCGAGATCCTGTTCGGTCCTGGCTCGAAACTGACGATCATGAAGGACCTTTATCAGGACGGTTTTTACGCCGCCGAAGAAACGGTCATGGTCGTCGGCCCCCGCAAACGAATGCTCCCGACCGTACGCATTCTCGGTCCGACCCGACCGGAAACGCAAGTGGAACTCGCTTTTACCGACGCGATTTCGCTCGGCATCGATCCGCCGGTTCGCGAGAGCGGAAAAATCAATGACACCCCCGGCTGCGTGCTCGTCGGTCCGAAAGGGGTCGTCGAACTGAAAAAAGGCGTGATTCGCGCCGAACGACACGTCCACATGAGCCCGGAAGACGCCGCGTTTTACGGTGTCAAAGACAAAGAACGCATGGGCTTGCGGGTCCATTCGACCTGTCCGACGGTTTTTGAAAACGTTCTCGTCCGGGTCGGCCAAGGGATCAAACTCGAAGTCCACCTTGACACCGACGAAGGCAACGCCTGCGATTTGGAGCATGCAACGAAAATTGAATTAATAAGATGACAGATGTCAGAGGACAGCGGACAGGTAGCTCCTGTTATTTCTGTCCTCTGTCCTCTGTCCTCTGTCCTCTAACCTCTAACCTTTCTCACAACCAATGGCAAAAAATATGGAAGCTCTCGGCATGCTCGAAGTCAAGGGGTTCGTGACCCTGATGGAAGCGACCGACGCGATGATGAAAGCGGCCAACGTCCAATTCATGGGCTGGGACAAAGTCGGTAGCGGCTTTGCCAGCGTGTTCATTACCGGCGACGTCGCCGCGGTCAAAGCCGCGACCGATGCCGGAGCCGCCGCCGCGGGCCGCATCGGCGAAGTGATCAGCGTCCAGGTGATCCCCCGCCCTCACGAAGACATCGGTAAAGTTCTCCCTCAAGCGTCGGCTGGCGCCTCCGATTGAGGGGAATTAAGAATTATGAATTAGGAATTAGGAATGATCCGCGTAAGCGTTATTCGTATTTTTCGATTCGTATTTCTTTTCCCGTCGTATTCACTCATAATTTATAATTCAGAATTCATCATTACAGCTATGCAAGACGCAATCGGATTAGTCGAAACCAAGGGTTTGGTCCCCCTCGTTGAAGCGACCGACGCGATGGCCAAAGCGGCCAATGTCGCGATTGTCAAACGGATCCAGATCGGCGGCGGTCTGGTCACGACCGTCGTCAAA
>JAVBPO010000128.1:0-54906 GCA_031549565.1 Thermoguttaceae bacterium
TGACGCCGCCGATCCGCATCCCGGCAAGAGCCTCGAATTGAGTTTGGAACTGTCGGAAAAAGAAGCGAGGCTGGGCGATTATCTTTACGCTCGGGTCACGATCAAAAACATCGGCGATAAACCCGTTGATGCCCCGCTCGATATTCATCGTAAGCCGAGCCACTTATACTATCTCAACTCGAAGTATGTCAATGAATACAGTAAAAATCCGCAGCGAGGCGTCGAGGTATTTAGTTACAATATATTTATTGACTCAACAAGATCGGTCCTTTATAAGCCGCTCAACCCCGGTGAGAGTCGTGTCATCGATATGACGCAACTGCTGTTTGGCTATGCTTCCGATTCCGTTTTTCGGAAAGGTCCTCATGATCCGAAAAAACTTTGGGCCTTAACGACGGAAGATGATGACGCCAAGATCGTGATTGCCGTCCATGTTCACTTCTACAATCCCGACGGTTCCGTTCGATTAAAGAAAAAATATTACGATGCCGAATGGGCGGTGTCTCGCAGGGGTGACGGTGTGCCGGAAAGAATTAATCCCGACCATCCTGCGCTGGAATTGACTGCGTCGGCAAAAGTCAAAGTACTTCCCAGGATAGAAGTATTCACTAAGGAAGAACGGATGAAGATGGGATACCAGTCTTTTTCGCGAGAGGACAGTCCTTGGTACGACAAGCTAACACCAGGACCCGAGAAAAGATATTGGAGGAATTTTCAATTACTAAGAAAAGCTTTTGAGGAGAAAGACGAGGAAAAATCCCGAAAATACTTCAAAGAGTGGGGCGATTTTCTCGCCGGTCTTCCTGAAATCGAACGCAATTATCTGGCCATGGATTACGAAGGCGGCTTCGATCTGCCATATGTTGAACAGACCGAGCTTTACAAGTATACGGAGTATCGAAAAAACAAGTCGCCCAATATCTCGGTGGATTACTGGCGTTCGCGGACCTTGGATTTCGAATTCGACGGCGATCTTGAGGCAGCCGAAAAAAGACGCGAAAAAAAGTCACGTGACCGGGAGGAGCAGAGAAAGCGAGAGCAAAGAGCGAAAGAAACGGTCGAAATATAAGACCGGCCGGGCTAATAAGAAATTCTCCCTGACGCAAAGTCATGAAGACGACTTACACATTTATCGCAACGTTTTTGTACTAGTGATTCGTTTTCCGACCTGTTTTCGCAATGGCAACCTCCGACTGCTTACCGGTCTAATCTCCAAAGACCCTGTTATGCAGCCCCATTCGAAAAACGCTCCCATTATCTCGTTCTTTCCTCCCGTTGACAAGCCGCGGCGGTGGTGTTCCTTTCCCAAAAAACGCCGTCGGTGTATCCTTGAATGGTCGGATTCGTGTCTGCCAGTTCGAGTCGCTTTTCGGCGAGGCAGCAGTATTCCTCGTTGATTTCAACTCCGCAATATTTTCGTCCGAGCTTTTTCGCGACCACCGAAGTCGTTCCGCTCCCCAGGAACGGGTCGAAAACGATTTGCCCCGGTTCCGTGCTTGCCAAAATGATTTTCGCGAGCAATTTCTCCGGCTTCTGCGTCGGATGATCCGTGTTTTCCGGCATCGACCAAAACGGAACCGAAAGATCCGTCCAGAGATTCGAGGGATGCGTAAGCCGGAATTTACCGGACGCCGTTTCGCTCCAATCTTTCGCTTCGCCCGATTCGGTTCGATAGGGAGCAATCACTTTTCTTTTCAACATCACTCGATCAACATGGAACGTATATTCGTCGGACACGCTTGCAAACCAAATATCTTCCGAGCTGTTTTTCCAGTTGTTTTTCGCACCTCGTCCTTTTTCCCGTTCCCACGTAATTCTGTTTCGAATAATAAACAACTCCTCCAAAACCATTTGCAGGGACGCCGCGCTGCTCCAATCACCGCAAACATAAATGGAACCATTCGGTTTCAAGAGTCGCTTCATCTCCGGCAGCCAAAGACGAAGCCAGTCGGCATATTCGAGCGTGTCGGTTTTTTTGAACTTGACACCATTAAAGTCTTTCGAAAGATTATAAGGAGGATCGGCAAAAATGAGATCGCAGAAATGAGACGGCAAAGCGGCGACAATCTGGAATAAATCTCCACAAATCGTCGTATCGGCAATTTCACTCCTTGAACTCGAAAAACGAGGAGCGTGAAGCAGCCGACACATCATTCGTCTTGATTCCGACTCGTCAAGGTGAAGTGTACGATTTTGAGGTGCTCTCTTTTTTGCGGACAATACCGTCATTATTATTGTACTTCCCCACCGGGCGGCGGTTCGTTGCGCACCGCACTTTGGGGGATGCGAAATCTTACCTTCTTTTCACAAACTTTACCTCGCGACATCATAACAGTATAAATATTGCGCATGCCGCAGATACAGACGTTTGCCGGCGACGACCGGGTGTGCCCAGGACGGTCCGTCGGCGTCGTGCGGGAGTTGGAAGCGGCCCACTTCGACATACTCGCCCGGCTCCGGCTTGAACAGGATCGCCGTGCGGTTCTTTTCGGACAAACCGTAGAGTAGCCCGTCGGCGAAATGGATCGAGCCGATCCCGACACTACGCTCCATGAATCCGATTTTGCCGGTCAGGAAATCGATCGAAGCCCACTGCCCGTTGTGCGTCGTTCCGTAAACGGTGTCATCGACGAGGATGACGCCGCCGTGGTGGTTGTCGAATTTCTTTTCGTACCAGACCTCTTCCGGCGTGATCTTTCCGGTCGCGGAATCTTGTGTCAGTTTCCAAAGCCGCGAACCTTCCCCGTACCCGGTCGAGAGGAAAAGATATCCGTCGCGGTAAACCGGCATCGTCACGTTCGTCGTCCGGTTATTGGTATGCGGGATCGTAAACAGGATCGTCCCGTCTTTCGGATCGAGGCCCATCGCCGTTTGATCCGTGATCGTCGCGACGATTCGCCGGTCGCCGAGCGTGAAGAAGTACGGCGTCGCATAGCCGGGAACATATTCGTGCGGTTTCGCTTCCCAAACGGTTTTGCCGGTTTTTTTGTTCAATGCGACGACGCTCGCTTTCTTGCCGCCGGGGGAACAAATCACATTGTCGCCGTCGATCGCGACCGATTCGGACAGCGCCCAGTGCGGCATCACCGTTTCATAGTCGGTCGCCAAATCGCGGGTCCAGATTTTTTGGCCGGTTTTCGCCTCGAAGCAAGTCACATAACCTCGCGCACTTTCGTCGTACACGAAATCGCCGTCGATTGTCGGAGTCGCCCGGGTACTCGGATACCGTCGCGGATCGTCCCAAGCGGGGCCGTTGGAGCTTTTCCAAAGAAGCTCGCCCGTCTTTTCGTCCAGGCAGTAGATCATCGCGACCGAATCGTCCCCTTCCATGTCGTTGCCGCTGATGTAGATTCGTCCGTCGGCGACGGAGACGCCGGAATAGCCGAAGCCGAGGAAGTCGGTCGTCCAGAGCAGTTTCGGTCCCCCTTCCGGCCAAGACTGAAGCAGACCGGTGTCCGGCGATTTGTTGTCCCCGTTGGGACCGTGAAAGACCGGCCAGTTCCCTTGAGCTCCGACCGAAAGGGTGATTCCAAGAAAGAAAAACGCCGTACAGAAAAAAAGTCTCATGTTCACAAATAGTAAAAGGAGCCGCATCTGAAGCGAAACGCAAGTTGCGGAAAGGAGGAACGTCGATCGTGTTCCGCAAGTTTCGGTGCGTTTCACATGCGGCTCTTTCGGCGTTGCCTCAACAATTTAGCCGACTTGCCGCGTGTTTGTCAAGAGTCTCAGTTTGCTTCGGGCGCTTTGTTTTCCTGCTCCGGGATCTCATTTTGAGCTTTTTCCGCCTCGTTTTTCATTTTTTGGGCTTCTTCCTCGGCCTGTCGGGCGGCGGTGATCGCATTCTCCGCCTCGGCCTTCGCTTTGTCGGATTCGTCTTTCTGTTTTTTCGCGTCCTCTTCGGCTTTTTTCGCGGCTGCGACTGCATTTTCGGCTTCCGCTTTGGCCTTCTCGGCTTCGGCTTTCGCGTTTTGCGCTTCGGCGATCGATTTATCGGCGGATTCCTTCGTTTGCCGGGCAAGCTCGATTTGCGCGGCGACTTCCGCTTCCTTGACCGCGAGGGCGGCTTGCGCGTTTTCCGCTTCCGCTTTCGCTTTTTCAAAAGCCAAGGTCAGCAATTCCAGTTCCGCTTTTCCTTTGGCGATTTCTTCGAGTCCTTTTTCGACGATCGAACGTTCCAGACGAACATCGTTGAAGACGTTTTCCGATTCGATAAACGCAGCTTCCGCTTTCCGCTTTTCTTCCTGGGCTTCCTGCCGGGCCTTTAAGGCATGATACATTTGATGCCGCGCGGATTTCATCGCCGGAATTTCGATACCGAGAAAACCGAGCAATCCTTTTTGGGGAACGTAATTGGCGCCTTGCGAAACGGAGGTAAACACCGCCGTGACGGCGAGCGCGAGAATCATGGAATAAACTGTTTGTTTCATCGTCGTACCCTTTGGGGAAAGAGTGGAATTGTGTGTCAAAGATTGACGCGAACCCGGCATGGGCTCGCTTCTCATCCTGTATTATAGGGTTCAAGAGGCGCGCGGTCGGGAAAAGTCGCGCATTTAAAACAGGAAGGCGTTAATAGAAAATCCGTTTCGCAGAATTGTGAGGAATATAACGGCCTAGGATTCGTCCTTACACAGCTTGTACTCGATACTTTCGATGAGCGCTTCCCAACTGGCTTCGATCACGTTTTCGTTGACGCCGACGGTGCCCCAGTAGTCTTTGCCGTCGCTGCTTTCGATCATCACGCGGACCCGGGCGCCGGTTGCCGCTTCGGAATTGATCACGCGGACCTTGAAATCGACGAGTTTGAACTCCTCCAGATTCGGAAAAATCGGAACCAGCGCTTTACGGAGCGCTTTATTCAGCGCGTCGACCGGACCGTCCCCCTCGTCGACTTCGTGCTTGATCAGGTGTCCGATCCGCAGCTTCACGGTCCCTTCGGTGACGAGCACGTTGTTTTCGTCCGCTTCAACGTTGACGTGGTAATTCAAACGCTGGAAATGGGGGTTGAACGTCCCACAGATACGGCGGACCAAAAGGTCGAACGACCCTTCCGCCGCCTCGAATTGATATCCCCGCGATTCCTTGGCGACGACTTCGGCGAGAATCTCCTGCATCAGTTTTTCGTCGCTTTGAATGTTGTATTTCGTGGCTTTGGCGACGATGTTCGAGCGACCGGACAGTTCGGAAATCAAAACGCGACGCTCGTTCCCGACCGATTCCGGGGCGATGTGTTCGTACGCGGACGCGTTCCGATTGACGCCGCTGACGTGCATTCCCCCTTTGTGGGCGAACGCGCTTTTCCCGACGAAGGGCTGGTGCAGCGGGACGTGCAGGTTCAGCATTTCGTACACATACCGGGACAATTCCGTGAGCCGGGCCGGGGCGTCTTCGTGGAGCAGATCGTATTGGCCTTTCTTTTTGAGCATCAGATTGGCGACCACGGCGATCAGGTCGGCGTTTCCGCAGCGTTCGCCGAAACCGTTGATCGTTCCCTGAACCTGCGAAACGCCCGCTTCGATCGCGGCAAGCGAATTGGCGACGGCCAATCCGCAGTCGTTGTGAACATGAATACCGAGCGGATGATCGACATTCCGAACGACGTCCTGGACGGCGGCGACGATCTGTTCCGGAAGCGAACCGCCGTTGGTGTCACAGAGGACGAGCACTTCCGCCCCGGCGTGGGCCGCGGTGATCAAACAGCGGATCGCATAGCCGGGATTCTCTTTCCAGCCGTCGAAAAAGTGTTCCGCGTCGAAAAAAACGGTCCGCTTTTGCGACTTGAGATATTCGATCGTTTCGGCGATCATCGTGATATTTTCTTCGTGCGTCGCTTTGATCACTTCCTCGACCTGAAACGCGGAGGTTTTACCGACGGTCGTTATGACCGGCGCCCCGGACTCAAGGAGCGAACGGAGCCCTTCGTCGTTTTGCGGAAGTGTCCCCTTACGTCGGGTCATCCCGAACGCGGCGATTTTTGTCGTCTGAAGTTTCGAGTCGGCGATTTGCCGGAAAAACGCGGTATCTTTTTCGTTCGAGGCGGGATAGCCCCCTTCGACGAAATCGAAGCCGAGTGAATCGAGCCGTTCGGTCAACAGGATTTTATCCTGCAATGAAAAATCGATTCCTTCCGCCTGTGAACCGTCCCGGAGTGTCGTATCGTAAACTTGTATCTTGCGCATGGCTTACCTGATTCGAATAAAGAACTTCGTGCCCCGAAAGAATTCTATCGGGGGACAGTAAAAGAACAACCCTTGGTCGGTCGCTGAGAGCCGGCAAGAAGGCGATTTACCGCAAATACATCGCAGCGACTTTGGGAACCGGTTTGGCGGGGGTATTGAGCGTTTCGGAGCTTTTGGTTTCCGTCGGCGCGTTCGCGTTTTGCGGTGGGATCATCGAGTCCGGCTTTGGTAAAGGTTCGCTTTTGCCGAGCGGGTTGACCAATTCCATACGTCCGAGCGGAATCCCGGTCGTCGACGGAACGGGCGATGCCGGCGTAACGGTCGGCGTATTGAAACCGATCCCCATCGAACCGAGCGAAACTCCTCCCAACGGCGGCAACGTGGGCGAAGCGGTGGGGAACATCGGCGAATTCATCGCGACCGGCGGAATCGGAGTGCTTTGCGGGCGCTGTTGCGGCGCTGTCTTGGGAATCGTGTACGTGCCGGAATTGCCGGGCGAAGCCGGCGTCGAAGCGGCCCAAACCGTTGCGCCCGGGGCGGTTTTCGACGCGTCCGGGAGCGGTTTTTGCGCGGACTGGCCCACGGAACTGACCGCTCCGTCCGTTTTCGTGGACCCGAATTTCTCGCAGACGAGTCGCCAGGTTTCCCGTTCGCTGCACAGGACCCGATAGGCGTCGTTCAATTTTTCCTGATCCGGACGCATGCCGGCCTCGGTCAAGCGGCGGAAAATGAAGACGTAAATCGACGCGAGTTTCCGGGCGATGTCGGGCGTTTTTTCAATGTCGAGCGAGCAGAGTATCTCCGCAACGATGTCCTGGGCGCGCGTGATCGTTTCAAATCCGTCGCTGATATTCCCTTCTTCCCAGAATTTTTTCGTCTTGAGGACGTTTTTAATCGCGGCTTCCACGAGAAGCAGTTGCAGCTTCTGCGGCGTTGCGGAAAAAACGTCCGCTTGGATATAGTTCTGTCGAACCGACTTTTGACTCATCTTAATTTATGACTAATGACGGGGGAGACGTGTTGTTGTTCCAGTATAGGTTATGAAATGGGCGAGGGAAATAAGAAATAAGAAATAAGAAAATTTCACGGTTTCCGTTTATGCGGCAATTTTCATCATTTCATCATTTCTTATTTCATCCATCTCGATCCGAAATTAACTGGAGGTTGAACTGCTGCTGGACGAACTGATTTTGTTGACGTAGCTCATGTCGCTTTGCATTCTGGCCATGGCGGATTCCATGGCGTAAAACTTTTTGAGCAAAATGGTCCGTTTTGCGTCCAGCCGGCCCTGCATGAACTCCAGACGTCTTTCGTTGTCCTCAATCTGCCGCTGCATCGCGTTGTACTTGCTGTTGAGTGCCGACGTTTCCGGGTCGTAAGCGTAATTCTCGTAAATACTCTGGAACATCGACGCGTATCCGACCTGCTTTTGGACGATTTTTCCCTTTTCGTCGAGCACATCCTGCGATTTGGTGAAAAACTCCTTGATCGCGTCCGGATTCGACTCGTACAGTTGGTCGAAGACCGATTCGTCGAAATCGATCAAGCCGGCGTTGAGCATCGCGGAGGTCGTCGCTTCGGCGTTTTCTTCCGAGTCCGTTCCGTCCTGGTTGAGCAATTCGCTGACCGGAACGAGTTTGATGCCGACGTCGGCCAACGTCCGAACCGGGCCGAGATTCGTGAAGGTCTTCAGGAGCAGTTCGTTCATATCCCGCTCCAGATTGATAAGCATCGTGTCTTGTGCGAGGAGCCCTTTGACGTTCGCGTTCGGGTCGACCAGCGTTTGTTCGTTGAGGAATTTTTTGAGTTTATTATAGTTGTCGACGAACGTGGTCAGACTATTCTTGATGTCTTGGGGACTGTTTTCGGTCCAGATGTTGATCGGCGCTGTCGAGGTTCCGTTGATCGTGAGCGTGATACCGGGTACGACGCCGGTGATCGTGTTCGTTTTGGAATTGAGCATCAGGCTCGTTCCGCTGTCCGGGTCGCCGTAGAGGATACACGCATCCTGGGCTTTGGTCATGACGACGGTGTCCAGTCCGAGCACGGACATGTCGATCTTCATGTTCCCTTTGGCTCCGGTTGCGCTGCCGGCGATCGACAGGCGGTACGGCTTGGCGGAGCCGTCGTTGACGGTCGTCGCCCGGAAACAGGTCGACGCTTCGTTGATCTTCTTGCGGATGTCGTCGAGCGTGTCGGTTTTTTCGACGGCGATTTTGTAGGTCGTCGAACCGCTCAGCGACGCCGTTTCTCCGGTCTTAAGGTCGGTGTTTTTGACGATTCCCGTTTTGATCCCGAGTTGGGCAAGCACGCCTTCGCTTCCGCCGGTTTGGCTGATCGAGAAATCCTTGACTTTCGCGCCGGCTTGGTCGAGAAAGACGATCCCGTCGCCGGTATCGTTGATCCGCGCGATCACGTTCAGTTTGCTGGTGCTGATCGTGTTGATTTCATCGATGATTTCGCCGATCGTCGTCATTTTGGACAGATCGACCGATTGCGATTTTCCGGCGGTGTCCGTGATGGAAATGAACACGCCCGACATATTGACGCCCTGCCCGCCGTTGAGGTCGGCGATTTTCGTGTTGCGCGAAAACGTTTGCAAGTGCAGATCGTTGCCGACGATTTTCGTCGCGTTCGCTTCGACACCGCCGCCGAATCCGAGGGCGACGGAAAAATGCCCGCCGTAATCGCCCAAGTCGCCGAACTGCATCGTCCCGCTGTATGATCCGGTGGTATCAACAAGCTCCAGGCCGGTCTTGTCGGCGTTGACGCGGACTTGCAGGCCGACGCCGGTTTCGTATTCGTATTCCGGCTCCATTTTCAGGATGGGGTACTTTTTACCGTCCGGCGACGCGGCGATGATGTTCCGTTCTTCCTGGGTGAAATACTGCGTCTTGCCGTCGCCGAGTTTGTAGCCGAGGAGATTGCCGTTCGGATCGTCGTCTTCGTACACCCACTGAAAGCCGTCGGTTTCCAGCGAATGCGTGCCGGCCTCGTCGGTCGTTTGAACGTAAGTGACCTGTTTGGCCGTCGGCGCGTTGCCACCGGTCCCCGCAGTCATCTCCAGCAGCTGTCCCGGGGGGTGGGAATTGATTTCCTCAAGCACGGCGGGAGTCGTAATCGTCCCATATTTCGTGATGGTGTACCCGACGACTTTCGTCGGATCCTCCTCGTCGAATGTCCACTCGACGTCGAATTGGTATTCCTCATTGTGGACGTAATCGATTTCCGCTACGGAGCCGGTGCTGTCCCACGTCCTGATGGCGATGTCAATTTGAATCTCGCCGTTGGCGAGAATCGGTCGCTTATTGTACCCTTCCTCCGGTTCCTCTCCTTCCTCGGGCACCTCTCCGATGCCGATTTTATTGTCTTTCAGGAGCTGAATTTCGTCGGTGGTCAACGCGATCACCGTATCGCTTCCTTCGACCTTGTAACCGGTAATCACGGTGGACTTGGTTTCGTCGCGTGGGTCGGTCCATTCTGTTCGGATGTATTCCGTGACCTTTTTATTGTCCTTGCCGGTGGATTCGGACTCATGGCCGGTGTCGACCGATTTCGGAATCTGTTCGATATCGGGCGTCCCGTCTTTTTTCAAGACAGGACGTTTGCCGTTGACGTAAGTCGCCGCGATGTCCGCATCAATGACGACCTTTTCCGCTTTGCCGGCATAGATTTTGGAAACTTTGTTGTCGTCTCCGTAATCGTAGAAATAGGTCAGCTCATCGCTTTTCACTCCGATGACTTTCGACGGGTCGTCTTTATCGTAAATCCAGGAGGCGTTGGTTCCCGGCGGTGTGCCGGTCGTAGGGATCGTACTGAGAACCGTTTTCGTGTCCCACGGCAACTTCGTACTTCCGACCGCGGTCTGATATTTGATGTTTCCGGTCTCTTCATACGTGACCTGGACCGGTTGGTCGTTCACGAGTTTTTTGATTCGCTCGGTCGTTCCCTCTTCGTAGCGGACGCCGTTGGCCAGTTTCGTGTTGATCATCCGGCAAAGATCTTCCAGCGTTTCCGCTTGGGCGTATTCTTCGCGATAAATCGTGATGTACGTAAAATTGCCGTTTTTGTCCTTGGCGCCGATGATCGCGGCTTTTCCTTCGTCGACGTTGTCGAACAATGACGCTTCGGGAAAACCGCGGCCGCCGTTGAGGCTCGAAAGAAGTACCGAATCCATGTCGCCGAGGATCGCGCGCCCGGCAATCGCGCCGTTCGTTGCCTTGACTTCGTTGGCGCCCCATTCGGCTAACCCGAGTTGGTAGAGAATCGGTTTGATCGTCGATCCGCCCGTGGCTGCGTTTTGCGAGATCGTCATGACCTTGCTCGGCGTATCCGCACTGTAGGTATTGTCGACGAAAACGAGCCGTTTGCCGTCGTCGCTGATCGTCGCGTACATTTTCTGGACTTGCGTATCGACCCCGCCGACTTTCGTCGTTACTTTTCCGGCGTCGTTGATCGTTTTGAGCAGATCGCCGACGGTCGTCGCGAATTGCTGCGTCGCGTCTTTGTCCGTCGACGACGGCAACGCGTTAAAGTCGATGGAAATCGAAGTTCCGTCGGCGAGTTTGACCGTCAAGTCGGGGAGCATATTGTCGAAAGCGATCCCGTTGCCGTCGTTCAGGAGCATCAGATCGGTGTTCTCACCCATCCGGAGCAGCGTTTTCCCTTTGAGCACATCGTCGGTCAACTCCGCGCCGATCAAGCCGAGCGAGCGGGCCGTCGTACCGTTGTTGACTTCCTGGACCGCGATCGTACCGGTCCCGCCGCTGAGGTCTTTCAGGACCATTCGGTCCCCTTCCATGCTCGCGAAAATGTCGATTTCCTTGCAGTTGTTGATCGCATCGAGAATGTCGTCCATCGACTGAGCGGTTCGCAAATCGATGTTCGCCCGGGCTCCGGTTCCGTCGGTGATCCGGATATAGCCGCGGTCGAAGCCTTCGCCACCGTTGATTTCCGCGAGTGTGTAATTCGTCGACAGGTCGCGTCCGAATTTGATCGTGATTTCCCCTTCTTTGCCGAGTGCCGTTTTATCCGACGCGACGCCGGTGGTCAGTGTCGTTTGCGCTTGGGCCAATTTCAACGGTGTGAACGAATAATTGCCCGGCTGCGGATTACTGGTTCGAGTCGCTTTGAGAACCGCTTCGTTGGAACTTTTTACGTCACGACGATCGAAAATCTCGACTTTGCTGAGATTTCGCATCATGTAGGTCGTCGTGTTGAAAAGGTTCGTCAACTGGACCCACGCCGCCTGCTGTTCTTTCAGTTTATCTTGGCGTATTTGGAGATTATCGCGCGGAACCGAATCGACGGCGATCAACTGATCGACGACTTCCTTGATGTTGATTCCGGAAATTAATCCGACTGTCGTTTGTAAACCGGCCATGATGATTTAGGGTAGACGGCAGAATTCGGACGGCAGAAAGCAGAAAATCCTGACGTCTGCCGTCCGAATTCCGCCGTCTTATAAACATATTCTCACCTCTCTTTATCGTCTTTTATCCGTCAAAATTAGAATAAATCCTATTTGTGGCGAATAAAAAAAGTTTTCCTATTGTTTAGTATAGAGAACACAGGCAAGACAGGTAGTAAATCACGAAGAAAAAGGAAAGATTTGGAAAATTGAGTTGCGATTGTTCGGGGTGTGAGGGATTGGAGGATAGAGGATAGAGGATAGAGGATAGAGGACGGGATAATTATCATCGATTCGCGTTTTTTCCTCTTGTGTTGAATTGTAGAATTACCTAAAGTTCATCAAGTATCAATAATTCAACGCAATCGTTTCTCTCATGATTCCATCGACTGCCGATCCTTCGAGTACGACTCCGCCGATTTTCAAACCGGTCGCGTTCAATTTCGTCGATCTCCAGACGAAAGCGGACGATTACCTCGCGAAAATCAAAGCGGAAGCGCGGCAGATCATGGAAACCGCCCGGGCCGAGGTCGTGAAACTTCGGGAAGAGATCCGAATCGAGCAGGAACACTCCCAAACGCTGGCCGAAAAAATCAAAACCGATTCCGACGCGTTCAATCAACGGCTTGCCGAAGAGACCGAATTCCTGGATAAAAAGCGTAAGGAAGTCGAAACCGACGCGTACAACGCCGGTTACGAACTCGGCAAAAAGGAAGGATACGACGAAGGTCGGAAAACCGGCTACGCCGACGGCGAACTTCAGGCTTCGCTCGATCACGACGCGAAAGTGAAGCAGGAAGTGCAGATTCAACTAGCCGGGAAACTCGAAACGCTCCTTCCGTCGCTTCAGAGCGCGGTGGGGCAGATTCAAACGGCTCAGCAATCCTTTCTTTTGCTTTGGGAACAGAGTGCCGTTCACGTTGCTTCGGCGATTGCCAATCGAGCGATTTCCCGGCAACTTCCGGAAATGGTCGACGTTCCGCTAAGACTGCTCCGCGAAGCGCTGGAATTGGCGGTCGGCTGTTCGCAAATGAAAATTCGGCTGAATCCGACCGACTACGAAACGCTCGAACCGCAGATCGAGACGTTGATTTCCGAACTTGCCGGGGCGGCGGAAACCGAAATCATCCAGGATATTCGGATCACTCGCGGCGGCTGTCTGCTCGAAACCTCTTTGGGTACGATCGACCAGCGGATCGAATCGCGATTGGATCGGATCAAAATGGAATTGGTGTAAGCCGCCGTTTTGCTCTTGACACGGTTCGCGATTTTTCGGAGGATTCGCGCACGTTCGCGGCGTGGGCTTGCCCCGCGCTTGTGATGGAAACGCCCTAAATTTAACCCTATGATCGACCCATGAAAAAACCGCTCCTTTCAAAATTCGTTGCGTCCTTGTTCCTCACACTCGTCTTTTGTACCGGCTGCGGCAAAACGCCGGTTGCCGAACCGGTCGCTTCGGATCAAACTTCCCCGGCACAGCAGGAAGTGCAAGCGGTCGTCGAGAAGTTTTTAAATGCCGTTCGTTCGGGCAACGACGAAGAAGTGTTCAACATGCTCTCCGCGAAGTCTCGCGAAGTTTGCGGACGCGATCGGCTTCCGAGCGTCCAAGCGAGTGATACCGCGGAATTCAAGATCGATTCCGTTCAGCTTGTCGGTGAAACGGAAGCGCAAGTAAGAACGACCATAATCGACACGGATCAAAACGGTCAAAAAGTCGAAGACCCTTGCGCTTGGGCGCTCCGAAAAACCGAGGAAGGTTGGCGAATCGTCGGAACCGCGTTCGTGTTCGTCGAAGGAATGGATCCGGTCGTCGTCAATTTCGAAAGCCGCGACGCGATCGCCGAAGCCGAAGCTCAAGTCGAAGAGCAAACCAAAATCATGGCCGCGAAACTGCAAGAGCTTAACGAAACGACAAATCGGTAAGAGAAAAAAAGAGCCGGGGATGCCGCAAAAAAAGAGCCGGGGATGCAGCGAAGCGCAATCCCCGGGTGAATTACCGCGAAGGGAAGAAAAAATGATTTCGTTCGGTTGAGCCGTGAGAAATAACGTATAATGTCTTCGGGCAATTTTTTCGTGCTGGGAAAAAATTACCGAAAACAACGATTCTCCCGCCTGCGACGATGTCTACCGAGCACAATCCCCCGACCGGGGCCGACGTTCTTATTCCCGTGACGACGATCATCGCGTTGTCGTTCGTCGCGATCGCGGTTCCGCTCCAATTTTCCCGGGAATGGGTCGAACTCGGTTGGATCGCCGTCGCCAGTTTGCTTTGGTTCTTCTCCTGCCGGATCGGGGAAAAAACGTTCACAATCATGTCCGCCGTGTTCTTCCTGCTCGGCGGGGCTCAATTTCTGGTCGTCGATTTCATCCCGACGATTCAATATCAAAACGTCGCTGTCGAATCGTTCACTCCCGTTTGGAGCGAAATAAACTGGGTCGGCTTCGCTTTCGCGGCAATCCTGATGTCCGCCGGAATCGCGACGATTCTCCAAATCCGGCACAAAGAAAAAACGCTCGGGATCCCGTTTTCTTCGGACTGCATCGGCATAACCCACGTCATCGGCCTTCTCGGTTTGTGGTTGTTTTGGTTCCTCTCGACGATGGAAGTGTTCCATTATTTCGGCAACCGAAGCTGGATTCATCACGTTCCGCTGATTTCCGCCGTCGGATTGTCGCTCTATTGGGTGTTTTTCGCCCGAACGGTCCAGGTTCTCGGCTTCGCGATTCGTTCGGAGAGGTATTGCCAGGAAGGAGCGCTCGTTCGTCTCAGCTCCGCGGCAATGTTTTTCCTGACCATCGGCAAAATCGCTCTAATCGATATTTGGCGCAAGCCGCTCGAAGCGATCGCCGCGCCGGTTGCGGAAATCGCTGCGGAAATCGCTGCGGAAATCGTCGTGGAAAACGGCGAACAAACGGCGACGTGGTTCGATTGGCTCCGGCCCGACTATGCGATTCCCGTTTGGAATTTCTACGCAATCCCGATTCTCGCCGTCGCCGGGGTTTTGATTGCCGCTTCGATTCACGCTCACCGCGGTTCCGTATTGAAAACGGTCGCGGAAAAAATTCCGTACAGCATCATCGGCTTGGCAGGACTCGCTTACGTCTGGTTGATCCTTTCGATCGAGTGCTATTACTTTTTCGATCTGCGGGATTCCTGGATTCCGGAGGGGGACTTTCTCGCGGTCTGTTCGCTCACGTATTTGTGGACGCTTTTCGGAGCGATCGTGTTCGGACTCGGCGTCTGGAAAAACGCCTATGTGCTGCGGATCGTCGGGCAGCTCATTTTCCTGATCACGGCCTTGAAATCGTTGATACTCGACCTGCCGCAAAGGCCCGATTCGTACGAAATCCCGTTCGTCAATCCGTACGCGATTTCCGTGCTGTTGCTCGTCGGCGTGATTTTTGCGGTCGGAATCTGGACCTGCCGCGGCCGCTCGCTTCGCATCGTGCGGTCCCAAGAAGAACGTAGCGCCGCGACCGCCCTTGGAGTGTTCGCCCTCGCGATTCTTTGGCTTTTGGTGTCGTGGGAAACGTACTTGTATTT
Organism: Thermoguttaceae bacterium; assembly: GCA_031549565.1. Lineage (GTDB taxonomy): Bacteria > Planctomycetota > Planctomycetia > Pirellulales > Thermoguttaceae > JAVBSX01. The sequence continues at coordinate 15,131 of JAVBPO010000128.1, forward strand.
CAATCGCAATTCGTCCGACCTCTTTATTGCGACGCCGATCTACGGTCCGTATGCCGTCCTTTCCGTGATCTGGTCGATGTTCGGTCTGATCCTGTTCTTCCTCGGCATGAAGACGAAATCGATCGTGTTGCGCTATTTCGGCTGCTGCGTTTTTCTGGCGACGGCGATCAAATCGGTCCTGTACGATCTGGTGCAGCGGCCCGAGGTGTTGCCGACGCCGCTTTGGAATCCGTTCGGTCTGCCGATGCTCTGCGTTGTGATCACGTTCCTGCTCGTCGGCGTCTGGTCGGCGAAAATCGAACCGCCGCTTTCGAAAGAAGAGCGGACCGGGACGACGATCATCGGCGTGCTCGGAATCCTCATTCTCTGGCTCGGATTGTCTTCGGAATGTTTGGCTTACTTCCAATATCGCGCGAAAATCTATCCGGAAGCGATGTTCCTCGCCTCGTCGTCGATGTCGGTGGTCTGGACGATTCTCGGAACGGCTTTGGTGGTGATCGGCATCCGGGAAAAATCGGTCCTGTTGCGCACGACGGGCTTGTTCGTTTTCCTTTGCGCGGCGGGAAAAACGGTCCTGTTCGATTGGACGCGTCGCCCGGAATCGTATTTGACGCCGTTTTGGAATCCGTTCGCGGTTCCCGCACTCGTGATCGTCGTCGCGTTGATCGCGCTTGCCGTTTGGTCGACCCGGATCCGGCCCGCGGAGTCGAAGGAAGAACGCAACATCCTCGCCGGGATCGGTATCCTCGGGCTTTTGATGCTCTGGGGTTTGATGTCGACCGAAACGTCGAGCTATTTCCTGCTCCGCGAAACGCTTGACACTACGGTGAGGCAACACCTGTCGAACGTTTCCGTTTCGACGGTTTGGCTGCTGTTGGCCGTGCTCGTGTTCGCCGTCGCGATTCCCAGCCGCAGCGATTTACTTCGGTACACGGCGATCGGTTTGACGGTTTGCGTCATCTTCCGGGCCGCGATCGTGAATCTGCTGTTCCGCCCCGATTATCTCGATCCATTCTGGGTTCCGATTTACATTCCGATTTTCAATACGTACATGCTCCCGCTTCTGCTGCTCAGTTCGTACCTGATGATCGTCGGGATCGTCGGGTATCACCGAATGTCGGCGGTTCTTTTCGAGGTGTCGTCGCTGGAAAAATGGGCGAAGGACAAATACGCCGCCGAGCGGGACATCTATAAGACGTTCGCGTTTTGCGGTGTTGCGATCCTTTTGGTTTCGTCGTCGATCGAATGTTTCCGGGCGTTCAATTCGGACAAGGTTCCTGAAAACGTCCAAGCGGCGCAAATGTCGCTCTCGATTCTCTGGTCGATCTTTGCCGGAATTTTGATGTTCATCGGCTTCCGTTGGCGTTCGTCGATCCTGCGCTGGTGTTCGATCGTTTTGTTAACCGTAACGACGGGAAAGGTGTTCCTGATCGATTTGGCGTCGATCCACGAAGTCTACCGCATCGGCGCGTTTTTCACGTTGGCCGTGGTCCTTTGGCTCGCCGCCCGGGCGTACCAGCGATTCCGACCGGACGAACATCGTTGAGTTGTCTGCTCTCTGCCGTCTGCCGTCTGCGTCTCACCGACATTTTTGCTCTTGATTGGAAAGGAAATATTTCGTAAAAGTCTCTTTGACGGAATCGTTTCCCTATTTTCCATGTTTTCCGATGTTTAGCGTGATACTTTTCGGAGCCATCCCGGCGGATAAAATCGCAGTCGCGGTCCTCGCATTGATTACCGCCGCGCTTTTGTTTAATCTCAAAAAATATTTCGCCCGACAATCCCCGGCGAAAAAAGGATGCCCCCGCTCCGCCAACGACGCCGAGTATCTTACCTCCCGGGAGATTGCGGCGAAAAACGCGCAAATCAAGCCGAGCCCGACGTTTACCGGTGTGCCGAAACCGGAAATGATCGCCCACTGGGAAGTCGAATTCTTCGAGCTGACCCGGCAAATGACCGCGCAGATCGATATGAAAATGTCCGCGCTTTCCAATCTGTCCAAAGACGCGAGCCGGATTTGTCAGCGGATGGAAACGCTTTTGGATCGTTTGGACAAGACGATTGCCGCTCCTTCCGAAACGCCGTTGCCGCGACCTGAGGAAACACTCCGGTACTCGCGAAATTCCCCGGAACCGATGGTTTCATCGGCGCCCCCTGCTCCACCCATCCCACCTATTTCGCCCGTTGCGTCTCTTTCCCCCTCGCCGGAGCCCGTTCGGGAAAAAAAGTCGCTCTTTCCGCGATTATCGACGCTGCCCGGTTTGAATTTTACGGACGATTTCGACGATCTCGCCGCGATCGGAGCGGATCTGCTTCCGGAAAAACCATACGGCAAAAGTCAGCCGGAACAAGCACTGTCGGAATTTCGTCGTTCGCCGTCCCTCAGGCCGATCCAGGAGTTCAGGCCGCAACGTCCGAACTCCGCTCCGCCGCCGGCCGACCACACGTTGGGTGAGCTCCTCTTGCAGGAAAAGAGCCAAAATCAATCGGCAAAGTTACAACCGATCCCTACAACCGCTTCAACGCTGCAACCGACGCCGATCGAATCGATCTTTAAACCGCTGGAGCCTCGCCCCACCGCTTCGCGCCCGGCTCCGCAAATCATCCCGCGCGAAAGAGTCGGTTAAGGCCGTTCGAAAGAAATTATATATTTCTCTTGACAACGAGCGACAAGTGTAGTATAAATATCATACTACACCTGTCGCTCGTTCTTTTTGTTCGCTGAAAAATCATGTCCAAATCGAAGAAAACGGAAAAGATTTCGGATTCCGAATGGAAAATCATGCACTTTCTCTGGGAAAAGAATCGCGCCTCGGCCAACGAAACGGTCGAAGCGGTTTGTCCCGAAAACGATTGGACGCCGCAAACCGTCCGAACGTTGTTGACCCGCTTGGTCGACAAAGGGATCCTGAAAGTCGAAAAAGAACGCGGGAAGGAAAAAGAACATCTCAACTGCGTTTACACACCGCTGTACAGCCGCAAGCAATGCGTCCGCGTCCACGGCGAATCGTTTCTCCAGCGGGTCTTCGCCGGGAACACGTCCGAGCTTTTGGTCCATTTCGTGCAGGAAGGCGATTTGACGCCGGAGCAGATCAAAAAACTGCGGCGTCTGCTCGAAGAATTACCGGACGATTAATAAGGATAAAGAGCCGCACGCGCAGCTTGCGGAACGGGGTAAACGTAATTTTATTTCGACGTTAGGCTTGCCAGATAATAAAATGCTAAAATACCCGAGTGAGATAATGATGTCATTCTGAGCGCAGTGTACTCACGGAGCGAAGAATCTGGCGTATCCGGCCAACACGCATTGTGTTGCGAACACCGCTTGATACCAGATCCTTCGGAGTACCTCAGGATGACAAAACCGGCATGGAACTTTCTGGCGAAAGCCTTACACCTCACAAACGCGGGGCAAGCCCCGCCGCTAACAGTTTATTGTCATGTTAATTATTCTCCTGACGACGCTTTGGCAATCGGCGGTTTTGGCGGCGATTGTTTCGCTCCTGATTTTCGTGCTCGGCGACCGGCTCCGGCCGAATTGGCGGTATTGGCTCTGGTGCGTCGTGCTGTTGCGGTTGGCGATTCCGGTGCTGCCGACCTCGCCGCTCGGATTCTGGGGTGAAACGGCGAAAACCGTTATGAAAAACACGGTGATACCGCAATCGGTTGTTTCACAACCGCTCGAAACGGCGCCGCCGGTTTTCGCTCCGCCGCCGCAATCGGAAACTCCGGTCGTCAATCCCGTCGTCGTGGAATCACCGGTCGTTTCCGCGAAGCCCGTCGCGGTGAAACCGGTTGCGTGGACCGAAATCGCGAAAAACGCCCTGGTCATCGCATGGGGACTCGGAATGTGCGGTTTTCTGGTTCGATTCCTGATCGGTGAAATCCGACTCGCACGAAAAAGCCGATCTTGGCGACCGGTCGAAGATTCACGGCTCCTTGCATTGCTGGATTCCTGCCGGACGGAACTCGGAATGCGGCGTCATGTCCGATTAGTGTTCGCGCCGGGCAAAATCGGGGCGGCCAGTTGCGGATTCTACGCCGGGACCGTGCTGCTGACCGAAGAGTCGGTGAAAATCGCGACGGAATCGCAACTCCGGTTGATCCTGCTGCACGAACTGGCGCACTTGAAACGGTTCGATCCGCCGATGCAGCGGTTCGCGCTGCTGGTGCGGGCGGTGCAGTGGTTCAATCCGGTCGCATGGTTCGCCTACGACCGGATCCAGCGGGAACGGGAACTCGCTTGTGACGCCGCGGTTTTAGAGCGGTCCGGACCGCAAAGAAAGAAGGAATACGGGTACGTTTTACTGACGTTTACGGAACTTTTCTCCGCCGCCGAGCGACTGCCCGGACTGGTCGGACTTTTTCAAAAACACTCCGTGGAAAGGAGAATCGAAATGGTCGCGCGATTCAAAAAATCAAGATGGTATCATGTCGTCCTGGGAGCGATCCTCGTCGTCGCCGTCGCGGCGTTCGGGTTGACCAAAGCCCAAACGAAAACGGAAAACGAAAAAACGGGCCCGGTGCAAAACGAAACATTCGCGGACGGGCTGCTCATTCGTGGCGTCGTCGTCGATGAAAACGATCAACCCGTTTCCGGGGCGACGGTTTGGACCAACTCCGAAGCGGTTCCGGAAACCGTTTCCGATTCCCAAGGGCGGTTTCAATTGCCCGGATATTTTTTGTACCACCATATTCAGTACCTGGCTTATATTCCCGGTACGGATCGGATCGGATATGTTCAATTGCCGCAAATCGAGGAGAATTCGAAAGAATTGCCGGAAATCAAAATCCGTCTCGGCAAAGGACGGAGATTCTTCGGAAAAGTGACCGACGAATCCGGCAATCCGGTCGCGGGAGCGTACGTCGGGGCTTCGAGTCAAAGCATGACTATTGATCCGGTTTTGACCGATTCGCGAGGGAATTTCGAGTTTTTCTATTATCAAACGGTAACCTTTGATGTTTTCGCGATCAAGCCGACTGTCGGGTTCGATTACCTCAAGGTGGAAGATGAGCGAGATCGAGATACGATCCAGCAAAACATCGGTCCCTTAACGCTCCGGTTGACCAAAACGGATCCTCTCTCCGTTCATGTCGAAAACGAATCCGGCGTCCCGATTGAAGGAATCCAAGTGGAGCCGTGGTTGATTTCAATATCGGGGAAAAAATATCGCTCCGGTCTGTGGAGTACTAACACCGCGATGAATACCGTCTCCAAAACCGCTCAAAAACTCAAACTGTTTTTCGCGACGACAGACGCACAGGGCAACGCCGTGATCGATTGGCTGCCGAAAGAGATTCGCGGCGAAACGGAAATTATCGTGCGCGAGAAAAAATTGAATCGTGAGAACTTATATGGAACCGAGCGGGTTTTGTGGAAACCGGGAACCGGTCACATTTCCGTTCAATTACCGGAATTGGTCCCGATCCGGGGTTCGGTCCGCTTGCCTGACGGAGCGCCGGTTCCCTTCGCGAGCTTGTCCTACCAGTACGAACGGAGAAACGGCTGGGAATACGCGGATCAAAACGGAGGCTTTTTCTTCACGCTCAACCCGCATGAAACCATGGCGATCTGTGTTGAAAGCAAACTCGGAGCCGCGTCGACGGCGTTTAATATCGACGCGGGAGACGGCAAGAATCCGCCGAAGGTCGATTTCGTACTTGAAAAAGGCATCAAGATTTACGGTCGGACGCTCGCCGGTCTCAACGGCGATACGCCGTTTTCCGCGGTGGTGAATATTTCGGAATATAATCCCGACTCGAAAGCCGAACACCACAAACAGATCACTCATGCCGCCCGTGCCGATAAAAATGGCAACTATGAAATCCAGCTCATGCCCGGGAAATACAAAGCCAGTGTTTATCCGCCCGTTCGCTATTCTCCCCAGAGAGTCGGAGAAATCGTCCAGGAATTTGAATTGACAACCGAAACGGAAAAGAAAACCGACTTTGTCTTTTCGGTCGAGATTCCCGGTGCGAAAAACGCGGCGACGGCACCGAAGATGATTCCGCTTCTGAAACAGGACGTTTTGATTTACGAAGACGGAAAGTGGACGAACAAAGCGACGGGTCAAGAGTATCCGCTCGGGACGACGCTGCTCAACGTCGACGGCGGGGTGAGTCGTCTCGAAAAAGGGGAGCTCGTCCTCGTCTCCGGAAACGGTGTCAGCGGCGGCGGATTCGTCAATAACACGCTCGAACTGTCCGGCGGCGGTCGGGCGATCCTGGTCGGTTCCAAGCCGATTCCATTGACCGAACAGGACGTCCTGATTTTCGACAACGGAAAATGGACGAACAAAACCACGGGCGAGGAGTATCCGCTGAAAACCCTCTTGCGAACCACACAAGGGAGCGAGCTGGGATTGTTGGACGGAAAAGTCGAGCGTTATTCCGAGCACGGCGTTTCCGGAGGAACCGGCCCGGGGTGTTACATCGAACTGACCGAGGGGGGGGACAAGATCACAGTAACACCGCTTGGGGGAGCCGTTCATCGCGTCATGGAAGCGGTGGGAAATCTTGGAGGAGAGGAATAATCAGACCTTCGAAGGAAAGGGGAGATTATGTATAATGCTCATTTTCCCGGTGCTGTTTTCCATCTGTTTTTCTGATTTTGCCCATGTCCGTGATTCTCGGAATCGATCCCGGTCTTAACACCACCGGTTATGGCGTTCTCGATTCGGTCGGCAAACGCGTCAAGCTGCTTGAAGGGGGCGTCATCCGGTCCAAATCGAAAGTACTTGCGGAAAAGATCAAAGAAATTCACGACGGCGTGTGCGAAGTGATCGCCGCGTTTGAGCCGAAGGAACTCGCCTTGGAAGAACTCTACTCGCACTACGACCGTCCGACGACCGCGATTCTCATGGGACATGCCCGCGGCGCAATCTGCCTGGCGGCGGCGCAAAGCGGAATTTCCGTCCATTCCTACGCCGCGACGCAAGTGAAAAAAATCCTGACCGGAAACGGCCACGCGAACAAAGACCAGATGCAGCGGGCGATCCAGTTGGAACTCGCTTTGCCGCAGTACCCCGAACCGCCCGACGTCGCCGACGCTTTGGCGATCGCGCTGTGTCATTTCTACTTGAGGAAATCGTAGTCGATTTCATTCTTTCGCGGCAAGGTACCGTTCGGCGTCGAGTGCGGCCATGCAGCCGGTTCCGGCGGCGGAAATCGCTTGGCGATAATAATCGTCCGCGACGTCTCCCGCCGCAAAAACTCCTTCGGCGCTCGTGTTCGTACGGAACGGTACCGGACGGTCGATGAAACCTTTTTCGGTCAGCTTCAACTTCCCTTGGAGAAACGCCGTGTTCGGCGTGTGCCCGATGCCGAGGAAAAAACCGGACGCTTCGACCGTGATCTCCGGTTCGCCGGTCGTGCTTTCGAGAACGGCGCCCGTGACACCCTCCTTGTCGTTGCCGACGACTTCCTTGGGAACGCGGTTCCAGAGGATCTCGATTTTCGGATGCTTCATCGCCCGCTGCGCCATGATTTTCGAAGCGCGAAGTTGGTCGCGGCGATGGACCAGGTAGACCTTCGACGCGAACTTCGCCAGGTAATCCGCTTCTTCGACCGCCGAATCCCCGCCGCCGATGACCATGACCGGTTTGTTGCGAAATCGGGGGAGCGCCCCGTCGCACACCGCGCAGCCGCTGACGCCATGGTTCTTGAAATGGTTTTCCGAATCCAAACCGAGGTAATTCGCTCGCGCTCCGGTCGCGACGATCACGGTTTCCGTTTCGTATTTCTTGCCGGTCGAATCGGTCAACACCATCGGGCGACTCTGGAAATCGACGTCGACGATATCCTCGGAAACGATCCGAGTCCCGAAATGGACCGCTTGGGCCCGCATCAACTCGACGAGCTCCGGACCGCTGACGCCAAGCTGTTCGGGATCGTGCGGAGCCATCATCATTTTCCGGTCGTCGGAAAGGGACGTGTCCAAAAACTGTTCGATTTTACCGGGCGGGAAACCGGGAAAATTCTCGACTTCGGTCGTCAGTGCAAGCTGCCCCATCGGGAGAGTGCTGTTCGCCTGATTTTCCGCGGAAACCGCTCCTTCGAACAGAAGTGGTGCCATTTCGGCTCGTGCGGCGTAAATCGCGGCGGTCCAACCGGCGGGGCCGCTTCCAATGATAATGACTTTTTCGCTCATGTTTTGTGAAAAGATTGAAAATCGGGAAATCGAATAAGCCGGGAGGCCCGGGTGCGCGGGGCAAGCCCACGCCGCTAACGAGGACGTGTCGCCCCATTGTAGTCGATTTTCTGTCGGCTTCAATTCGGAATATTTTTCGATTTCCCGTTTCCTGAGAGACGGACAAAGGGAAAATCTCTTGTTTTTTGAGAAAAATCGTCTAAATTCAAATTTATTGACCTGCGCGATAATCCCAATGTCCGTCCGTAATATTCCATGAAATTTCTTGACGAAAATTTTTTACTCCAAAACGCGGCGGCCCGGCGGCTGTACCATGATTTCGCTCGCGATTTGCCGATCCTCGACTACCATTCGCATCTTTCGCCGCAAATGATCGCGGACGATCATCGTTTCGCCAACATGACGGAAATCTGGCTCGCCGGCGACCATTATAAATGGCGGGCGATGCGAGCGGCGGGGATTCCGGAGCGGCTGATCACCGGGGACGCGAACGATTGGGACAAATTCCAGGCGTGGGCCGAGGTCGTGCCGCAAACGCTCCGTAATCCGCTGTATCACTGGACCCATCTGGAGCTGCGCCGTCCGCTCGGAATCGACGATCTTCTGTTCGGTCCGGACACAGCGCCGGACGTTTGGAAAAAGGGAAACGCGGTCCTGAAGAATCCGGAGTTCTCCACTCGCGGAATCCTGCGGCAGATGAACGTCCGACTCGTCTGTACGACCGACGACCCGGCCGATTCGCTCGATTATCATCGGGCGATCGCGGAAGACGAGACGTTCGACATTGCCGTTTACCCGACGTTCCGACCGGATCGGGCCTTGAATATTCCGTCGATCACGCCGGACGGAAGCAAGGATCGAGCGGATTGCGTCGAGGTTTACGTGCAATATCTCGACCAATTGGGCCGGTCCGCCGACATGGAAATTCGCAAATACGCCGATCTTCTCGAAGCACTTCGAGAGAGACACGCCTTTTTCCACGCCCACGGTTGTCGGCTGTCCGACCACGGATTCGGGAGGTTCGTTTACGACGCCGACTGGACGCTTTCACAAGTCGAACACGTTTTTCAAGCGATCCGGTCCGGTCAACCGGTTTCCCCGGAAGGCGAAATCGCGCTGCGCTCCGCGCTGCTGCTGGAAATCGGCAAGATGAACGCCGAAAAAGGGTGGGCGATGCAACTTCACCTCGGCGCTTTGCGCAACAACAACGCGCGTCTGTTCAAACAGCTCGGGCCCGACTGCGGTTGTGATTCGATGGGAGACCCGTGTTCGGCTTATGCGTTGTCCCGTTTTTTGGACGCGTTGGATTCCCGGGAATGTCTGCCGAAAACGATCCTTTACAATCTCAATCCGGTCGACAACGACATGCTCGCGACGATGATCGGCAATTTCCAGGACGGTATCACGCCGGGCAAGCTCCAGTACGGCAGCGGGTGGTGGTTCCTCGACCAACGGGACGGAATTCTCCGGCAATTGGAGACCATCTCCAACCACGGGCTGTTGAGTCGTTTCATCGGGATGTTGACCGACAGCCGTTCGTTTTTATCGTTCACGCGACACGAATATTTTCGCCGCATCCTCTGCAATCTCCTCGGTACGGAAATGGAGCAGGGGTTGCTTCCCGACGATTACGAACTGGTCGGCGGGTTGGTTGAAGACGTTTGCTACAAAAACGCGAAAGAGTATTTCGAGTTCGAAGGATAAGGCTTTTTCGGTGGTGGGTTTGGCTTGGTGTTGCGTTCAACAAAAACGTCCCGTTAGCGCCGGGGCTTGCCCCGGGCTGGACTGTGCGGACGGTTTCACTTGAGGGCGTAGGGCGTTTGGCAGGGCGCAACGTTTTCACATCACAAACGCGGGGCAAGCCCCGCCGCGAACGGGTACGATTATGAACGAAATACGACTTCACGAAATTTTGGACCAATTTCCACGGCTGCGGATCGTGGTCGTCGGAGATTTTTTTCTGGACAAATACCTTTTGATCGATCCGGAACTGGACGAACCGTCGGTCGAAACGGGGCTCACGGCTTACCAGGTCGTCGGCAAACGCCGCAGTCCCGGCGCGGCGGGGACCGTCATTAATAATCTCAAGGCGCTCGGCGTAGGAACGCTCGACGCGGTCGGAATGAGCGGCGTCGACGGCGAAGGGCTCGAACTGCGTATGGAATTGACGAAGCTCGGCGTCAACCAGGAGCATTTTTACGCCGTCGAAGAACGCTTCACGCCGACGTACACTAAGCCGATGATCCTGCCGAAATCGGGACACTCCACGGAGCGGGAATTGAATCGGTTCGACATCAAGAACCGCAAGCCGCTCCCGACCTGGATCGAATACCAGATCGAAAAAGCGCTCGAATCGCTCATTGAGCGGGTCGATGCCGTAATGATCATGGACCAGGTTTCCGAAGAGAACTGCGGCGTGATTACCGAACATGTCCGGGAAAAGATCACCCGACTCGGTCGTTCGTTCCCGGAAAAAGTGCTTTACGCCGATTCTCGGGAGCGGATTTCCCTTTACGAAAACGTCCTCGTCAAATGCAACCATTACGAGGTCGTCGCGGCGTTCCATCCGGAATACGATTTGTCGGCGATTGCCCGTCGGGAAGAACCGACGGACGAACTGGTCGAACAGTGCGGCTGGAAAATGGTCGAGAAAAACGAACGATCCGTTTTCGTAACGCTCGGGGCGCGGGGACAGTGGGTATTCGATGCCGCTTCGAAAGATCGAACCGTTGCGAAAATTCCGGCGATTCCCGTCGAGGGGCCGATCGACATCTGTGGAGCGGGGGACGCGGCGTCGAGCGGAATCGTCGCGGCTTTGTGCTGCGGAGCGTCGTTGGCGGAAGCGGCGTTTGTCGGAAATCTCGTCGCGTCGATCACGATCAAACAGCTCGGAACCACGGGAACGGCAAGCCCGAATCAGGTCCGCTCCGCGATGAAAAAACATCTCAATTCCCACGGGGCTTTCCCTCTTTACGGTCCCTTTGTAGAATGAGTACCGCAGGCTTGACTTTTGATTAGGACTTCAACAACGAAGACTTGTGAAAATCGAACATCTCCTCTCCAAACCGGGACAATGGCTTTACGGCGAAGGGCCGGAAAGCGACATCGTGATCTCCAGCCGGATCCGACTGGCGCGAAACATTACCGGTTTCCCGTTCCTGGTCCGTTCCAGCGAGCAGGATCGAACGCAAGTGAAGGAGACGATTCGGAAAATCATGTCCGAACTTTTTCCGGACAAGGACGCCGATTTCGTCGATTTGCAGAAGATTCCGGCCATCGACCGTCTTTTCCTGCTGGAACGGCAGTTGATCAGCCGCGAAATCGCCGAAGCGGACGGGCCTCGGGCGGTCGTGATTGATCGAGACGAACGGTTCAGCGTCATGGTCAACGAGGAGGACCATCTGCGGATGCAATCCGTGACCAGCGGGCTCGATCTTCAAAAGGTTTGGGAGTTGATTAACGAGCTGGACGACCGCCTGGAAAACAAAGTCAACTTCGCGTTCCACGAGAAATGGGGCTACTTAACTGCGTGCCCGACGAATGTCGGAACCGGAATGCGGGTCAGTGTGATGCTCCATCTGCCGGGGCTGGTGATGTCCAAGGAGATTGAAAAGGTGTTCCGCAGCCTGCAAAAGGTCAATTTGGCCGTGCGCGGAATGTACGGGGAAGGTTCGCAAGCGCTCGGCGACTTCTTCCAGATCAGCAACCAAATCACGCTCGGAAAGACGGAAGAGGAGCTGATTCAAAAGGTGAGCGACATCATTCCGCAGATTATTTCCTACGAACGACAGGCCCGGGATTTCCTCCGCAAAGAGAAGCTCGACATGGTGATGGACCGCAGCAGTCGGGCGGTTGGGGTTCTCAGCACGGCTCGAACGATCAGCTCCGAAGAAGCGATGGATCACCTTTCGAACATCCGGCTTGGCGTGAACATGGAGCTTCTTGACGCCCCGAGTATCCAAACGGTGAACGATCTTCTATTGCACATCCAGCCGGCCCACTTGCAAAAGCTGGTCGGCGCCCCGCTCAACGCCAACGACCGCGACCTCGCCCGCGCCCAATATCTCCGCAAACGGCTCGCTGAAAATTGAACCGTTTGGTGAGGGGAGTCGTAAAAAACACCCTGAATAATCGCTCAAAAATCAGTTCGCTCTCTTAGCCCCGACGGGGCGTGATATCTATAACCGCCGGTTTTAACCGGCGGATAACGGCGGCAAAACGATCCTCAGCCCCAACGGGGCGTAACAATCAGGAAAAAGAGGGTATGTGCAGTCAAGAAAATGATGCAATAAAACAAGGCAAATTGTTGCTCGACAAGGGTGACTTTGATGAAGCGATTGCTGTGTACACAGAATCCATCAGTCTTGATTTGCAACGTGTTGAGGCTTATTGTTGGCGGGCATATTCCTATGGTAAGAAGGGTGAGTCTGACAGGGCGATCACTGACTACACCGAGGCCATTCGGCTCGCCTCAAAATGTTCAGGAGCGTACTATAATCGTGGATTAACCTATAGCGAAAAAGGTTGCCACGACGAAGCGATTGCAGACTTCACCGAGGTCATTCGACTTAATCCGGAAGATGCTGAGGCGTACTACAGTCGTGGTGGCGTCTACGGCGTGAAAGGCGACCATGATAAAGCGATAGCCGATCTTACCGAGGCCATCCGGCTCAAGCCGAAGTGGTGTCAGGCATTTCATGGACGAGCCACTGTGTATGTGGAGAAAGGCAAGTTTGGCAAAGCCATCATAGACTTCACGGAGGCTATTCGACTTAATCCCGAATATGTCAACGCCTATGATGGGCGAGGCTGTGTCTACAGCGATAAAGGCGATCACGCCAGGGCCATTGCCGACTACACGGAAGCCATTCGTCTCAACCCGAAACATGCCGATGCTTACTACAATCGCGGCTGTGCCTACAGAGAGAAAGGCGCCTACGACAAGGCCATTGCCGACTACACGGAGGCGATCCAGCTTGACTCGCAAAACAGACATGCATTTTATGCTCGAGGAAATTCCTACGGCAAGCAAGGCGACCACGACAAGGCCATTGCTGACTACACGGAAGCGATCCAGCTTGACCCACAAGACGGGCAAGCATTTTTTGCTCGCGGTTATTCCTACAGCGAGAAAGGCGACCACGACAAGGCCATTGCTGACTACACGGAAGCGATCCAGCTTGACCCGCAAAACAGGCATGCAATTTATGCACGAGGCTATTCCTATTGGAAGAAAGGCGACAAAGCAAAAGCCAGAGCCGATTTCACCCAAGCCGAGAAATTGAAACGCAAAGAGCAGTGGGCGGCGTTCGTCGATTTTTTTGGAAAAATTTTTCGTTTTTTCAAAAAGTAAGAGCGAAAAAAGGGGTCGGGAGTAAATATTGCCGCAAAATAGGTGAAGTTTAACGTCGACGACGCCATGATTCGCGCAATCGACTTCGAAAATTTCACGAAAACCGCATTTTCACGCCGAATTCGGCGACTGCGGTTGTTTTGTCAAACAAAATAAGGTAAAAGTGGGGCAGACCAATTCCAAGCCCGAAAAACAAAACGGGTGACTTTGGATGACAGGCTGTCCAAACCCCCTATCCGGCAAACTAAATTACTCCCGCCCTCTTTTTCCCGACCCCTTTTTCCCCGTTGTCGAAGGCAAGTCCGAAATGGTTTTGACGGTGCTCCGCGCTCGATTCAACCAAGTTCCCCAAGAGGTCGAAGAAGCGATCCGAAAAATAACCGACCCGACGGCGCTGGACTCATGGGCCTCTCACGCTGCGACATGCAATACGCTGGAAGAGTTCGAAAAGGCGATTCATTGACGACTGGATTGCCGGTTTTTGGTATTACCTCTGCCGCGTAGTTCTCCAATGCAGCCCTTGTCCATAAACACCTCCGCAACTCAACTGTGTTCCTCTTCCGGTCGATTTTTGTCGCCGAGAAGGATGGCGATCCATTCGGTTTCCTTAAACGCTTGGAGAATGATTTTGACCATGATCGTCAGCGGCGCGGCGAGAAACAGTCCGACCGGGCCGAGAATCCAACCCCACAGCAGCAGTGATAAAAAGATGACGACCGTCGAAATGCCCAGCCCGTGCCCGAGCATTTTCGGCTCGATACCGTAACCGATCGTACATTCGATCGCGACCAAACAGACCGCATACAAAAGGACGCCGGACAGATCGAGTTCCATGAAAATCAGCATGCCCGGTATGATTGCCGCGACGATGCCGCCGATGTTCGGAATAAAGTAAAGGAAAAAAGCGACCAGTCCCCACATGAGCGCCCCGGGAACGCCGAAGCAAAGATAAACAAGCGTCGCCGCCGAAGACGACATCACGCACGCGATCGATTTGATGAAAAGATAACGCCGTATCTCGCCCGCGATATGGTGCAAATGTTCGTAGTTGATCGGTCCCTTTTTTCCGAGCGCCCAGTCGACTTTTTCCGGGAATCGGGCCGCCTCGAAAGTCATGAAGAGCGTAATGATGATCACCAGGAATCCGCTCTCGGCGAGATGGCGTAACTCACGAACGAACACCCCGGTCCAATACATGACGCTTTCCGTGTTCAGTTCGATCAGGGACGGTTTGTTGTTTTCCCGTATCGCCCGGGAAAAGCCGTTCGAGTTGCCTCCGTGGTGGTTGGGCTCCGGGTCGTCTTCCGCTTCGTCGGCTTCTTCGGACGGTAATGTCGATTCCGTCTCCGTCGCATCCGGCAAGATTTTTTTTTCCGAACGGTCGATTATTTCGGGGGCAGGAGCCGGGGGCGGCGTGGGGGGGACGGTTGGTACTGTGGAAACTTCGTCTTCTTGCGGATCGGGTTGCGGTTCGCTCATCGACGAATCGTCGGTTTTTGCTTGGACCTCTTTTTTCCCGATCGCAAAACCATAGTATTCCAGCTTCCTATCCAAGGCGTTGAATGTGCTCGCGATTTTCGTTTTGTACCTGGGAAACTGGTGAGCGAAATCGTTGAGCGACCGTCCCACGAGCAAACCGACTCCGACCAGGATCACGCCCGTACAGCCGAGGACGATCACGAGCGACAAAACGTTCGGACACCCCTTTTCGCGGAGCCAACGCAAAGGAACAATCAGGATGATCGTCAAAAACAGCGCCATGAGCATCGGCGCGACGATCACGTTGGCGGTGCGAAGAACGGCCAGCAAAATGGCCGTCGAGGTCGCCATGATGAGAAATCGATACACTTTTTCCTGCTTCGGCTTCACGCGGGCCGCCCGACAGGATTCGTTGGGGCAGGACGTCGGTTTCTTTTTGGAGTTATACATAAATGTGCGATAATTCAAATAAAATGGGAACGACACCCTGGGACCGCAGGCTTCCAGCCTGCATCTGGGTCGGTAGGCTTCCAGCCTGCCGAGGGTTCACTACGGGCTGGAAGCCCATAGACCCAGGTGCAGGCAAGATGCCTGCGGTCCCAGAATTGCTCCAACGCACCCCTCGCGACTTAATGTTTCATTCCCAAGACTTGCGAATTTCGCGAGGAGCGTGTAAACTGATTATACTGTTTTTCATGCTTGTCCACAGTAAGACGCCCGGTCGGTTTTTTTAGATTATTTCTTCGCACAACCAGAAATCGAATCCTTTCATGCCCGCTCCCATCCCTTTCGTTTCGCTTCAAAACTCGCTCAAACCACTCTTTTTCGGCATCGATGTCGGGGGAACCAGCATAAAGATCGGCCTTGTCGACAGCAACGGCGCGTCCATCGATTTGAAGGAATTCGATTCCGGCGGGTCGGTTCAAAGCGTCGCGAAAATCGGTACGGAACGTAACCCGGAAGCGGCCGCCCAGGCGATTTCGCGTGAAATCGCAAGACTTTTCGAGAAACATTCGCTCTCGTTCAAGGATGTTGCCGGAGTCGGACTCGGACTGCCGGGAACCATGGACAAAAAGACCGAGTGCATTCGCCGTCCGCCGAACATTCCGGAATGGGACGGATATCCGATGTGCAGGGAACTCGCCAAACGGATCGGAATGCCGGTCATTTTTTGCAATGACGCCAATGCCGCGGCGTTCGGCGAATACTGGATCGGTTCCGCGAAAGGGCATCCCAGCCTTGCCCTGCTGACCATGGGAACCGGCGTCGGTTGCGGTATCATCATCGACGGTCGCTCCGTGGACGGGGCGATCGGTTACGGCGGCGAATGCGGACACATTATCGTCGACATCACGGAAACCGCGAAGCTTTGCGGCTGCGGGCAACGGGGGCATTTGGAGATTTACGCCAGCGCAACCGGCGTCGCCCGACGGGCGATCGGCTTGACGGACACTCGTGCGGGTTCCCTGCGGAATCGAATCATTCCCGACACCCGGTTGAGCGACATTCCGAAGATGGTTTGCGAAGAAGCGGAAAAAGGGGATCCGGTTTCCCTGGACATCATCCGCGAGGCCGCGACGTATTTGGGAATCGGGATCGTTTCCATTTTGAACACGATCGACCCGGCGTGCGTCCTGATCGGTGGTGCCATGACGTTCGGGGGCAAAGGCTCGCCGATGGGGGATAAATACATCGGGTGGGTCCGCGAAGAAATCGACCGCCGCGCTTTCCCGGCCATCGCCCAGGCGCTTACGCTGGATTTCGCCGTACTCGGCGGCGACGCCGGATACATCGGAGCCGCGGGAATCGCCCGTTCCGAAATTACCGCTTCGTAACTTGAACGCTATCATTCCACTCACATAACCATGTCGGAAATTCAAAACCTCACCCCGCAGGACGCCCAGGATAACAGTAGTTACGAGGAGGTGATTTACGACAAACTTCCTCACAAGCAGGGGAATTTGCGTTTCCTGGAAACGGTTGCCGATCTTTACGGCGTCGAGCCGGTCGATATTTCCGGTTGCCGCGTCCTGGAATTGGGCGCCGCGACCGGTAAAACGATCATTCCGCAAGCGGAAGAGTTTCCGAACAGCCGTTTTCTCGGGATCGATTTATCGCCGACGCAAATCGACGCCGGCAAGGATTTTCTCCGTTCGCTGAACCTGAAAAACATCGAGCTGCGAACCGCGGATATTCTCGAAGTGGACGAAAGTTGGGGCAAATTCGACTACATTATCTCACACGGCGTCTATTCCTGGGTTCCCCCGTTCGTGCAGGAAAAAATGCTCGAGATTTGCCAAACGAATCTCAGTCCTCGCGGTATCGCGATGATTTCGTACAACACGTATCCCGGCTGGCATTTCAAGGAGTGTGCGCGGAATCTGATGCTCCTGCACTCCAAGCGGGCCAACGTCTTTTCCGACGCGAAAACGGAAATCCAACAAGCCCGGGCGATCCTCAACTACACCGCGGAGATCGTCTCGAAACAGAAATCGAGTTACTTTTCGCAGTTCATCGAAGGGATGCAGGAGCACATCAAAGGGGTCGACGATCATTATCTGTTTCACGAATATCTCGAAACGGAAAACTCACCCTGTTATTTCCTGGAATTCTGTCGCCGACTCCAGGACAAAGGACTGCAACACGTCGCCGATTTCGATTGGACGAATTACCAGACCTGGCAAAAAGATCCGCAGTTGAAAACGCTGATCGACAGTACGCAAAACAACGTGATTTCCGAACAGTATATCGATTTCGTCATCAATCGGACCTTCCGTTCCAGCGTCCTCTGCCGTGCCGGAATCGAACTCGCTCTCCGGGACGACTTGGTGGAGCGGTATCACTTTTTTGTTCCGAACGACTGTACCATCCAGCGGATCGAACCGAAAGACGGCGCCGCTCCCGCCTGGCTTTTTTCCCGCAAAACGCAGATGGAAGTCTCACTTCCCGCCGGACCGCTCGTCGACAAAGTTTGCGAATATATGATCGCGAATCGGGAAAAATACATGACGGCCCAAAACGTGTGGGACGTCGTCGCCGCCTCGCTTTCCCCGCAGCTTCTGTCCGGCGGGGTGCATCGGAATGATTTCGTTCGGATTCTGGACCAGTTGATTCGTCTGGAAGTCCTTAAAATTCTCCTGCATCCGCCGGTCGAACGCCAACCGGATCCGCGACGTCCCTTTGCAAGGACGTTCACCCGACAAATGATCAAACGACACGCCAAAGCGGTTCCCAATTCCGCGTTCGAGATTTTGACGATTGATCCGTTGTCCGAGACGCTCCTGAAACTATTCGATGGGCGTCACGCAATCTCCGAAATCGTCTCGGACATCCAGAAAGAGATACAAAGCGGCCGTTTGAACATCGCCAAACACGGGGTGACAATCCGCCCGGACCAACGGGAAAAGATCACCGAGATCGTCGAAGAGGCGATTGGCAACCTGCAAAAATGCCGACTGGTGGTTTGATCGGCACAATCTTGACATCTCCCGGGAATCGAATACGATTCTTGTGTATTTTTGGCACTGCAACACTCCGCGCCTCTATTATGTCCGAACCGCAAGATAAAGAACGCTCGCTCAATTTTCTCGAACAGATCGTCGAAGAAGACCTCAAATCCGGCAAACACGGAGGGCGGGTCGCGACGCGGTTTCCGCCGGAACCGAACGGATATCTGCACATCGGACACGCGAAGTCGATCTGCTTGAATTTCGGACTCGCTCAAAAATACGGCGGCACGTTTTATCTGCGGTTCGACGATACGAATCCGTCGAAAGAGGAAACGGAATACGTCGAATCGATCATCGACGATGTTCGTTGGATCACCGGCGATACGCTGCACAACCGGATTTTCTTCGCGTCCGATTATTTCAAACAGATGTACGACTGGGCGGTCGAGCTGATCCAAAAAGGTAAAGCGTACGTCTGCGATCTGTCCGGCGAGGAAGTTCGCGCGACCCGGGGAACCCCGACCGAGCCGGGAAAACCGAGCCCGTTCCGCGATCGGAGCGTCGAGGAAAATCTCGACCTGTTCGAGCGGATGCGCAAAGGGGAATTCCAGGACGGATCCCGAACGCTGCGTGCGAAAATCGATATGGCGTCGCCGAATTTCAATATGCGCGATCCGGTCATGTACCGAATCGTTCACGCCGAACACCACCGGACCGGATACACCTGGTGCATCTATCCGATGTACGACTGGGCGCACGGACTGGAAGATTCGATCGAGAACATCACGCATTCGATTTGCACGCTCGAATTCGAACATCACCGTCCGCTTTACGATTGGTTCCTCGATCAGTTGGACGGAATCTTTCGTCCGCGGCAATACGAATTCGCCCGGCTGGGGCTCAATTATACCGTGATGAGCAAGCGGAAACTGCTCGAACTGGTGCGAGGCAAACATGTCAACGGCTGGGACGACCCGCGTATGCCGACAATCGCCGGGCTGCGTCGTCGCGGATATACGCCCGAATCGATCCGCAATTTCTGCAAAACGATCGGCGTCGCGAAATTCAACAGCACGATCGACGTGGTGATGCTGGAAAACGCGATCCGGGACGACCTGAACAAACGGGCCTTGCGCCGTATGGGAGTGCTGCATCCGCTGAAGGTCGTGATCGACAATTATCCGGAAGGACAATCGGAGGAACTCGACGCGATCAACAACCCGGAAAACGAAGCGGACGGAACACGAAAAGTCCCGTTTTCCAACACGCTTTACATCGAGCAGGACGACTTCCGTGAGGACGCGCCGAAAAAATATTTCCGGCTTGCGCCCGGCAAGGAAGTGCGACTGCGGTACGCGTATTACATTACCTGCACCGATTTCAAAAAGGACGCCGACGGAAACGTGATCGAAGTGCATTGCACGTACGATCCGCTGACCCGGGGCGGTTCGTCGCCGGACGGACGCAAGGTGCAGGGAACGATTCATTGGGTGTCCGCCGAACACGCCCTGGACGCCGAAGTTCGGGAATACGACCGGCTCTTTACCAGGCCGAACCCGGACGATCCGTCGGATTTGAACGACTACAAGACGTACCTCAATCCCGACTCGCTTCGGATTTTGAAGGGGTGCAAGTTGGAACCGTCGCTTCAGGAGGCCAAGCCGGAGGACCGCTTCCAATTCGAGCGGCTCGGCTATTTTTGTCTCGACAAAGACTCGACGCCGGAAAAACCGGTGTTCAACCGAACCGCGTCGCTCCGCGACTCCTGGGCGAAGGAAGAGAAAAAAACGTCGTAAATTCTAGCGGGGAACGATCAGCGTCAGCCGTTTTTCAACGATTTCGATATCGACCGGAAGTTGTCCGCCGGGATCGCCGTCGAGTTGGTACGGAATCGGCTCTTCGGAACTGATCCGAAACCGGGGAGATTGCTTGAGGTTCACATCCGACAAATAGCGGTGCAGCGATCCGAACTGGGCGAACGCCGTGTACTTGACGCCACTGAAAATCGAACCGCCGTTCATCGCGCACAGATCGAGCAGACCGTCGTCCCCGACGGCAAACGGAGCGAGAGGAAGTCCCCAGCCGTATCGGTTCAAATTGAACACGAACGCCCAGCGAGCCTGTTCGCTGATCGTTTCTCCGGCGCCGGTTTCGATCCGCATCTTCGGGTACTTGTAACCGGAAATCGAACCGAGAATCGGTTTGATGTAGGAAAAATAGCTGATATGCGCCCCTTTTTTGGCTCCATTGCGGTAATTTTCTTCCCGATGAGCGTGAACCTGTTCCACGGTGTACGCGTCGAATCCGCAACTGACCATCACGAGAAAGAGCCGCCCGTTTGCTTTTCCGGCGTCGAGCGTGATTTTATGACCGTTGGCGATCGTTGCGGCGAGCCGTTTCGGCGTTCCTCCCCAACGGAAATGTTTCGACAAAAGATTCGCCGTTCCCGCCGCGAGGAGAATGATCGGCGTGCCCGGCTCGGTCCGGTTGACCAATTCCGCCGCCGTTCCGTCACCGCCGACCCCGACCATCGCACGGAGCCGCCCTTCTTTGTGGTACTCGTTCGCTTTGCCGGTCAGTTCGCTCAGATCGGTTCCGAGTTCGACGTCGAACCCTTTCTCACGCAGCCGCGATTGCAGTTCTTCCGCCCGAAGCATCGGGGAAGTCCGGCCCGCTTTGGGATTGACCGAAATCAGGATTTTTTCCGGTTGTTGTGTGTTCATGAGAAGAAGAGAATTGTGGAAAGAAAGCAAACATCCGCCGACACACTCTAGGCGAAACCTGTCGATTTTCAAGCCCTTGCCGGTGTTTTTCCGGGGCGATTTGGTAGAATGGGTCGTGGTTTACCCGGGGATTGCGCTGCGCTACATCCCCGGCTCTTTTTGTGGGACTTTACTTTGACATGTCATGAGATATTCATTATTGTTCGTTTTACTTCTTTCCTGCACCGCTTCCGCGGCGCAGTTCGGTTTGGAACAATCGGAGAAAGGATACAAAGTCCTGATCGATGGGCAGTTGTTCACCGAGTACATTGCGGACGAAAACGGAACGCCGATTCTATGGCCGATCGTCGGACCGACGGGGAAACGCATGACCCGGGATTATCCGATGATTCCCGACACGCCGGGCGAACCGAAAGATCATCCGCATCACCGTTCGCTTTGGTTCACGCACGGCGACGTGAACGGCGTCGATTTCTGGGCGGTCGATACGGATCCTTCCAAACCGAAACAGAAGGGGAAAATCCGACACGATCAATTTTCACTCGTTCAGTGCGATGGAAAAACGGCAACGCTCCAAAGCGAAAACTCTTGGATCACGCCGACGAACGAAATCCTTTGCAGCGACCGGAGAACCGTCTCGTTTTCGGAGAAAGAGGGAGAGCGGATCATCGATTTTCAGATCGAATTGACCGGCGTCGCGGATCAGTGCAAGTTCGGGGACACGAAAGAAGGAACCTTCGGCATCCGCGTCGCCAGTTCGATGGATGTGGACGCCAAAAAGGGAGGAGCGATCGTCAATGCCGAAGGGCTGAAAAACGACGGCGCCTGGGGAAAGCGCTCCAAATGGGTCGAATACTCCGGACCGGTCGACGGAGAGACCGTCAGTATCAAGGTCGTCAACGAACCGGGCAGCTTTCGCGACCCGACGTATTGGCATGTGCGTACCTACGGCTTGTTCGCCGCGAATCCGTTCGGCGAACATGATTTTCTGAACAAACCGGAAAAAAGCGGACAGTTCGTCCTCAAAAAAGGAGAAACGATCCGCTTTAAGTACAAAATCATTTTGGCGGCGAAACCGTAAACTTTCAAGGTTTCTCCACGACGACATCGAATTTATTCCCTTTCGCGGGAACCTCGCAGGTCAACGGGGTGTCTTTTTCGGTCGTGTATTTCGTCGCGACGAGTTTTCGAAAGCCGGCCATTTGCGGGACCGGTTGTCCCATGGCGTCGACCCGTGCGGGACCTTTCGGCGCCATCGGGACCTCGGCACCGGTCACATAAACCTTGTACTTGCCCGGGGGTAGTCCGTCTTTGTCTTTCAGGGTTCCGACGGTGTAGCTGCCGTCCGAGTTGATTTTGCCGCGAGACAAACCTTTATCGGACGTAAAATTGACCATGCCGACGGTAATCGGATTTCCCTCATTATCGACGACCTTGCCGCTGAGCGAAACATTCCCGCTGCAACCGGCGGAAAGCAGCAGGACCAAACCCAGAATAAAATGATATTTTTTCATGAGTGGAAAATGTAAAAGGAACTTTACGGCAAGGACACGGAAATACCGTCGTTCATGATGGAATACGCTTCCAAGACGGAAAACTGGGTCGTGGAGGAAAAACAGTGAACCGAACCGTCGCCGAGCAGGAACGGGCAAACGCCGGTATGATAACTGCCGAACCCGTAAGTCCGGATCGGATTGGATTCGTCGTCGCGGAAATCGTTCGCCCGGGCAATTGAGTGCTGAAGCGGCGTATACGCTGGACTTCCGTTTTGGTCGTCGAAGCTGCTGATATTTCGCCCGCTGGACGGGGCTTTCCAGACGCCGGTCATCAGGTAGGAGCAGTCGCCGCTATTCGGCTGGTTCGCGGCGGCACCACCGGTGACCGTTTCGTTACACACACCGACGCGTCCCAGAGGGATGTGCTTTTCTCCGATGAAAATCTGGTTGGACAAGCCGTCGGAAACGGACGCAAAGGTCAGTTTCGGCGAATAGGAGCCGTCCTGCCAAGTTCCGGAAGCCGACTGGGCAACTTGGAACGGACTGGCGACATACGACAGCTTGGGGACAAGCCAACCGTAAGGGTCGCCGTTCCCTTTGCTTCCATAACCGTGATCCCACCATCCGAGCGAATCGGAATCCCCGATCCGGCGAACCGAAACGACGTAGGCGTAATCTCCTTGCGGGCCCGGCTTGTTTCCCGCCGCGGTCTGGTCGGTCGTGTACGCGGTTCCGCCGCTGCGCTTGGACGGGCATTTGTAGATCGGAACGCTTCCGAGAGATTTTTTCTCTTCGTCGGTGATCTTTCCATTCCAAAAAGCGTCAAACGTGACCAACGGCCCCCAGCCGGGATCGTAATTCTTTTGGATAATCTCGAACAACGCCGTTTGTTCGATGTAGGGATAAATCAGTCCCCACATCGTCGAGCGGTTGTGATCGAAAAAGTTGGACGGGACGATTCCGTTGCGAGAATCGTGAAAGTTGTGAATTCCCAGTCCGATTTGTTTCAAATGGTTCGTGCACTGCATTCGACGGGCCGCTTCCCGAGCCGCCTGGACGGCGGGGAGGAGCAATGCAATTAAAATTCCGATGATCGCGATCACGACGAGGAGTTCGACCAGCGTAAAACCGGACCGCCCGCCCCGTCCGATTTTTCCTTTCCTGAGTTTGTTATTCTGTTCCATGATAATACTGTACAAATAATGGGTGAAAAAACAAAAAAGAGCAAGCGTAAAAAACGCTTGCGACCGATAACCGGATCGTATCGCAAGCGTTTTCAGGAATCAAGAGACGAGAAAATTTTTCTCGGCGGGTGTCGTCAGTTTTCAAAGGGCGCGGGTTATAGGCACAAGAGCGTTTTGTGTCATTCTGAGGTACCCCGAAGAATCTGGTTTCAAGTAGGACTCGTAATACAACACGTGTTGGCAGGATGCACCAGATTCTTCACTGCGTGAGTACACTCCGTTCAGAATGACAACTCGCTCCCCGTTGAAATTTGCATCCTTCTCAAGCCGGTTTTTTGTCGGCGGTTCCGGTGATGAATTTCTCGAATTTGACCAGAACCTTTCCGTCTTCAATTTGCGTTTCAAGCGTATCCATATCCCGCGGAGAAGAGCAGACTTCGTCCAGCCGGACGCCGTTGAGATCGAAATGGGCGACATGGCACGGGCAGTAGAAGATCAGTTCTTCCGCTTTCGATTTCGGATTCATTTTCATTCCCGCCTCGATCGTGCAGCCGGCGTGCGGGCAAACGGTTTGGAGAGCGACCACCTCGTTGTCCGCTTTTTTCAGGAGAAAGACCGATCCGATTTTTTGACGCGGCGACGTGATCCAGGCGTCTTTCACGTCGTCGGTGATCAGGAATTTTTGCGGCGTCGTTCCGAGCGAGTCGAGCGTCGTGAGCGGATAGAACTTGCCCGCCGCCCCCTTTTGTTCCGGGGCGCTGAGAACGACCCGAACGCCCGAAGCGACCGGCGGAGCAATCGCCGCGGCCCCGATTCCGGCAGCAATCACCGTTTTACAAAAACTGCGACGTTGCGTTTGACAGCAGGACGATTCTTGGACGGCTTCGTTTTTTTCGCTCATAGTTGATATTTGTTATATAATCAGGTTGTTGAGAATAATCGGTATCACGACATCATTTTTTCTCTCACGGAGGCACGGGGGCACGGAGGAAAAAACAAAGTTCCACTTCTCCGTGCCTCTGTGTCTCCGTGAGAGGCGAAAAACAAATTATTTCGGGGCCGGGGGATTCTCCTGAATCGTAACCGGCTTGTTGACGCCGACTTTCTGGACCCCTTGGACGATATAGCGGTCCTCGAACGTCAACTGTTTGCCCGGGTCGCCGTCTTTCGGGTTAAAAACGACCCGGGTTCCGTCCGGCTGGAGCGGGCCGAGTTCGACGTCTTTTCGCGAAACGATATTTTTTTCGTCGACGACGTACACATATTTCGTATTCAAATCGGAGCAAACCGCTTCGTCGCGGATCACGATCGCGTCTTTTTCCACGTAGATCGGAACTTGAACCTGGACCGCCTGCCCCGGCAAAATCACGTAATTTTCGTTCGGAACCCTGCCGCGAAACTGGAGCGTTCCCGTTTTCGTGTCGACGCGGTTGCTACTGAAATCGACGACCCCTTCGTAAACGTAATCGAACTTCCCCCCCGCTTTTTGATGCAGCGCGACCTTGAACAGGTGCTTCGTGTCGTCGAACGACTTGGCTTGCTCTTGGAGTTTCGCGACGGCGGCTGCGTCGGGGGCCGGTTCCGCCGTGGTCGGTGTCGCTTCCGTCTTCGTTTCGGTTTCCAGTTTCGACGGCGCCGGAGCGGGTTCGGTTTCTTTTTCGTTGTTATGGCCGTTGTTTTTTTTCAATCTTTCAAGAATCGCTTTCGTCTTTTCGTCGGAACCGCTTTGGATCTCCTGAAGTTTATTGACCTGAACTCCGCTGACGGAAAAGTAGACGAAAATCGGATCCATATTGGCGATCGACGTCAGGTTCGTGTTTTCCGGCGTCGATCCGACGATGTTGCCGCGATCGATCAGGTTCTTGTCCGTTTTTCCGGAAATCGGGGCGCGAATGTCGGTATAACTCAAATCGAGTTCCCGATTCTTCAGTTCCGCGTCCGCTTCATGGATTTTCGCTTTGGCGACCTTGGATTTCGCGATGTCCTGGTCGAGTTCCTCCTGTGTGTTCGTATTGGATTCCCTCAGTATTCTTGAGCGTCTCAGATCGGCTTCGGCAAGCTCGCTCTGCGCGCGTGCGGATTCCTGGGACGCTTTCGCGGCGTCCACGTTCGCGAGATAACGCTCCTGTTCGATCAGGAACAACGGAGCCCCTTCGAAAACGATTTCGCCGGGCGTGTACCGGATCTCCTTGAGCTGTCCCGAAACCCGAGCCGGAATCGTCGTATATTCATTGGCGTCGGTGTAGCCGTTGGTTTCAAAATAGATCTGCACGTCCCGCTTTTCCGGTTTCGCGACGACGACAGTCGGCGGCTTCCGTTGCGGCGCGGCCGATTCCTTTCCGCATCCGACGATCCAAACGAGGCAAACGAACAAACTCAAACAACAAACGATCCTCTTGTCGTTGGAAAAAAGCGATTCAAGCATAGGAATTCATGAAACGGCAAAAGGCCGAGAGGGACCGGGACAAAGAACGGGAATATCCAATCATAAGGACAAGCAGCATTTTATCTCTCTCGCCGCGAAAGATCAAGAGTACGGTAAATTTTGGACAAGAGCGTTCTTCGTGGGGCGAGTTTTCAATTTGAACCGCGTCGATACTTGCGATTTCCGTTGCGTTCGGGTACGATAGGGCAAGTTTTTGCGGAGACCTATTGTGTCCGCGTCGTTTGTTCCTTGATTCCCTCTCAAAGGAGATTTCACATGAAGAAAGCGTTTCTCGCCGCATTGGTTTTGGTTTCTTTCGTCGCTTACGCCTCGGCCCAGGATAAGCAGTTGACCGATCAGGAAAAAGAAGAAGGTTGGGTTTCCATTTTCGACGGAAAAACCCTCGACGGCTGGAAAGGGAATGAAAAAGAAGAAGGATTCTACGTCAAGGACGGTTGCATCGTCGGAAAAGGGGGCCGCAATCACTTGTTCTTCATGGAAGAACTCGGTGATTTCGAGTTAAAAATCGATTGCAAGATCAACAAGGGGGGCAACTCCGGCCTGTATTTCCACGCTCCCTGGGTCGAAGCCAATTGGCCGGTGGAAGGATTCGAGTTGCAGATCAACTCCTCGCACAGCGATCCGGTGAAAACGGGAAGTCTTTACAATATCATCAAGATTTTCAAAGCCCCGCACGGCGACGATGAATGGTTCACCTATTACATCACGGTCCAGAAAGACACGTTGACCGTACGCGTGAACGGCGAAGTCCTCTACACTTACGTTGATCCGGTCGAAAGAGCCGCCGGCGGAAAACCGCAAGGCAAGATCACCGAAGCGACGAAATGGATCAGTCAAAAAGGACACATCGCCCTGCAGCAGCATGATCCCGGCACGGTTCCGCAGTTCAAAAACATTTTCCTCAAGAAAATGTAAGAGTATTGTTTGTCGTTGGCTTCCGTTGGAAAATACACAGATCGGTCGGGATATGATTGTCGCAACCGAAGCGTGGTCCCCTCTCCCTCTGGGAGAGGGCTAGGGTGAGGGGATGGAGCTGTTTGACGCCTCATTTCCCCTCACCCTCTCCCCGGAATACCGGGGAGGGCGTTTTGCCGATTTTGACCTGCATACTCTACCTGAATTACCATGGCCCCTCTAACGGCCGTATTGTTTGACGCAACACAAAAGTGAAGCATAATTATGGCAAGCAATCTGGAAGATTTCGCGAATCGACTCGTTCGAGGCAACAAAAAACTGACGTTTATGTTTACCGAGGATTTTTTCAATATCATCGGTCAAAACGGCGTTCAGGTGGATCGCTATAAAGATATCCGTAACGCCGTGAAGAACGTCGGACATCGCAAAGGAGAAAAAGCGGCCCTGCGAGCCGGGAGCGATGAAGCGCTGTTCGACGTCGATATTGTCGTGATCAAGACGAACTTCACGTGCTTTATCACGAATTTCAAGGAATTGGCCGAAGGACCATTTGGAACCGATTCACTCATTCTCGGGTTCGGGACCGATATGGTCGATTCGCAAAAAGCGAAATTCGCGTTGGAATCTTTTTTTTCAGACAAACTCGACTACGCCATTCCCGTGTCGAAAATGGTCGCCCAGTACAAGAAACGCAAGATTGTCCTGGTCGTCGAAAGCGCCGCGGATCTGAGACGCCCGAGTCTTGAGCCGATTATCGCATTGCGAAGCCTGAAGCAGACGGTCCTGATCAGCCCCGTCAAAGGACCGATCGTCGACTGCCAAGTCACAAAAATCTCCGACAGCGAAAACAGCAATTCGTTTTCGACGCTCTTGAATATGGTGTGCGTCAAATATTGACGGCTCAGATTCCTGTTGCGCCCGATTTTTTCGCAAGTCGAAGTTGGGCGCGGCAGGCGGCAACGGTTTCTTCCCGCAGTTTCGCGTGTTCGGTCGTCTTGACGGGCTTGGCGAGAATCTCGTCCATTTCCTGCTGTACCTCGACCGGATCAATGTCCTCTGTCAGGCAGGCGTGTGCCGTCATGAGAGAAATTTCGTCGCCGAGCACCTCGACGAACCCGCCGGCAACGAAATAGCTTTCCGTGGTACCGCTCGGCGATTTGATGCGTAATTCGCCGGCTCCGAGCCGACCGACCATCGGGGAGTGGCCCGGCAAAACGCCGTATTCGCCGTCGTAAAGCGGGATCGCGACGAAACTCGCTTCTTGTTCCGTAACCGTTTTGTCCGGTGTCACCACGGTGCAGTTCATGAGAGATCGAGGGTAGGGGTGAAAATAACGGGAGAAATCCTTTTCCGTAATTCTATCGCATTGAAAATTTCTTCCAATGAGGGAGTCCCAAGCAATCGGAGCGGGAAGCGTCAGCGAGCGTTTTCTATCATCGATTTTACCAAAGTCAATAAAAATTTCAGTGATTTTGTATCGTGCCGGGGTTGTCGGAACAAAAAGATCCGCTAAAACTGTTTTATACGGTTCGAGGGGAAAGCGACATTTTGTTGGCAAATCTCCCGAAGCCGCGTTTCTCGACACTTTCTCTTAGGAGTGCTACCATGTATCTGAGACAACGAATGGCCCACGATATTAAACGCAACTCTAAGCAAAGACTTATGTTCGCAAAATTGCTCGCCGTGGTTCGGCAGATTTCCGTGTAATACGAAATCTTACCAGCGTATTACCCAGCGTATTACATAACCCATGGGCGAAGTCTTGCAAAATCATTTGCGTCGCCGAATCTTGATTTCCAGACTTTTTTAAGTCTTATCTTTTTAGTGATCTTAGAATTGATTCTGATCGCGATCCACTTGATACACAAACGGAACGTGCATCGTTCGTCCGTTGGCCCTCCACCACTCTCGTCCTTCGGCGGCTTGGAATAGTTCGGATAAAGTCGTCGCTTCCCGCAATTGTGGGGGAATGCGTTCTCGAATCTCTTGGGGAAGAAAAGCGTCAAAACCGAAGCGTGGTAGAGCATAATATCCCCATTCGACTCGATTTCGCCGTCCGATCATAACGATTCGCCGGATTCCCAGTTCCCTACACGCTTCCAATTGCCGTTGAAAAATCACTCGCCCTTCACCACGGTTTCTTTTGTCGGCCCGGTGGATGTTCAGTTCTTGAACCAGAGTGAGGTCGCCTCGCGGCGACTTACCAATGCGACAGATGCCGCTCAACCCCAATCGGTCCGTTTCGTAATGCTCAAGGTAAAGGTGACGATAGAGCGTCCCCAGAAAGAGCTCCGACCCGCCTTCGGCGCCGATAAGCAGGTGAAAAATATCCTGCGGCGGCCAGAAACCGAAAAAGGCCTCTCCCAGAGTCCGGGCGGAAAACTCTTCATTTCCGAAAAAACGAAAATTGGATTTTTTAATTGCATTAAATTGTGATAATTTTTCGTTTTGAGCGGGCATAACATTAGCTTTAGGAAAATAGAGTGCTTTGCCCCGCTTTTTTTATCGAAAACAGATTGTCATCCTTATGTCGCGGCTCGACAAAAACAAAGGGTTTTACCTCAAATTATGCTCGTATTTATTCAGATTACGCAGGTATTAGCGTTTTTTTGTCGAACGGGAGGTCGGTTATTCACTCCAATAAAAATCGTAAAAATCAGAATAATTGGGTTAAGCGGGACAATCGGTAAAGTCGATTCTATCAGAGTCCGACCAAAGCAGGATGCTTGTGGACGCCCTCTGACAAAAACAGGCGAAAGAAATGACTCGTTTTAACTATTTTTCGCGGATCGCCCGATTCAACATCTCCGGAAAAATCAAAAAGGCGTTCCCTTTCTTGATTTTTTTCCTGATGTTGTTTTACGGATTGACCACCGGTCCGTTTGTTTTTGCGCAAAATTATTCCCGAAACTCGAATTCGCAGCATGTCCCCATGCGACAGGCGGTCCCTTCCCGGGATTCCAGTCAAAATTTGTATCCCAACGAAGCGTATAACGCGGGGCCGAATGTTGGCTCGCAAAACTGCGCCAACACCCCTCCCGCGAACACAAACCCCGCTCCCACGCCGGGCCCTTATGCGCCGATGCGTATGGCTCAGAACAATCCATCCGGCCAGGTTTCGCGGCAGAACGTACCGCAATATCCGGTTCAAAACGCGGTGCCGCAAGCGAACTCCAATGTGAAATCGGTCGTTTTCCCGGTCACGACCCAGGCTCCGCAAGCGAATTACGCCCGGCAGGTCAATTACCAACAGGACGGAGCGTATCAGGTCGCCCCGCCCGTCAACGGGGGACTTCACACTTTGCCGCCGGTGAAAGCCGCGGAAATTCCCAAGGACGCGGTCGTACAAACCGTCTCGCTGCAAAATCTCAACTCCACAGAGTTCAAAAAGAAACTCCTGGAAAAACTGGGAACCCGTTGCGTGCCGGTCATGAATGTCCAAGCCCCGGGCGAGATTTCCCACTATCAGATGACGACGGCAGGCAACACACTGCTCGACTTGGTCGTCGATAATAAAGGGAACAAAATCCGGATCACTGGTTCGAAAACGGCGGTCGATTCGTTTGCCAAGATCACGCTCTTGCTCGACCAGAAAAATGGGAACGCGACACAAGATTCGCAAACGGACATGGTACCGTTTCACGGTGTCAACTATCGGGCCGTCCAGCAAACGGTCGATGCGATCCGGCAAGGACAGGGGGGACGCAACGGCAGGCCCGATCCCCGGGCGACGATCGCCGAAGCCGCGGGAGCTCTGGAACAGATGGCGCAAGGCGGACTTCTCGGACCGGTCCAACTCGAAGTCCTCGACGGCATGGACTGCGTCATTATCAAAGGAGATCGCCGCGACGTCGCGATCGTTCGGGCATTGATCGACCAAATCGAGCGGACCGGCGCCGAACAGGAACCGTCCGTCGTGATTCACCCGCTCAAACACGCCGATTGTACCCGAATCGGAACGCTCGTCCGGCTGCTGTACAACGAAATTTACGGAACCCGTCGCGGGTCTTTGAATATTACGTCGCTGGTCAAACCGAACTCGCTCCTGTTGGTCGGGAAGACCGAGAGCATCGAAACGGCAATCGAATTGATCGAAAAACTGGACACCGAAGTCGATCCGAGCCATCGTTTCCGGATCGTTCGTTTGAAAAACGCGCAGTCGGATACGGTCAAAACGATGCTCGACGAGTTTTATCTCAGCCCGTCCCAGATGGATACGCAAATCAAAGTGACCAGCGACACCCGCACCAACTCGCTGATTCTCCAAGGGAGCGAACGCGATTTGCTCGAAGCGATGGAGATGATCGAAAAGATCGACGCCGACGAAAGCGCGGCGGTCAACACGGTCAAGATTTTCCCGCTGCTCAATTCCAACGCGAGCGATCTGGCGACGATTCTGCAAAACTCGCTCACCGGGACCTCGTCGGGAACCGGCGGCATGACGTTTTCCGGCTTGGGCAACCAAAGCGGCACCACGGCCCGGCGCACGATGCTCGAATTCCGCGGCCTTGACGCCAAAGAAGGGGAGTTGCTCCGCAGCGGTATCGTGACGTCGGACGTGCGCATCACGGCGGACACCCGCGGCAACCAGTTGATCGTCAACGCCCCGACCGATTGCATGCCGCTCATCGAAGCGATTATCAAACAGCTCGATCAACTTCCCGCGGCCCAGTCGAAGATCGACGTGTACACGATCGTCAACGGCGATGCGAGCAGTCTTTACACGATGCTCCAAAACCTGTTCCAGACCACGACCGGTGGCGGATTCGGCGGCGGGACGAGTTCCAGTAGCACCATCACGGCGATGCCGGGCCTGTCCGACGGGGAAAGCGCGATGGTGCAACTCCGTTTTTACTACGACGTGCGAACCAATAGTATCATCGCGATCGGGAGTGAAGGAAACCTCGCGATGGTCGAAGCGCTCCTGATGCGGCTCGACGGGGCGGACATGCAGAACCGGATCGTGACCGTTTTCCGGCTCCTCAATTCGCCGGCAACGCAGATTTCCAACGCCGTCAATCAATATTTGCAACAGGAACGGCAACTCGAAACGACGATCGACCAGGAATTGTTCAGCACGTTCGAGCAGTTTCGCCGGGAAGTGATCGTGGTACCGGACACGATCACCAATAGTCTGATCGTTTCCGCGACGCCACGTTTTTACAACGATATTCGTCAAATCATCAAGGAGCTCGACAATCGTCCGCCGATGGTCGTGATCCAGGTTTTGATCGCCGAAGTGACGCTGAACAACATGAACGAATTCGGCGTCGAGTTCGGCTTGCAGGATTCGATCCTGTTCGATCGGAGCATCGACAATATTCCCGGTTTCCGTTTCAACAATGAACCGCTCGGCAATAACACCGCGGCCCCGAACCCGGACCGGGTCGGAACACAAGGGCTGACGAACCTGAATGTCGGACGAAAAGGGGAAAACGGATACGGTGGTTTCGTCTTTTCCGCGTCGAGCGAGTCGGTCAGCGTTTTGCTCCGGGCACTGGAGGAACGGAACAAGGTCGAAGTTCTCAGTCGCCCGCAAGTCAACGCGTTGGACAACCAACGGGCTTCGCTCCAAGTCGGCCAAAAGGTTCCCTACCTCGGTGAAATTATCCGCGACACCACCAGCGCCACAAGCCAATCGATCGATTGGATTCCCGTCGGCGTCATTCTCGACGTGACGCCGCGAATCAGTTCGGACGGTTTGGTCGTGATGAGCATTTACGCGGAAAAATCGAAATATGATATGATTAACATAACAGATTCCGCGCAGGCCCCGCGGGTGACGCTCTCCACGGTTCAATCGACCGTCAGTGCCATGGATGGTCAAACGATCGTCATCGGCGGATTGATCACCAACGAAACCAACCAGACAACCCGGGCGGTTCCATTCATTTCGCGGATTCCGGTCGTGGGACGGCTGTTCGAATACCGGATGGATAAGTGTGAGCGGAAAGAAATCCTCGTCATTATGACACCCATGGTCGTCCGCAGTGAAGAGGACATGGAAATCATCCGCAATCAGGAGCAGCAACGGATCCACTGGTGCGTCAACGACGTGATGAGCATCACGAACGCGAAGAACCTGCGAAAGCGGGGCGATTACTACTATCCGGCGGAGACCCAGGTGGTGCCGTTCCGCGGTTACGTTCCGGACTCGCAACTCCAGATGTTCGAAGGCTCCAATCTCAACGAAGAGATGCCGACGCTTCCCGGAGCCCCGGTCCCGAATCTGCCGGACGTGATTTACGAAAACGAATCGCAACAGATCCTACAACGCCGTCCGACCCCGTTGCCGCAATATCTGCCGCCGCAACCAAATCAACCGCAACCGCTGCCGCAGGACCTGTTTACGCCGACCTTGGCTCCGGGAGTGAACTGATATTGAAAAGGGCGTGGGATGAAACTAATGCAAATACTGTCCTCTGCCCTCTGTCCTCTGCCCTCTGTCCTCTATTCCAACCATGCGAACCCTTCTTCATTCGATCCTTTCCGTGACCTTGCTTTCCGCTTTGAGCGGATGCAGTTCGTTTGAAAAGATGCCGAATCCGTTTTCCGGCGTGAATTCGGAACCGAGACGCTCCGTTGCCGTCTGGTCTCCGGCCGCCAGGGTCGTCAACGGGGTTCCCGAACGGGGGTTCGCCGCGAGGGTCACGTTTTTCAATAACGGCACCTCCAAAAAGGGTGTCAAGATCGACGGGGACATCGTCGTATTCGCATTCGACGAATATCCGGGCCGTTCGGCGAGCAACAACACCCCGGACAAGAGCTATCCATTCCTCGCGGAGGATATGAAAAAACTCCACAGCTACTCGAAAGAGCTCGGACACTCGTATAATCTCTGGATTCCGTGGGACAACGCCGGTCCGGACGGGGAACGCAAGACCGTTTCATTGATCGTGAAACTCGTTCAGAAAAACGGCTCGTCCGTTATGAGCGGTCAGGCGAAGTGCGTGTTGCCGGGGAAAGAGCCTGTTTTCACGGCGAAAAACGCACACGCCGAAGGGGAGATAACCCAGGTCAACTACCGATTCGGTCGCAACGACCGTTATGAAGACAATCTCCCGCCGGGCTTTCGCGATTGGACGAAAACGGACCGGTCCGTTGTGACGCCGGAAGAACGTGAAATCAGCATGAACAAACGGCCGTTGAAAATGGTAACGACTTCGATCCCGATTCCTCGCAACACTTACGCGGCGGTCATGCGGGGCGATCCGTCGGTTAATCCGGTCGAATTTGTGGCACCACGTCCGCAATACGCGCAGAACCCGCAACCGGAGGTACCGCAATACGCTCCGACGACGAATCCGATCGCGTCGGCGTCGTACAACGGCCAGCCAACCGTTCCGCAATACGTGGGTCCGCTTCCGACCGACACCGTACCGCCGTGTGGTGTCACGTACGATCAGACACAACCGCGTACCGAACAACAAGGCAACACGACGATCACCTATTCGAATGAACCGCGTAACGCCTACGGTTACAGCTCGAACACGAACCCGCTTTCAAGGCGAGCACATTAAATCGTTCGCTCCTACTTCAAAGCGTCCGCGAACGTCTCCAGCGAATCGCATTGGATCGCGAGAACAAAGAGCGACTGTAAAGCAACCAAGTCCGTTCGCGAACGCAAAGCGGAGGAAATCGGGTCTCTTCCTCCGTGGAATCCTTGATTTTTTTCTTCGGCATAAATTATCGGCATAAGGCTCCCGCCAGAAAATAAGCGGCAAGTTCATAAATAACGTTCGTTAATGTCATGCCGAGGTACTCCGAAGCATCTGGTTTCAAGCTGTTCTCGTACTGCAAAGCGGGTTGGCCGGATACACCAGATTCTTCGCTCCGTGAGTACACTGCGCCCAGAATGACAAAACTCGCCCGTCAATTTCTGGCGAAAGCATAAATTAAGCGTATCTGTTGCGAGCGGTTTTGACAAGCACAGACTTACGCGATGATTTCTTCGGCGGTTTTTGTTATCATTGATATCGGCCTAGGTCGATGTCCAGCTTGAAATGGGCGGGATGCTTCGTTGCACTCCGCATGTCAGACGTTCGCTTTTCAATGTTCATTATTTAACGGCTTCTCACTTATGGATCAAACAGAAGGAATCGTACTGCGATCCGTTGATTTCAGCGAAACGAGCCTGATTTTGACGATGTTCACGCGGGATTTCGGGAAACTCAGCGCAATCGCCAAAGGGGGGCGACGGCTCAAAGGACCGTTCGAATCGTCGCTTGATCTGCTCAGCCGGGTTCGACTTTGCGTGATCCAAAAACATTCGGACGCGCTCGATATTTTGACCGAATCGAAGCTGATTTGGCGGTTTCACCCTAATCGGCACAATTTTGCGGGGATGTATGCCGGATATGTCGCGACGGAGTTGGTCAATCTTTTTACGGAATCGGGCGATCCCGCCCCGGAGTTGTACGACCGGCTAGCTTCGACTCTCGCCGATTTCGAGACGGGGGAGCAGATTATGCAATCTTTACTGCGGTTCGAGTGGTTTCTTTTGGAACAACTCGGGCAAAAGCCGGAATTGAACCACTGTGTCGAATGTGGTAAGAATCTTCGCGAAACGGTATCCGATTCCCCCAAACGGCGTCTTTTTTTCGCGCCGCTGGAAGGGGGAATCCTTTGTCCCGGTTGCCGCGAGGGACACTCATTTGTTTCTATTCTCAGCCTTGCCGCTCGCGATGCGATCAAACGTCTTCAAAATCAAGATGTCGCCCCGATCGACCGATCGATTCTCGGCGAAATGCGGGGAATCACTTCACTCTACTACAACCATCTTGCCGGACGGAAGATTCGCATCTACGCTCTTTTAGACGACAGACGACAGACGACAGACGACAGGGAATAGAGAGAGTTATAACAAAACCAGCCGACTGATATCTGCCCTCTGCCTCCTTACTTCTCTTTCGAAAAAAATAAACCGCCTTCCCAAGGGGGGCGGTTTACGTAAGTTCGGTTCTTCCGATCTCTGGGATCGATTGGGATTCGGCGCCAAATCCCACGCGATCTTCGGAGAAAGGAATGGAACGTCTCTTCAGACTAGATGCAACCTTGGCACGGAGCCGGCATGCAGGTTTCGGCACAACCGGCCGGAACGCACGGGCCGCAACCAAAACCAACGCGTTTGAAGCTGGGGAACTTGATTTTCGGCAAGCAAATCTTGAAGCAAGGTTTGCACGCGGGCGCACACGATCCACAAGCGGGTTCGCACGGAGCACAAGCCGGTTCGCACGCGGCGGCGACGGCGGGTTCACACGGGGCGGTGCAAGCCGGTTCGCACGCGGCAGCGACGGCGGGTTCGCACGGAGCGGTGCAAGCCGCTTCGCACGGGGCGACACAAGCCGCTTCACACGGAGCACAAGCTGCCGGTCCGCAAGGTTTGCAGCAGTTGGCAATTCGGGCATGGCATTTGGCGAGACGGCAACGCAGATCGGCGAAAGGTCTCCAAGGTTTGCAAACGGGTCCACAAGCGGGAGCACACGGATCGCAGGCGGGAACGTCGCAAGCGACGTCGCACGGAGCGGCACAAGCCGCTTCGCACGGTTGGCAAGCAGCCGGCCCGCACGGGGCACAGCTAGCCAGACGACCGAAGAAACCGGCGTTCGCATTGGAAGTCGCAACGATCAAAAGTCCGACGGCCAACAGCGAAAGAACAGCAGTACGTTTCATTAGTTTTTCTCCTTTAGGTAACTTACAGAGGAAGGTGTCATTGACTGTGAGAACGCACAGTCCACGATAAACAAAATTCTGGTAATCCCCTCGGCGCCGTGATGACGAGCGGATCGCCGCGACTTATTCCGTCTACCCCGCCAACCTTTGTAA
Organism: Thermoguttaceae bacterium; assembly: GCA_031549565.1. Taxonomy (GTDB): domain Bacteria; phylum Planctomycetota; class Planctomycetia; order Pirellulales; family Thermoguttaceae; genus JAVBSX01. Next base: position 52,150 of record JAVBPO010000128.1, read on the forward strand.
CTCTGGCCCCAAAAAACAATGGAAATGTCTTTGGACTGCGCAAAAGATACACATCGCACAAAATAGACAAGATAAGTAAATTCTTCTCTTGTATCATATCACGAATTTTGGCAGATGACGCAATTTGGCGAAAGTTTTTTAGTGTTTTTTTGTTAAACTGTCGCCTTTGTGAGGATCACATCTACTTTTCAACTGCCAATTGCTCGATCAATTTGTTTTATATTACCCAATCATCTTAAACTGTGCAAGTGTGGCAAGCTCGTTTTTTTGAAAAATCGTTTCGTTTTAACATGGGATGAGGCTTCAGCGACGTTTCTCCAGACAATTGTCCGGCTTGGAATTCATGCCAGAAGCCGTGATGGGAAACGACTCAAAAACATGCGCAAAACGCGATCATCCTACGGTTGAAGACTCGAAATCCCAAACCCCTCCGTCTACTCTACACCAAGAAAAGGAGAGCTGAAACCGTCCATACCGCGATCTGTGTGTTCGCTGCCGGGATTGACTGCATCCGCCGCTTCCGGAAAAGATCGGTACATGAGTGAATGTTTCGGGCCCGGTAGAACTCGGCTTTCATTTCCGATTCGGTCGTCGGACATGGCCCAGCACTCGGCTTCGTCGGACAGGTCGGTCAGAAATTGTCCGACTTTCGTTTGATAATGCGTCAACAATTCCTTGTCGGCGTCGGGCGGAACGATGATGTCGCCACTGACGACGATCCGGACCCGGGAATACGGTTTCGGAATCGCGAATTTGTCCCAGCTTTTCGCACGCCAAGGGCGGTCCGAACCGATGCCGAGCAGCACCAACGGAATTTGTAACTTGGACGCCAGATAAACCGCGCCCGGAGCCAACACTCTCCGAGGGCCGCGTGGTCCGTCGGGAGTAATCGTCAAATTCGTTCGCTCGGCGTGTCGCTTCATTTCGGCCAGCGCTTTTCCGGCTCCGCGATAGGACGAACCTCGAACGCAGTGGAAGCCGAAAAGATTCGCGACCTTGCTGAGAACCTCGGCATCATCGTGCTGGCTGAGGAGCATCGTCAGATTACAGTTGCGCCTCAGGTAGAGCGGCACGAGGATATTTTCGTGCCAAAAGATGTAGATCCGATGCTTTCCGTCGTTGGCATACGCCGGATCGACGTTCGGATCGTGATACGCGACCTTGTAATCCATCGTCCCCATCCACGCACGAATCAGCGAAGACCCGAGCAGGCCAAGCGTTTCGAGGACGAACGGGGAGAGTTTCATGGAGTAGAGGACAGAGGACAGAGGACAGAGGACAGAGGACAGAGGACAGAGGCAAAAAATCCTGTTCTCTGTCTACTGTCATCTGTCCTCTCGCTAAAATGCTTTCTTCAGTTCTTCGGCTTTATCCGTTTTTTCCCAGGTGAAATCGGGGTCGTTTCGTCCGAAGTGGCCGCCGTGGGCGGTTTTTTGGTAGATCGGGCGACGCAGATCGAGGTATTTGATGATGCCACCCGGCGAGAAGGGGAACATCTGGCGGATCACGTCGGCCAGTTTCTTCTCTTCGACCTGGCAGGTTCCGGCGGTATCGATCAGGACGCTGACCGGCTCCGAAACGCCGATCGCGTACGCCAACTGCACTTCGCAAGAGCTCGCCAAACCGGCGGCGACGACGTTTTTCGCGACGTATCGGGCCATGTAAGCGGCGCTGCGGTCGACTTTCGTACAGTCTTTGCCGCTGAAAGCGCCGCCGCCGTGCCGTGCCCAGCCGCCGTAAGTGTCGACGATAATTTTGCGACCGGTCAGACCGCAATCGCCGTGCGGACCGCCGACGATAAACTGGCCCGTCGGATTGACGAAATATTTGACTTTGTCGTGAACCAGATCGTTCGGCAGGCACGGGGTAATGATATTCGGAATCAAATATTCCATGATTCCTTTTTGGTCGATCGAAGGATCGTGTTGCGTGGAAACGACGACCGTATCGATTCGCAGCGGCTTATGCCCGTCGAATTCGACCGTAACCTGGCTTTTGCTGTCCGGTCGCAACCACGGGACTTCTCCTTTGAAGCGGGCTTCGGCCATTTTGTTGGTGATTCGGTGCGACAGGGCGATCGGAATCGGCATCAATTCCGGAGTATGATCGCAAGCATAACCGAACATGAGTCCTTGATCGCCGGCGCCGATGTCCTTTTGCGACGCGGCGTTTTCATCGACTCCTTGGGCGATGTCGGGGCTTTGTCGGTCCAGCGCGACCATTACCGCACAGGTGTCGGCACAGATTCCCCATTTGTCATCGTTGTATCCGACTTCGCGAATCACGTTGCGGACGATGTCGGGATAATCGACCCGGGCCTTGGTCGTAATTTCGCCGGCAATGATCGCAACGCCGGTTGTGACCATCGTTTCGCAAGCGACGCGGCTCATCGGATCCTGTTTGAAAAGCGCGTCGAGCACTCCGTCGGAAATCTGGTCCGCGAGTTTATCGGGATGCCCCATGCTCACCGCTTCGCTGGTAAATAATCGTTTGGTCACGTTTTTCTCCTTAATAAATCAGGCGTCGGAACGAAGAAAATAAAACAGGTGTCCATTGTATCCCCGAAACAAAACGTCTTCAAGGAGAGGCTTTTGCCGCGTAGATAGGGGGTGCGCACAAATTTCCTTGTATGTTTGGGCAAAATAGGGGTATCATGTCATGCCGAGGTATTCCGAAGCATCTGGTTTCAAGCCGTGTTCGCAACATAATGCGTGTTGCCGGATGCACCAGATTCTTCCCTCCGTGAGTACACTTCGT
>JAVBPO010000108.1:0-12634 GCA_031549565.1 Thermoguttaceae bacterium
CGCGCAAATTTTCCGGTCGTGAGTTGTCATTCTGAACGAAGTGTACTCACGGAGTGAAGAATCTGGTGCATCCGGCAACACGCATTATGTTGCGAACACGGCTTGAAACCAGATGCTTCGGAATACCTCAGCATGACATGACACCCTATTTTGCCCAAACAGACAAGGAAATTTGCGCACACCCTGAGACTTGGCCCTTTAGGTTATAGGCTGTAGACGATAGGAATTCAATGATACTTCAAAGCTGTCGATAGAAGAGGCTACGTTTCATTTTCACCGACAGCTTCTCCCCAAAATGGTTCGCGGGGTTTCTTTTTGCGGTTGTCGATTTAAAATGGGGGTTTTCCGTTAAAAGAAACAACCCTCTTGGATTCCTCTTATGAACGAACTTGCAGAACTTCCAGTCGAACAGCCCCTTTCCGAAGAGATCAACACGGCGGATTCGCACCTGATCGACGAGCTTTCCGTCGATTCAGTGGGCCGTTGGAATCGGCTTATCAGCCGCACGAATTGGGAAAAGGGAGAAGTGATTCACCGTTGGCGCAATCAGCTTAAAGACGCCGGACTTCCGAATTCCTCGTATTCCGACGAAGCGTGGTCGCGTCGGGTCGGAAATGTCTCGCCGCAACACGTCGGTCGACTCCGCCGTGTTTTCGAGCGGTTTGGCGCGACGAGCGAGCAATATACTTCGCTCTTTTGGAGCCATTTTCAAGCCGCTCTCGATTGGGACGACGCCGAAATGTGGTTGGAAGGGGCGAGCCAGAACCAATGGTCCGTCGCGATCATGAGGATCAAACGCTGGGAAACGCTCGGCGCCCCCGCCGACATGAAACCGAAAGATAAAGACGTAATCCTTTCGGAGCTCGACGAAGACGTCAGTCCGTTCAACGATTCCCAAGCGGTACTCGAAGGTTCCGCGTCCCGGATTGAGCCGGCGGAAAAAAACCGAAAATCCGCCGCTGATCCCGATTCGGACGACATCCCGTTCGACGTTGACGAAAAACCGGGCAAAAAAGGAAAAAAATCGCTCCAGGACGCTTCGGAAACGGATGATCAAGGTCTCTTGACGACCGGAGAAGCGTTGTCAAAACTCAACGCCGTCAAGGATCTTCCCGGCGACCTTAGCGAAGCATTTGACCAGTTGAAAGTCGCGATCCTCAATCACAAACTTTCCGGCTGGAAGGATGTGGAACAACAACAAGTCCTTTCGGTTCTCACGACGATGCGAGCCGTCGTCCTTGCGAAAGAAGACGAGTAGTACGTCAGAGACGGCAGAGGGCAGACGGCAGAGAGGGGATTGCTTCGCAATCCTTGAGGTACGGTTTTCCTGCCGTCTGCCGTCTGCCTTCAATCATACGATCGGGCACAGGTCGAACCAGTGATACCCCTGCTCTTCCATCCAGTGGTCCGAGGAGCCCGGGCCCCAGCAGCCGATTTCGTAGAAGTCAGGATCGCCGGGAAGTCCCGTGTCCCACGCCTTTTGGATCGGGTCAATAATGCTCCACGCCGCTTCCACTTCGTCACTCCGGGCGAACAGCGACGCGTCGCCGTGGATCGCGTCGAGTAAGAGCCGTTGGTACGCTTCCGGCAAATCCCCTTGGAAACTGTTGCGGAAATTAAAGTTGAATTCGGTCATTCGCATCTTCATTTCCGTATCGGGAACCTTCGTCAGAAAATGAAACTGAATTCCTTCGGCCGGTTGGATTTGAATCAACAGCCGGTTCGCACTGTGCGTGAGCGGCGAATGTCCTTGAAACATGATGTGCGGCGGCTGCCGGAATTGGATCAGGATTTGCGTCGTCCGGCAACTCATACCTTTACCGCTGCGAAGGAAAACCGGGACGTCTTTCCAACGCCAGTTGTCGATCATCAGCTTGACCGCGCCGAACGTCGTAACACGACTGCCGGGCGCAACGCCGGCCTCGTTGCGGTACGTGCGATATTGTCCCCGGATCGTGTTTTTCGCAACTTCTTCCGGCGACATGGCCCGAATCGCGCGGAGAACCTTCACCTTTTCATCCCGGACCGCCTGCGCTTCGAATCGCGACGGAGCTTCCATCGTCGTGAGCGTCAGAAGTTGCAGCAAATGATTTTGGAACATGTCCCGGAGGATTCCCGCCTTTTCGTAATACGGGGCCCGGCGTCCGACGACGACCTCTTCGCCGGCGGTGATCTGGATGTGCTCGATGTAGTTGCGGTTCCAGATCGGTTCGAAAATCGTGTTCGCGAATCGAAGTACCAGCACATTGTTGACCGTTTCTTTGCCGAGATAGTGGTCGATCCGGTAAATCTGCTGTTCCTGGAACACTTGGTGAATCGAGTCATTCAGTTTTCGGGCCGATTCCAAATCGGTTCCGAACGGTTTTTCAATGACGATTCGGCGAGTTTGTCCGAGCGGTTCGACGGCCATGCCCGCGGCGCCGAGTTGATGAACGGCTTGGGCGTAAAACTGCGGCGCGGTCGAAAGATAGTAGAGCCGGTTGTCCGCCCCTAATTCGACAAGACGTTCCTCCAGTTGCGGAAACGAGTCCGACTGATCGATGTCTCCCGGCTGATAATGGAGCATCGGCGCGAAAGCGTCCCAGAGCTCCTGCGTGAAAACTTCTTTCGCGAACTCGCGACAAGAAATTCGGAGTTTGTCGCGAAATTCGTCGTCGGACATCGGCGTTCGCGAAAATCCGACGATGATCATCGGATTCGGCAAACGCTCTTTCCGATACAACTCGAACAGGGCGGGAATGAGTTTGCGACTCGTCAGGTCGCCGGAAGCGCCGAATATAATGACCGCGTTGGACATGACCGTGAGGAAAAATTTCGAAGGGTGTGAGTTTTCAACCCATTATATTCTTCCCCCCTGCGGAGTCAAACGCCTTCGATTTCAGGCGCGCTTGGTCCGGGTTCGTTTTTTCTTGGTCGCGCTCCACTCTTTGGTCAGAGTTTCGAAGACTTCCGGAGTTTCGTAACGGACGACTCCGCCGGTTTCCGGCATGGGCCCGATCAAGCCGCGAAAAATCGGGCAGCCCCGAACGCTTAGGTCGGAACTGCAATCGTCGATTCCGACCTGCGTATGTCGTTTCAGAATTTCTTCTTCCGAATCGTAGTCCCGGATTCTCAATTCGCCGTCGGTTCCTCGGGAAACGATCCGATATGTTTCGCGTTTCATGTTGTGTCAAGATAATCGTTTGAAGCGCGAGATCCTTTCTCCTTTCTTCGATTCTCTGAAATCCCTTTTCCTCTTCATTAATCACCGCCCTGACGATGTGCCGTGTTCCGCTGGGCGCGGGCGTCCAGGACGCTCCGGCTAAACGGGCCACACACGGGGGAATTCGAAACGAGGCGATAGTATCTATTTTCGACCGAACGGCAAAAGAATTCCAATTTTCAATTCCATTGCGACAGGACCAAAGCAATCGTTTTTTTCGTCAAAGATTGACAATCCGGGAAGAGGGGGGAAAATGTCTCGTTTCCCATTTCTTATTTCTTATTTCTCATTTCTCTCCCCATGACCTATTCCGAATTAGCGAAAAAGACGGTAGACAAAGAAATTGCGGCGCTTCAGGCGACTCGTGATCGGATCGGGCCGGAGATGGACCAGGCGGTCGAATTGATTCTCGGAACCGGCGGAATCGTGATCACGACCGGGATCGGCAAATCCGGCTACGTCGCTGCGAAAATTGCCGGAACGCTTTCCGGAACCGGTTCGCCCGCCACGTTTTTGCATCCGGTCGACGCCCTGCACGGCGAATGCGGAATCGTGCGACGCGACGATGTGATCCTTGCGCTGAGCAAAAGCGGTGAAACCGCCGAAGTGATCCAACTGCTGACCGTCTTGAAAGCGAACGGCTGCAAGTCGATCGCGCTGGTCGGCAATCCGAACTCGACCATCGGGAAAATGTGCGACATTGTTCTGGACGGCTCCGTGGAGCAGGAAGCGTGCCCGCTCAATCTCGCCCCGACAAGCAGTGCGTTGGTCGCGATGTCGCTCGGGGACGCTCTTGCGGCCTGTTTGATCGACAAAATCGGCTTTACCCCGACGGCGTTCAGTAAACTGCATCCCGCCGGCTCGCTCGGGCGGAAACTTCTGTTGACCGTCGAAAGCGTGATGCACAAAGGGAACGAAATCCCGAAAGTCACGCCGGAGCAAACCGTCCGGGAAATACTCGTACCGCTCAGCGCCAAGGCGATGGGGGCCGTGATCGTCGCCGATCCGCGGGGAAAACTGCTTGGAATCTTCACCGACGGCGACTTGCGACGCTCGCTGGAACGCCGGGACTCGATTCTCGAACTGCCGATTCGCGAGTTGATGACCGCCGATCCGATTCGAGTTCAAAACGACGACATGGCGATTCGAGCTCTGGACTTGATGGAAAATCGCTCTTCGCAAATCGCGGTCTTACCGGTCGTCGATTCTCAAAACAGCGTCGTCGGAATCCTGCGATTGCACGATTTGATCCGGGCCGGGTTGAAGTGAGCGTTTCTGGGATACGGTCAATCCCAGTCGCGGACACAGCGCCCGCGGTGCAGACGGTTTCCGTTCTCGTTTTGTTTGAGGCGTTTAACGGGCGAGGCCGTAGCAGTACAAAAACTTGCCGCTCAATTGAAAAGAGCCGCATGCGAAGCTTGCGGAACAGTGAACGATTTACCCCGTTTCCGTAAGATTCGCGTGCGGCTCATTATCTATTTTCCGAACAGTTCGATCAGTCGTGTCATACCGGCTCCGATCAGGTCTTCGAGTTTACTGATGCGGATATTGATTGACGCCGTCGCGAGAATCAACGGAATCGCGATCGTCAGTCCGCAAGCGGTCGTCACCAGCGCGAGACTGATGTCGGCGGCCAGTTTGTCCGGGCTGACTTGCGTGACCGCGCTGAGTTTGCTGAACGCACCCATCATTCCGACGACGGTTCCGTAGAGTCCGAGCATCGGGGCCGCTTTGATAATCGTTTGTACCCAACTGCCGGTGTAATCGAGTTCGGCGGTCACATCCCGTTGAAACCGCTCGATTAACAAATCACGCAATTTCGCTTTCGGTAAAGCCCGATTCTTCAAAGCGACCAGGGTGAGCTGAACGAGCGCCCGGGGATCTTCTTCGCAAAGCTTTTCGAGTTCTTCCGTGTTCCCGGATTGGAGGTACGGTTCCAAAGCGGTCAGGAACTCCTCCTGCTCCGTTTCATCCTTGAATCGGAGTTGATTGACGCGGCGCCAAATCAAAATGACACAGTAAGCGCCCCAAACGGCGACCAGGGCGAGAAAAAGGTAGATCAAATAGCCGGTCCAATCGACAATCGGCGAAATATCGAACGTCTGCGTTTTTTCCGCGGCGAATAAAAAAAACATTCTTTTGATAAATGCAAAAAATTTGAACGTGAGGAGTCTATAATTCCACGCATTTTAGGCGAATTCCCCCCGAGAGTAAACCCGGCGACGTCGCCTCGGTTTGCGAGTCCGGGGAAACCCAAAAAAAATAAAAAGCCGTTTATTTTATGCAAAACACTCAGCTTGACATTTAAATTTGCCAGATGTCGTCTGAGTTCCGAAAAAAAGGAGAAATCTTGGTAATTTTCGCAATATTTTTGAAAACTGATTTACATTTTTTGCGTTTGATAGTATAATGCCGTGCGGGTGATTTCTTTGGAAATTCGATTTTCGGAAAAAACCGAAAACGATCGTGCTTTCTCATCGGCTGAGTTTTGATGTGTGCCAGTGAAAGCTGATGCGCGAGAGCATGTTCCATGAAATTCCTGATTCGTCAACTTTTTGTTGGAAAACTCTCCCTCCCACTTCGATCCCTTCGGCGGTTCGAATCACGGGCAGCACTCCGAGTACGCTTTTCAGCGGCCGAAAAAGTCAGGGATTGGTCGTCTCCAAGTCGGAACTGATCGCGAGGGCCGTCGCTCTCCCTCGCGCGTCCGATGTTTTCGTGAAAGCCGGTTCTCCGTGGAGTCGAAGACTCTCCCCGGCGAGAAGCCTCAGACCGAATTTCCGGTCGATTCGTTTCGTCTTCCGCGTTTTCGTTCATTTCGTTGACCGACAAAAATAAATCGTACATATTTGACAAAGGAGTTGTTGTGATGAAAACATTAGGAATCGTAAAAGGAACGTTACTCACTGAAAAACAACGAAGACACCTGTCGCGGCGACTGGCGGGAAAATCGGTGCTTGAGTGGGTCGTCCGTCAAATGACCGATTGCGAACTTCTGGATTGCGTCGTCGTTTTGACGGACAAAGCGGAGAACGGGGATTTAATTCGTACTCTGACTCCCCATGATGTTTCCTTTTTTATGTCGGATCAGGATACGACGATCGCCTGCCTGGTCGACACGATACAGAACTTCCCCGCGGAAGCGTGCGTGTTCATCGGGGCGGATTGGCCGTTCTTGGATCCGACCCTGGTCGAGCAGTTGATTCGGGCCGCCGTGGAAACGGACGTTCCGTGCGACTATGCCGCGTACCAGTTCATGAATGAATATTTTTGCGCCGGGCGACCTTTCGGGCTCTTTCCGGAATGGTATCGCGCCGCGTCGCTGCTCATTGCCGCCGATCAAGCGGAGGATGAAGTGCATTGCCAGCTTCCCGGCTGTTTTTTCCTCGACCATCAGTCGAATTTCGAAATCGAACTTCTTCCGGCTCCGGCGGGACTCGATCGCGTCGACATTCGGCTCACGTTCGACCAAGAGGACGATTGGGAAAACATTTTGGCGATTCACGACGCGCTGGGAACGGACGATTTCGATTGGCGTAAACTGTCGAATCTGCTGCACCACCAACCGCAGCTTCGCCAAAGAATGGCACGGCTCAACTCGACCGCCATGGCCGGGGTGCATTAATGCCATGCGGGCGAGGCGCCCACGCTCCATTTCCGGTTGAAATGTGTTATATTGGAGTGAGTTTCTCCCGCATATAGCGAGTCCTCACTCCAACACGCTTGGGTTCTGCCCGGCTCTCATTTGAAATCTTTTAATGATTCAGGTTGTTCTTTCGCGAATCGTCATCTCCGAAATCAATAGTCAGCAAGTCATTTTCCTACGGGAAAAAGACGGGCCGAGGGAGTTTCCCATCATCATCGGAATCTTTGAAGCGACGAGTATCGATCGAAAGGTCAAAGGTTTTCAACCCCAAAGGCCGTTGACGCACGATCTGATTGCGTCGGTGGTCGAAGCGCTCGGGGGTCGGTTTCAAGATATCGTGATCAACCGGATGGAAGAGCAGACGTTTTACGCGGCGATCCGCCTGACACGCGGCGAGGAGTTAATCGAGATTGACACCCGACCGTCCGACGCGATCGCCGTTGCGATGACCTGCGACCCGCCGCTGCCGATTTACATCGAAGAGGAAATCCTGGAAAAAGCTCTTTTACAGAAGTATTGAGTGTTAGCCCCGTCGCCTGCGACGGGCTGCACACTCGTTTGGCTGCCCCCCCCTGCCGCCCTGAGAATGAACGATCAATCTTCCAACCGTTCGTTGTAAATCGCGATCGCGTGCAGGGCCGTTGCGAGGGATTCGGCTTGTCGCTCCGTCGAAGCGGGAGAGTTGGCGACCTTGTTAATCAGGTCGGTCAACGCCTTGGCGCTTCGGACGACTTGCGGATCGGTCAGTTGCTCTTCCGGAAGCGCAAAAGCGAGAAATCGGAAAATATGACCGGCGGAATACAGGGCTTCCCATTGATTTTGCGCACTCCCTTTGAACAGGAAAAATCGGGGATGCCATAAACCTTGATCGTTCTGGGCGGAAATCGCGAATTTTTGGAACGAGTCCAGATAATTTTTCGCATCAAGCATCGGGCCGGTCAACTCGATCTCTTCGTTCTCGAACCGCCGTACCGCACACGCCAAACCGAGCAGTTGATCCGTGATGTTACTCGTCCCTTGGTCCGCCGGATGCAGCAGTTCGGCGAGGACCATTTTCGGAATCGACCATTTTTCACCGAAATCGTTCGTCCACTCTTCTTCGCAATCGCAGTAGAACGAAAGTCCGATCAAAGCGAGCGACATGTCGGCGTCGGCGGAGCAAGCCGTTTTTTCCGTACGAACCAGGTCGGCGATCGAGCCGACGGTTTCGCCGACGCGCACTTCGTAACTTTCGGCGATACTCGACATCGCGAGCATGGCCAGAAGCGTGCCTGGTTTACGTTGCAATCCCGGTCCGACTTTGGCGATGATCTCTTTCCCGTCGGACCGGAGCAGCGTTTTACCTCCGCACGGATAATTCCAGCAAAGAGCCCCGATCGCGAAAATCGGTGTTTTGGTCACGGTCGGTTGTTGACGCCGTTGTCCGGGTGTCGGCTGTTGCGCTTGCGTCGGTTGAAGGACCTGCGTGTCTGCCCCATAAGCGTAACAATACGCGAGGATCGCCGCCGGGGTATCACTTCGCATGTCGAGTTGCCGTTTGGTGTTCGCCGCGAGCGTTCCCGTGATCTGTTCGCGAAGTTTCACGACTTCCGGCGAAAGCGTCCGCTTCGGTTTTTCAGCCGGTTTTTCGTCTTTCGGCGTTTCCTTTTCCGTACCGACGACGATGTCGGTCGGTTCGTCGGCGTCGGCGTCCGATTTCGGGGCGACCAGTTCGTCGTCTTTTTCACCTTCCGATTGCATCAGCGCGGAGACCTGTCGGACGTATTCGGGAACGGACTGAACCATCGCGATTTCGATTTCGTCCAAAACCATGGCCGTCGCCGGACCGTCCGGAGAAATCGGCGCTTCTTCAAACGCGAATCCATTCACGGAACAAAAAGCCAAAACCAAAACGCAAAACAGAGTACTAGGGAATCTCATGATGGGTAATTGATTGGGAAGCATATTACTTGGGGGTACGCCCAGAAATAACATATCTGTCTGTCGCCAAATTTCGCAACCAAAACGCGGTCCCCTCTCCCTCTGGGAGAGGGCTAGGGTGAGGGTGAAGCGGCAAACAGCTCCACCCCCTCACCCTAACCCTCTCCCCCGGACTACCGGGGGCGAGGGGACCGTGCATGGAACTTTGCCGCGAATATCAACGTCTGTTGGTCGGCCGCGTGTTGCGTTGCGGCGGGGTGGTCTTCGCGGGTTCCTCTTTCGGGGCGTCTTTTTTCTCCGCGGCCGCTTTTTCGGCGGCGGCTTTTTCCGCGGCGACTTCCACGTCGAACGGTCGGTCGATCAGGAATCCGCCGCTTCCGCCGCGCTGGACGTAGACGTTATTTCCGACACGGCAACCGTAGGTGTCCGTCCCGCCGTAATCGATCAGGAAGCTGAAGTTGCTCCCCGCATCGCTGGGCGTGTGGTACGACATGGACGAATTCGCGTAACCCTGGCTGGTCCCTTGATAAACGTCGTCGCCGCCGTAGTTGAACAGGACGCCGATTCCCGCTTGTGCGCCGGTCCCCTGGGTCATGCTTCCTTTCACGTCGAACCGATCGTTGCCGCCGAAATCGCACAGGAAACCCGCCGAAAGGTCCCACGCCATACCGTTGCTCATGATCGTGCCGTCATACACGTCGTCGCCGGAATCATCGAACAGGAATCCGAGCGAATAATGACACCCGAACCCGCTGCAGAACCGTTGCCAACGCGCTTCGCTACGCGGCTTGCCGTAATAATCGAGCAATGTCGCGCCGAGTCGCTTGTCGTTGCCGCCGAAGTCGCGGGCGACCCCGACACCGAACCAGTATCCGCCGCCGTGTGCGAAATAATCGAATTCGTAGGTGTCATCACCGGCGCCGTCGAGCAACATTCCGATGCCGCCGTTGGCAACCTGCCGAATTCCGGCGCCGAGCCCCTGCCCCCAACCGTCATAGCCGGGATGTTCCGGATAAGAGTCGATATACAGACCGCCGACGTAATATTTGTCGTCTCCTTCGCAATCTTCGAGCACGCCGAAACCGCCGGGATGGCCGAGCCCTTGAGCCAGTAATGCAGCGCGGTACTGATCGTTCCCTTTCTTGTCGATCAACATGCCGACTCCCATCAGGGCGCATCCCTGAGCACGTTTCATCGCGGTGTACGAATCGTGTCCCGAATAATCGATCAAAATTCCCGCTCCGCCGATCGTGGTGCCTTGGGCGACGTCCTTCGCTTTGTAAGTATCATTTCCTTCCAGGTCGAGCAGCATCGAAACGCCGAGAATCGAACTCCCTTGGATGCCCGGATTCGAGCCGATATACGTATCGTCGCCGCCCAGATCGATCAGGACGAACACCGGACGGTTCAGGTTGCACGAACCTTCCCGATACGTGTCGTTTCCGCCGAGGTCGATCACGCAGATCACGTCCTGCATTCCCGGGGCGTCAAGGTCGTACACGTTGTTTTCGCGACCGCCGATGAGAATGTCGCCGGCGGAGGTCGTGATTTTCTGGACCCGTTGCGAACCGAGCATCACTTGCGGGAACGAGTCTTCGGGCAGCGTTTTCAGCAGCCGCAGGAAATTTTCGTCCGTCAACGGGACGAGCGCTTCGACGGCGTCATGGATCCCGGTCCGATCGATTTTCTGCAAAATGCCGATCAACCGTCGTCCGACGCTTCGGGCGGGGATCGTGTGTCCGTTAATCACATCGCGGCAGAACGTCGGATAGAGATTCGTGTCCAATTCCTTGAGTTCGGCGTTGGTCAACGTCGAAATCGCCCGGGTGTACGCCGTTTGCGCGTTGATCACGCATCGCTTGACTTCCGCGACCGCCTGTTGCGGCGTCTTCGCTTGCGAAAATTGAATGGTGTTATTTCGCGCCGGAGGAACGTCCAATTTGTTTCGAATAATCGCGAGCGTTTCCGCCAAATGCCGATGATCGCCGGTCAAGCCCGCATGGATCGTCCGGGAAAATTCTTCGACTTCCATCGGCGATTTGATCGGATCGCGGAACAGGTGATCGTACCACGAAAGTCGGGCGCGTCCGTCCCGTTCGTCGCCGGTGTTGATACCGGCGTACTGGTTGAGAATCCGACCGCAGTAGGAGCGAAACATGTCGTACCGGCTTGTAATCTGCCGGGTTTTCAAACCGTTGACCATTTCGTCGTACATCATCCGGACCAACGCCGCGCTGTTCGGATTGCCGACACTGTCGGGGTCGATTTTCACCGGTCGCGCCGAGTTGTCGGCAACGTTCAGATCGACCTGCTTTCGCGGTGCAACGCTTTTTTCTTTTTCGGGATCAACGATAAACGTCGAGGGGACTTCCGTCGTTTTTTGTGGTTGCGCAAATGGTCGGGTCTCCGCGTTGAGGAACGGTCGGTTTTCTTTTTCCTGATCGTCGTTCGAGCGGAACCGTCCCCACTGGGCGACCATGATTTCACCGTCGACGACCGTTTTAACCGCAACTTTCGGCGTTTCGACTTTTTCCATAGGGGGTTGCACAACCGTTTTCGTCGCGGGCCGCTCTTCTTCCGGGAGCTGGAGCGTGAGCTGTTTTTTCGCAGCCAAGGAAAGCGCGTCCATGCCAGAAACCGTTTGACGCTTTTCGGCGAGGGTTGCGAATTTCAACGTCGAAGAAGATTTGCCTTGTCTCAAAACCAATTGTGAATCGGCCGTATTCGCAGAGGTTTCTTTTTTCGCGTCCAACGGTTCGAACCGCAGCGCGAGCCGCGTTTCCGGTCGGGCGGGTTTTTGAGTCGGCGAAAACGAAACGGAAAGGTCGGCGGCTTTGACTTCGTCCGCAGAGTCCGACACAGCCGTTAAAGTCGGAGCGTCGGCGTCGGTTTCGTCGAGTCGTCCAGCCGGTTCATCGACCGGGGGAAGTTTCGCAACCGAGGACGGAAGCGCGGTCACAGAGGACGGTAAAGCACGAACGGTGGAATCCGCGGCCTCGATTTGCGGCAGGCCCGACACAAAAAGGGAAAATGATAAACCGGTGAAGTAAGCAAGAAGCTTTTTTCTCATGTGTGGGCTCATTTGACTTTCCTGATATGTTGATCGGGCTTTTTTGAACTCAAACATTATGTTACGTGTTCAAAAACTCCCATTCCTTGATCACAAAGAATCCATGGAATCGAGTTCGTGGGCCGATGGACCACTACGGTCCTTTTTCGTCAACCCGTCGCGACGGTCTTCATGGAAACCCGGTCGAATGAAAATTCGGCGTTTCCGGCGCCGAAATAATCGTTAAGAACTGCAAATCGGGTCTGTTTGATCAGCTTGATATTCCGCAAGTTACGCTGCGCTCCACATGCGGCTCTTTATTGCCCCATTTACTTCCCTTTTTTGTCTTCTTGATAAATCAGACGTAAAGAGATCGAAAAAACGAGTGCGACGAAGTCAAGAATCCAAAACGTCGCCAAACCGACCGCGATTCCGTCGAGGATTTGAATGCTGAGCGAATCGCCGAACAAAACCAGAATCCGCGCAAAAAGAAACAGGAACATGCTCCCAATCGGGAGTAGAACCGCGATAATCAGGAGAACGCTTATCAGTAATCGATCCTGCTTAAAGAACATCGGTTTAGCGAATCAGGGAAAACGATACAGTCGGTTCATTTTACCTGCTTTGCCGAAACTAGCAAGACTGCGGAAAGAAGAAGAACACGCTCGGGTGCGCGCAAATTTCCTTGTATGTTTGGGCAAAATAGGGGTATCATGTCATGCCGAGGTATTCCGAAGCATCTGGTTTCAAGCCGTGTTCGCAACATAATGCGTGTTGCCGGATGCACCAGATTCTTCCCTCCGTGAGTACACTTCGT
>JAVBPO010000149.1:0-21905 GCA_031549565.1 Thermoguttaceae bacterium
TTGAAACGTATCGTCGGGAGGTGAAGGCTTGGCAGGACGCTCGAAATGCTTCGGGCAAGGGCGTTGACTGGCAGTTCACCACCGACGACGCTCGAATCAAACTCAAAAGACTTTATCCGCAATTTTAGAACTGGTCGGGTACTAGGGCCCGGCTCGTGGGGCGGCGTTATCGCCGGACGATGATTCGGGATTCCGACGTCAGAATGTCGAACAATTCCGCGATATCCCGGTTGTCCATCGAGTAGCCGATCACGGGAGCGTTGTCGGTTCCGATGCAGGACGGGTTATTCGTTCCGTGAATCCCTATTTCGCGGTCCAAACCGATCCAATGGGAACCGAGCGGATTGCGAGGATCGTCCGAATCGATGACCGAACCGTCTTCAAGCAGATATCGCGGCCGTTGATATTTTTCGTCCATCTCAATCTGGTAAACGGCTTCCGGCAGTTGCTCCTGTTGCCCGACTCCGATTCGAAAACGACAAGCGAACAAGCCGTTGGCCGTGATCACCAGCTCCTTGCGAGCCAGGAAAATCGTTGCGTCAAACGGTCCTTTGGGAATTTTTACGTTTTCCCTTCCCGGCGTCAACTGGTTCGGATTCTCCAGCCGGTTGATTTTCAGAATCAACTCCGGGGAAATTCCGTTTTCCGCCGCCAAGGTTTGAAGCGTGTCGGTCGACTGAATCGTCCGTCCCCACTCGTAAGGATCGAAGGAAAGCGACGAGAAAAACGCGGCCCAACCGCATTTGTCGGCAATCGGTAACACCAGTTCCCGCTCGGCGAAATTCAGGTCGGACAAATACAGTTCCGTAATCAACTGGTGTCCGTCCCGGTATTCGGCGTTTTCGTCGTTCAGGATGCTTTTGATTTTTGTGATTTTCCGCGAAACGTCCGGTCGAACGGAGTTTTGCGAAATCGGATTCCGTTCGACCGGCGTGGAAGGAGCAGGCGTCGCGGTTGTCGAAGGCGGTACGATCGGCTCCAGTTGTCCGGTTGGTCCGACGACGACTTCGTTGGGGATCACGCGGGGATCGATCGACTGCGTCGGCGGCAACGCGTCTTGCGGCGTCGTTTGGCGCCGTGTCGAGCGGGCGATTCCCGGAGCGGACGGCGGCGCCGGCTCACTCGTCGCCGGGGCATTCATCGCG
This sequence comes from Thermoguttaceae bacterium, assembly GCA_031549565.1. GTDB lineage: Bacteria > Planctomycetota > Planctomycetia > Pirellulales > Thermoguttaceae > JAVBSX01. The sequence continues at coordinate 1,146 of JAVBPO010000149.1, forward strand.
ATTTCGGCGCCGGGTGCAGCGGTCAAATCAAACAACGCCGCTTCGTCGGGTACGGAAATCGGATCAAGTTCGTTCGAAACGCCGAAATCCCCGGAAGGGGCTGGGGGAGAAATGGTCGTCGGTGCGGCTTGATTCGCGGGAACCAAACCGCTAACCAGGGCCATTTTCGGCTCCTCTTCGACGGGCGGAAGCGGTCGAACTCCTCCCTCGGACGGGGGCGCGAGGTCGGGCGTGAGCGAAGCATTGACCGGAGCCCTTTGATTGTAGGAAATCGTCGAGTCGAGCGGCTCGATCTTTTTTGCGTTCGGGTCGGCAATGCCCAACGGCGTTTGCAGCATCGCCGTGGACAGATCGACTGTTGAAAACGCAGCCGAATCGTCGAGTGTTTCCGGGGCCTTGGCCGTGGGAATCGCGGAATCGAACGGTTCAAAAGCCAAGGATTCCTGTGGTTTCGTTTCTGCCGGAGTCGTTTGAGGGGGGGGGGAAGTGCTTTCAGTGGTATTCAAAGCGAAAGCGTCGTCCGAAAGCATCTCTGGTGGGTTCAATGCGGAACGGTCCAACAACGTCGTTTCAAACGGTTCGGCTTGCGGCGGATCGATCGGCTGTGGATCGAAAAGCGGCGCGTCGTCGAAAGCGGGCAACGCATTCGCTGGCGTCGGACTCGGACTGGTTTTCGGTTCGTCGAGCGTGGGAATGTCGAGCAGGGGCACGTCAAAGTTCGGGGCGTTCAACCCCGCCGGCGGTACGGCGGAATCTCCCCCTCCGTTCCAAGCGGGCGCATCGTCGAACTCGGGGGCGTCGTCGAGTTTCGAATCCGATTGCGGTTGATTCGCGTACGGCGGGGCGGGCGAGGTTGATTTCGGAGCTCCTCCTAAAAGCGAAGGAACGGAGCCGGACTTACCGGTCGAGTTCGTCGCGGAAGAAACACCGGGAACCCCGGCTAAGGAGCCGAACAACGCGGACTTTCCGTCTTTTCCGGCGTCTTCGTCGATATAAATGCCCTCTTGGGCCAGTTCGTTACGGAAATCCTCCGAAATCCCGTCGTTCACCGGCTTTTTGGGAAAAACCAGAGTATACGCCCCGAACAGGGCGAGCGCGACGATGAGAATTCCGAATGTTTGTTTGATCGAGTTCACGACTGTCCTCCTTGACAGACCTAAATTGGGACGCGAATTTCAAGCGAAGGAGAGAGATCCTTTCAGGACGTCAACACCTTCAAGGGCGGCATGATACATGATTTTGCCGAGTGAATCCAGAGCAAAATCGAAAAAAATCAGCTTCTTACTTATTCTTAATCGGCCATTTCTTGATATTGCCGTTTTTGTCGCCGGTGTAGATGAACTTTCTGTCGGGGGAAATTACGACGGCAGTCATTGCGGCGGTCGAGTTGTCGTTTTGCGTTTGAAGGATTTTCGACCGATTGATGTCCCAAAGCGTCAGTTTCGCGATTCGACCGGACGTGCAGACGGCGATACGCTTGTCCACTCGGATGCGGTTCGGCGACTCCAATAAACGGGCTGTGAGGAAATTTTACCTGCCCAATTTACCAAATCTTATCGTATTCATGAAGGCCAATTTCTTAACTTTGTACTATACCTTAAACGGTTAGAAATTGTACATTTTCAAAAGACTGAAATTTGAGGGGCATCAAGGTTTTTAGTTCGGCTTTGTGCGAGGGAAAGGAATCGTTAATACCAAGTGGATCCTCCCCTTCGATCGTCAAACGAAGTTTGGCACCACGCGTTTGGGGACGATTTTGGCGTCGTAGGCGCGTTGGAGGAGTTCTTTGACCGCACGGCGTCCGACATCGCCGAAATCGAGCGTCCAATCGTTGACGTACATACCGACGAACGTGTCCGCCTCGCTCCGTTTCAGATCGCGACCGTATTGCAGGGCGTAATCGAGCGCTTCGTCGCGGTTTTCCAAGCCGTATTTGATACTCTTATGCAGGAGTCGAACCACGTCGGAAATCACCGGTCCGGTCAAATCGCGGCGAATCGCGTTCGCTCCGAGCGGCAACGGCAAACCGGTCTCCTCCATCCACCAGACGCCCAGATCGACGAGCAGTTCGAGGTTTTCCCGCAGATACGTCAACTGTCCTTCGTGAATCACGACCCCGGCGTCGACCGGCTGTTCTTCGAATGTGCCGTTGTGAACGTGTTCGAATACGGAATCGAAAGGAACATTGACCAGCTTGACGTTCGACTTGCCGAGTTTTTCGAGCCAAAGTTTCAAAACAAGCGTCGCGGTCGTCAGTTCGCCCGGTATCACGATCGTTTCCAGATCGGCGGGGAATTTTTTGCCGCGACTTTCACGAATTTTCGGACTGGAAACGACAATCGGGCCGTACTTATCCCCCATGCTCGCGCCGCAGTTGCACAAAGCGTACACGTCGTTCAGGTACGCATACGCGTGAACGCTCACGGCGGTCAACTCCAATTCGCCGTGAAACGCACGGTGGTTGAGCGATTCAATGTCGCAAAGCTCATGCCGGAATTCATACGGTCCCGTATCGAGCTTTCCGTTGGACAGGGCGTGAAACATGAATGCGTCGTCGGAATCCGGGCTGTGTCCGACACGAATGAGAGTTTTCTCGGGCATGGTTGAGTTGGTTGGAGGAGTGTTCTGTCTAATACGTTTGAGAAATTTAAAAAATAATATTCTCAAAATCAATGTTCAGTCGATTCGAATCCGGCTTGAGGGTTAATCATCACTGCTCCAGTGAAGAATTGGTATGGTGTTTTCGTAATAGATTTGCACGAAAACCGCCCAAGTTGAAACGGTCACCTTTCGAATCAGAGCCGCGCACGAAGTAAGCGGTGCTCGAGTCGACCTTTTGCATGGTATATACCACACGCTTACTCCGTGCGCGGCTCTGATTCGAAGGACGACCTCTTACTCCTTAAACCGATCCGCGAATGCCCGGAAAACGATCGCCATGCTGACGGCTCCGGCGTCGAGGTGTCCTTTGGTGCGTTCGCCGAGGTTTTTGGCGCGACCGAATTTGGCGATGTAGTCGACAGTCGATTCCGCACCGAACTGGGCGGCTTCCGCAGCGGCTTCGAATACGTCGGCGAGGGTCGCGTTGTTGTCGATCATCGACTGCATCCGGTTCACGGCGGGAATCAGCGCGTCCATGAGCGTCTTGTCGCCGACTTTCGCTTTGCTCGACTTTTCGACACAGGCCAATCCGGCGGAAAACATCCGGATCACGCCGTCGGTGTCCATTTCCTCGGACGTAACCGCTTCGCTCATCCCTTCGTAGAACGAGCCGGTCAACGAACTGGTCGAACCGCAGTCTTGACTCTCCGCGGCGAAACCGACGTTGTAAAGGACATCTTTGAAGGAGCCGTCCCCTTTGGCGGCTTCTGCCGCAGCCCTCATGGCTTTGACGATGGAAGTGCCGTGGTCTCCGTCTCCGGTCGCGGCATCCAGGCGATTGAGTTCTTCCTGTCGTTTTTCCAGTTCGCCGACCGCTTCGGCGAGAATGACGCCGACCAGCTCTTTCGTCAAAGTTTTCAACATGATGTGTACTAACGTGATTGATAGGCCGCTTTAAGTGGAGAGCTCCGACGAGTTTTCGGAAACATGCCCCCACCCGCTCACCCTTCCATTTTGCATGATACTCGTCCGATTGTCAAGGCGGCGATTCTATCCGGCGGGAGCTTGGGTGCGATAAAACTTTGTGAGCAGATTCCATTTTTCCTGCTTGATTGTTGACAGGATCAGCAAGATTGACAGGATTTGGTTATTTTTGATCCTGTTCATCACGATTACGAATCGGGTTAAAATTTCTTCGGCTTTCGATCTTCTCGTTTGATTTCGGCATCACTTGGCCCAAAATGAAATCGAAGTCCAGCGTCTTTCGCCTTCAATATTCTTCAATTAGGCATTGCGTTTTGCGGGGGCTACAGGAAAAAAAGATGAACAGGATTAGCGTATGATCATTGCATCCTGTTCATCTTGTAAATCTTGTCCAAGAAAATGGGCGCGGAAACCGCTTGCCGCGATCCGTACGTCCGCAACTGAGATTGACTGCGTCTGGGAGCTTACCCTTGCATCAAGAGGTTCAAGATCATTTTGGGGTAATCCTGGGCAATTTTCAGAACATTCAGGCCGGACTGCAAGAGAAGCTGGTACTTCGCGAGGTTTGACGACTCTTCGGCAAAATCGGCGTCGGAAATGATCGACTCCAAATCTTGCATGTGATAGATCGAGTCGGTCAAAAGGGCGTTGTCGATGTCAATGTCTTTCTGTTTGATTCCGTTGACGACCCGGGCAAAGGAAAACGAACGGATCATCTCATCGATAAACTTGTCCGCCGCTTCCGGATTCGTGTGTAAGTCCGCGACTCCGCCTAACTTCAAGTCGTCAATCGAGCGGGGCTGCGGTTTTTTCGATTCTCCCGACTCCTCCTCGGTTTCAAAATCAACGTCCGGTTGCGTGTTGTCCGTCAAAACCAACGTCTCTTCCGAGGAACGCGGTTGCGTCAACGAGATGTTTTCAGACGTTCCGTAATCTTTCAAAACATCGCCGTCAAGCGTTACGGATCGCTTTTCGGTTTCCTCTTCCGCTTTCGTCGAACTGAGCGCGGCGGCCGCACTTTGTTTCAGGAGCGTTTCCTCGACTTTTTCGTTGGCTTGTTTCGCCTCCTCTTTGGATTCCTTTTTGTCGTTCCTCTCGTTCGTTTTTTGGCCGGTCTTTTCCTCGGCGCGTTTTCTCAGAGTCTGGAAAAACGACTTTTGTTGCTCGGCAAACGTCTGTTGCGGATCCGCTGCGGAATTTTCGGCCAAGCCCGTCCACGGAGCAAGCGAATTTTGGCTTTGGCCGGGGAAAAGCGGATTCGTCTTGGCAACGTTTTCTTTGGGACCGTGATTCGACAGAAGCGTCTGGATTCCCTCGCGGGCAAGGTCCCGAGCCGACTTTTCGTCGGGCTGCTCTGGAGTTAAATCGGCATGAGAAGAGCTTTTACGACCGAGCCAATACATTTCGTCGGCTCGCTGTTTCATCGCTTCGAGCTTTTCCGCTTTTTCCTTTTCCTTCGCTTCTTTCTCGGCTTTTTGGGCGGCTTTTTGAGCTTCTTCGGCCTGCTTTTTGGCGAGCTCCTCCACTTCGCGAAGAGCCGCGTCCTCCAAGTCTTTCTCCGCCTGGTCGACGTCGGCCAGTTTTTGCGCAATTTCTTCAGCGGTCGTGGGAAGAGCCGGTATTTTCGCTTGAGAATTGGGAACGGTCTCCCCGGCGTCGCTTTCTTGGGAAACGACCTCTTTTTGCATCGTTTCGGCGTAAATCGATTCGAGGTTTTCCGAAACGAGCGTTTTGAGTTCCTCTTCCGACCGGCCGAAAAGCATGTTTTCGCCGTTCGGATTCGTCAAAAGATCCCCTTCCGACTTTCCGGCGCCGGTGAGACGTTTGAGCGATTTGTCGTATAGCGATTGCGTAATCTGTTGTCGCACCTGGTCGTCGTCGGCTCCCAAACGGTCCCGAACCCAGGAATCGACCATCGCGTAGAGCGTTTCCTGCATATCGGCAGTCGTTTGAAGATTCGCGGTTACGGCGTTCGGCGTAACAAGTTGGTCCGGCAGCCCATCTCCCTCGACTCCCAGCTTCTTTTTAATCTCTGTAACGGTTTTGAGAGATTTAGCGATTCCGTCGGACAGTTCGCCGAGGTTTTTTTGGCCCGGCTTGGCGGCGTTGACCAATTTTCCGCTGGAATCGACCATCGGGGTACCGAGAACCTCTTTCCGTTGTTCGGCGGTCATGGTCCCGTTAAGCAGCCCTTCGATACCCGAAAGAACTTTATCCCCTTGAAACGACGTCATTTTCGTGATGCGTCGAATCGAGTCGATCGCGGCGTCGAGCTCCATCTGATATGCCTTGATTTCGTCGTCGGAAAGAGCCCCGGTGTTCGCGGAAGCGACGATGATGCTCTTCGCCTGATTCAACAGATTACTGATTTGCTTCAGACCGGAATCGACGACCGAGAGCTTGCTGCTCAGTAGCTGGTTCGATTTCAGTTTGCCTTTGGCCGCGGAAATATCGCTTCGAAGAAGTTCGCAGGCGATCAAGCCGCTCGGATCGTCTTTGGCGGAGTTGATCCGTTTGCCGGTCGAGAGTCGCTCCAAGGTTTGCATCAGTCCGTTCGAGCTCTTCTGGATGCCGCGCATAGCGCTCATCTCCATCGGATTGTGCATAACGGAAAGAACCATGAGAAACTTGACCGAATCGGCATTGTCCGACCATCTTTGGGCCGAAGCGAGTGAGGGAAAAAATATTCAACCATCGAGATTATCGCTTATTTTTTCCCGGAAAACGGTGTGATTAACACGATTAGGAGAAAAAAGAAAACATTGCGAAAACCGTAATCGCCCTAAACGGCATATTCGTAATAACTTGTCTGGTTGGGAACGACCTTTCTATTGGTCGCCACGGCAAGGCGAGAATATTTGACACAATCTCTTGTAAAATGGAGGAAACAGTGATACTCTTTGGTGTTGATGTTTCACCTGACAAACACGGGGCAGACCCCATGGCTAACTCCCAATTAATCTATGAAATCACGTTGTATTTGTGCGGGAATTTTGTTTGCGGACGTCGCATGTTGGCCGATCGACCACCTTCCGATCGAAGGAGAGCTTGTTCAAACGGAGAAAATCGAACTGTGTTTGGGGGGCTGCGCGTCGAATGTCGCTCTTGATCTTTCCCGGCTGGAAGTTCCCGTCACTCTTTCCGGTTGTGTCGGGGACGACGCTTTAAGCGACTTCATCGTCAAAGCGGTCGGCGCACCCGGGGTGGATTGCTCGTTTCTGCGACGAATTCCGAACTCCTGTCCGGGAACCGCGATGCACGTGAACGTCCAAGGGCAGGACCGCCGTTTTATCTGCACGACCGGCGCGAACGATCATTACACGATTGACGAGCGGTTGGAAGCGCTGATTGCCGATCCGGACATTTCCCAGGACGAGCCGAAGGTGATTTACCTCGGCGGATTCCTGATGCTCAAAAGCCTGGAAAACGAACGGACCCCGCTCTTTTTGAAAAAGGCCCAGGAGCATGGGTGGAAGACGATTTTGGATGTCGTCCTTTTCTGGGACCGTAATTACCTCGACGCGGTTCGCCCTTTGCTTCCCTACACGGACGTTTTCATGCCGAACGACTTCGAAGGGAAAGCGATCACCGGTCTTGCCGATCCGCTCGATCAGGCGAAATTTTTTGCCGACTGTGGAGCGAAATCCTCCGTCATTACGCAGGGAGAACTCGGAACGCTCTACTACGGCCCCGAGGAAAAATTCCATGCGGACATTTTCAAGGTCGATTTCGTCGGCGGCGCCGGTTCCGGAGACGCTTTCGGAGCCGGTTTCATCACGGCGATGCTCGAAGGCCGCACCGCGGAAGAGTGCGTGATCTACGGCAGCGCGCTGGGAGCCAGTTGCGTCCGGGGCATCAGCACGACCGAAGCCGTATTTACTCGCAACGAACTCAACGAATTTCTCGCGGCCAACCAGTGCCGCATCAAGTCGATTCGCTGAAAAGAAAGCTTTGAAATCGCTTCAAAATCTTTGCCGAGAATGCGAATAATCGCGTATAATCGCATTTTCGGATAATTATCTCAATTTGTCGGTTCTTTTTTTGACAAAAAGCACACGAAAAACTTGAATTCGTTTACGATTAAGTTACCATGAGCGGTTTGAAGAGGTTTGTCCTGAGAACTTATTTTTGTTTCATTATTATTTCGGTTTGACGAAGAGGTGTATGATGCCCCGAACCCATGTCAGTGAAGCGGGAATGCGTATCATGCGTCTACTGATCGGGTATGCGCCGCAGCGGATGAACGATCTCATCCATGCGACGGGAGTCACGAGAACGGCGATCACCGAACAGATCAACGAATTGATGGAAGCCGGTTTCGTCGAACAGTCGATCGAACGCTTGCCCGGGAGGGGACGCCCCCGATTCCTTTATTCCGCGACGGAACTCGCTTTGAAACAGCTTTTCGAGGGGAACCAGAACATTGTCGTCCCCGCGATGTGGAGGGCGGTCCGGCGGCATTGTGGTCGCAAAACCGTCAGGAAAATCTGCGACGACGTCGCTCAGGATATTGCCGACCAATTCAATCAGAGAATCGAATCGACCGACCCGAAAGACCGAATGCGGGAATTCTACAGTCTGATCTGCGGGACGGGCCGCTTGGTACGCATCAGCGACGACGGTACGACCGTCTCCGTCTCCAAGTTAAGCTGCCCGTTTATTTCGATGTACGATGAAAGCGGAACGATCTGCATGATCGACGAGTTGACCATGTCGAAAATCGTCGGATCCGAAGTTCGGCGAACCTCTTACCGGCACCTGAACGGAACCTGTTGCACGTTCACGATTTCCGACGAACCTCTGAACGGAACGGTACTGGAAACGATGACCGATTAAACGTTGAAAAGGAAAATTTTTCAAACGAGCCGGGGATGAAACGCAACGCAATCCCCGGGTCAAACCCGATCAATCCAAGGGAACCCGCTTCGGCGTAATCATCAGGAACAGACATTCTCCGTCGGTGGTCTTCGCGATTCCCGGAGCGGTGACCAGAAGCGACATGTTCTCGGGGACTTTGATTCTCGGAATGGAAATGCTGAGCGAACGGACGTTGGGAACCTGAAGCGAAACGCCGCTTCGCTCGGCAGTTCCTCGGACCGAAATGGAATCTTCCGACTGAAACCGAACGATGTCCGCCCCGTCGACCTGGGAAATCTCCGCGACGCAATGATCGATTCGACACGACCCGTCCTCAAGAAGCGTCGCACCGCCTCGAATATTCGAGCCGGAATGGAACTTTTGGAGGATCGGCTCATAAGCCGTGACGCCGTTCTCGTCCAACGGAATGACGCTGGTGACGAACGGCGTTTCTGTGACATCACAGATATGCCAGCTCTGGCCGTTAAAAAACGTAACCTTCGGCGCCATCAGGACATTGGCTTGCCTGAAATGCTTGTAGATTTCCACAAATGTGCGTGCATGTTCCAGATCCAAATACCGAACATGCAGCGGCATCGGCGCGGCGCTGGACAACGTGCAAAGCCCAGGCTGCGGCTCCTGCTGGAAGGGGACGAGCTCGGACGACGTACGTGCTTCCGGCAGCGGCATTCCTGTCCAGCACATCGCTTTATGGCTCATCACGGCGGAGCCCAGCGGTTCCGAGATCGTGCAGAAACGGAAATCCAGAACGATCTGTTCGTTTTCGTCGAGCACGGCTTTTTCGGCCGGGTTTTCCTCCGAAGCATTGCGACGAAAATCGTCGAACACCTTTTGTCGTAACTCGGCAATCGCGGCTTTTTCCGCTGGAGACGGTTCGAGTTTCGCCATATGTTGGCGGATTTTCCGCAGGAGGACCGTGTCCGATTGAGAATCTTCATACGGCGACACCAGCGACGCCAACGTGACACCGGCGAGCACTAAAAGAAGCAGGACTCCGCTCCCGATTCGCCCGACGGGAACGCGGCAAACCTTTTTGTTCAGGATCGAAGCGATTCGTCGCTTGACGATATTTTTCCGCTGGAACATCGCGACACCACAACCGAGGGCGTGCCGGTTGCATACCGGAAACGTGTTCGCCAAATCGAGCAAAATCTCGGCGTATTCGGCTGGTTCTTCGCCGCCGAGCAGCACCAGATCGTCGCACGCCAATTCCCGCTCCAGGCGAAGCCGTCCCGTTGCGAACCAAACCAGCGGATGGAACCAGTACAAGCACGACACCCACTGTGCGATCCGCTGTCCCTGGACGTCGCCGCGACGGACGTGAGCCAGTTCATGCGTCAAAATCGTTCGCAATTCCGAATCGGTTCGATTTTCAATCATCGTCCGGGGAAGCACGATCTTCGGTTTCCACGTTCCCAGCGTGAATGGAACGGTTCCGACTTCGCTTTGCAGAAGTACGACGGGCTTGCGGATTCCGAGTTGTTGCGACAGTTCCCGAACCAACGTGTTTAACGCATCCCGCTCGACCGGCGACATTTTGCTCAATAATCTTCGCGCCGCGAGCGAGGAGAAGAACAATCGCAACGTTAAAAGCAGCGTTCCGCCGAACCAGAGGTACGACAATATCGTCGGAAGCCGGGCCGAAAAATCGAGGGACGCCTTTTGAGGAACGACCACGACCTGCTTCGCGACTTCGGTTTTCACCACGGGCGAGTCCACAAGCCAGAGCCGCTCCCATTCGTCCACAGCCGCCTTATCGGCCGTAGAATAGGGGTTGATATCGCGCAGTGGAACTTCCAGAACCTGTTGCATCGGAACGGGTTCCGTCTTTTCCGGAATAAATCCGAGCATGCCGTACGGAAGCGGCGGGGATAAGGATGCCGGAACCAGGATCACCAAAAACGGGAACCACAGCAGCATCAACAGCGTCAAGTACCAGAATTTGTACCGAAACGACGCAGAGCGGCGATGGATGAAAAGAGACACGGTAATTGCGGCGAGCAGTAAAAGCGTCGCGCTGAACAGTAATTGCGTGAGATAAGACGTCATGTCAAAAATTCTCCTTCCTTGCGTTTTCGATCATTTGTTTGAGGTTTTTGTAATCCTTTTCCTTCAAATCGTCGGCGGCGACGTCGAGCAAAGCGGCGACGACGTCGGCGGGATTCCCGGCGAAGAAATTGTCGAGTAGATTTCGAAGCATCGACTTGCGGGTCGAATGTTTTTCGAGCACGGCCCGGTAGAGGTATTTCGTTTTCTCGCGACGGTATTCGAGAAACCCTTTTTGAACGAGCACGTTCATCACGGCCCGGATTCCGCTGTAGGTCGGCGGGTCCGGGATCGCGGCTAGCGTCTGACCGACGGTCGCTTCGCCGAGCCGGAGCACGGTTTCCACGACCTGGCGTTCCCGTGGCGCAAGCGTTTCCAAACGGGGCAACGAGTCCGGCATTTTTACTCCTCCCTGTCAAGTATTGAAGTTTCGCAAAAGCAAAACATGCTAATATTTAAGCACGTGCTCTAAATATAGCATTTAAGAGTTTTCGAAGCAAGAGCAATTTTTTCGTGACAGCCTTAATGCGGGGATTTGATCGGACAACTTGCCGCTTGGGCGGGGGTGAGGCGGCGGTTTTTGGGGATCGGGATCGCTTTTTTACCGCTCAAGTAGGGGCCGGTTACGGACTCCTTGTTTTTCGCGACGGATTTCGGCGAACCGGACGCGACGATTTCGCCGCCGAACTTGCCCGCTTTCGGACCGAAATCGATCAGCGTGTCCGCCCCTTCGATCACCTCCTTGTCGTGCTCGACGAGAACGAGCGTGTTGCCCAAGTCGCGGAGTTTGTGAAGCGCGTCGATCAACTTGCTGTTATCTCGCGGATGCAGCCCGATCGTCGGTTCGTCCAATACGTACAGCACGCCGACCAAGCCGCTTCCGATTTGCGCCGCGAGCCGGATCCGTTGCGTTTCCCCGCCGGAAAGCGTCGGCGACGGGCGGGAAAGCGTCAGGTATTCCAGTCCGACGTCGATCAAAAAATGGATTCGGTTACGAATTTCCGTGAGCAGATCCCCGGCGACTTTGCGCTCCATTTCGTCCGGCTTCCACTCTTCGAACAACTCGATCAGATCGCCGAGCGGACGGCGGCATATCTGGTCCATGGTCTCACCGAGGAACCGGACCGCCGCGGCGTCATCCCGAAGCCGGCTCCCCAGGCAAACGGAACACTCGACTTCGTCGACCATATATTCCAAGCGTCCCCGAAACGAAGGAACCAACCTGCCCGCTTCCTCCAAGGCGGGGTAGAGACCTTTGTACTGGAAGGAAAAAGAGGACAGAGGATAGAGGACAGAGGACAGGGTTTCTTGTTTCGAGTCTTTCGAATTTTTCGATATCGAATTCTTCTTGACATTTTTTGCGGTCAAATTTACATTTTCAAATTCCTGTCCTCTGTCCTCTGCCCGCTGTCCTCTAACTTCATACCACTGCTCCCCGGTTCCGTGGAAAATCAGGCGTCGGAATCTGGCGTCAAGCTGTTCGAAGGGGACGTCGGTCGGGACGCCGGTTTGCCGGGAAAAGGCGTCGAGCATCGCGGGAAACAGCGGGCTGTCCGGCTTCGGGAAAAGCGCAACGGCCCCTTGGGCGAGCGTCAGCTTCGGGTCATGCAGGAGCTGCATCGGATTGGTTCCGCTTTGCACGCCGAGCCCTTCGCAGTGCGGGCACCAGCCGAGCGGCGAGTTGAACGAAAAATGGTGCGGCGTCAAAGGTTCGAAACTCCGTCCGCATTTTTCGCACGAAAGTTGTCGGCTTTGCTTCGTCGTTTTCCAAAGCGTCTCGTCCTTGTCCGGATCGACTTCGACGATGTGGACGACACCACCACCCCACTCCAGGGCGGTTTCGACCGACTCGGAAATCCGGCTTCGTCCGCTGCGGTCCTCGTTCAAAACAATCCGGTCGACGATCACTTCGACGTCGTGTTTTCTGCGGCGGTCGATTTCCGGAGCGTCTTCCAGCTTGTACGTGATCCCATCGATCCGGACACGGACGAACCCGTTTTCCCGGAGCCGGTTCCACAAGGCGTCATACTGGTGCCCGACTTCGACGAGCAGCGGCGCGGCGATCAAGAGCCGTTTGTCCGGGTCGAGCAGCATGATTTTCGCGACGATTTCATCGAGCGACTGCGTTCCGATCGGGATGTCGCATTGCGGGCAATACGGTACACCGAGCCGGGCGAACAGGACGCGGAGGTAATCGTGGATTTCCGTTACGGTTCCGACCGTACTCCGCGGGGAATGCGATGCCGCTTTCTGTTCGATCGCGATCGCCGGGGAGAGTCCTTCGATCGATTCGACTTTCGGTTTCTGCATCTGCCCGACGAACTGCCGGGCGTAGGAGCTGAGGCTTTCGACGTAACGCCGCTGCCCTTCGGCGTAGATCGTGTCCATTGCCAACGACGACTTCCCCGACCCGCTCGGCCCGCAAAACACGGTCATCCGCTCGCGAGGGATCTCAAGGGACACGTTTTTCAAATTGTGCTCCTCGGCCCCTCGCACTTGCAGGGAATTACTAATTACGAATTCCAAATTACGAATTGGTTTTTGGCTTGTCGACTTTTTAGGTGGTGTCGAGACGGTGGATTTATGAAGCACTTTTGCCAACGACTGCGCCGTATAAGAAACCGGTCGGCTGTCTTTTTTTTGCCCTTCTTCATTCGTAATTCGTAATTTGGAATTCGTAATTTTTTTTGCAATTCCTAATTCATAATTCATAATTACGTCTTCAGGTGTTCCCTCCGCGACGATCCTTCCTCCCGCCGCGCCGCCTTCGGGGCCGAGGTCGATAATCCAGTCGGCGGTCTTGATCACGTCGAGATTGTGCTCCACGACGAGGACCGTGTTCCCGGCGTCGACGAAGTTGTGCAGCACCTTGAGGAGCATCTTGATGTCGGCAAAATGCAGCCCGGTCGTCGGCTCGGCGAGCAAATACAACGTCTTGCCGGTACTCCGTTTAACGAGTTCCTTGGCAAGTTTGATCCGCTGCGCCTCACCGCCGGAAAGCGTCGGAGAAGGCTGTCCGAGCCGCATGTACCCGAGCCCGACGTCGACGAGCGTTTGCAGGTAATGTTTGATTTTCGGTATGTTCTCGAAATGCTCCAGTGCTTCTTCGATATCCATTTCGAGCACCTGGTAAATCGACTTTCCCTTGAACTTGACGCCAAGCGTTTCCTGGTTGAATCGGCGACCGCTACAAACCGTACAGGGAACCCAAATATCGGCGAGAAAATCCATTTCGAGTTTCTTGACACCGCGACCTTCGCACGCTTCGCAGCGGCCTCCGGCGACGTTGAAGCTGAACCGGCCCTGGGCGTATCCTTTTTGTTTCGCGTCGGGCAGTTCGGCGAACAGTTTGCGAATTTCGTCGAACACTTTTGTGTACGTTGCCGGATTGGAATGCGGGCCGCGACCGATCGGGGACTGGTCGATCGAGATCATCTTGTCGAGGTGTTCCAGTCCGGTGATCGAGCCGTGCGAGCCCGGGGTTCCGAGTCCGCGATTGAGATCGCGATTGAGCGCTTCGACGAGAATATCGTTGACGAGCGAACTTTTTCCGGACCCGCTCACGCCGGTAATGCAAACGAATTTCCCCAGCGGAATCTTCACGTCGATCCCCTTGAGATTATTGTGCGTCGCCTTCTTCACCGTCAAAAACTTTCCGTTCCCGTCCCGTCTGATATTAGGAACTTCAATCTTGTCGGAGCCGGAGAGGTAGTTAAGAGTAGAAGACAGCGGACGGGGGACAGAGGACAGGGGGGCTTGTTTTGATTCTTCTGATTTCTTTGAAATGGAATTCCTTTTCACATTTTTTGCAGCCGTTTTTTTTGCATTTAATTCCTGTCCTCTGTCCTCTGTCCTCTGTCCGCTAATTAATTCCTCGGGCCGCCCTTTCGCAACGATATGTCCGCCGTGGACGCCGGGGCCGGGACCGAAGTCGACGAGGTAGTCGGACGCGAGCATCGTCTCTTCGTCGTGCTCGACGACGATCACGGTGTTCCCCTGGTCCCGGAGCCGGGCAAGCGTCGCGAGGAGCCGGTCGTTGTCCCGCGGATGCAGGCCGATCGACGGTTCGTCCAAAATGTACAGCACGCCGACCAACCCGCTGCCGATTTGGCTCGCGAGCCGGATTCGCTGCAATTCGCCGCCGGAAAGCGTCGGGGCGGTCCGCGAAAGCGACAAGTATTCCAGTCCGACGTTGATTAAGAAACCGAGCCGGTTACGAATTTCCTTGAGCACTTCCTCGGCGATAATTTTCCCGGACTCGGACAGCGTCAGTTCGCTGAAAAACTCCCGAATTTCGTTGATCGCAAGGGCGCTGAGCTGCGGGAGCGAGAAGAGTTTTCGGTCGGCAAAGAGCGGCGACTTGGACGCCGTTTCCAGTTTGAACGCCCGCGCCTGTTCGTTGAGCCGTTGCCCCTTGCAATAGCCGCACGGTATCACGCTCATGTATTTTTCCATCGCGATCTTTTGCATCCGGCTGTTCGTTTCGCGGTACTGTTGGAGCATTTTCGGGATGATCCCTTCGTATTCGCCGCCCCATTTGTGTCCGGACGGGCCGCTTCGCCAAGTGAACGTGATGTGCTGCGCACCGGTTCCCCAGAGGATCGCGTCCCGGATTTTTTGCGGCAACTCCTCCCACGCCGATTCCAGGATCGTCCCGGCCGGCAACTTGTGGAGCCGTTCCAAGGTGTTCGCGACGCCATGAAAAATATGACGCCGCCAACGCCCGAGGTCTTTCCATTTTCCGATCGGCTCGATACACCCCTGCTGGAACGATTTTCGCGGGTCGGGGATGAGCAGCTCCGGATCGAACGAATGGATGTCGCCGAGCCCGTCGCATTTCGGGCACATTCCCTGCGGCGAGTTGAAGCTGAACATCTGCGGCGTCGGCGGATCAAAACTGACACCACAAGAAGCGCAAGCGAATTTAGAAGACAGATGACAGAGGACAGAGGACAGGGAAGAGGAACTTGCCGAATCCTCATTCTTCTCTTTTTCCCCCTTCTGCCGTCTGCCGTCCGTCGTCTGCCGACTCCCCTCCCTGATTTCCCGCCTGTCCTCTGTCCCCTGTCCTCCGTCCTCTAATATCAAGATATTCCCGTTCCCGATTTGCAATGCCCGTTCAACCGCTTCGGCGAGTCGGCTTCCGCCGGATCCTTTCTTTTCAAGACGGTCGATTACGACTTCGATGTCGTGTCGCATCTGTCGGTCGAGTTTCAGGTTGTCGCTCAACCGTACAATTTCCCCGTCGACCCGGGCGCGAAGGAAACCTTTCTTGAGCAATTCGGAAAACAGATCACGATGTTCCCCCTTTTGACCGCGAATCATCGGCGCGAGAATCATGTAGCGTGTCCCCTCGGACAGCGTTTCGATTCGGTCGATGATCTGTTGTTTCGTTTGCGCGGTAATCGGTTTATCGCAATGGGGGCAATACCCGGTCGCGACCCGGGCGAACAGGACGCGGAGAAAATCGTAAATTTCGGTGATCGTCCCAACGGTGGAGCGGGGATTCTGCCCGGCGGTTTTCTGCGAGATGGAGATCGACGGACTCAATCCGGAAATCTGATCGACGTCCGGCTTGGGAAGCTGTCCGAGAAACTGCCGCGCAAAGCTCGACAGACTTTCGACGTACCGCCGCTGTCCTTCGGCGTAGAGCGTATCAAACGCGAGCGACGACTTTCCGCTCCCGCTCACGCCGGTGAAGCAGATCAGTTGGTTTCGCGGCAAAACCAAATCGATGTCCCGCAAATTGTGTTCCCGGGCTCCTTTGACGACGATGTCGGATTGAGACATGAAAGTGTTCGAAGAGATTTTTGGTAAAAAACAACCCATTATTTTACCGCGAAAACCAGCTCCGGCAATCGGCGTTCTTCTTCTCCAAAATCCGACCGTCGCAAAAAATAAGAGGGTCACCCTTCGACTGGATCGGAAGGGAAACCCTCTTTATTTCGCAAGATTTGAAACGAACGCTTCAAACTACTTGTTGCGGAAACGACGAGCCATCGGAAGACCCAACGCGCCGAGTCCAAGCAAAATCAACGTCGCCGGTTCCGGAGTGGCGTCCGGGGCGGTGCTTTCCGCCATGAAGCAAACACCGATATTGTTGGAGCCAGAACTGGTAGTATCCACGGAAAACGTCAAGGTGTTCTCACCTTTGAGCATATAGTCCAAAACAAAAGTGACGATTCCTTCGTTATCAGGGCCGGTCAAGTCGGAATAAAGTTCATGACCGTTGAGTTCGAACGCGATAATACCAGTAGAAGACGTGTTCCAAAAAAACATATCGAATGTTCCCGATGCTAACTCGCTAAGCTCAAAGGTTGTCGTCATGGTGTAAACACCGGGTGATCCACTCCAACTAAAATACTCATCTGCCGGTGGCGCGGTTTTCATTACAGCATCTACTCCAACCAAACTCCAGTACGCTTTATCCAAGTAATCGTACTGGTAGTTCCCCTTGGCAATGGCAGTTCCAAACAAGTCAGTAATGTTCCACGATCCATCTTCAGCGGAAATCGTGCCATTGACCGCGTCATAGTCGGTCGTCCCAACGACGTCCGCGTTCGCGTTAGCGGCGAAAAGCATCATGGCGCCCAAAGCACAAGAAATCAAAATTTTCTTCATAATCATCATCCTTTTTGTAAAATTATCCCAATTCGCTCAGTTGACGGACCATCCGTCAGGGCCCTCAAGCGAATCGTCGTCGGTCCTAACTCAGTACATCATTACTGTGGCCGACGGGATCACCTCAGCGTAATCCGTTCCGGATATTACGGAAACGTCACAAAAAGTCAACCGGCTTTGCTTCGATTTTGAAGCAGAAATATTTTCGCCACACTTTTGTGTATTTATGAATTGTGATACTGCTCGTAAAAACGGGCCGTTTTTTAAGATTTCGCAAAAAATAATCTTAATAAAAGGGGCGAAAAAATTTCAAAGAAATTTGTTTAATTTTTTCTTATAATGTCACAAAGATTAGTAAATATTGTAAGTTTTGCTGCAAAAACGAGGGTAATTTCGTTTTGACAGGATTTACAGAATGGACAGGATTTCGCCCCGTCGGGGCTGAGAATTCCTCTTCAGGCCAAAAAACGAAGTCTCCGCCCGATTGACTTTTACTTCGGCGTCCAATACATTGAACTCAGTTTCCTTTTAGGAAGCGTTTTACGTCTTTTGTCGATAACACTGCACCAAATTAACCAGACAGCAAGGCGGCGCTCCCGGTTCGCACCGGGGCGTCGGCCAATGTGTCTGGTGCCGGTGCAGGTGTGTGATCCGTTGGTTCGGCGCTCCGACTTTTCCGGAGTCTTTTCCCCATTGCCGAGCCGCTATGAAGTCCGATCCGCTGGCGATCTGTCTGCTGTTCGCCTGTTCGGGGATTCTCGCGGACCGGTTTCTCGGCCTTTCCGCCGGACTCTGGTTGGCTCTGCTCGTTGTTTCGCTTCTCCTGTGGTTCACGGTTCGTTTCCGCTTTGCCGCGATTTTCGTTTTGCTTGGAATTTTCGCGGCGTTCGGGTTTTGGCATCACGATTACTGGAACCGCTTTGAAGCCGACGACATCGGTTTTTTCGCGATGTCGGATCCGCAACCCGTCTGTCTGCGGGGCGAGGTCGTCGAATCGGCGTACCGTATTCCCGCCCCGCCGCCGGATCCGGGGCAACCGATTGCCGCTGCCGAAAAAATCGGTTTCACGCTCCGCGTGAGGCAAGTGCGCGACGGCGATTCCTGGCAGCCGGCGTCAGGACGAACGGCGGTTTATGTCGACGGCGGCCGCGAACTTCCGAGGTACGGCGATTCGCTCCTGATTTACGGAACGCTTTCCGCACCGCAGGGACAACGCAACCCGGCCGACTCCGACCCGCGGAACCGCCTCAAATGCCGCCGGATTCTCGCCGTCGTTTACGTCGATTCCGACCATTCCTGGTCCGTGGAACACAAGGGAAGATTGTCGTTCATGCGGCTCCTGGAATCGATTCGCCGAAACGCCCAAGCGAATTTGAAACGATCTATGACCGAGGCCGGTTCCCCGCTCGCGGTCGCAATGGTCCTCGGATTCCGCGAAGACGTTCCCGACGAAACGCAACAGACGCTGCTGGAAACCGGGACGATGCACATTCTCGCGATCAGCGGAATGCATGTCGCCCTGATCGCCGGGTGTTTTGCCGGGTTGTTTCGGATCCTGATGGTTCCACGCCGTAAAGCCGCGCTTTGGCTCGTCGTCGTGATTCTGTTTTACTTTTCGTTGACCGACCTGCGTCCCCCGGCGCTGCGGGCGACGGTTCTGATCTGCGTCGCGTCGTTTGCCGTTTACTTTTTTCAGAAGCCGTTTGCGATCAACTCGCTTTGCATCACGGCATTTGTCGTACTGATTCGCAATCCGACCGACCTGTTTCAGTTCGGGGCGCAACTGTCGTTCCTCGCGACCTCGGCGTTTCTTTGGTGTCCGTCGGTGGAGCCGTTGTTCAAAAAGTACAAAATTCTTTTCTCCGAACGACGCGCGGAAAATTCCCGAGCGAAGTTCGGGAGTACGGCGATTCGGATGCTTCAACTCGGTTCGCTCTCCTTCCTTGAAACCGTCGTACAGCTTTTCGTCGTCAGTTTTTGTATCACGGCGGTTACGCTGCCGTTGATCGCGGACAATATTCATCTGATCACGCCGGTCGGGCTGCTGGTCAATCCGCTCCTATGGATTCCGTTGACGCTTGCCCTTTTGAGCAGTTTCGCGACGATGATTTTCGCATGGGTTTTTCCGCCGCTCGCGATCCTGTTCGGCGCGGTCGGTTCCCTCGGTTTCGCGGCTTTGGAAGCGATGCTCCACTTTTTTCACGGGATTCCCTGCGGGCATTTCTGGAGTCCCGGTCCGCCGGTTTGGTGGTTGGTCGGGTTTTACGGCGCGGTAATCCTGTTGACGCTTTTCCCCGCGCTCCGGCCGCGACGACGCCTGGTTTTATGCGGTTTCGCGGCTTGGTGTTTCGTCGGCGGAATCGGCGGCTTTCTCGTTCAGTGGGAACGTCAATTCGCGGATCGTCTGGAAATCGACGTGTTGAGCGTCGGGCATGGTGCCGCCGTTTTCGTACTCACGCCGGACGGAAAAGCGGTGTTGTGCGATGCCGGTTGCTTTTCCCGCCCGATTGTCGCGGCGAATACCATCTCGCGACGTTTATGGAAAGCGGGCAAGAGCCGGATCGACGCCGTCGTTCTTTCCCACGCGGACACGGACCATTACAACACGATCCCGGAATTGGCGAAGCGATTTTCGATTGACGCGGTTTACGTTTCGCCGTACATGTTCGACAAAACGAACCCGGCGGTCCGGTATCTGGAAACCACACTCCGGCAGCGGAGAATCCCGGTTCGAATTCTCGCGGCGGGTGATACCGTCGACGTGAGTCGGAAAACGACGTTTACCGTCTTACATCCGCACGAAAAGCCCGCGGAACAGGAGCCGGAAAATCTGCACACGAATTCGACGAGCCTGGTTCTGCTGGTCGAGCATCTTGGCAAGCAGATACTTCTCCCCGGCGATTTGGAAACGAAAAAAGCGTCGTTGGAGATCAACTTTTTGGAACGGGAACCGATTCAGTGCGACGTGTTGATGGTTCCACACCATGGGGGAAACTCGAACCTGACCGAACCGCTGTTGAACTGGTGCAAGCCGGAAACGCTCTGGATCAGCGGCGGCAAGTTCACGTACAAGCCGGAACTGGTTCAAGGGTTCCGCGACCGCGGATACGGGGTCTTTCACACGCTCGAAGACGGTTGCCTTCGATGGCGAATCGACCGCAACGGGAGTAGGATGGACACACCGTATAAGAGGATGCCAAACAAACCAGGAACGATTTCCGATGAGAATCACCTACGCGAACAGCCGGATTGAGAAGATCTGCACCGACGAAAAGCGGGCTCGAAAGGAGTTGGGACAGATCGGGGCGCATGTTCTTTCACAAAGGCTTGACCAGATAATCGAAGCAGAAAATCTGGAAGAACTTCGTTTTCTTCCCGGGAATTATCACGAATTGACTGGTGATCGCCATGGGGAGTTGGCTGTAAGCTTGCGAGGGTTGACCCGACTTATTTTCCAGCCGGATCACGATCCGCGCTCAGACCGTCTTCGCCTTTGCGGTGTCGAAACCGAAGAAACTGGCAGAGTTGGGACTGATGAATTTTGGCCCAGCGTTCGCTGTCTTTTTTTGAAATACTGCGGCGATGGTGGAGCGATGGGCGAGCAAGCCGAGAAAAACGAGGGTCACGGCG
>JAVBPO010000107.1:0-6926 GCA_031549565.1 Thermoguttaceae bacterium
AATCAAGTTGCATGGCGGCACGGAATTGCATCAAATTCCGCGATGCGTAAGGATTTAGCGGAACTTTATCGAGCGACGGCCGTGTCGCGTCCGGAGATGTTGCCGGGCGGCAAGACGATTGCGGACAGTCAAAAAAGCTGATGAGTCGCCGTAAGTCCAGGAAATGAAAGAGGATGCGACCATTTTGTGCTTTGAGCTATACCGGAACATCCGTTACAACTTTTTGATGATGGTTTGCAGTTCCTGGCGTTCCTCCTCGGAGAGCCTGACAATCAATTTTTCGGTATTCATGATTTTGCCTCCTTGCCGGTTGAAAAAAACAACGCGGCAATATGACATAAATCACGATTTAAGTCAACATGAATTTTTGGTGATGACGCGCCACTAGCGCAGATTCGTTCTTTTCGTGCGGGCGGGGCGCCCGCGTTCTATGATTCTCGGGAAAAAAATCAAACCAGCACCGGAACCGGCCCGGCGAGCAGGGCGTATTCTTCGACCGCCTGGGTGTTGCCGAGTTTCACGTCTTCGCATTTTTGCAGGACGACGCTGCGGTTCTTGCGGATCCAATAGTTCGCGACTCGCTTTTTGCGATCGTTTTTCACGGCCTGGGACAGGAAATAATGCCCGATAATCACGCACATCGCGGCATCGACCAGTTGCCGGGCGATCAGTTCGACGTAAGCGCCCCCTTTCGACTTCGCGAATTCGACGGCCTCGGCGATTTTTTTCCGGTCGGCGATCAGTTCTTCTTTCAGCTCGTCCAAAAGCGGATGGTCGAACTTGCGGGTCTCGAATTCCGAAACGTACGACTCGAACACACCGGACGTGACACCCTTGATCGCCGCGACGATTTGAAGCTGGCTCGTTCCTTCGTAAATGTTCGTAATTCTCGCGTCCCGCAGATACCGTTCCGCGGCGTAATCCTTCATGTATCCGGAGCCGCCGAGTACCTGGACCGCCTTGTTCGTGACGTCGATGCACATTTCGCTGCCGTAATACTTGCTCATCGGCGTGAGCATCGCGTTGAGTCGTTTATACCCGCGTGCGGCCTGTTTCATCTGTTTCTTGTCGGCGTCGCTGAGGTTTTGATTGTCCCGCTCAATGAGACGGTTCAAGTTGTTTTCCAAATCGCAGACCCGGGCCGTTTCGTAGGCAAGCGACCGTTCCGCTTCGATCGCGATCTGCATGTCGGTCACCATTTCGGCAACCGGGGCGAGCCGTTCGATCGGGGCGCCGAACTGTTCCCGGGAATTCGCGTACACTCGCGCCAACCGGAACGCCGCTTCCGCGACGCCGAGCGACTGTGACGCGATTCCGAGCCGGGCGCCGTTCATCAGCGCGATCACGTACGTGATCAAGCCGCGTTGCCGTTCGCCGATCAACTTTGCCGGCGTGTTTTCGAACACTAATTCGCAGGTCGGCGAGCCGTGGATCCCGAGTTTCTTTTCCAAACAACGAACTTTCACGGCGGGGGAACGATCGCACACGAACAGGCTCAAGCCGCGTCCGTCGGCGATTTCCGGTTCGCTTCGGGCGAGCACCAGCAAAACTTCGCCGCAGCCGTTGGTAATGAACCGTTTGACGCCATTGAGACGCCAGGTTCCGTCGGCGTCCTGATCCGCGCGAAGTCGGACTGCTTGCAAATCGCTCCCGGCATCCGGTTCGGTGAGCACCATCGCGCCGGTCACTTTTCCGTCGCTGAATTTCGGTAGATATTCGTTTTTAATTTCTTCCGACGCAAACGCGTAAATCGTGTCGGCGATTCCCTGGAGTCCGAACATGTTCATGAACGAACAGTCGGCCCGGGAAACGATTTCCGTCGCCATGGTGTAGATCGTGATCGGACAGTTAAGTCCGCCGTACTTTCGCGGGATGGTAAACCCCATCATGTCGGCTTGCGTGAGCCGGTCGAGGTTCCGCTGGACCAATGGGTTAAGCGTTACGGTTCCTTCGGTGACGTTGTGGGTGTTTCCTTCGGCGTCGACCTGTTCGGCGCTGGGGGCGATGGTTTCCGCGGCGACTTCACCGACGATTTCGAGAATCCGACGATACCCGTCGACGACGTCGTCGAGGGATTCCGGTACGTAATCGGCCTCTCCGTCGGGCGTGTTCCGTTCTTGAATTTCCGCGATTTCACGAAGATTGAGGTGGTCGAACTGAAAAAGAATATCCTGATTGTCAAGAAAGAAATTCGGCATAATCGGTATTGTTCGTTATGGAGTCGCAGCGCAAAAAATCGAAACCCCGAGGACACGAAACGCTATCTTGACATTTTTTGGAAAAATGTCAAGGTCGGGCTTTCGCCAAAATTTCACCAAGCATTAGCCCGTCGCAGGCGACGGGCTACACACGGAGGAATTTCACTGCGGTTCGCAGGCGAGCCAGCTAACAGGAAAAATTTCTTCGAAATCTCTTGACTTTGAAAAATTTAAAGCGTATACTGTATTAAGACGATAGAACAGTGGTGCAGTAATACACTCGCAATTTTTAATCGATCACTGATAGAGTTATGTTTATTCAGGTTGATTTATCCAGTTCCGTTGCGATCTATGAACAGGTCGTGCAGCAAGTCAAATTCGCGATTGCGGCGGGGGCGATTCTCGCGAATGAGTTAATTCCGTCCGTTCGGGAACTCTCGAAACAGCTCGCCCTGAACCCGAATACGGTCGCGAGAGCTTACCGGACGCTCCAAGACGAGGGGGTGGTTTACGCCCGACGGGGAACGGGACTCGCCGTCGCCGTCGATTCGCCGGGCCGGTGTCAGGTCGAACGACGAAATTGGTTCGAGACCCAGTTTCGAAAGCTTTTCGCCGAAGCGACTCGCAGTCGGCTGCAAAAAGACGAAATCCGGGAAATGGTCTATGCTTGTCTAGAGGACAGAGGACAGAGGACAGAAGACAGGAGAGAAAACAGCGGATAAGTTTCGCCAGTTTTTCCCCCCTTCTTCCCTTCCACCCTTCTACCCTTCTCCCTTAATTATGATGACTTCCGTGTTATCCCTCAAAAACGTTTCAAAAAAATTCGGTCGCAACACCGCTTTGGACGACGTTTCGTATTCGGTCGAGCCGGGGACCGTGTTCGCTTTGCTTGGTGAAAACGGAGCGGGCAAAACGACGACGATCCGCATTTTGCTTGGAATGTGCGATCCGGACTCGGGCTCGGCGACCGTGCTCGGACTCGACAGCAAGAAGGACGACCTCGCGGTTCGGCGCCGGGTCGGGTACGTGCCGGAGCAGCCGACGCTTTACGACTGGATGAGCGTCGAAGAAATCGGCCGGTTCACGTCCGCATTCTACGCCGACGGGTTTTGGAAAGAGTACTGCCGCTTGACCGAGTCGTTCGGGCTGCCGTTGAAAACGAAAATCAAAAGCCTTTCCAAAGGGATGCGGGCGAAAGTGTCGCTCTCGCTCGCTTTGGCGCACGATCCGGAGCTTCTGATCCTCGACGAACCGACCTCGGGTCTGGATCCGCTGGTTCGGCGTTCGTTTTTGGAAAGCATGGTTGAGCGGGCCGCGGGCGGAAAAACGGTCTTTCTTTCGTCGCACCAGATCGGCGAGGTCGAGCGGGTCGCCGACACCGTCGCGATCATGAAAAAGAGCAAGATCGTTTTGGTCGAAAAACTGGACGAACTGAAATCGAGCACGCATATCATTACGGCGACGCTTTCGGAAAACGCGAAACGGCTCCCCGACGGAACCGCGGACTTTTCCGCCCCGATGGAGCAGATCGTACAAACGCAAAGCGACAACCGCGAGGTCCGCGTCTTCGGTCGGTACCTCGACCCCGCCGCGGTCGGAGTCCTGGACAACGACCCGAACATCGGCCGTTTCGAAATTCGAAGCCCGTCCCTGGAAGAAATTTTCGTCGCGTATATGAAATAATTCATAATTCATAATTCATAATTAACATGTTCACCGCCATCCTTTGGAAAGAATATCGTCAGCAGATTCCGATGGGAGTCGCGCTCTTTGTGATCGTCGTCACGGCGCAGATTTTGACGCTCCTCATGGTCTTTTTCAACCCGAGGATCGCCCAGGATTTTAGCGCCGCCCCGTTTCTGATCATCGCGGTCGTCGTTTCGGCAGTCTACTCGGCCAGTTCCGCGGCGATCGTGTTCTGTAACGAACATGAAGAAAAAACGTACCCGTTTCTGAGAAATCTCCCGATCCCTCGCGGAACGCTGTTGGCTGGAAAGTTGGCCTGGACGTTCGGCAGCTCGCTCGCCTTTCTGCTGATTACGCTGCTCGAATCGGGGCTGTTGGCCCTCCTGTTCACGCAAGTTCAAATTAATATTTCGCCGGGCGAAGCGATTTATCCGATCATTTGGATTCCGCTCGGCTGCGTCGTGTTTCCGATCTGCTGGGGTTTGTTCTGGACGCCGTTGCTCCGTTCGCAATTACACGCGCTGCTCGCTTCGTTCGTTTCCGCATCCGTGTCATTTTGGGGAGTGTTCTTCTCGCTCCAGTATCTGCTCGGTAAATACATCCGGTATACGAACGTATACATCGAGGGGAGTAACCAACAGGAATTCGTTTCGTATTTCGGCCTCGCGACATTCGTCGTCGTCACGCTCCTGGCCGGAATCGCCGGCGTGGTTTGCGGATACTACTGGTTCGATATTTGGCGCGACAAACGCAACCGGTTCGCCGATTTTCGCTTGGCTTCGGAAGAAACCGCTGAAGCACTCGCCGCGCATTATAAGATCGCGAAAACGGCGGTCCCGAAAAAACGCGGCGAATTCCTCTCGCTCTGCGACCAAGCGTACCGACAACATCGCACGATATTCCTCACGACGATCGGTATGGGCGTCATCACTTGGCTCGTCTTCTTTCTGGTCGTTGCTCTCGGCGAAACGAGATTGCCGCGATTGAGCCAAAATGCCAATAATTACCTCGGAATATTTGTCGGCTGTTGGATCGGCGTGCTTTTTATCATGTCGTACGTTTACTGCGGTACCGTGTTTTCCGCCGATCAAAAGACCCAAGGCGCGTTTCTCGCCGAGCGGGGCGTCTCGCCGGGCAAAATCTGGTGGAGCCGCGTGCTCACGTTCGCGGTTCCCTATTTGGCGGTCGTGTTCGTCGGGATTTTGACGCTGCTCATTGCGTCTTTCTATTTTGAAATGAAAAAAGACGATTTTCTCCGATGGCTCGTCGCCGGCGGCATGTATCTCGTCTGGACCACGCCGCAGCTTTTCGTCGGAATTTTCGTTTCGCTCTTCGTGCGCAGTCCGGTCGTTTCGATCGTCGCGACGGCGGGATTGAATTACGCCCTCATGATCTGGGGGACGTTGATGTGGCTCTACCTCGGCGTTTGGACGTATCTGGACGGTGTCAACCTTGGGATTCCGACGCTCGTGTGGAGCACGGCCCCGCTCATTCTCGCTTTCGTGGTGGCATCGCGGTTGCGGATCGACGATTGGCTTCGCGGGCGAACCGTTCGAAATTCGCGGCGTCCGGTCGGATTGACCGTGTTTGGCACTTTCGCCGCGATCTGCGTCGTGATACCGTTTTATCGCGTCTACACGATCCCGAAAGTCGATTACGGCTTCCGCGCCGATCCGCAGGCGTTGTCGTCGAGTTTTCAATGTAAGCCGATCGAAACCGTACGACAGGACAACCAAACGCTCTATTCCTGGAGTTGGGAATACGTTCGAGGGGCACCCGATTTGGAAACATTGAAAAATCGATACGAATATGTGAACCGGTCGTTTACCGATCCGTCCCGGGCCGACGTCGCTTACAGCCATTACGATCTCGAATATGAAGTCCTCTGGGGAATCCAAAATCTGTTGACCCTCGAAAATCGGAAATATTATGAACGGAAACTCAAAGAGGATCCGGGTTCGATCAAAAAAGAGGACGTGTCCTCCGAAAATGAAGACGAACGAAACAATCCGCCGATAATCGTCGACGAAATCGACGCCGCGTTTCTCGACGGCGCGATTGCGATACTCCAGTCGCTTGACACCGAGCGGGTTCCGCTCACGCAGCGGCTCCAGCGGATGTATGAAGTTGACTATCGGTACCTCCGTTACGATCGAGTGGTCGAGGGTTTCGGAGGGGAGCATAAAGCGCTTCTCTTGTTCACGCTCTTTCCGTGGGAACGTCAACGCGCCCTGCGGGAAACGGATTACGCGTTTCAAATTCAATCATCGCTCGCGGAGAAAGCGGATGCGATCGTTTTCCACAACCAGGGGGACATCGACTCGTATCAACGCGCACTGATGGATGAGTATTGGCCGGAGGGTCGTTTGGAGAATCAACGCCCAATACGGTTGTGGAACGGATTGGCAACCACGTACATTCGGTTTTCGCTCGACAGCGTCTATCGCACGGAGTTGGCCCGGCGGGCGAGGATTCTCGAACTGGCGCTGATGAAATACGTCAAGGAAAAGGGAGAATTTCCCGAAACGCTCGACGCACTGAAAACGGCGGGCATTCTGACGGAGATTCCGAACGTGCCGTACGTCAATTGTCCGTTCTTTTACGACCCACATCCGGACGGAACCGAAGGAGAGGGTAACTCGTATTATGCGAAACATAAACCCGGTACGCCGTACCTGTGGGGTTGCAGCATTTTCGACCAGACGCCGACTCCCTATCCCAATCGCGGAATGTGGCTCGATTTGAATTTCGTGAAAGAACCCCCGAAAGAGCCGCATGTGGAGTGAAACGAAACTTGCGGAACGGTGTCAGGCTTCCCCCGGAACATCTTTCTGAACCGGCAGCACGACCAGAACCGCTCCGATCGCGAGTTCGGCGAGGATTGAAACGACCCGCTGTCCACCGGCGACGGCGATCGCGAAACCTTCGGCGAGCGTCGGATCTCCGCCGGACGCCGTCAAAGCCGCGGCGAACATCGGAGCGAGAAACTGGATGAGCACCCATTCCCGCGCCCCGAAACCGCCCGGGAGCATCAGGACGAAT
>JAVBPO010000013.1:0-13311 GCA_031549565.1 Thermoguttaceae bacterium
GACTCTTGAGTCGCCGGCGTGAATTCTACGGTTCGATTCGATAAGCCGGCGGATACCAAATTTCCTTGCCGCGAGTTACCCAAAAGGGGATCCAGACGTCGTTCGGGTCGATATCGTACGATTCCCGGTTTTCATATTCGATGATCTTTCCCGTTGCGTCCCAAAGGATGCGAGGGCCTGTAACGACCAGAGTCTCATGGTAAAAAAGAGTCAAGCATTTCGGCGAATTTCTTCTGGCTCTCGGCCTCGGCCTTCTCTTTGGTCGGAAAGGTGCGGTCGAAGATTTCCAACTCGGCGGGGTCGGTATTGAAATGAGCGCTCTCAAAATATCGTCCTGAAATACCGTCGAGCGAGCCTGGTGTCAATTCCAGCACTTGATGAGCGGCATGATACTTTCCTTCCGACGTGCCGATCTGAAAATCCTTGGCAAGACGAAATCCAAAGCGGGCGTAATACTCCGGATATCCGAAAATCACAATCGTCTTGTGGCCCATCTCGGCAGCGGATTTGACACCATGATTAATCAGGATCGTTCCGATTCCCTGATGTTGCAGCTCGGGCAAAACGCTCACGGGACCGAAAGTGAGCGTCGGATGTTCGATCCCGGAGTCGGCAACGATTTTCGAACGGCTGAAAACGATATTGCCGACGATTCTGCCGTCCAAAACCGCAACGAAAGTCAATTCCGGCACAAAATCATCGCTTTGTCGCAAACGATGGACGATCAGATGTTCGCTGCAGCCGGGCACATAAAGATTCCAAAACGCTTCCCGAGTCAATTCCTCGACTTGACGATAATCCTTTTCTTCCTCGCGACGAATCTCGATATTCATGAACGCCTTTTCTTTCTCAATGATTTTTTGACACAATAAAACCTTTGTCGACATGCTTCACGGTACCTTGACGACACGGCGTTCAGGCAGACCGTTTGTCGCTGAAAAGTTTATGCGTTTCACGAATCGCTTCTTCCGCCGAGTCATAAGTGTAAATGCCGTGCATCTCGCGGTCGGAATGCTCGATACTCATTACCTTGCCGTCAAAATACGCCAACGTAAAACAATGAACCAGGTAAAGATCGTCCGGTGCTCGATGCTCCTCGTTGTAGCCCGGGTATAAAACACCCTGTTGTCAATTCTCATCGAATCAAGCAAATACTTCGTCGCGTTCGTCTGCTCGATACACGCGCCGATGCGGTGTTTCAATGAGTCTATCACGAAAAACAGCGAGGAAAAAGATAGAGCGAAGTGTCTATTTTTGACGACCCGCCGCTTTAAAATATAGAGGTCCGGGCAACATCTTTCGACATTGCCACGGACCATTCCCCCCCTGGGATTTGAAATAAAGCTTCTTGAAATTCGGAGGCTCGGGAGGGTATAAAATTCGAGTTTTTTCTTCGTTTTGTTTCCTGTTCCCCGTTGATACTCCATTGATCGGCTAGCCCGGGGAAAAACCTTGCGACAATTTTCACGGTTTTTGAAATTTCTCGAAAACCGCCTTATTTCGGGGGGCTCCGTCGGTTTCACGGTCCGGTTGCGCAAACATGGTA
Organism: Thermoguttaceae bacterium; assembly: GCA_031549565.1. Lineage (GTDB taxonomy): Bacteria > Planctomycetota > Planctomycetia > Pirellulales > Thermoguttaceae > JAVBSX01. Next base: position 1,547 of record JAVBPO010000013.1, read on the forward strand.
ATTTGGCGTGGATTTTCCTCTGGATTTAAACCCCTCGATTTCGTAGGATTCGCACCGGCGCTGGAGCAGTGCTGAATTGAAACAAGACAGCTCGGGGCAGGCCCCGGGGCTAACGAGAGACGTTTTCATGAAAATATTTTCCACAATCGTTAAATCTCCACTCCTTTGGGGCGGATTAGTCACCTACGTTTTTTACACGTTTCTCCACAACGGGGCGATCCAAAGCGAACTACTCGTCCGGTATTTGGCGATGCACCCGATCGAGTACACGGAAACCGCGATGTTTTTCATCGGAATGTGCGCTCTCGGAATTAAAGCGTTCGACCTTTTGCACCAACGTAAGGGTGTTCAAGCCGCCCCGCTACTGCCGCCGATCAAGGAACAGCGGGTCGATACGCGAAGCTGTGAATCGTATTTGAAGCAGGTCGAGCAGTTTCTCAAGAAAAACGGCCCGTCTTTCTACGTCAATCGGCTGTTCCGGGCGCTGAAATACGTCCGGCAATGCGAGTCGGCGGAGCAACTCGACACGGAACTGCGTTTTTTGGCCGACGACGATGCGATGAATGCCGAATCGGATTACGGATTCGTCCAACTGATTATTTGGGCGATCCCGATTCTCGGTTTTTTGGGAACGGTCGTCGGAATTGCCGAAGCGATGGGAAATCTCAACCCGGAAGAATTGGAAAATTCACTCCCAATGGTCATGGGAGGACTGACGATTGCATTCGATACGACGGCGATCGCCTTGACGTTCAGTATTATCCTGTTTTTCACGAAGTACTCGATTTCCAAACAAGAGAACGCGATTCTCGCCGCGGTTGACCAAGCGGTGAGCGACGAACTCCGGGGCCGATTCGAATTGCTCGGAGCCGCGGCGGACAACGGCGAAATCATCGCGGTCCGAAAAATGCTCGAATCGGTCGTCGATTCGATCGAGTCGCTGATCAAAACGCAGTCGTCGATTTGGGAGCAGGTCATCGCTTCGGCGAACGAGAAGTACGCCCGGCTCGTCGCGGAAAGTACGGCTCACGCGAAATCGACGCTCGTCGCCGGAATGAAAGAAAACGTGCAGCAACACGCCGCCGCACTCGCTCAAACGGAAGAGCAGCTTCTCCGCAAAACGGAAGGTGCGCTCCATTCGCTGAACGAATCAATGAAGCAAAACGTACAACTCGTCGGCTCGCTCCAGGACGCGATGGTACGGCAAACCGATGTGTTCCGATCCGTGATCGACGCAACGGGGCAGATCACGAAGCTGGAAGAGCGGCTCAACCAGAACCTCGCGGCGCTGTCCGGCAGTCGCCATTTCGAGGAAACTGTCAACAGCCTCGCCGCCGTGATACACCTGCTCAACTCGAAACTGACCGTCGGCGGTGGCGACTCGCAAATCATCCAACTCCCGCGAAAAGGAAAAGCCGCGTGATTGGGGTGAGGAATAAGGCTTCGCTGGTACAGAGTCTTTCAAACGGGAGCGTTTGCCGTTTTGGGGCTGTCGAGAGACTTTGAGCGTCCAAAATGATTCCCAGCCCCTGCGGGGCTGAATGTCTATAACCGCCGGTGTCAACCGGCGGGTGGCGGCGTTCCCAAACGATTCAGCACCAACGGGGCGTAACAGGACGGGCGGAAAAGTCACGTCCCGTTACTCTTTCGGAAATTCCTGGGGACCGGACCAGCGGGTCAGCATTTTTTGAATTTCGTCCCGGATGGCGTCGGGACGGATATGGCCGAAGCCGCGGTAGCCCATCTCCAGAAGTATCCGCTGGATCGTCGGTTCGTCCAGCTTCGGCGGGCCCGGCTCCGCATCTTCGCAGTAGAGCGACAGCAATGCGTACAAAAACGGCCTCGCGGTTTCTTCCCAATCGGTCGAACCAGGATAGTCCAATTCCCAAAAGAGTTCCCAAAATCGAACCGTTCCGTCTTCGGATCCGGTCAGGATTTTACGGCCCGAAAAGTCCATCGCCAGTCCCGTGATCGGTCCGGAATGGCCCGACAAGGTCTTCAGCAAAGAACCGTCCTCCTGTTTCCAGATTTTCACCGTCTGGTCGCGGGACGCCGTAACGAAAAAGCGATTGTCGACCACGGTCGCCAAGGCCGCGATTTCGGCGACATGCCCGGACAGAAGCGTCGGCGGTGCCGCCGAAGGGAGACGACGAATTTCCAGAACGCCTTCTTTCGATGCGGAAATCAAACCCAGGTTGCCGATCAGGATTCTCACGGCGGTGATCGGAAGTTTGCCGCGGCTCCATTTCCGAACCAAACGCAGCGAAGCGGTGTCCCAGACGCAAACCGTCGCGTCATCTCCGCCGGTGACCAGGTATCGTCCGTCGCGGTTGAACGCCATGGTGTTAATTCCGCCCTGGTGCGCTGTCCAGTTTCCGACGACATGATCCGCGGCAACGTCCCAGAGCAATAGGGAGCCGGCCGCCGTGGCGATTGCCGTGATTTTTCCGGTCGGCTGGATCGCGACCCGGCTGATCGAACGGACGCGGTCGTTCAAGGTTCGGACGCATTTTCCGGTCCCGACGTTCCAGACGCGAACCGTCGTATCCCAGCTTCCTGAAACAAGATAACGACCGTCCCAGGTGAGCGCGACGTCGCGAATCCAATCCTGATGTCCGGTCAGGATTCGTGCACATTTACCGCTTTGTGTGTTCCAAAGGCGGATCGTCTGATCTTTTCCGGTGGAAACCGCCAAACGACCGTCCAGCGAAAGTGCGACGGCTGTGATTTTATCTTCGTGTCCGACCAGGGTGTGCAAACAAACCGCGTCCGTCGGTTTGACCCGTTTGCATTTTTGAATCAAAATGTCCCAGGGAAGTTCGCCGCGAACGGAATCCCAACTCGGCAGGTCACGCAATTTCCGAAGGATTTCGGTCGCGGTCGAATAATCGTCCTTGTCGATCGCCGAAGTCAACTCTTCCTGAAGCTCGGTCAATTCACTTTGACGCCGGCTCAATTCTTCGCTACTTGAAACTTGACACAGTAAAATTGGCGCACGCAGATGCTCCGAATTGCGGCATAAGATTCCGACGTCCCAGATACGCAGTGAATTCCCCCCAAGCAGGGCGATCACGAACGCGCCCGAACGCGCCAGATAAACTGCGTCGACCGGGCTGTCCAATCCGCTAATCGTTCGGACGCAGCGGCAGATCGGGAGCTCCCAGATTCGGATCGTTCTGTCGCGGGATCCGGTTACGATCCACTCCCCTTTTCGACCGCCGTGCGAAATGGAATGGATTTCGTCCTCGTGTCCCTGTAAGGTTCCGAGGACGTTCTTTCGGGCACCGTCGACGATTCCGACCTGATGATCTTTTCCGACGACTTGGAAATTCCAGATGCCCGGCGGCGAAGCAGCGTCCTTCGTCGTCGTGTCGGAAGCCGAGTCCCAGTCGGAATCGTCCATACGGGTTTCCTCGGAATCCCTGGAGTACAACTCGAAGGAAGCGGACGCCGCATGGGCCGGTTGCGAATACGACGATTCCCACGTCGCGGCACGGAAGGTTCCGGTTGCGTTGAGTTTCAACGACCCCCAGGGGACGGCGGCGAACTGAAATTTTTTCGAGGCGTCCGCAACCGATTTCAAAACAGGTTGCGACGAATTTTTTCCCGTGGAAAGTTCCCATTGAAAATCTTCGCTCAGCGCGATTCGCCGTCCGGTCGCCGAGGATTCGTTCGTTTGATCCTGGGAAACTTTGAGCGTCAACCACCTGCGATGCTGTTTGATATCGTAAACGAAAAAAAGTCGTTCATCAATGGCGATGAGCAGAATCTCTTCCTTGTCGTCGAGGAAAGCGAGCGGCCCGCGGCGATGTTTGACGGCGAACCGGTCCACGCAACGAATGCCGCGCTCGACGATCTTTTCCGCGCCGGCCAAGGCTCGTTTGAAGTCGGGACGGGCTTTTAACTCCATGGCCGATTCAAACTCCTGCCGGGCGGGGGAGAGATTGCCTCGTTCCCGTTGCGCAAGTCCCAAAGCGAAATGGGAAACCGGCTCGTTGCGGATTTTGACCAAAGTTTCCAGCCGCTCGATCGCTTCCAAGTCGGTCATTCCGCCGTCGCGCCAGAGGTGAAGCGTTTGATTATACGTCACTTCCGGTTCCCACGGCTGCATTTTCAACGCTTCCTGGAACAGGTGCTCCGCCTCTTTCTTTTTGTGCAGGTCGAGAAACGACACCGCCTGATTGTTCAAGCTTTCGGCGGTCAACTGTGTGATCGACGGAGCCTTGCGCGGGTACGCCGCGCCGCTTGCTTCGGCATGGATGTCGATCAGCCTCGCGGCGATTTCCGACATGGAGCGGGGACGATCTTTCGGATCTTCCTGGAAACAGTGCCGCATCAGTTCTACGAGCGCCGGCGGCATTCTCGGCCGGTCGTTCGGCGTCGGCGCGGTCAGAAACATCTCGAACACTTTCGCCGCCGTCTGGCCCCCTTTGCGGCAGGGAGCACGCCCGTGAAACATCGACAGGATGCTGATCGCCCAGGACCAAATGTCGGATTGCGCCGTGATTTTCAGCGACGTATCGACTTCCCCTCGTTGATACAGTTCGAAAGCGCGATACTGTTCCGGCGAACAAAAGCCGGGCGTCATTCCTTCCCATTTACTCGCTGCGAGCCCCTTGGACATTGAATCGGTCGTCGCGACCTGAGCCAAGCCGAAGTCGGTCACTTTCGGAGTCGAGCCGGACATCATCACGTTCGCCGGTTTGACGTCCAAATGCAAAAGCCCCTGCCGATGGGCATAGTCCAATCCCCAAGCGAATTGAATCGCGATATCGACAATCCGCAGAAGCGACGCTTTCGGGCCCCCTTCATACAGCCGCAAATCGACCATCCAATCCCGAAGACTGCCGTCGGGGATGTACTCGGCGAAAATCCGCGGAACTCCTCCGATCCGCCGGACGAGATAGCACGTCACGATATTCGGATGAAGGCCGAGCTCCATCCACGTTTGACATTCCCGTTCGTAGCTGGCGATGCCGCTTTCGCTGCGAAGCACGCCCGGCTTCGGACTCTTGACGGCCAGCTCCATGTCCCATTCCCGGTGGTAGATCTTTTGGACGATACCGACGCCTCCTTGGGCGTAAGGGACATTCGGGGCGAGTTGCTTGACTTCGTAGATGCCGAGAACGACCTCGCCGACGTTCCAGATTCCCGCGTGGTCGTCGGAAAGACTCGTATCGGATGTAATGCTGAGCGTTTCGTTCTGCGGTTCCGGTGGTCGACGAACCGGCAAATGATCCGTCGGTTCGGGATGGAGTTTCGTCTGCTCCTGCGCGGATTCCAAGACCCGACGTAGAGGAGGGGCACGGTCTTCGACGGCTTCCTCCGGATGCGGCGGCGTCCTGTCCTGATCGGTCTCGTCTAAGGTGGGCTCTTTTCCACTGTGGGGAGTCAGGGTCAAGGTTTCACTGATTCGCTCCAAAACGAATTGTTCCCGACAACTGCTGCACTGCGCAACTTTGCCCAGATACGCCGTGTCGAGCGTATAGTGCATAAAGCAGTGGGGACAAATCGATTTGAATTGCGACATGGAGAAAAGAGAAAAGCCGGACCTCTATCGTCGGTCGTTCTTCACTTGTACCTAATAGAGGCCGCGGTAATACAGGTAAAGTCAACAATGTTAACAGCCAAAACGCCGGTCCCCTCTCCCCGGTATTCCGGGGTGAGGGGTAGGGTGAGGGGAAATGAAGCGTCAAACAGCTCCCCCCCCTCACCCTACCCCTCTCCCCCGGAATACCGGGGGCGAGGGGACCACGTTGTCTGATCGAAATTCCTCCCAGTTTAAAAACCTTTGGTGGCCATTTACCCATTTACCGACGCCCCCTCCTAATGGATTACGTCCTATTTTAGGAGAAAAAGAAGAATAATCAAACGCTTTCGCATTTTTCTCGAAAAAATTTGACATTTCCAGAGGAACTTATCCCCTGTTGGCGGGTTTCACGGCATAACCGTAAGCGAGCGCGACGAAAACGCCGCCGCCGAGGATGTTGCCCAGCGTGACGGGGAGCAGATTGGCGAATAAGAAGTTCGACCACGTCAGCGAATTGAGAATGTCGGGACTCAGTTTCACGGCCGATTCCATCCAGGCCGGATTCGATTTGGCAAGCAAACCGGCAGAGATGTAGTACATGTTGGCGACCGAATGCTCGAAACCGGACGTGATAAACAGCCAGATCGGGAAGAAAATAGCGAAGATTTTCCCGGTCACGTCTTTCGCCTTCGCCGCCATCCAAACGGCCAGGCAAACGAGCCAGTTGCACAGAATGCCCAGCGCAAGTGCTTCCGTGAAGCTTAAATGGCATTTGCTCGCCGCGATCTTGATTGTGACGCCGCCGAGCAGGTTCGCGCCGCCGTTGAGTTGCCCGGAGTGGACGATCAGCCAGGCGACGAAAACCGAACCGACGAAATTGCCGAGATAAACGACACACCAATTCCGTAACAGACCGCCGAGGCTGATTTTACGCCGGGCCAGCGGCAGGAGCATCATCGTGTTGCCGGTAAACAGTTCTCCGCCGGCGATGACGACGAGCATCAACCCGCCGGGAAAGATCGCGCCGGCCAGACAGCGTCCGAGTCCGAAAGTCGACGGATCGGCCAAAAGATTGAACGCGGCCATCGTCGACGCTTCCGAAGCGAACGCAATATAAACCCCGGCAAGAATTCCGAGGACGAACAAACGCCGAAACGAGGCCAACGCCTTGGCAACCCCGGCTTCGGAAACGGTTTCCGCGATTTCGTGCATGGAGCGATAGGAGTCAGGCTTCAGAAGTCGGGAGTCAGGAGTCGGAAGCAGTTGAAAAATAATTGACACATTATCCTGATTGGTTCATTTGTTTTTTGACTGTTTTTCAGAGTAGAAAAACGACACTGCTCCTCCTGGCTCCTGTCCCCTGACTCCTGACCCCTCATATTCAATACGCCGCGGCGAGTAACGCAATGGCGTCTTCCATTTCCGGGGTTTCTTCGACGATCAGCTCCGGATCGTAGTCTTCCGTCGATTGGGTGAGATTCCATGCGACCTGCCGAATCCATTCGTAACCGGCGAGCGAGTCTCCGTCTTCCATCAGATTTTCGACGTCCCAAGGCAGAATCGCGGCGTTTTTACGCTGCTCGGACGATTCCCCCTGTTTGGCGGCACTCTTCTTCGGCGTCGGTGTGTTCGGTTTTCCTTCGGTGTTCACGGCTTCTTCCGTGTTCTCCGCTTCGGGTTTCGATTCCAGCGAAGTGTCGCCGCCGTTGGAGCCGTCGATCCCGAAACCGCCCGGATGGAACATGCTTCCCAAGCCGTGATAACTCGTGTGACCGTAATCGATGACCGGTGAATATTGGAACAACTGTCGTCCGGTCAGCATACTCCCATAATCTCCTTGCAGCATCAAGGAATTGCCGGACGCTCCGAGTTCGCCGAACAGCTTCTGCATGATCGCTTCGTTCGGGTCCGTCGGGCCGCCGGTGGGATCGTCCCAGATAATCTTTGCCGAAATGGATATCATGACCGATTTGGTCGAAGAAAGCCCAAGCTGGCCGGAGCTTGTGATTTCCTGCGCCGTCACGCCGATCGTGAGGATCCGGGACACGTCTTGCCCGAGAAAATCGGACGGAATATTCCACGTGATTTGACCGGTCTGCGGATCGATCGTCATTCCGTCCGGAATGTCGTCCCCTTCCAGCATGTAAACCACCTGATTGATCGGAATGTCCGGGTTCTGAATGTAGTCGGGATCCCTGGCCGTGACCTGGCCGGTGAGCCGCGAACCGGGGCGACCGACGAAAACGGTGTCATCGTCTTCGAACACCGGCGGGGAATCGACTTCTTCGACGAACAAGTGCAGCGATTTTTCGTCGAACAAACCGGTCTTGTCGGTCACGCGCACTTTGACATCGAAGCTGAACGTTCCGCACGATTCGTCCGGCGTCCACTTGATCAAGCCGGTCGCGGCGTCGATCGTCATACCGTCCGGATGCGTTCCGACGAACGAATACGTAAGCGGATTGCTTGCGCCGGGGTAAATGTCGTCGTCCTTGGCGGTCAGTTGCAAGGTAAACTCTTCCTCTTCCCGAAGCGTGTAAACGGTTTTAAATTCGTTCGTAAATTCCGGAGCCGTATCGATTTCATTGACGGTCAACAGGACGTCCTTGCGGCGGGTGTCGCCGTTTTTGTCCGTGAGGATAAAGACCGGATTGTAAACGGCCGGCCCGTCCGCTTCGGTCGTCGTCCAACGAAACACCGCCGTGGTGTCGCTGGTTTTTTCAAGCGTGTAATTCGTTCCGGTCGGGAGCGAACCTTCTTTCAGCGTAAACTCGACGGCGCCTTCGTAATCCTCGTCGTCCAGTTCGAGTTCCAGAACGAACTCCTCTCCCTCGTCGATCGTCGTCGTACCGGTAATCTTGTACTGCGGCCCGTTTTGGAACGAAATTTCAACCGACTTGGTCGAGGAAAGCCCGGAGCCGTTGGTCGCTTTGATTTCGAAAATATAATCGTCCGCCTGCCCCGCGGTCGGCGTCCAGGTGAAGATTCCGTTTTCCGTGATCGCGGCCCCGGCCGGAATTTCGATCGTTTCCCCTTTGGAATTTTTGACGGAATGGATCGTGAATTTCGTCGCGTCGGCGGCCTGGTTTTGCGTTTCGAATTCGATCTTGAGCTCTTTGCCCACCTTGGCGTCGAAGATCGTGTTCCCGGCCGGTTTGGTAAAAACCGGTCCCTTGGTGTCAATCACGACGGCCAACTGCGTGGAAATCGGGCTTTCCATCGCTTCATGTCCGTAATCGGTCGCTTTGGTGAAACGTTGCTTCGCGGAAAACTGGTAGGTTCCGTCGGCAAGGGCGGTCGGATTTTCGCTCAATTTCGCCTTGATCGTCATGGTCCACAAACCGTTTTCCTGCTGGACCTGTGACACCAGGGTTCCCGCCATTTCGTACCCGTTGCTGTAAAGGAGTACGGACGCGCCGTCGACGACGTCGGAAACCTCGAAGATCAACTCATTCCCCTCCTTGTCGTTGTTCCGCGAGGTGATGTTGTCCCCCTGTGTTCCGGTGTCGGCCAGCGGGGAAAGCTTGATCTTCGGCGCCGAAGGGGCGACGAACAATGTGACGATCTGCGAGGCGTTGCCGAACGTGTAGCCGTTGTTGACGTCGCCGTCTTTGGCGACAGCTTTGATAAGGATTTCCGACATCCCGCCGCCGGTCGCCGGTGTGGTGATCGTGACATCACGTCCGCTGCGGGTCACGGTGATGTTCGGATCCCCTTTAGCCGTCGAATTGTACTGGGCGACGTATTCGACTTCGCCGGGAACCGCGTATTCGGGAAGCGTGAACGTATAGCTTTGTCCGGACGACAAATCGAGGAACTTCGGCACGTTCCACGCCGGTTTGCTCGTCGGCTCGGCCATGACTTTCACCGTGAACGTGTACGGAACCGGATCGTTGACGCCGTCGGAAACCATGACCGTGACCTGCGACTCGCCGTCCTTCGCGTTGGACGGAACGACGAAGCGAAGCGTTCCGTTTTCGTAATCGTCGAAGATTTGAAAGTTGTCCGTTTTAACCGCGTTGACCGGAACGCCGGCCGTGGAAGCGGCAACGGCGTTGATTTTTTCCCGGATGTCGTCCCCTTCGGTAATGAAACCGAACACGTTATGCTTGCCGTCGAGCCAGGGGGTCGCGTTGTCCGTGATGAAGAACTGGCTGTCGTTCGAGTTGTAGATGTTCTTCTCGGCATTGTTCGAGTTGGCCGTCGAAACGATACCGCGACTGGAATGTTGTAGCAGACTGTTGTATTCGTCCGGAAACGTGACGCCGGTTCCGCCGTAGCCGTTGCCGTATTTCACGTCCCCCCCCTGGAACATGAATCCGTCGAGAATTCGGTGAACCGCGACGCCGTTATACGTGTACGTTTTCCCGCCGATCTCCACGCCGTTGATGATGTCCATGAACCGTTGGGTCGAGAGCGGAGCTTCCTTCTGGAAAAGCTCCATGATCATGTCGCCGACGAGTTCCCAATCCGCTTTTCCGGCGGTCTTTTCCTGGTAAACGGAAAACTTGACGCTCTTATTCCCTTCGAGAACGGACGCGCTGAATAACGCGTTGCCGTCGTTGTTCGTGCTCTGAATCGTGTAGGTCAACTTATCGTTGTCCGCGTCTTTTCCGTCCAGAGCCAAGTGATAGCTCGTCCCCGGAGTCAGATAGAGCACTTCCGGCAATCCCTGTAGGATCGGAGCGGCATTGAGTACGATCCGCTCTTCCAGCGGCTCGAACATGAGTGTTCGTGTGTATTTTTTCCCGGAAACCTGGGTGGGCGTTTGGCCGACAAAAAAGATCCGACGAAGTAAACCTGTTTGAGTGGACATGAGGAAAGTGGGGAGTGGATAATAGAGACAATACCAGCCCCAAGCGTGAGCGCGGGGTGATTCCATAGTGCTTCCATTCATTATGCCGCATTGTCGTTTTATTTTGGCATCGACAAAAAACGACCCGGTTTTACTCCTTTTCTAATACTGTCAATTCAAGTCGCATGATCCGGAAAACCGTTGAATCCGGAAAATAGGGATCGCGAGCGAGACGCCCACGCTCCATTTCCGTTTGGATGCTTCTTGTGCGGGTTTCGTTTTAGGAAAAATCGGAAAAAAGTGAAAAACTTGTTGCGTGAATTCCGTCGAGAACCAGCCGGGGCAGCCAAATCGCTTCTCGCTCCTTGCGAACGGCGTTGTAAACCGGCTCGGCATTTCCGCCGGTTAAAAGCAAAAGCGGCTTTGCCCGGAGAATTCCCGTCGAAAAAGAATGTTCGACCAGTTCGCAAAATCGACGGATTGTGCCGACGGTCCCCTCGAAAAGTCCGCAGCGAATCGCGTCGACCGTGTTTTTTCCGGGAAACTTTGCATCGTCGAAGTTCCGGATTTTCGGTAGCAGAGCGGTTCCCCGGCGTAGACTTTTCGCGGCCAACTCCAAACCGGGCAGGATCGCCCCACCGAGAAACACGCCGTCCCCCGAAACGAGATCGACCGTGATCGCGGTCCCCAAATCGACCAAAAGTATCGGCTCGACGGCGTAGTCCGGGGCGTATTTCCGCTTCCACTTCACGGCAGCGCAAGCGGCCAGTAGCCGGTCGATGCCGACCCGACGCGGCTCGTCCACATCAATTGTGATCGAAACATCTTCCGTTTTCAAGACGCGAATAGGATCGTCGGGCCGTTTTTTTGCGAGTTTGGCGAGCAGTTTTTCCGTTTGGCGCGGGTTGACGCTTCCGATTGCCCAACGGGTTTCGTTTCGCCCGCACACTTTCACCGCATCCGCAAAGGTTGCCAAATCGCGCACCTCCCCCTGATCGTAAAGGGCGAATTTCACACGGCTGTTCCCAATGTCGACGGCAATGAGCATGGTATTCTACGGAGGCTGATCCTGCGTCCCGAACGGGAGGAATCCTACACCGTACAATCCCTGGACATTTTTTGCAAGCCGTGGTTTTTCGCCGAGCGACCGGAGGCGTTTACTGTTGCGGCAGACAGGCCCACGACGTTTGGGGGGTATTAGGAAGAATGCTTGCGTTCGTCATTCAACGGATGTTCCGGTATGGCTCAAAGCACAAAATAGTCGCATCCTCTTTCATTTCCTGGACTTACGGCGACTCGTCAGCTTTTTTGACTGTCCGCAATCGTCTTGCCGCCCGGCAACATCTCCGGACGCGACACGGCCGTCGCTCGATAAAGTTCCGCTAAATCCTTACGCATCGCGGAATTTGATGCAATTCCGTGCCGCCATGCAACTTGATT